>JAQIBT010000095.1 GCA_027858915.1 Salinisphaera sp.
CCCTTGATCAAGCAGGTGATCGATCAGACCCAGCGTCGGGTGTTCAACGGCGAGTCGGTGCCGGCCAAGGAGAAAATCGTCAGCCTGTTCGAGCCGCATACCGATATTATCGTCAAGGATCGCCGGAACGTGCACTACGGCCACAAGCTCAACCTGACCAGTGGTCGTAGCGGCCTGATCTTCGATATCGTCATCGAAGCCGGTAATCCGGCCGATACCGAGCGCTTCATGCCAATGCTGGAACGCCATATCGACACGTTTGGCCGCGTGCCTCGGCAAGTCGCTGCCGACGGCGGCTATGCCTCAAAGGATAATCTCGCCGCGGCCAGGCAGGCCGGCGTCGAAGACGTGGCCTTCCACAAGAAACGCGGACTCGAAGTCCCAGACATGGCACGTAGCCCCTGGGTGTATCGCAAACTGCGCAACTTCCGCGCCGGGATCGAGGCCGGCATTTCCTGCCTGAAACGCGCGTATGGCCTGGCCCGTTGCACCTGGAAAGGGCTGGGGCACTTCAAGGCCTATGTGTGGTCGTCGGTGGTGGCCCACAACCTGGCGCTGCTGGCGCGCCTCCTTCAATCGCTCATACACCAGAAACGAGCGTAACTCTGCTCGAGGTTCGCTTCCCCTTGTGCAAAATTCGGGCTGATGAGAAGAGCCGGATGAATCGAGAGGTTCACGTCCGGATCTGTGAGCGCCTGGCGGGGTGGTTCCGCTGGGCGACTCGACCACTCCCACGTTCATTGCCATTGCGGTCGATCAAGAAGCTGGATAGCGGGCCTCCGGGGTATGATGAGCTGGCACGGATGGGATCTGCATTATGGAAGTGGATATGGTCAGCCAGAACGCCATCGGATCGCGGTCCGGCCAGCCGGGTGTCATCGAGCCGGGAGACACGGCATGAGTCGGCTGGCGATCAGGCAACGTCTGTTGCGGCTTGCGCGTCTGGCGGCTCGCCAGGTCGGTGTTGACGACAAAGCCGAATTGCTGATTGATCTCGTGTGCGGGGCGTCCGCGCCTCAGCCGCAGCGACTCGAACCAAAGCGACCGGGGCCACCCAATCCGACCACGGCGACCAGGCGAACCAAGGCACCCGAGGCCTCCGCGACCGTGCCTGATGCCGCTGCACTGCTTAACGTGAACGAGTTCGCTGTCCGCATCGGGGTCAAGTCCGGCCAGACCGTTCGCAATCGAGTTCGGCGCGGCGAGCTCATCGGCCGGAAGAACTCCGACCAAGGAAGCTGGCGTCTGCCGGTGGCCCAGCTCAATGCCCAGGGTCGACTCATCCCCGGACTCGTCGAAGTGCTGCCACGGTTTCCCGACCACGAAAGCGCCTGGCACTGGCTCAACACGCCGCTGCCGGTTTTCGACGGCGCCACACCGCTGGTTATGCTGAAAGGCGGCAACGCGGCGTCGGTCCACGACGCACTGCCACCCCGCGCCTAGCTGTGTGAACCGACCACCTTGTTGGCGGTCATTGCCTGACGACGGATTTCGTCCCAGTCGATCATCCACGACGCCGGATCCGATCACTGGTCGATAGGGTATTTGGTCGCAACCGGCGCTATGGATCAAATCAAGGTACGCTCAAAGCGCGATCCGGTGCGGAGCTTTGGGTATCGATCGACAGCATCGCAACATATTCCCGCAATCAGTTCATTGCTGACGGCGCGATCGCAGTTTGCGGCGCAGCACTTGCAGATGGAAAACTGACATCGAGCTCTCGGGCCGCCACTTGGACGCTCCGACGGGGACGGCCGCAAGTTATAATGTTTTCCCGTACTGTGCGACGAACGTCAGCCTAACCAGCGCGCCACCATCAGCAGCGTCCTCGATTTCGAGACGCCCGCCATGCGCCTCGACGATCGTGGTCGCGATGGCAAGACCCAGGCCGGCTCCACCGGACTTCTCGTCGGTACCACGGTAGAAACGTTCCCTCACCCGGTGGCGACTGGCTTGGGGTATTCCAGGCCCATGGTCGCGAACCTCATAGCTGGGACCGGGACCGCTGGTCACCTCGATACCGGTATCCACGGGGGTGTACACAAGTGCGTTTTCGACAACGTTCCGCAACGCCCGAGCAATCGCTTCCTCGTGCCCTCTTATCTCGGGAGCGCCCTCGTCAGAATAATTGATGAAACGCTGGCGCGATAAGGCGAGCGGAACGAGCTCCCCGACGACGGTCTGGGCCACTTGCCCAAGATTCACCCTGGCCGCGTCCCGCTGAATGTTCAGCGACTCTGCCTGGGAGAGGTCAAGCAACTGCTCTACCAGTCGTCGCATACCGAGCGCGTCCCTGTGGAGACTTTCGCGGAACTGGTCATCCGGCAATTTGCGAATGGTAAGCAGCATGATGGCGAGCGGCGTTCGCAGCTCATGGGCCACGTTCCCTGAAAAATCCCGCAGCATATGCATGGATCGCTGCACGCGTTCGAGCATATGGTTGGTGGATTCCGTGAGGGCCCTCAATTCCCATGAGTAACTCGACGAGGGGACTCTGGCGGAGGGGTCTGTGGGATCGACCTTGTTGACAGTCTCAATGGTGTCGTTCAGCGGCTTCAATGTGCGCTTGACGACGCCGTAGTTGAAAAGCAGAAACAGCAAAGTGATCAATACAACCGGAAACAGAACATGGACGCGGATCTCGTTGAAGATAACGGGAATGAAAGGGTCGAAGCCCTGACCGAGGATCGCCACGCTCACCCACAGGGGATGTCCGTCCACCGTGACACGACGGGTTCCCGAGAGCAGAAATTGGTCGTTCAGCGTCTCGCGCTGCGTACGGATCTTTACGAAAGATGAAGGGGGCGTGTCGGCCACCCGTAGGTCCCCGTCGTTGTATCGCCCAACCACGCGCCCACGATGATCGTGTATCACGAATGCCCGTTTGGTGTTGCCTGAAAGTGGTCTCTTGAGATCGGGCGGAACGGAGAATTCGGCGTCGGGCGATGTCTGTCGCAGCTCGCTGGCAATCCTGTGGGTCTCCGCCGAGACCAGCAACTGGTCCAGCTCGTTCGGGCGGTGCGCATACATCCAGACCACGGCCCCCAACTGAATGGCGAAAAAAATCGCCGCCACGACACCCATGCGCAAGGACATCTTGAACAGTAGGGTCTGGCTGAAGCGTCGATCCTTCACGGACCTGTACACTCTGGCCGCTTCGGATTTGTCAGGTTGAAACATCTTCGTGCTTCGAAGTTTTCGCGACCAAGGCATAGCCGATGCCGTGCGCGGTATGCAGAACGACTGCAGCCCCGGCCTGCCTGAGTCGCTTTCGCAGCCTGGATACAGAAGCCTCCACGGCGTTCGGACTGACCTCCTCGGAAAGGGTATACAAGACCTGTTCCAGTCGTGCTTTGGGCACGACGTGGCCTGCACGGAGGATCAGACGCTCGAGCAGATCGAGCTCGCGGGGCGCCAAGCTGACCGGCTGATCCGCCACGCGGACCTCGCGATTGGACACCTCAAACGTCACGTTGGCGAACGACAGGTTGGGGAGATATCCCGGCACCGAACGGCGCAGAAGCGCTCGACATCGTGCCGCGAGCTCCGGGATCTCGAAGGGCTTCACCATATAGTCGTCTGCACCGACGTCCAGCCCCGCCACCCGATCGTCCAGTGCACCACGGGCAGTGATCACTAGAATCGGGCAGGCGGCTTCGCGCCGTCGGTGCTTACGAACGAAATCCAGCCCGTCGCCGTCGGGCATTCCCAGATCCAGTAACAGCAAGTCATATGGCTGGGTGCCGCACAATTCGCTGGTAGCGCGCAGGGTTTCCGCCCTGTCGACCGTAAAGCCCTCCTCGCGCAGCGCATCCGCGAGCAAGAACGCCAGGCGCCGGTTATCTTCGACGAGCAGAAGTTTCATTGGCGTGGCCCGACGTAGTTGATGCGCGTTTGCGACCGGTAATCATTGCCAGAATCAGGTTCTCCCGGTGGACGAAGCTTTCCAAGATCGCCGCAAGCACATGGACTAAGGCTAGTGCAATAATCGAGTTAGCACATAGCATATGCGCGTTCTGAACCCACGCCACACCCCAGAACGCATCCAGCGTCTGCATCCAGCCTGTGATGCAGATCGCGGCAAGCAGAATCATCAATACGACGATCATGGCGCCACCGGCCGGGTTATGACCGATATAACGCGGGCTGCGTAATCGCAATGTTCGACCGACGTGCCCGGCCACGGTGGCCGGGCCCACTATGAATTCGCTGAACCGGGCGTAGCGGGAGCCTACGAAACCCCACAAGAGTCGAACCACTAAAGCGCTGAAGACTATATAGCCCATATATCGGTGCGCCGTCTTGCCAGCCTCCAGAACAAAATAGTTGAGCGTAACGCCCGTTACCACGATCCAGTGGAACAGCCGGACTATTGGATCCCAGACCTTGACCTGACCACGCGCTGGACCAGAGATATCCGCCTTATGACGTTTCATCCTGAAGGCTCCCCATACTGGTCAGTCCACATTCTTCTCGACGACGCTGCCGTCAATGGGGTTGAAGTAGACCTCGGCGCGATGGCCGTCCGCGGTATAGCCATAGATCTCGTAGCAGCCACTTGCGGTCTTGCGGAAAATCTTTATCTCGCCGTAGCCCATTTGCTTGATCTTTGCCTTCATGGCTTTTTCGCTTAGCCATTTGGACTCGGGCTTGCCCGTGCACTGCGGGCTCGCCAACGCCGCGGTTGACAACGCCGTCATCGCCAGCAGCGAAGCAGCTGCTATCACGCTCTTCCTCGAAATCATCGAAACGCTCCTTGGTTGATGAATGCAACCCTTGCTGTATTCGAGGATCACTATCGTTCTCCCAGCTGACGAAATCCTGACAGTCACAAAAATTTCATGCTCGGATCGATCGGCGGTCAGGTTTTCGTCAGGTTGCTCACGGAGACTCGAAATCTCCAGTCGAAACACCCTAACGGGTCAAATGGAGATTAATCGTGAAAACATTGAGAAACGTTCTGTCGATTTCACTGGTGGCCGTCGGGCTGAGTTTTGTCAGCCCTGTATTTGCGGGTGACTCTCTGAATCCGCAGACGAAGGAGAACCTCATGCACGCGATGCATGGCGAAGCGTTTGCCCACCTCAAATACCGCGACTTCGCTGAAAAGGCGCGGAAATCGGGCCATCCGGAGCTCGCCAAGCTATTCCACCAGAACTCCCAGGTGGAGGCCTATGAGCATTTCGCCCGTGAGGCGGATGCCGCCGGACTAGTTAAAAGCGACAAGAAAAACCTTCTCGGTAGCATAGCTCGGGAGCACTACGAAAATACGAAGATGTATGTCAAATTCGCAAAACAGGCTGATGACGTTGGCGATCACAAGGTGGCTGAGGTATTTCGGCAAATCGCGGCCGACGAGGGCGATCACTACGCTTTGTACAAGCAGGCTCTGAAAAAGCTCAATAACGGCGAGATGTAATAAACGCCGCGATGGGGAAACGATCGCACGGCGGGCTACGAGGCCCGCCGTGCGGTATATCCGCAGGGCAGCAGCAAGACTTCCCTATGCAGCATAGGCCAGCTCTCCCGGCATCCAGGACCTGTGAAAAGAATGCCGAGAACGTGTTCTCGAGACTAAATAATCGGCGTCGGCTGAAACCGCCCCGGCAGGTCTGATGTAAATGTCGCCACAGTATCAAGCGCCTGAAGCACACGCCGAGCTGACTGAGCGAAGGACGTGGAATCCGTGCCTGTTCATCGGGCCATTTCTGAGGGCGCGATCACAGCTTGCGACGGCGCGTTTGCAGATGAGAGCCGGGCAAATAAAGCGTGACGTTTGGCATGCGACAGTATTGAATCACCCCGGGGATTTCCTGAGGCTCCAACTCTTGAGAGACTGGAGCCATGAGACAGAGCAAACGATATTCACCGGAAGTGCGTCAACGACCGGTTCGGATGGTGTTCGACCATCAGGGCGAGTACACCTCGTAGTGGGCGGCCATGGGCTTGATCGCCGGCAAGTTCGGCTGCACGCCTGAGACATTACGCAGCTGGGTTCGACAGGCCGAGCGTGATCGCGGACTACGCGATGGCCAGACCACGGAAGAACGTGAACGCGTCAAAGCGTTTGAGCGGGAGAACCGCGAGCTCAAGCGAGCTAACGAGATCCTTCGCAAGGCGTCCGCGTATTTTGCCCAGGCGGAGCTCGACCGCCGAGGCAAGTGATGATCCATTTCATCGACGATCACCGCGACGTTTACGGTGTCGAGCCGATCTGCCAGGTGTTGCCGATCGCACCGTCGACATACTACGAGACCCAGCTCAGACAAACGGACCCCGTTCGCCGACCGGTTCGACAGCAGCGCGATGCGCAGGTCTGCGAAGCGATCCAGCAGACCTGGGACGCCAATCATTGCGTCTATGGTGCCCGCAAGGTCCGGCGCCAGCTGCAGCGGGATCAGTGGACAGTGGCTCGCTGCACCGTCGAACGCTTGATGCGCGATATGGGGCTGCATGGCGTCACCCGCGGTCGCGCCCCCCAGCACGACACGCTCGGACCCGCGCCAGACTGCACCCGAGGATCATGTCCGCCTGGACTTCACGGCGGATGCGCCGAACACAAGCCTTGTGCTCGATGCGCTCGAGCAGGCGATCCATGATCGACGACCGGCCAAGGGTCTGATTCAACACACCGACCGCGGCGTCCAATATCTGTCGATTCGATACAGTGAACGGCTCGCAGACATCGGCATCAAACCCTCGGTCGGGCGCGTCGGCAGCTCGTATGACAACGCCTTGGCCGAGACCGTGATCGGGCTGTTCAAGACAGAAGTCATCCGCCGGATGGGCCGTGGCGTCATCTCGAAGCCGTCGAGTTCGCGACGCTGGACTGGGTCGACTGGTTCAATCATCAGCCGTTACTCGGACCGATCGGCGATATCCCGCCGGCCGAGGCCGAAGCCAATTTCTATCACACACTCATCGAGTCTGCCCAAGCAGCATGACTCAAGCCCACGAGCCTCCGGGAAAACCGGGGCCATTCACGTCTATTATTATCGATGAGTTTCCGATGTGTTGAGTGCTGGACTGAGCAATAGAGCGTAAGCGGTCAAACGAAGACGTTCTTCCCGCCCGATAATGCACTGGCTACGCTAACTCTCGTTGTATTCATCACGGGAGTCGTCAGCCATGTCTCATCCCCCACGCCAGAAGCGTTCGCCCGCGCAATGGCAGCAGTTGGTTGAAGCACAGGCCGCCAGCGGTCAGAGCCAGGTCGCATTCTGTACCGAGCACCGGCTGTCCAGGAGTTCGTTTCAATTGTGGAAGCGCCGTTCGAGGCTGAGGCAATCGCCGGAGGCTGCGGCGCCCCCGGCGCTGTTTGCCCCCCTGATAAGCGAGCCCGGCCCAGCCGAGTCGGACACCGGCTGGACGGTTGAACTCGACCTGGGCGACGGCGTATGTCTACGGCTTGGCCGTAGCGCATCATGAGAACGCCGGCGACGCTGTGGCTATACACCCAGCCGACCGATATGCGGCGCTCGTATGATGGGCTGGCGGCGATGGTACGCGGCCAGCTCGGCGCGAACCCCCTGAGTGGTCAGGGCTTCGTATTCGTCAATCGCCGACGCACCCAGCTCAAGTGCCTTGACTTCGACGCGGGCGGCTATTGTGTCTGGAGCCAGCGCCTCGAAGCCGGTCGGTTCGGGGTGACACCCCGGCCAGACAGCTCGGCCGTGGTCTTGTCGCGCACGGCGTTCGAGGGGCTGATTGAAGGCTTGGATTTTATTGTAAAAAAACACCGAAAACGCTGGCATCCCGGTGCTTCTGAGGTTTCGAATGAGGTATAGTAACTACCTGAAATCGCTAATTAACAAGTCGCTTGCCCATGGCCGCGCTGGAACAAAAATACGCGGCTGCGGTCACCGAAATTGCCGCCTTGCGCGCGCAACTCGAAGCCACCCAGCACGAGCTCGACTGGTTCAAGCGCCAGCTGTTCGGTTCCAAGTCGGAAAAACGCCTCGAGATCGACCCGGCGGTCCAGCAGAGTCTGTTCGCCGGCTTGATCGAGGACGCGCCGCCCCCGCCCGAGACCGAGATTGTCGAGATCACGCGCCGCAAGAAAGCCCGCAATGGCGCGGTCAACGAGTCCGGCCTACGCTGTGATGAGACCGTACCGGTGCGCGTGATCGAGGTCGCGCCGCCGGAAGGCCTGGAGAACGGCGAGATCATCGCGACCCACAGCACCTTCCGCCTGGCCCAACGTCGGGCGAGCTATGAAGTGCTGGAATACCGCTGTCCGGTGATCAAGACGCCCACAGCGCGGGCGCCGATCACCACGCCGGTGCCCGGCGCGATCTTGACCGGCAGCGTGGCCGATGTCAGCTTCCTGGCCGGGATGCTGGTCGACAAGTTCGCCTTCCACCTGCCGTTGTATCGCCAGCACCAGCGTCTGGTTGCCGGCGGCATCCAGCTGGCCCGCGCCACACTCACCCAGCTGGAGGCGCGGACGGCGGCTTTGCTCACCCCGATCCATCAGGCCCAGCTGGAACACGTGCTCGACAGCTGGGTGTTGGCGATGGATGAAACGCCGATCAAGGCCGGGCGCGCCGGGCCGGGCAAACTGAACAAGAGCTACTTCTGGCCGCTATACGGCGACGCCGATGAGATCAGCTTCACGTTCAGTCCGACCCGGCGTCGACAACATATCGACGACACCCTGGCCGAGCCCTTTCAGGGCGTGCTGGTCACCGACGGCTATGCTACCTACGCGCGCTATGCACAAGGCCACCCGGGGTGATCCACGCCCAGTGCTGGGCCCACTGCCGGCGAGGCTTCGAACGCGCCCTGGACAGTGATCCGCAAGCGCCACACGCGCTAGCGCTGATCGGCGCGTTGTCCAAGGCTGAAGCGGAAATACGCGACAGACAACTCGACGGACCCGACAAACAGGCCGCGCGAACCCGGCACTGTGAACCGGCGGTGCGTGCGTTCTGGCGCGGGTGTGATACGCAGTGCCAACGCCTGGATCTCGAGCCGAAACATCCGCTGGCCAAGGCGATCGCTTATGCGCTCGATCGACAAGCCGCGTTGGAAATCTTCCTCGGCGATCCTGACGTGCCGATCGACACCAATCATCTCGAGCGCGGCCTGCGCCCGATTCCCATGGGCGGCGCAACTGGCTGTTCTGTTGGACCGAAGTCGGCGCGGTGCACGTCGGCATTATCCAGAGCCTGATCAGTACCTGCCGGTTGCAGGGCGTCGATCCGTATACTTATCTGGTCGATGTGCTCCAGCGCGTGGGCATCCATCCCGCCAGTCGAGTCGCTGAACTGACGCCGCGGCTATGGAAACACCACTTCGCCGCTCATCCCATGCGTTCAGATATCGATCACGTCGGCAATAACGTCGGGGTTTGATCGCTTACCATCCGCGAACGCCTTCAGGAGCTGAATCCGGCGCACGGCGACCTGAGCCTGTACCGCACCCGGCAATTAATGCCGCCGCAGCGCATGGAGGAGCTGCGCCGGGGCGAGGTGATGATCGCCAACTGGCACCGGCTGGCCAAGCAGGAGACCAGCACCGTCAATGGTCAATCCGCCAAAGTGGTCAAGACCGGCGAGCCGGTGGAGATCGTCAAGAATGAGGGCAAGTCCAACGAGACCCGGGAGATCAAGTATTTCGAATCGGACCAGGCCTGGTTCAAGCGCATCCGTCAGGAGCTCGGCTCGGGGCGCGGGCGGACGCCGCACTGGCTGGTGTTCAATGACGAGGCACACCATGCCTATCGGCGCGGGGACCGCATCACCGACGAGACCGACCTGGAAGATGACACAAACCTGAAGAAGAAGAATGCCCGCGAGGCCACCATCTGGATCGAGGGCCTGGACCGGATCAACAAACTGGCGGGCGGCAAGAAGAAGGGCATTCGCTTGTGCGTCGACCTGTCCGCCACGCCGTTCTACATCCAGGGGTCTGGCAACGAGGTGGGCAAGCCGTTCCCCTGGGTGGTGTCGGATTTCGGGCTGCTGGATGCCATCGAATCCGGTCTGGTTAAGATTCCGCAGTTGCCATCCCGAGATACGACCGGCGCAGAGGAAGCCGCCTATTTCAACATCTGGCGCTGGGTGCAGGAGAAGGCGCAGCAGGACGGCTACGGCACCGACATTACGCCCGAGATCGTGATGACCTACGCCAGCGCCCCCATCAACCTGCTGGCGCAGGAATGGCATCAACGCTTCCAGCAGTGGCAAGGCTTCGCTAGGAAGCAGCACAAGCATCCGGTGCCGCCAGTGTTCATCGTGGTCTGCCGTGACACCCGGGTGGCCAAGGCCGTTTACGAATGGCTGGCGGATGGCGAAGGGGGGGCACGGCGAGGCGCCGCCGTGGTTCCGCAACCAGCCGGGCCAGGATGTGACCGTGCGCATCGACTCCCGCGTGGTGGAAGACATCGAGGAAGGCGGCACCAAGAACGAGACCCGCCGCCTGCGCTTTACCATGGACACCATCGGCAAGGCGGAATGGCCGGGGGGCAGGGTGCCCGAGGAATGGTCGGAGCTGGTGCGCAAGCACAACGAGAAGGTCGCCAATGACGACGAGGGGACGCTGCAATGGATGGACGAGCGCATTCCGCCCGGGCGCGACGTGCGCTGCATCGTTTCCGTCTCCATGCTCACTGAGGGCTGGGATGCGAACACGGTCACCCACATTGTGGGGCTGCGTCCCTTTGGCTCGCAGTTGCTCTGCGAGCAGGTGGTCGGGCGCGCACTGCGGCGGCGCAGTTATGCGCTGAAGGATGACGGCTCGGAGCAGTTCGCCGAGGAGACCGCCAAGGTGTTCGGGGTGCCCTTCGAACTGGTGCCCTTCAAGGTACGCGAATCGCGTGATCAAGCAGAACAGCCCGAGCCGAATCATCTGTATTCCGTCCCGGAGAAGGCGGAGTACGAGATCACCTTCCCCATTGTGACCGGCTATCAACAAAGTGGCGGCGTCGATGTGGCGGTGGAGTGGGACCGTGTCTCCCAAGTGACATTGGACACGATGCAGATCCCGCAAACGGTGGAGCTGACCGCGCTGACAGCGCCGGAGGGTGCCTTGTCTGCCTATGGTCCCGGCGACCGTCCCAAGCTCTCGCTTGATGAATGGCGGGCGCAGTTTCGGGACCAGCAGGTGGCCTTCCGCTTGGCCCGGGAAGTCTGTCGTCGCTGGCAGGAGGAAAACGGCGCGGACGCGGTGCCCGTGACGCAACTGTTCCAAAAGGTACTATTCGCCGCCCGGCGCTTCCTGGCCGACCCGGAAAAGCTGGTGCGCAAGGACGACGACAGCCAAGCCTGCGACCTGCTCGCTGTCGGCCATTATATGCAGGCGGCCGTATCGACGCTGCTGGATGCGATTCGCAAGGGTGGAGATGACTCAATTCAGGAGTTGCCCGTCATTCCCCAAGGGGCCAGCGGCCGCGGCAGCACGCTGTATGTGGACTTTTATTCCACCAAGCCGATCTATTCGGCGGAGAAATGCCATCTCAATACCATGGTTGCCGACACCAAAAAATGGGAGCAAAGCGCGGCGTTCGCACTAGATGCGCATCCCGGCGTGGCGCGATGGGTAAAAAACGACCACCTCGGCTTCGTTATTCCTTACCGTAAGCGCAATATCCAGGCCCGGTATTTCCCGGATTTCATCGTCGTGCTGGATAGTGGCCTGCAGCTCATTGTCGAGGTAAAGGGTCAGTACGACGATGACGCCGATGTAAAGGCCTGGGTGCCCGGTCAGTCGATGAATACTGGGTGGCCCGAAGTATTGGGGGAAAACGCGCGCTTAGCGATCGATGCGGTCGAGCCAGTTATCAAGCACGTTTCGTGCTTCATGGGCCGCGGTTCGAAGCACCTCATGTTCAGAAGCATTGCTGTGATCGAAAATGTGATGGTTTACGCTCTCTGCAATACGCCCGAAGAATTCGTATTTACTAACGTGACCTAAACTGTTTGAGCAGGCATCGCGTAGTCGATGCAGGAGCAACGCCAACGTTGGCGCGTGCTGTGTCACCAAGACGGTTTTGCTGCCCCGATATTCGGGCATTGGCTCCGCCGCAATGATGATGTCCGCGCCCTGCCAAAAGGGCGTCACATTGCCTACACGCCACGACGGACTTGGTCGAGGCATTCGAGCGTTCGCGCTGGGAAACAAACCTTCATCAATCTTTTCGGCGAGTTTATCGACGTTGATTCGGTCTGACTCGAG
>JAQIBT010000126.1 GCA_027858915.1 Salinisphaera sp.
CTTGAGATCATGGTCCGGCCGTTGATCGATGTGCCCGATTGCTTGTGTCTGGGCGTCACGCCCACGAAAGCAGCGAGCGCCTTGGCGCTTTTGAATCGCCTCACGTCTCCGATATACGCCAGGAATTGAGCGCACGACCGCTGACCGATCCCCGGGATACTGCGGATCAACTCCGCAACGTGTTTGAGTTCCGGGTTGCCGTTGATATGGTCGTCAATCTCCGACTGGATCGTCTTGATCTGCGTATTCAACCAAGTCACATGCGCTTCGACCATGCCGGTCACATTCGACGGCACGCCTTGATCCAGCGCTTCGAGCCGGATCAGTTCCTGCTGACGCATGTCGGTCAGTGCCTGGAGTCGATCCACCAGCGCCCTGAGCTGGCGAACGGCTACACTCGGCGGTTTCCAGATCGTCAGATCAGCACGCTGGGCGAACTTCGCCAGCAGCTTGGCGTCGGCTTGATCGGTCTTGTGATGGCTCATCTGGCTCTGAGCAAAACCGGTTACCCGAGCTGGATTGACCACGCTAACGGCCCAGCCCGCCTCGGATAAGACAATAGCCACTGCTTCGCTGTAGGGTCCGGTCGCTTCCAGCACGACCGGCGCGTCGGCCGGCAGCTCGCGCTGGCTCAGCCATTGGTTGAACTCGGCATGGCCCGCGGCAGTGTTTTTAAAACCCTTGGTCTTGATCTTGTTGCCGGTAGCGACACACACGTCCAGCTTCTTCTTCGATACATCAATGCCTACGGCACATTCATTCATCTTGCGCATCCTCGTATGCAGGCTCTCGGCGCGATGCCGGGCCTAAGTTACCCTTCGGAATCGATGAAAGAAAAATCGGGTCGGCGGACTTATCTGACCCACAGGCTGCATCGCCTAAAGTCTTGCCAGCCTCTACCGACCCGGCCGCTCCATCAGGATCACCATCCCGATTTCTCGCGGCAACTTCAAGATACGAGGTCTTGCATTAACACATTTGGAGCGGCGGGGTCTTGCGTTGTGCACACAACACAAGACCCAGTTTGCATAAAAAGCGCTGGCGCGCTTCGGGTTCTATCCGCAGCCTTTGGCTGCTCCGGCGGAAACTAGGCGTCGGCGTTGTGCGGCAGAAGGCGTTTGACCCGCGTCACGTGACGCAATACAATCTGTCTTGTGATCAAGACGTTCGCAGACCGTGCCACCCGTGATCTCTATGCCACAGGGAAGTCCAAGCGATTTCCGCCCGACATCGCCAGGCGCGCTACTCGCAAGCTCGAATATGTAAACCTGGCTGTGCGGCTCGAGGATCTGCAGGTGCCCCCAGGCAATCACCTTCATGTGCTCGGCGCCGATCGAAAGGGACAACATTCGATCTCCGTCAACGACCAATGGCGAATCTGTTTCCGGTTCATGGACGGCGACGCCTACGACGTCCAAATCTGCGATTACCACTGAAGGTGAGATTGATTATGAGCGTTCCAAATACCAACCGCATGAAGCGTCGGCCTACTCATCCAGGCGAGATGCTACGGGAGGACTTTCTTCCTGACTACGGGCTCAGCGTTTCGGTATTGGCGAGGGACCTGGGAGTTTCCCGCCAATCGGTGAACGAGCTGATACGCGAGCGCCGAGCTGTTAGCCCGGAGATGGCGCTGCGGCTGGCCCGACTGTTTGGGAACTCCGCGGAGTTCTGGATCAATGCGCAGAGGGCCGTAGACTTGTGGGATGCGGCGCAGACCATACAAACCGGTTTGGCGAGAATCAGGCCACTCACTGCCGCATAACAGGTTGTTGCTGTTGATGCCCAAAGCACTTGTGCTTTGGGCATTCCCTCAACGCCATTCACGCCCCTGCGCAACTGAGTTTCGGCGGGGGTATTATATTCATCTCCTTATAGCTACGGGATATTGAAGAGGCAAGGGGTTTGCTGTCCCCGAAATTTATGCAGTCATGCCAAAAGTCACTGCAGTTGACCGCCCGAAGCGCTCACGCTTTGGATTCTCTCCTCAGCCTGCGGCAACTGGGCTTCGGCGTTAGGCACCAAGGTTCAAGCTTTGCGGTATCATTTATCTCATGAGGATATATCTCGTTGCTGCTGCCTTCAAAGACCTCTGGACGATCAGACACAGCCCCGAATAAGGGTTGAAACTGAGGCAGTTTTAGCGGTTCTATCGGAAATGCAAGCCGGGTCCGTCGCTCTGCTCTCGTCAGATGCCTTGGAATATGAGGTTAATCGCATCCCGAACGAGCATCGTCGTACGGAAGTTTTGGCTGTCCTTGCGCTGGCTTCGGAGAGGCTTGAAATCTCCGAACCGGTAGGAGTTCTAGCCAAATCCCTTGAGAGTAAAGGCATAGCGCCGATGGACGCTATCCACCTATCGCTTGCGGCTACCGCAAGCGCAGTTTATTTTTCAACTACTGACGATAAATTATTAAAAAAAGCAGCATCTATAGGCACTTTAAGCTGTGAGGTTATATCCTTGCTAAATATTGTTTCGGAGGTTATAAA
This sequence comes from Salinisphaera sp., assembly GCA_027858915.1. Taxonomy (GTDB): domain Bacteria; phylum Pseudomonadota; class Gammaproteobacteria; order Nevskiales; family Salinisphaeraceae; genus Salinisphaera. Next base: position 2,491 of record JAQIBT010000126.1, read on the forward strand.
ATGAGTGCACATCTTCAGCCCATATCGGAAATTTCCCAAAAGGCTACTAACGCCTTGGTTCAAGAGCTTGGCGTCGTCGATACTATTCGGTTTCTAAATCAATTTAGGGCGGGGAGTGGCAACTATACTCGAGAGCGAGCCGAGTTATTTTCTGGCATGTCGGTACAGAGCATCCTCACCGAAATCAAGTCGCAACCCAAGTCTGGTGCCTAACGAAAAACGAAAAACGAAAAAGGATAGGTCGCGCGCCGCCGCGACCTGATCCCGTGTTGAACAAGCCCGGGGGTGGGCACGGCGACTTATAACCAGGGGAAAGCTTTTCAGGCGTGGCGGGACGCAGGCGCCTGAATCGAGCCAGCGATTATCGCGGGACGAGCGTAGCCGTGCTCCGGTTGAAGCGGATGGCAGTCAGTCGCGTTCATCGCAGGAAGATACGAGGTCTTGCATTACGACCTTCCAAGGGAAGAACGTTAACCCTTGGGGTCTTGTTCTTTGCGCACAGTTCAAGACCCCGAGCCTCGTACCGTGTTGCCGCTTTTCTACAGAGGCGAAACGCAGGGCTATTTCGCAAAGTGCGGAGAATGGCCGTGGAGCAGCTACGGCGCGATGATGGGTGCCGTGTCGCCACCTGGGTGGTTGGAGACAGCTGGGCTTTTGACCGCGTTCGCCAGACGGCGTGCAATCGCACGCGAACGTTACCAGGCGTTTGTTTTCGACGGCATGAATGCAGAGTCGATCTGGACCGCGCTCAACGCCCAGGCGTTTCTTCGAGATGACGACTTTGTGGCACGCAGCCTGAGACATGTGGATGCTCAGGATGATGTAAATATACTGAAGGCGCAGAGGCGGGCACCGCCGCCAGCTCTGGAGATGATTGCACGCACGCATTCCGCACGAGACGAAGCGGTCGTGGCGTGTCATGCCAGTGGTGGGTATAGCTAAACCGAGATTGCCGATTACTTTGGATTACATTTCACGACGGTCGGTCGGATTGTTCGTGCCAGCAAATCGAATGAAAAAATACGATGATAGACCCTGCGCGTTTTGCGCAGATAATGCGGCAAGGCATAACGCGCGACCACAGACGGGGCAGAGAAAGCGGCCGCGCCCAGCAAGACGATCACAACGCCGAAATCGATCAGCGCACGGCGCGCGCTACGAGCAAGCTTCATGCGGTCCAGAGTTTGGGCGGGACAGCTGCAGAGCTTATCATCGTGCCACCTTTGATAATCTGGAAAACGACATGAACAGCGCTTTTATCGGTCTGGGCGGCATGGGACAGGGGATGGCCGCCAATCTTGTGAAATCGGGCTTGCTGAAGGTGGTCTACAACCGTACCCATGAGAAGGCCACAGCTTTTGCAGACGAGCACGGCGTGAGCGCCGTCGAGGCACCGGAAGATGTGGCCTTGCACGCCCAGGCGATCGTCATCTGTGTCTCGGCCGACGAAGATGTGCTGGCTGTGGTCGACGCGCTAGTGCCGGTGCTCACCGCAGATCATGTCGTGATCGATTGCTCGACGGTCGCCAGTGACACCGCACGCGAAGCGGCCCGACGGCTGGCCGACAAGGGCGCGGCGTTTGTCGACGCCCCGGTGTCCGGCGGCACCGAAGGCGCGAAGAATGGTGCCTTGTCGATCATGGTCGGTGCCGACGATTCAGTGTTCGAGCAGGTCACGCCGGTGCTTGAGGCCATGGGGTCGAACATCACCCATATGGGCGCGGTCGGTACCGGGCAGGCGACCAAGGCAGTGAACCAGATCATGGTCGCCGGGATCAATCAGGCCGTCTGCGAGGCCATGCGCTTTGCCGCAGCCGTCGATCTGCCGCTCGACAAGGTGGTTGACGTGGTTGGCTCAGGCGCAGCCGGCAACTGGTTCGTGAATCATCGCGGCAAGAGCATGGTCAAGAACATGTTCGATCCGGGCTTCAAGCTCAAGCATCACCACAAGGATCTGGGCATCTGCCTGCACATGGCCGAGCTCAATGGCGGCAGCTTGCCGCTGTCGGGCCAGACACGCGACGAATACGCGCAGCTGATGGAAGAGGGCTATGGCGACGAGGATATCTCGGCGCTGTATCGTGCTCGGACGAATCTTTTTAAAAGGTGATCTTGCCAAGCTGCTTGCGAGCATCTGAATCGCCAGGAGGTGGCTGGGTGTAAATACCGATTGTGCCGAGCCGAGCCGAGCCGAGCCGCGCTTCGGGTGCCCCCTCCGCAGCCTTCGGCCGCTCCCGCGTGCATTGAGCACGGAGCACAAGGTCAGACGTAGACCTCCTTCTTACGCTTCCGCTGTCGATCGCGCCGGAAGACATCACCCAATCGGCGTGTTCGCAGCCGCAGGTGTTTCTACGGGCCAGGCTCCTGGGGCCACTGGCATGGTGGCCTACGCATCCAGGGCTTGATGCGGCCAGCGCCGAGAATGGCAGGCTAATCCGCCGTTCAGCTGAGTGGCGTAGCTTGAACTTGTTGAATCTCAGACACCTAACCAAGGATTTCAGTTATGTCCAACAAGACAGCATTCGCCAAGCCCGTACTCACCTCGCTGCTTTTCGCCAGCACTCTGGTTTTTGGCTCAGCCGCCATCGCTGCGACGGGCTCAGACAACAGCATGTCCAATGATGGCAGCAACACGAGCAACCACAGTGCTCAGTCTGGCAAGGATTACACGAGCGGACATAATGTCGATGAATCGAAGACATCGAACAAGATGTCCTCGGACAGCGGCATGTCTTCGCACAACAACATGTCTTCCGACAGCTCGACATCGGGTCAAGGCGCGCAGAGCGGCGCCGACTTCCAGAACGGTGGCAACAAAGGTGGCGGAAACGGTAAGTAAACACCGCTGCAGCTGAATCCGCTAAACCGGTAACCTGACATGGCAAGCGTGCTACAGGCCTGAGGGCAGTTGATCGTCTGCCACTAGTCGGCTATCAAATACGGGCTTCTGTAAGCAGAAGCCCGTTTTTTTATTGCAATACCGGATTGCGGAAAAAATTGCCGCTGTCTCTTCGCGTTCGGCTCAAGATCACGCTACCCATCGTTGCAGAGCTTGACCGCAGAATAACTGCTGCCGGTGCTCCGCGCCTTGTCAGACGCGATGTTGCGTCGCAACGCGGGAGCGTATGAAACGGTCACAGGCTGCGACGTGTTTCCCCCAGAGTCGTAACCTCGGCATAGTCAGCGGCATGCAGCGACTGTCCTGGCTCATCGCGCCCCCGTTCGACTCGGTTACGTTCGCATTGCGCCTGTGCCTGGCGGAAGCGTTGGCGCTGTATCTGTCCATGTGGCTGCAGCTCGACCGGCCCTATTGGGCCTCGCTCGAGGTCGCGGTGATGATTCAGCCGATGCCGGGCATGGCCGTCGTACGCGGCTTCGCGCGGGCCAGCGGCACTCTGGTTGCCGGGGCTGCCGGGCTGTTGATCGTGGCGCTGTTCCAACAGAGCTACGAGTTATCGGCGGCCGCTCTGGCAATCTGGATCACATTCTGCGCCTTTGGCTCTAATCTGCTGCGTAATAATCTGTCCTACGGCTTTGCCATCGCCGGCTTCATCGCCGGGATCGGCGTGATTCTTAGCCATACCCTGACGCTGCCGCCGTTTGACATCATTGTCGCTCGTGTTTCGGAGTGTGTGCTGGCCGCCATCGTCACTGCCGCGGTCAACGTATTATTCACCTCGCCCAAGGCTGCCCGTGCCTACCGCGCCAGTCGCATCGCGCTGCTGGCAGCGATCGGCCAGGAGTACGGGCGCCTGGCGAGTCTGGGCGGCGACGCGGCGACGCCAATCGAATCCGGCCGGCCCGAGGCCGATTCTGACGACGAGGCGCGGTGCGATCCGCATGTCGTGCTTGAGGGGCTTGCCGAGCAGGCGCTGGCGCTGGAGCAGCATCGCCAGTATGTCAGCTATGAATTACCCGGCTTTTCGCATTTCAGCCGCATGGCTCGCCGCCTGGATTACGACATTCTCGCGCTGATCAGCGCGGCCTCCTCGCTGCATATTTACCTGGATAACCGGCGGGCCGACGTCGACACCGCGCCGCTTGGCGAACTGGCTGAGCCCGCCCGCCGAATGGCCGAAAACCCGAACGACTGGCAAGCTATCGGGCAGGCGTTTGACACGGCTTATGCAGCCATTCTGAATCAGGCCCGTGCGCCGGGAAGCCAAGGCGGCGCTCGACGTCTGGCCGACTGGGTCGTGCTCAGCCGGACGCTCAATCTCGCCAGCCGGGGGCGCGCCGCGATGATCAAGCACGGCATGCTGCTGGAAGAACGGGTCAACGACGTCGAGGATACGACACGGCGTTCGGAATTCGGCCAGCCCATCGACCTGAAGAACGCGCTGCGCAACGCACTGCGCACGCTCACCGCGGTCGGCATTGGCGGCATCGTGTGGGTGAATTTCCACGATCAACTACCCGCGGTTCTGCTGATGATCCTGCTGGGCGCGCTGACCACTATCTTTGCCAGCGTGCCTAATCCGGTTGCCGCGGCCGGCGGCTTCGCGAAAGGTCTGCTGATGGCGGCCGCGGCGGCTTTCGTCGTCGATTTCTTCATCCTGCCTTCGGCCAGCAGCTATGCGATGCTCATGCTCGCGATGCTGCCGGTCTATTTCGTGGCCGGACTGGCCATGACTGAACCGTCGCTGGCTCTGCCGGGGCGTATATCGGCCGTGATGTTTTCGCTGCTGGTGCATGTACAGAACGGCACGCTGCAAACGTTCACCATCTACATCCAGATCGTCATCGGCATCCTGAGCGCCGTCACCCTCACGGCCATCGCTTTTCGCGTGGTACTGCCGGTCGCCCCACGACAACGGCTGCGCGAACAGATGTTCGGCGTATTCAAGGAGCTTGCGACCGGGCGGCGCTATTCGCGCGAATGCTTTGAAACACGCATGTACGATCGGTTGAATAATCTTGTACTCACCGAAATCGTCGAGGGGCCGTTAACGTTCTCGGCGCAGCGGGCGGTGCTGGCGGCCATCAACATCGGGCTCGAGGTGCGCTCGCTGCTCGTGATGACCGAGCGTATGAATCTGCCCGATCATCTGGCACAAAAGCTGGCGTCGGAACGGGCCGCACTTCGAGACCTGTTTGCCGGGCGGCGACCGGCTTCCATCGACGACGCGGCCATCCGGGCTCGAGCAATCCATGCCTGGGCAGAACATATGCTCGCATACGCCGTGGCGCGTGATAATGAAGCCGAACGCCGTCTGGCGATTCGGGCCAGCATCTGCGCCGAACTCGTGGCCTCGGCGCTGATGGACTACGTCGGCGCTTTCGAGCGCCGCGACGACCCGCCGGGCGAACCGGCCGGCACGACGGCGAGCACGAGCTGAGGCCCGCGCTACCAGTCGTCCCAGCCGTCAGCGTCGAACGAGCCCGGCCTGGTTTGTCACCACATGGCATTGAGAATCGGTTGCGGCCGACTACCCGGTTTCTGAGTAGGCGTGTTTGCCCGACGCGTCACTGGCCGGCGCTCATTTTAGGGGATTACCGTGGACGACGAGCCTGACACACGCCGCGCAGTGACGCTTTTGTGACATTCGGTGTCGCAACTGGAGGCACGCGTCACGTGGGCCGCTCATAGACTAGAGTTCGTCAAAACGAGACGGTCGGGGGTGGCCATGACGATCCGCGGTGTTCCTGGATGCGACCGGTGCTTTCTGGCGTCAGCTGTGAGGAGCGGGGCATGAGCCCGTTTGATGCGCTTTTCCAGCCGTTGACGATCAAGAAGCTGACGCTTCGCAACCGGATCGTCAGCACGCCGCACGGCGAGGTCTATACCGAAGGCGGCATGCCCAAGGAACGCTATCGGGCCTATCACACCGAAAAAGCCAGGGGCGGCATTGGCATGACCATGTGTGGTGGCTCGTCGTCGGTGTCGATCACCAGTCCGACGCCGGTGTGGTGGGGCGCGGTGGACGTCAGCCACGATCGTATCGTGCCGCATTTCGAGACATTGTCGTCGTCGGTGCACGCCGAGGGTGCGGCGTTGATGATCCAGCTCACGCATATGGGCCGGCGGACCAGCTGGCACGGTGGCGGCTGGCCGCATCTGATGTCGCCGAGCGGTATTCGCGAGCCGGTGCACAACGCCACCTGCAAGACGATCGAGGTAGAAGAGATCGAGCACATCATCGGCGAATACGGCCAGGCCGTACGCCGTGCGATGGAGGGTGGGCTCGACGGCGTCGAGATATCGGCCGCGCACCAGCACCTGATCGATCAGTTCTGGTCGCCGCGCACCAACAAGCGTACCGACAAGTATGGCGGCAGCCTGGAAAACCGCATGCGCTTCGGGCTGGAGGTGTTCGAGGAGATCCGGCGGGTGGTCGGCGACGATTTTGTCGTGGGCATGCGCATGGCCGGTGATGAATTCATACCGGACGGGCTGGGGCAGGACGAACTGCTGGAGATCGCGCGTACCTATGCTGGCTCTGGCATGGTCGATTTCCTTGACGTGATCGGTTCCGGTGCCGATACGCACGCGACGCTGGCCAACTGTATTCCGAGCATGGCTTATCCGCCGGAGCCGTTCCTGTATCTGGCCTCGGCGATCAAGGCCGAAGTGGATGTGCCGGTCATTCACGCCCAGAACATCAAGGATCCGGTGTCGGCAGCGCGCATCATTGCCGAAGGGCATGTCGATCTGGTGGGCATGACGCGGGCGCATATTGCCGATCCGTATTTTATGAACAAGGTGCGCGACGACAAGGTGGACCAGATCCGCCAGTGCGTGGGCGCGAACTTTTGTATCAATCGACAGTACGACGGCCTGGACGTGCTATGCGTGCAGAACGCGGCAACTGGCCGCGAACAGACCATGCCGCACCGGATCACCAAGGCTGAGATAAAACGCCGGGTGGTCGTGGTGGGCGGCGGGCCGGCGGGAATGGAAGCCGCGCGTGTGTCTGCCGAGCGCGGCCATGACGTGACGCTGTTTGAAAAGAGCGAACGGCTTGGGGGTCAGGTCAATATTGCTGCCAAGGCGCCGGCCCGCGATCAGATCGCCGGGATCGTTCGTTGGCTCGGCATGGAGCTCAATCGTCTGGGCGTGGATATTCGACTGTCTACCGAGGCCGGTGCGGACGATGTGTGCGCGCTCAATCCGGACGTGGTCATGGTGGCAACCGGCGGCCGGCCTTTCGTGGATGAAGTCGCGGGCTGGCATGCCGCCGAGCAGCTGGTTGTCAGTAGCCACGATATCCTGTCGGGCGCGGTCGAGCCGGGCGCCAACGTGCTGGTATACGACGTCAACAGCGACTACGCTGGCGTCAGCTGTGCGGATTTTCTTTCCAGTCGGGAATCGCTGGTGGAAATCGTGACGCCGGATTTTGCGGTGGGCGAGCAGACCGGCGGGACCACCCAGCCGGTTTACAACAAGCGGCTGATGGCCCGCGACGTGGTATTCACGCCCAACACCGGTTTGAAGGATGTCTATCGCGAAGGCAACCAGCTGATTGCGGTGCTGGCCAACGAATACACCGGCAAGGAAGAAGAGCGCGCGGTCGATCAGATCGTGGTGGAAAACGGTATCCGCCCGCGTGAGGAACTCTACTACGCCTTGAAGAGCGATAGCCGCAACAACGGCCAGATCGACATGGAAGCCTTGTTCGCCGCCACGCCTCAGCCACAACACCGTGGGAACGACCACGACGAGAACGATAGTGACGGCTATCTGCTCTATCGCGTCGGCGATTGTGTATCGCCGCGTGATATTCACGGTGCAATCTATGATTCGCTGCGCCTGGCGAAGGACTTCTAGGCAATGAACGGGTCGAGCCCCGCCGGTTGGCTGGTGCTCGCGAGCCTGGTGCTGCTTGTGGCCGGCGTAGGATTCCGGGCAACGCGCTGGGCGGCCGGGCGCCCGGGCCCGATCCGCTGGTCCGGCCTGGCGCAGGTGCCGCGGCGCTACCTCGTGGATGTGCACCACATCGTCTCGCGCAGCCCGTTGACTACCGGCCCGTCCATTGACCTATCCATCAACAATCCCCGCGATACCGGCTCGCGCGTGGCGCGTATGCACGTGCTTACCGCCGGTGGTTTTGTCGCCGCCACGTTGTTGGTTTTGTGGCGTCATCTGCTGGGCCTTGGCGGTGTCTGGATCGCCTGGCTGCTGTTGCTGGCGCTGGCGGCGATGGCCGTTGGCACAAGTATCGAATGGACAAGACGCCGACCGAAACGCGCGGCGCGACTTTCGGGTGGCGGCTACGATCGTCTGCCGTGGTCGTTGGCGGCTTTTGTCCTGTTCTTTGGCGTGGCCACGCTGCCGGCCGCCGGCCTGGCGCCGGCTATTGCATGGACCTCTCTGCTTGCCTGGCCGTTGCTCATCGTCGGCATCTGGGCCTGCGCGGAGTTGTATATCGGCATGGCTTTCGGGCCGATGAAGCACGCGGTGAACGGCGTATTGCATCTGGCGTTTCATCCGCGTCCGCAGCGCTTCGAGCCAGGCACTCGGGATACCGCGCTCGTGCCGCTGGATCTGACAGCCGATCGTCTCGGCGCCGAAACCGTCGCCGACTTCGACTGGAACCGGCTGCTCGGTTTCGATGCCTGTGTGCAGTGCGGGCGCTGCGAGGCCGCGTGTCCGGCGTTCGAAGCCGGCCTGCCGCTCAACCCGAAGACGTTGATTCAGGACTTGGTCGCCGCTGAAATGGGTTCGATCGTCGCTGGGCGCTATCGCGGTCAGGGCCACCCCGATCACAGCGGCCGGCCCAGCCACCCTGGCGCGCCGCTGATCTCGGCCGAAGCCGGCATTCATCCGGATACGCTCTGGGCCTGTACGACCTGCCGTGCTTGTGTCGCGGAATGCCCGATGATGATCGAACATGTTGATGCAGTCATCGACATGCGACGTTTTCAGACGCTTGAGATAGGCACGACGCCGGCCAAGGGCGCGGTGGTGCTCGATCAGCTGCGCGAGTCCGACAACATGGGCGGCAAACCGGCGGCCGGGCGCGTCGACTGGGCGGTCGACCTGAAACTGCCTGTTCTTGCTGAACAGCCACGCTGCGATGTGCTGCTCTGGATGGGCGAGGGCGCGTTCGAGCGACGCAATCAGCGCACGCTGCGCAGCCTGGTGAAATTACTGCGTGCTGCCGACGTCGATTTTGCGATTCTGGGCGCAGAGGAAGCCGACTGCGGCGACGTCGCCCGCCGGCTGGGCGACGAGGCCACTTTTCAGCGGCTGGCCGCACAGAATATTGCGACGCTTGATCGCTATCAGTTCAACGAAATTGTCACCGCCGATCCACACGTCCTGCAGGCAATTGGCCGGGAGTATCCGGCACTCGGCGGCCATTACAAGGTGCGCCATCACACCACCTTCCTGTCGCGGCTGGTGGTCGAAGGGCGGTTGCCAGTCGCTGCCGGCCAGGCGATGGCGCTGACCTACCATGATCCTTGTTATCTCGGGCGCTACAACGGCGAGACCGAAGCGCCCCGCCGGCTGCTCGAACATATGGGCCTGTCGGTCGCCGAAATGCATAAATCCGGCGAGCGCTCGAGTTGTTGTGGTTCCGGTGGCGGCCTGTCGATCACCGATATACCGGGTCGCCGGCGGATTGCCGATGTGCGCATGGAACACGTAGCGGCCACCGGCGCCGAGACAGTGGCCGTGGCCTGCCCGCACTGCGCGACCATGCTCGAAGGCGTGATCCAGCCGCGCGCGAACGTGGTCGATATCGCCGAACTGCTGGCCGATGCGATCGACGCGGCGAAACCCGAGGCGAGGGAAGTCCGTGCCACTGCGTAGACGTGCTCGTCGAGCGCTGCAGACGCCGGTGGCGGGGCGCCCGCTGCGCCGCGATCCGCGCGCCGAGCGCGAACCCGGTCTGGCCGCGGCTGCACATAGTGCTGCAACTGGCTCTGCCATTAACGTCGGGCCGAGCGGCCGGCTGCGTCGTGATCCACGGGCGGTAGTTCGACAGGCCGGGCGATCGGCGACCGGCCGCTTACGGATTGATCGTTCCGGGCGTGCTGGCACGGTGAGCCACGATCGCGGCGCGTCGGAGCACGTGGATGCCGGCCCTGAACTCATCTGCATTGAAGCACCGGCATTCTGGATTGTCGTAGTACCGGATTACGAGGGCGGTCGATTGTCGTCGCACGATCGCGACGTGTTCGGTGCCGCGCGCAAATTGTCGGACGGGGCGGAGGGCGCGGTGGTCGCCGTTGTGTTTGAGGCCGGCGAGGATCTGGGCGCTGCCGGTGCCGACCGGGTGCTGTGTTTTGACGATGCCGCGTTTGCCGGATACGCGCCTGACCGGCGTGCGGCGGCGATCGTCGCGGGCGCGGCTGCGTTGACCCCGCGACATCTGCTATTCCCGGACACGGCCGTCGCCGGCGGTGATATCGGCCGACGCGTGGCCGCCATGCTGGCCGACTCGCCGGCGGCGAACGTGCATCGGCTGCGAGCCGACGAAGCGGTCAGCCGCGCAGACGGCGATCGTGCCGACTATCTGCGCGCGCCGTCCCGAGTGTTGTTGATGGCCGCCGAATGCGAGCTGCCGATCGGCGCCGATCGGTGCTGCGAAGCACGCAGGCTGGAGCCGCCGGCGATCGAGCCGTCCCGCACCACGATCACGGATCGCGGGCTGTTGCCGACGAACCCCGGATCGGTGCCGCTGGCAGAGGCCGATTTCGTCATCAGCGCCGGCAACGGCGTGACCGATTGGACCGCATTCCATGCGCTGGCCGAGGTGCTGGGCGCTGCCGAAGGCGGATCGCGCGTGGTCTGCGATGCGGGCCTCTTGCCGCGTGAACGCCAGGTCGGCGCCTCCGGCACGCTTATACAGGCCCGCTGTTATCTGGCGTTCGGGATTTCAGGCGCGCCGCAGCATCTGCAGGGGATCGTGCGCTGCGAAAAAGTGGTGGCGATCAATACCGATCTGCACGCCGAGATGGTCAAGCGCGGCGACCTGTCGGCAATCAAGGATGCCCAGGCCGTCATGCCCGCGCTTACGCGCTTGCTGGAGGTGAGAGTCGGTGGGGCTTGAGATCACCGTACTGTGCTCGCTTGGGCAGCATCCGGGCTCTGGCCGGCCGCGCTGTGCAACAGCCGACGTCCGAGCGCTGGCGTTGGCGCTACAGCTAGGCGCCGAGGTAAGCGCGGTGCATGTGGGTGATCCTGAGTCGGCCGCGCTACGCGATTATCTCGGGCAGACCGCTGGCCGGCGGTCGCTGGAATGTCTTGATGTGATCGACGTACCGACCGGCCGCGATATCCGGCCTGCGTTGATCGACTATCTGCGGCAGAAGAATCCCGACGTAATTCTGGCCGGCACGCACGCCGAATGCGGCGAGGGCAGTGGCATGCTGGCCTACGACCTGGCGGCGGCGCTCGGTCATGCGTTGGTAGCGAATATCGACAGTCTGTCGGTGGCGGCCGACGGCTCGTTCGAACTGACCCAGGTGCTGGCGCGTGGCCGCCGCCGTGCGCTGGGCGTTGACGGGCCGTTGATCGCGACGATCGGTGCGGGTGCAGCCGTCCGGCCAGTGTTCGCGTACGCACGCGCCGTGCGCGGGCAGATTCGCAGGCTGAAACCGGCCGTGGAATGCCCGCTATTTGTCGCCCCGTCGATACGCCCGGCACGCGCCCGGCCCAAGCGGCTGAGAGCGGGCAGTGGCAATGCCGCGGAGCGCCTGCGGGCCGCCAGCGAAACGCCGGCCGGCCAGGGACGCTTGCTGGTCGACCCGTCGGCCGAAGAGGCCGCACTTGCTATCGCTGATTACCTGAGGGCGGAAGGCTTGTGGCCGCCGTCGTAGGTGATGAGGTCAATCGGCGTCGTGATTTTTTCCCGCTGGCTGCTCGACAGGGCGTGGTTTCGCGGCGCGGCGGCGTTCCTGACTGGGAGGCAGGGAGTACAGGTCGTGATAGCACTTGCTGAAATGCGGTGACGACGAAAAGCCGCAGGCCAGTGCGACGTCCAGAATCGACATCGATGTCTGCAGCAGCAGCTCGCGCGCGCGTTTCAAACGCAGTTCCAGATAATAGCGGGTCGGCGATCGATCGAGATTTGTTCGAAACAGCCGCTCGAGCTGGCGACGCGAGATATCCACGTAGTAGGCCAGCTCGCTCAACGTTAAAGGCTCGTCAATATTGGCTTCCATCAACGCCACGGCGTCCGACAGCTTCGGCTGCCCGGTGCCGAATTGCACCCGCAGCGGTATGCGCTGCGTATCGCCAACGCCGCGGATCCGATCGTGGATGAATTCCTCGGATACGCCGGCTACCAGCTCGTCGCCGCACTGATTGCCGATGATGTTGAGCATGAGATCCAGCGGTGCTACCCCGCCAGAGCAGGTGTAGCGATCACGATCGATCACGAACAGCTTGCCGCAGAACTGCGTGTTCGGGAATTCGCTTTTTTCGGTGATGCTCGATATGTGTTCCCAGTGCATGGTGCAACGATAGCCGTCCAGCACGCCGGCCCGCGCCAGAATGTAGGGGCCAGTGCATACTCCTCCGAGCGGGATTCGGCGTCGGGCCAAGCGTTGCAACCAGCTCAGCAGCCGCCGATCGCAGGCCTGCTTGACGTCAACACCGGCGCATACGAACACCATGTCGAAGGCGTCTTCGCGACCCAGCGGAGCAGTGGGCGAGGTCTTGAGCCCGTTGCTGGCGGCGACCGGCTCACCGTCGCAGCTGAGCAGCGTCCACTCATACAGGGTGCGGTCGGACAACTGGTTGGCCATCCGCAGAGGCTCTACGGCACAGAACGCCGAGATCGCGGAGTAGCCGGGAACGTGCACGAAGCCGATCCGGAAAGGCCGGTCGCTGGCAAAGGCAATGGGCTGCATAGGTAGCCGCGCGTCCATGTCACGCAAGGTTGCGTTGAGGCCCGAGTGTAGCAATGAGACCCGTTCCAGTTGTAAAAAATTGATTTTTCCCTGCTTTCAAGGCGCGAATGGCGCGCAGGTGAATAACCAAGTCGCGTGGACGACGATTGCCTGGCCTGCACACCGCTAATCTTTTCGCACGGTTACGACAAGGCAGTGATTCACCTGCCGGTACCCGAAATATCGATGCCGGTGATGACTCGCCTGTCAGGAGAAGAAGATGCGCGAAGATGTGTTGATGCCCGATATTGTCGATGGTCTGAATGCGCCGATCAATCAGGCCATCTGTCTGCCGAACGCGGCGTATACCAGCGACGCATTTCTCGAACTTGAGCGCGCCGATATCTTCGATTCGCAGTGGACCTTTGTGGCTGTCGGGTCGCGCCTGCCGCGCCGCGGTGACGTGCTGCCGGTTGAATCGGCCGGACGCCCGCTAGTGCTTACGCGCGATCGGGACGGTTCGATCCATGCGTTTCACAACGTCTGTCGCCATCGCGGCCTGAAACTGGTTGAACAAGGCAAGCGTGGCTGTGCGACGCTCGTGTGTCCGTACCACGCCTGGACCTATGCGCTGAGCGGCGAGCTCAAGAAGACGCCGCATTTCGGCGGCCCGAACTGCGCCGACGTAGAAGGGTTCGATCGCAGCAACTACGGCCTTATGCCGGTGCGCTGCGACGCCTGGAACGATCTGGTATTCGTCAATCTGTCGGGCGACGCGCCGCCATTGGCCGACGTCATGGCGCCCATGGCAGAACAATGGGCCGACTACGACCTGTTCCAGCTGCGACATGCAGGCAGTGCGGTGTTCAACGTCGATACGAACTGGAAACTGGCAATCGAGAACTTTCTCGAAAGCTACCACTTGCCGTGGACACATCCGGAACTCAACGAGTTTTCGAACATGGAGGCCCACTACAGCCTGTTGGATCCGGGCTTCATCGGTCAGGGTAGCCGCGATTACGATTCAGTCGCGGCCGGGCATCCCGATCTGCCGATGTTCCCCTATCTGCCCGAGCCGCTAACGCGTACAGCGGAATATCCCCTGGTGGCGCCGAACCTGATGATGGGCATGCATCCGAGCTATCTGTTCACGTTCAACGTGCAGCCGGATGGTCCCGAACGGACCATCGAACAATTCGAATTCTATTTTGTCGGCGATGCCGCGATGACGGACGAGCTCTCCGACCAGCGAGCCCGCGTGTTTGAAGCCTGGCGCCACATCAACGCCCAGGACATCACGATGATCGAAGGCATGCAGCGTGGGCGTCATTCGCCCGGCTACCAGCACGGCCGGTTCTCGCCGTATCACGAAGCCACCACTCACGAGTTCCAACGCCGTCTGGCCAATCGCATGGTCCAGACCGACGTCAAGGTACGCGCCGTTTCCGGGATTTGATCATGACTATCGCAAAACTCGACCCAATTATTGTTGTAGGCAGCGGCCTCGCGGGCTACACCCTGATCCGCCAGCTGCGCCAGTTCGATGCGGCCCGGCCGGTCGTATTGATTACCGCCGACGGCGGCGAGGTGTATTCCAAGCCGCTGCTGTCCAACGCGCTGGCCAAACATGAAACGCCGGAGACGCTGGTTCAGAAGACGGCCGAAGACAAGGCGCAGGAACTGAACGTGGTGCTGGTGAATCGTTGCCGTGCACTGTCGATCGATGCCGAGCGACGGATCGTCAAGACCACGCGCGGGGATTTTGCCTACAGCGATCTGGTGCTTGCCACCGGCGCCAGCCAGCGCATCATCCTGCCGGACCATGCCGAGCGCGACTGGCTAGATACGGTCAACGATCTCGACGACTATCGTCGCTGGTACCAAAAACTCGGACATGGCGCCAAGCGCGTGCTGTTGATCGGCGCCGGCTTGATCGGCAGCGAATTCGCCGACGATCTGATGAGCCGCGATGTGAAGGTCGATCTGGTCGATCCTGCCCCCTGGCCGCTGGCGCGTCTGCTGCCCGAAGCGATCGGTCAGCGGCTGGCCGAGAATTTTGATGCCGCGGGCGCGCGTCTGCACATGGGGCGATACGTCAAGCAGCTCGATCGTAACCACTGCGGTAGCTACACCGCGCGCCTGGATAACGGCGAGCGTCTGACCTGCGATCTGGTGTTGTCAGCGGTGGGTCTGGTGCCCCAGACCGAGCTGGCCGCCTCGGCCGGGCTGGCGATAGGGCGCGGCATACGCGTCGACGATCGGCTGGCAACAACTGATCCGCATATTTATGCGATGGGTGATTGCGCCGAGACGCGTGCCGGCGTGCTGCCCTACATTCTGCCGTTGATGGCCCAGGCGAAGGTGCTGGCGCAGGTGCTGGCAGGTGCCGAGCAGCGTTTGTTCATGAAAGCCATGCCGGTGACGGTCAAGACGACCAGCCTGTCGCTGGTGGTCTGTCCGCCCAACGCTGAGGTGGACGGCCACTGGTCGGTCGACGGGCACGGCGACGATTGCGCCGCGGTATTCCATGACATCAACGGCGCACCGCAGGGTTTTGCCTTGTCGGGCACGACCGTGGCGCGCCGCGGCGAGTTTGGCCGTCTGATGCCGGCGCTGCTCGCCTGACAAGCCGGCATGAATCTTCCGCGCGACGCATGCCTCGCGAAAGAGCGAACCGGATCGCGGCTGTTTATTGTTGACATGCTATTGCCAGAAAGCCTGCCGCAGACGGTGGTGAACCGGCGATAGAAACTGACCGGCTGTGGGATAACGACAGCCGATACCGGAGAGATGAAGTGGCGAATATCATGGTCGTGGACCGAAACGGAATCGCGCATCAGCTTCAAGCGACGGCAGGCGCGAAGGTCATGGAGATCATCCGAGGCGCCGGTCTGCCTATCGAGGCATCCTGCGGCGGCTCCTGTGCCTGTGCTACCTGTCATTGCTACGTCGACAGCGAATGGCTGGCGTTGCTTGTACCGGCGGACGACGAAGAACGCGACATGCTGGACATGGCGTTCGACGTGACCGACCAGTCGCGCCTGACCTGCCAGATCCGTTTTGCCGATTCTCTGGACGGTCTGCGCATGACGCTGGCGCCGATCTAGGGCCTGTTGCTTGAGAGATGTGCGCGCATCAGGCAACAAAAGCCAAGACAGGGTTATCCGCAGGCAACGTTTAAAGCTTCCCTGTGCGCGAGAATAGATCAGAGAGTTCGTCGTCTCCGACTGAATTCGACAAGCCTGCATGTGGGCTGCGCTCGACGTGCGACGGCGCGCGTTCGAACAAGCGCTTGAACTGTCGCGTGAAGTGGGCATTGTCGGAAAATCCGCATTCGGCGCTGATCTCGGTGATCGAACGCCGCGTATTCTGCAGCTGCCACAGTCCGTAGCGCAGCCGCAGATCGCGTGAGAACGCGCTCGGGCTGACGCCCAGCTCGTGCATGAAGCCGCGCTCGAGCTGTCGCTTGGAGACATCCAGCAGGTCGGCCAGCGCCGCCGTACTGGGTGGATCGTTCAAGCGTTGCTCGATGATGTGAATAGCGCGCCGCACGCGGTTGTCCTTGACCTGCTCGTGACAGGCAGGCTGCGGCTGTGCCGTGTTGCCGCGTCGCGCGCCGTCGATGAGCAGGATATGCAGACTCTTCTGCGCCAGGGCGCGGCCCATGTGGCGCTCGATGATCCAGGCCGCCAGATCGGCTGCGGCTATGCCGCCCGAGCAGGTGATGCGATCGCCGTCTACGACAAACAGCCGGTCTGCGACCGGACGTACATCGGGGAAGCGCTGGGTGAGATCGTTGTAGTGATACCAACTCACGCAGCAGCAACGGCCGGTCATCAAGCCGGCCTGAATCAGGGCGAATCCGCCGGTACACAAGCCGACCAGCGGCACCCCAGCGGCGGCGGCGCGCTTGAGATAATCGATGGTGGCTGAATCGGCCGATGGCCTGTCATCGAGCAGCCCGCCACAGACAACGACATAATCGAATTCCTCGACCCGGTGCGCCGTATAGGTCGCACAGGGCCCAAGCTGGGCGCCGTTACTGGCTGTGGCCGGCGCTCCGTCCGACGTCATGAAACGCCACTGACACTGGATAGGCCGGCTCGTGTCGCCTTTGTCAGCGGCCAGACGCAGGCAATCCACGAAGGCGGCGAACGGCAGCATCGTGAAGCGCGGCAACAGAACAAAGCCGACCGATAGGCGCGCGCGCGGATTATTCGGGCGTGGATTCATCGCGGCCGATCAGGTCCACAAATTCCGCCCGAGTGGCTGCTGCGTGATTACACCGTTCGCGGCCGCTTGTGGTTGATTCATGCCAGCTTCCAATCATCGCCGCGCCTGCTTTCAATCATGCTCCGGGCATCCGAAGGGCACAAACGTACCGCCTGGTCGATATCCAATTGCCGGCGGGCGCCGACCTGTTGTCTGCTGCTTGTCTGGAAACCGGCCTGATAGCCGATTGTTTCAAACCCGTGATCTGCGATGCAATCCGTGCCTGAATGCGGCGTTTGCTTTTAAAAATACCGCAAGCCATTGTTGTGGTCGACCGGATCGAACGCAAGCTTCTGATTCTGTCAGCAACGGTCGTCTGGCTGGCCGGCATGTTGCTGGTCGGCTCCTACGCGATCGCGATCGTCATCTATCTGGGGGCTTTTCTTGCCTCGCTATCGCTGGGTTCTTATCTGCAGGTCGCCTATACCTATACGGCAGAGAGTTTTCCGACCCGTGCGCGGGCTACCGGGTTTGCTTTCTCCGACGGGCTCGGCCACGTCGGCGGCGCGGTCGGTGCGCTGTTGCTACCGGCTGTTGTGGGCGGCCTGTCGTTCCTTGCCGGTTTTGCGCTGATTGGTCTGACCGGGCTTGCTGCGGGCCTGGTGGCTCTAGCAGGTCCGTCGGCTACCGGTCAGGATCTTCGAAGACGTGTCGGTGTGAGTGGCGTGTATAAGGGCTGCGCATTTTCGCCGTGATGCCGGCCGGCTGCCAGGCGAAGTACGCAACCGATGGCGCGGGAGGCCGAGCCATCCGTTGCGTCATGGCTTACGCATCCGCAATATCGATCACTACCTTGCCGACTGCGGTACCGGATTCCAGATGCGAGTGGGCCGCCGCGACGTCGCCGAGACTGAAGCGTCGGTCATCCAGCAGCGGTTTGAGCTGACCGGCGGTCGCCAGCCCGGCGGCCTTGGTCAGGATCTCGGCATGATGGGTGGGGTCGACCCCGTTGAGCATCGCGGTGAGCATGAAGATCGTGTGCAGCGTCAGACTCTTGACGTGCATGGGGGTCAGGTCGGCTTCATATTGCGAGACGATGGTAGCGACTTGTCCATTCACGCGGACGCCGGCAAACGACGTGGCAATATCCGAGCCGCCGGTGGCATCGAAGACCACATCGAAGCCGCGGCCGCCGGTCAGCCGTTCGACATAATCGGTAACTGATTCTTCCCGGTAGTTGATGGTGTCGTCGGCGCCACATTGGCGGGCGATATCTGCCTTCTCAGCCGACGAGATCGTAGCCGCCACGCGCGCGCCCTGGGCTTTGGCGATCTGAATCGCGATATGGCCGACGCCACCTGCGCCGCCGTGAATCAGAACATGGTCGCCCGGCTTCACGCGACAACGATCGACGATTGCTTCCCAGGCAGTGATGGTCACCAGCGGCAGGGCGGCGGTCTGGCGCCAGTCCAGCGTCTCTGGCTTGGCTGCCATCAACTCGGCGTCGACGACTACATATTCACCGTAGGCGCCGCCACGGCCCTTGACGCCCGCCGCGCAGCCGTAGACCGCATCGCCTGTGGCAAACGTCTGGACCCCGTCGCCCACGGCATCGACGATACCGGCGACGTCGCAGCCGAGTATCGCCGGCAGCGCCGGCGCGATGGCCGGGCCGGCTTGTCTGAGCTTGGTGTCTACCGGGTTCACGCTGGATGCGATCTGACGGACGCGTAATTGCCGAGGCCCAGGTTCTGGTCGCTCAACCTGGGCGGTTTCGAATACGTCCGGGCTGCCAAATGCTTTGATCTGTTGAACCTGCATGTCGCTCTGCTTTTGCTTGAGAAAGGACGCCACGATACGACAAAGCCCCGGGAGTTTGCGACGTGGAAACCAAATAGGCTGTGCGGCGGTGATAAAAACGATTTATTGAGACTATTTGACAGTAGCCGAGCCGCCCTTTTTCACCCGATGCTTTGGCGGCTAAAGCCGCTGGTAGCGCTGCCGGCAGACAACAATCAGACATGGCTGGAAAAGCCTTGAGGGGGACTCATGGGTCATATCCGATCAATCGGTGTCGCAGGCTTGCTTGCGCTATCGCTGGCGGCGTGCAACAGCGGTGGCAATAGCGGGTCGGGAGGCAATCTGTCGCCCGCTCCGCCGACCGCCAGCAATCTGTATGCGCCGGTGTCAGCAACACCGCAGTTGCCGTTTCCCAACGATCTGTTGTTTGCCGACAGCAACAACATGAGCGGCGCGCTGGCCGGGTTTTCGGCCGATGCCACTCTGAACGTGCCCGACGCCACTGGGGCCAACCCTCTGATCCAGGACGCGAACCTTCTGGACGGATTTTCCACGACCGACAATCTGTATACCGATTTCGACGGGGCGAACATCAGCCTCGATAGCGCCAACGCTGGCGGTGTACGCGTGATCGACCTGACTACCGGCGACCCGCTGGTAGCCGGGACTGATTTCGACGTCATCCGGTCGGCGGCGACGGTCAACGACACGCGCCTGCTGATTCGGCCGCTGAAACCGTTGTCACCCGACTCGGTATATGCCGTTGTCGTGACCACGGCCATGAAGACCACCGACGGTGGGGCAGTGCTGCCAAGCGATCAGTTCCGGATCGTATCCAGCGCCAGTGCGGTGGGCTCTAAGCAGAACCCTGCCAAGGGCTACAGCGCCGCTCAGCAGGCACAACTCGAACAGATCCGCGAATCGGCCGTGCGACCAGTGCTGGTTGCCGCGCGTATCAGTGCCGCCGACGCGGTGGTCGCCTGGCGTTTCACCACCCAGAGCATTGGCACGAGCCTGCGTTATCTGGCTGCACATCCGACGCCCAACCCCAATCGCCTGGCTGACGGCGGTCTGCGTGTTAAGCCTCTGCCCGACGGCAAGGGCGGCCAGCTGTCGACCGGCGAGGCTATTCCGGGAGCGCCGGATACCGCCAATCTGTACCAGGGAACCGTTGATCTGAGCTATTACCTGGCGGACGCGAACAGCAACGACGCCAACAACAACGGCCAGACGCCGCTGACCACCTACTGGGCCAGCAACGGTAAACGGGCGCTTGGCAACAGCACGTTGCGCATGCCCAACGGTGGATCGGTTCCCTGTGCCGTAGTTGCGCCGTCCAAGTCCACCACCGGTTGCTATCCGCAGCCCGAGCGTCGCTCGATTCAGTCGGTTCCAGTACTGGTGGCGGTACCCAACGCCAACAGTCCGAGCGGCGGCACGCCGCCGACCGGTGGTTGGCCGGTGGTGATCTTCCAGCATGGCATTACCGCAAACCGCACCAACATGTTCGCGGTGGCGCCAGCGCTGGCTGCGGCAGGTTTTGTCACGGTCGCCATCGACCTGCCGTTGCACGGTCTCAAGCCAACGAACCCGCTGGCTATTAAAGGCGCGGAACGAACCTTTGATCTCGACGCCAACGGCGACGGCGTCATCGACAGCTCGGGCGCGAACTTCATCAATCTGACCAGTCCGATCACCTCCCGCGACAACAATCGTGAAGCCGTGGCTGACCTCATCGATCTGTCGGCGACGGTACGCGAAGGCCAGATTACCGTGCTCGGCGGTGGCGCCAATATTCAGCTCAACGGCAAGGCGCCACAGTATTTCGGCCACTCCCTGGGTGCGATTGTGGGCAGCACGCTCATGGGCGTGACCGATAGCCGGACGTTCGACGCCGCGACCCTGGCTAATCCGGGCGGCGGCATCATCCGCCTGCTGGACGGCTCGGCCGCATTTGGCCCGGTGATAAGCCAGGGACTGGCCGCGGCCGGTATCTCCGAAGGCAGCCAGAACTATCAGACCTTCCTGCGGCTGGCGCAGACGATTGTCGACGGCGCCGACCCGATCAACTACGCCAAGGCGGCCAGCCAGCAGCATGCGCTGCACATGATCGAGGTCGTAGGCGGTGGCAACGGCGGCATGAACCCGCCCGATCTGGTGGTGCCCAACGCGGTGCCGGCCAACATCGGCCCGAACTTCATGGCGAGCGTGAACGGCTCCTGTCCGCAGACCAGTCCGTATACGCCAACGCTGGATGCCGTCTGTGTCGGCGGCCCGTTGTCGGGCACCGACCCGCTGGCCACGGCCATGGGCTTGAATCGCGTGTCGGCGAGTATTCCCTACCAGGCCAAAGCACAGCCGGCAGACAGCGTTATTCGCTTTGATACCGGAGCGCACGGTACGGTGCTGGACCCCACCAGCGGCACTGCCAGCGGCGGCGTCTCGCCACAGGACGGGGTGACCACCAATCGCGAGATGCAGTGCGAGGCCGCTTCTTTCCTTGCCCAGGCAGCGGCTGGAAGTTCGTCGCCGACCATTCCCCTGGGTTGCAGCAACAGCAACTGACCGTCGCCCGCGTTCCGGGTCTGCTCTTCGAAACGGCCGCCAAGTGCGGCCGTTTCGTTGTGTACGCGCCGACAAGGCTGGGCGAACGAACAGCCGAGTGGGTAAACTGGCGACCGTTTACCGCCGTCTGAGCACGCAATGAGCATCAAGTCCGACAAGTGGATCCGCCGCATGGCCGCGAGCGACGCCATGATCGAGCCCTTCGAACCAGGGCAGGTGAAAGAGCGTGAAGGCGAACGCATTATCTCCTACGGCGTATCGAGCTATGGCTACGACGTACGTTGCTCGCCGCATTTCAAGCTGTTCACCAATATCAATACGTCGCTGGTCGATCCCAAGGCGTTTGATCCGAAAAGCTTCGTGGATTACGAAGGCGACGTCTGCATCATTCCGCCGAACTCATTCGCGCTGGCGTCGACCGTGGAATACTTCCGTATTCCGCGGAACGTGCTGACTATCTGCCTGGGTAAGTCGACCTATGCGCGTTGCGGCATCATCGTCAACGTCACGCCGCTGGAGCCCGAATGGGAAGGCCATGTGACGCTGGAGTTCTCCAACACCACGCCACTGCCGGCCAAGATCTACGCCAACGAAGGCGTAGCGCAGATGTTGTTTCTGGAATCCGACGAGGTCTGCGAAACCTCTTATGCCGATCGCGGCGGCAAGTATCAGGGTCAGCGCGGAGTCACGCTGCCGCGTACCTGAGCCGGCTTTGTACCAAGAGAAGGCAGGAATCCTGTCCGCAAACGCAGCAAGCTGCTGAACGCCAATACACGCAAATTAAGGCAGAAGGCAGAAGGCGTTTTATCCGCAGATTCACGCAGATTAAAAGACGCACGAACTAGGCCCTAATTGCGTTTCTTCTTCATTTGCGTGTATTGGCGTTCATTCGCGGACGAACTTGCTGTCTTTCCTTGATATATCGTTGAGTAGACATGGCCGTTGATTTCACCGCTTGAGCGCGTCGAGCTTCATCGTGAACGCGGCATTGCCGTCTTTCAGCTGGCGTACCTGAACCGGGATCCAGTCGGCGCTTTTTGCCAGCCAGAAAGCCAGGGCGTGGGAGTGCTTGCCGACGCGCGCAACCTTTAACGTGTCGTAACGACCGCCACGCGTGTCGATGGTCCCGCCGTTGCTGACGCCCAGCCGATACGGCGAGACCCCGTCGTCGTCGATCATCTGGAAGGTCTTTTCTCCCAGCTTGGCGGGCTGCGCTGACGCCGCCACCCAGCGTCGGGCCGCGATCTGCAGGGACAAGGGGTCCTGCGCGCCGTCGACCAGCTTGTAGACGCGGTGCTTGCCGGCCTCGCTGTCGTAGGTCGCCTGCATCGTCGACCAATCGAAGACCAGCGTATAGCTCTTCTTTGGTTTGCCATCGATATGATGTTTGAAACGCTGTGGCCGCACGGTGCCATTGACCATGCAGAACTGCGACTCATCCGTGACGTTGCCGAGGAACATTCGCACCAGCATGTTTGGGTTGGCCTGGCCGCGATAGACCCAGCAGCCGCTCTTGTCGCCGCGACTCAGGGTAAAGCGCGTGGTGCCGAGCGGCATGCCGGAGCGATCTACCGAGAACTGGGCGTCGAAGCCCGCCGGAATAGCTGCGGCCACGGGCAGACAAACGAGCACTCCGGCTACGAGCAGGCAAACAGGCCCAAGTAATCGCAGCGGGTATGGCATCAGTCGTAGTTCTCGTGCAGCGGTTCGGTCAGCGGTTGGCCGTCATGTACCAGCCCGTGTTCGCTACAGCGCACTCGGCCGCTGATCAGATCGTGGAGTGCAGCCGGGTAGAGGGCTTCCTCAACCTGCGACATCACGCGGTCGGCCAGGGTGTCGGGCGTATCGTCGGCCGCAATCGCAATGCTGCCCTGGCGAAATACCGGGCCACCGTCCAGCTCAGCGGTCACAATATGTACGCTCGCCCCGTGGCGTGTATCGCCGGCCTCGATTGCGCGCTTGTGCGTATGCAGTCCCTTGTGCCGTGGTAGCAACGACGGATGAATATTGATGATCCTTGGCGCGAAGCGCTGTACGAAGGCTGAACCCAGGATGCGCATATAGCCGGCGAGCACGATCCAGTCGGGTTTTTCGGCCGCGATGCGTGTTGCCAGTGCTTCATCGAAGGCCTTGCGATCGGCAAATCCGGCCGGATCGATCGATGCCACGCCAATGCCTGCCAGGCGTGCCTTCTGCAGCCCCGGCGCCTGGCCGTTGTTGCTCACGACCAGCGTGATACGGGCATTAAGACGACCGTCATCAATGGCGCGCATGATCGCCGCCAGATTGCGTCCGCGCCCGGAGATGACCACCACCAGCCGCGCCGGTCGCCCGTCACTGCGCTTGGCTGGTGTCAAACCAGACTCACCGCTTTGGAATCGGCAGCGCGGGTATGCATGCGGCCGAGTTCGAACACGGTTTCACCCGCGTCTTCCAGACAACGGCGCGCCTGGGGCACCTGATCGGCCGGCAGGACGACGCAAAAGCCGATGCCGTTGTTGAAGGTTCGATCCATTTCATGTGCGCTGACGTTTCCGGCCTCGGCCAGCCAATCGAAGATAGCCGGGCGCTGCCAGGCCGCGCGTTCCAGGGTGGCGGCCATGCCCTCCGGAATCACACGCTCGAAATTCTCGGCCAGCCCGCCGCCAGTGATATGAGCCATGGCGTGTATGTCGACCTCGTCCAGCGCCAGCAGCTGTCGGATCGCCTTGACATAGATCCGCGTGGGTGCGAGCAGGGCGTCTCCCAGCGTGGCATGACCAATAGCTGTGTCCAGCGTAGCGCCGGCGTGTTCGATGATATGACGGACCAGCGAATAGCCGTTCGAATGCGCGCCGGTCGAGGCCAGGCCCAGCACCACATCGCCGTCGGCCACGCGGCTGCCGTCGATACGCGCGTCGTACTCCACCACGCCGACGCAAAAACCGGCGAGATCGAAATCGCCGGCGGCATACATGCCCGGCATTTCGGCTGTTTCGCCGCCGATCAGTGCAGCGCCTGCCTGGCGACAGCCCTCGGCGATGCTCTTGATCACCGGTGCCGCAACGGCAGGGTCCAGGTGGGCGGTGGCGTAGTAGTCAAGAAAGAACAGCGGTTCAGCGCCGGTGACCAGGACATCGTTGACGCACATGGCGACCAGGTCGATACCGATGCCCTCGAACCGCTGGGCATCGATCGCCAGCCGCAGCTTGGTACCGACGCCGTCGGTGCCTGATACCAGCACCGGCCGCTGGTAGCGGTCGACCGGCAGTTCGAACAAGCCGCCGAAGCCACCCAGGCCGCCAATCACCTCCGGGCGGTTGGTGGCTTCGACCGGCCCGCGGATTTCATCCACGAGCCGGTTGCCGGCGTCGATATCCACGCCGGCATCGGCATAGGTCAGGGAAGGGCGTTCGCTCACGTCGGCAGCCTTTGCGGTCGTTGAAAGTCAGGCCGGAAATCGGCATCTTGCGTGCTATTGTACCGGCTCAATCCGGCGTCGTCCGTGTCCCCGTAGGACCGGGCGCGGGTTATTCAGATTGTCGGAGATAGAGCGAAAGCCTATGCGCGGTCGGACGCTTGCCCTGATCGGTTTGGCTGCCCTGGTAGCGGCCATCGTATTGTTGCACTCGATGCTGCTGCCATTTGTGCTGGGAGCAGGCCTGGCCTATGTCTGCGACCCGATTGTGGATCGCCTGCAACGCCTGCG
Organism: Salinisphaera sp.; assembly: GCA_027858915.1. GTDB lineage: Bacteria > Pseudomonadota > Gammaproteobacteria > Nevskiales > Salinisphaeraceae > Salinisphaera. The sequence goes on from JAQIBT010000126.1 coordinate 27,539, forward strand.
ATTATCACGCACCGTCGGCGTGATCATCGTGTTCGTTGTGCTGATCCTCGTGTTCGTACTCCTGACCTTCCTGCTGTTGCCGGTTCTGCAGGCCCAGTTCGATACCCTGATCCGTAGCCTGCCGCGCTATGCCGACTGGATACAGCGTACCTTCAATCCGTTGATTCACAAGTTTGCGCCGCGCGTTGGCGGCATCAACGCCGATTCCCTGCGGCAGTTGATTTCCAACAACTGGGGCTCGGCCAGCGGCCTGGCCTCGGCGGTGGCCAAGAAGGCGTTTTCATCGAGCACGGCGTTGTTTGCCATGGTGGTCAACCTGCTGCTGGTGCCGGTCATCATGTTCTATTTGCTGCGCGACTGGGATCACATGACCGCGTTCATCCGATCGCAGCTGCCACGACGTTATGTAGAAACCATTACCGAGCTGGCACGGGAAACCGATGATGTGCTGGGTCATTTCATCCGTGGCCAGGCACTCGTGATGGTTGTGCTCGGCAGTATTTATATCGCCGGCTTGTGGCTTGCCGGTCTGGACCTGGCGCTGGTGATCGGGCTCGGCGCCGGATTGATCAGCTTTGTGCCGTATGTCGGTGTGATCAGCGGTCTGACGATGGCCACGGTGGCTATGCTGGTACAGACTGGTGATCCGCTGCAGGTAATGTGGGTGTTTGTCGTCTTCGGCATCGGCCAGGTCATGGAGCAGATGGTGCTGACGCCGCTGTTGCTCGGTGAGGCAATCGGCCTGCATCCGGTCTGGGTGATATTCGCGGTGTTGGCCGGCGGCACGCTGTTTGGTTTCATCGGCGTGCTGCTGGCGTTGCCGGCGGCGGCGACGATCGCCGTGGTGGTTCGTTATGGTGGCAAGCGCTGGCGCGCCAGCCGGATCTATCTAGAACACTGACTTTCATTCGGGCGCCATCGCTTGTCTTGCCGCGAGCTGCGCGACTCGGCATGCTGACGCGCCCAGACCCGGGTCGCTGTGCGACCCCGATCCATACACGCGGGTAGCCGCTGGCGCTCGCTGCTCAGACAAGGACGATGTGCATGCCTGTTCAGCTCGTACTCGGCGTTCAGCTGCCGGCCTCGGCCACGCTCGATGCCTTTGTGGGCGAGGTGAACGCGGAGGTGAAAGCGGGCGTATGCCAGCTCGTCGAAGGGCGTAGCGAGCGTCTGTTCATCCACGGACCGGTGGCGTCTGGCAAGACACATCTGCTGCAGGCCGCTTGTCGTGCCGTCGGCGATACCGGCGCGCGCAGCGTGTATCTGCCGATGGCCCAGATCGCCGAAGAGGCCGCGGGCCTGTTTGCCGGGCTCGACGGTATGGACTGTGTCTGCGTCGACGATGTGCAATCAATCGCCGGCCATCGCGAGACCGAGATCGCACTGCTGAGCCTGTCTGACGGCCTGCGTAGTCGAGGCGCGCGGCTGTTGTGTGCAGCTGCGCGCCCGCCGCGTGAACTCGGGCTCGCACTACCCGATCTGGCGAGTCGACTGGGTTGGGGCGGTGCCATGACCTGTGCGCCCTTGGACGACGACGACAAGCATGCGCTGCTGGTCAAGCGTGCCGCTCAGCGCGGCATGCAATTGCCCGACAGCACCGCGCGCTGGCTGCTGCGTCACGGCGAGCACGACGTGCCGGCACTGATGCAGTCGCTGGACCTGCTCGATCGCGCCTCCCTGTCCGCGCATCGTCGTCTGACGATTCCGTTCGTCAAGCAGGCGTTGGCTGAGGCTCCAGGCGGCAACACGCCCTAGTGAAACACGGATTTGTCCGCAAACGCAGCAAATTGCTTAACGCTATGGTGCCTAGCCGGCGCTAATACAAAAGGCATTTTTATCCGCAGCCGAGAATTATCGAACGTTTTGCTTTTAGTCTGCGTCATCTGCGGATAAATGCTTTTGTCTTATTTGCGCTTAGCAGCTTGCTGCGTTCGCGTTCATTTGCGGACGGTAGTGCCTGTGTTCTTAAAGCTGCTTGCCGCAATATCCGACTTATCAATCGGCCTGATCGCAGTAACGCTCACGGCGCAGGCGGCGCACCGCGCTTGAGCCGGGCGGCGATATCGGCCACCCGAGCGCCGAGATTGCGCGCCAGTTTCTTCTCGATCTCGGTAAACGGGTTGTCGCCCATGGAGCCGGATACGTGGCTGGCGCCGTAGGGCGTGCCGCCAGAGCTCGTTTCAGCCAGCAGGTCGTCGGCGGTATAGGTCAGGCCGGTGATCAGCATGCCGTGATGGATCAGCGGCAGCATCATCGATAACAGGGTGGTTTCCTGGCCGCCGTGCAGGCTGCCGGTGGAGGTAAATACCGCACCCGGCTTGCCGGCGAGCGTGCCGGACAGCCACTGGCCGGACAGGGTGTCGATGAAGTATTTGAGCGGCGCGCCCATGTTGCCGAAGCGCGTCGGGGAACCGATGATCAGCCCGGCGCAGTCTTCCAGATCGTCGGGATCGACGTAGGGCGCGCCAGCGCTGGGCACCGGTTCGTCTACAGCCTCGCTGGTCGGCGACACGGTTGGCACGGTGCGCACGCGCGCCGCCATGCCGTCAATCCGTGCCACACCGCGGGCGATTTCATTGGCCAGGATTGCCGTCGATCCGTTGCGGCTGTAGTAGATGATCAGGATGTTATCGCTCATCGAAGCGGTGCCGGTGGATAGCTGGGAAGACCATGCTGATTGGCGGCGCGTCTGCCTGCAACTGTTGTCGCTACGGTTCAGCGAGTCTCCCAGCGCTGATTGAGCGCGGCCTGCACCCGCATCGGATACCAGTATTGGCCCAAACTGCCGTTGTAGCGCGCCAGCGCGCGGATGATATTGCCGTGCTCTATCTTCAGATAATAAGCGAGGATCGTGCAGCCGTAGCGCAGGTTGGTCTGCATGTCGAACAGGTTGTCGTCTGGCTTGCCGATCTCCTTCACCCAGAAGGGCATGACCTGCATCAGCCCGCGTGCGCCGGCGCCTGAGATGGCAAAACGCTGGAAACGCGACTCTACCTGGATCAGTGCCAGGACGATCTGCGGGCTGATGCCGGCCCTGGTGGCATCGGCGTGGACGGCGCGCAGCAACGCCATGCGGCGCCCGGTATCCGGCAGCATCGGCGCGAGCCGGGTGGACATATCCAGCAGCCAGACCTCGGCCGCATAGCGGTTGGAGAAGCTGGTCGATTGCTGCACGGCCGCCATCAGCTGACGGCGCATTTTCGGATCGATATGATCGGGAACCGCCGCGACCGCGAACACGCGCGGCGCGGCGACCAGCAGCCACAGGCAGACCAACAGCCGGAACCGGCGTGTCATGACATCACTGACCCTCGGGACGGCCCATGGCCTCGGCAATCGCAGCCAGGCTGTTCTCGACCTGGCGCGACTCGCTGTCGCGCCGGCCTTTGTACTCCAGCTTGCCGGCGTCGAGCCCGCGCTCGGACACCACGATGCGATGTGGGATGCCGATCAGCTCGGCGTCGGCAAACATGGGCCCAGGGCGCAGGCCACGATCGTCGTAGGCGGCGTCGATGCCTGCCGTGCGTGCCTCGGCGTACAACTGTTCGCAGGCCGCGCGTACGCGCTCGGACTTGTCGGCCTTGATCGGAATGATTACCAGATCGAACGGTGCGATCGCTTCTGGCCAGCAGATGCCAGCGTCGTCGTGTGCCTGTTCGATCGCGGCCGCGACCACGCGCGATACGCCGAAGCCGTAGCAGCCCATCTGCGGCGTGACGTTGGCGCCGGATTCGTCGAGCACGGTGAGATTCATCGATGCGCTGTACTTGTCGCCCAGTTGAAAGACATGGCCGACTTCGATCCCGCGCAGGATTTCCAGCGTGCCCTGGCCGTCTGGGCTGGCGTCGCCGGCCACCACATCGCGCAGATCGGCAAAACGCGGCTCGGGATGATCGCGGCCCCAGTTGAAATGGGTGAAGTGCGAGCCATCGTAATTGGCGCCAACGACCAGGTCCGACGCATGGGTCAGCGCATGATCGGCAATCACTGGGATATTGACGTTGACCGGCCCAAGCGAGCCGGGGCCGGCCCCGAAGTGCTCGCGGATGGTGGCTTCGTCGGCCATGGTCAGGGGAGCGGCGATACCGTCGAGATTCTCAGCCTTGATCTCGTTGAGCTTGTGATCGCCGCGCAGCACCAGCAGGACGGGCAGGCCATCGTCGCCCATGACTACGATTGATTTCGCGGTCTGCGTTGCGTCGACTGACAGGAATTCACACAGCCCGGCAATGGTCGCCACGCCGGGCGTGGCGATCTTTTTCAGTTCGCCGCCAGGAGCGGCGCGTTTGCCGGTTGGCGCTATCGTGCCCGCCGCTTCCACGTTGGCAGCGTAGTGGCCGCTCGTGGATACCGCCAGCGCATCCTCACCGGAGCCGGCCAACACATGGAATTCCTCGGATCGGGCACCGCCGATATCACCGGAGTCGGCGGCGACTACGCGATAGTCCAGGCCGATGCGATCGAGGATGCGCACATAGGCGCTGCGGACCTTGTGATACTCACGATTCAGATCGGCCTCGTCGATATGGAAAGAGTAGGCGTCCTTCATGATGAATTCACGCGCGCGCATCAGGCCGAAGCGCGGACGGATCTCGTCACGAAACTTGGTCTGGATCTGGTAGAAGTTCACCGGCAGCTGCTTGTAGCTGCGAAAGTCCCGGCGCACGAAATCGGTGATGACCTCTTCATGCGTAGGCCCGAAGCAGTACTCGCGCTCGCCGCGATCAGTCATGCGCAGCATCAGCGGTCCCATGGCCTCCCAACGCCCGGATTCGCGCCACAGCTCGGCCGGCTGAATCGCCGGCATCAAGACTTCCAGCGCGCCGATATTGTCCATTTCCTCGCGGATGATGGCTTCCACGCGGCGTAATACGCGCATGCCCAATGGTGCCCATGTATAAAGTCCGGCGCCCAGGCGGCGGATCATGCCGGCGCGTAGCATCAACTGATGCGACACGATTTCGGCATCGGCCGGGGTTTCCTTGGTGGTCGACAGGGCAAGAGCGGATAGGCGCATGAGGCAGCTTCGGCGGTGGAGGGTCAGTCGTGATTCTACAAAAAAGCGTCGTCTACAGTACGCCCAGCACGTGGATCAGCGACATAGCAGGGTTATCGGCCATGCCTCGGCGCCGTTGAGTGCCCAGGCCCGCAGGCGTTGATCGGGTGCGGCATGCGGGCTGATGATCAGCGCGGCAACGCCCGGGTAACTGTGCCCCGCCAGATCGTGCGCGGAGGGTATTGCCGGGCTGGTTGGATGCGAATGATAGATCGCGATCAGCTGCTCGCCGCGCTCGCGCATGGCCCGGAACGCTGCAATCTGTTCGGCCGGGTCCATCTCGAATCGGCTGTCTGCCTGGCAAGCCCGGTTGTGGATGACATACCGGGTGATCGGGCCATGGCGGTCGCTTGTGCAGGCCAGGAAACCGCAGATCTCGCGATCTTCGGCGGCGCGCGCTTGGGCGATCAGCGTCTCACACAGGGCACCGGTCAAGCGCAGCGGCGCCTCGGTGGTCGGCGCAACGTCCCGGCTCATGGTTTGCCCTCGTGGGCAGGCAGGTCGCCGTAACAAGGACGATAATGCTCTAGAATACGGTCTCCGACCGGCACCAGATGGAAGTCCAGCAGGCGCCAATCCATGGCCTCGATATCCAGTCGGGCCTGATCGAAACGGGCGATCAGATCGTGTCCGCCGGCCGGCTGGACCAGCGCAATACCGGTCAGTAACCGGCCTTCCTCGCGCATGCGGATCCGTACGTCGGCGACCCAGTCCAGCGAGCGTAGATAATCCTGTATCTGCCCGCCGAGCGGATCGAGCGCATGGCTGCCTACCCGGCGCGGCACCTCGTCGCTCAGATCACATACCGCGGTGCGCAAATGTCGTGCCCCTTGCCAGGTGACATCCACGCCGATGAACAGAGTCGCTGCGAAGTCGAGCCACCAGGCACCCAGGCCGATCCCGAGTACGCCGACGATGGCCGCGCTTCCGGACAACCAGTTGACCCGTCCCATCGATGCGTCGGCGTACAGCACTTTGTCGTGCAGCGAAATCGCCAGCTGCTGCCGGCGTCGGCCGATCACCCAGGGCACCGCGGCGCTGTAGACCAGCGCGGCAATGATCCACCAGCCGGGCCAATGACTCCAGCCCCCCGCGGCGTCGATAGGCGTCAGGCCGGGTTGATGATGCTCGACCAGCGACCGGGCACCGGCGAGCAGCAGATAGAGTCCCATGCACGTCAGTGCAAGCGCGGACGCGAGAAACGCGATGGTGCCGGCGCGATAGAAACCATAAGGAAAACGCCGCGTCGGCGGCTTCGCCTCGATGTGAACCGCGGCCAGAAACGCGAACGGCGGCAGTAGAGCCCACAGGCTTTTCAGCCAGATCGCCTGTAATGCCTGACTGCTGCCCAGTGCCGTATAAAGCGCGACCACCACGCTGATACGCAACACTAGCGTCCTCCACTCCTGGCGCTGCGCGCGACGCAGCAGTCGTTGCTGGGCCTTGGGTAACTCGCCTGGCTGGCGCGGTTGTGGACGAGGGGCCTCGCTCACGGGTAGATGTGGATAGGTGTGCCGTCGGGAACGCGCGCCCAGATGTCGTCGATAGCCGCGTCTGATACCGCGATGCAACCGTTTGTCCAATCGCCAGTCCGCACGCGCGAGTCATAAGTCGGCTGGCCGTGAATCATGATGTTGTTGCCGGCGGGCACACCATGGGCTCTGGCATACGCTCGGTCCTGTTTGCCAGGGTAGGTGATGTGCAGCGAGCGATGGAAACGGCTGTCGGAATTGCGCCAGTCCAGCGTATAGGCGCCAATCGGCGTCTTGTCGTCACCCTGCTCGCGCTTGGTGCCGATCGGGCTGAGTCCGAGCGCAATCGGATACTGGCCGACGATCAGCCCGTGATCATAAAGATAGAGCACGCGCTCGGACTTCATGACGACGACCAGATCGACCGGCGACAGGTTCGCCGATGAAGCCATTGCCAAGGTCGATGACAGGCTGCCTGCCAGCGCGGCGGTCAGCGGCAACAGCCAGCCGAGCCACGTCAGCGCTGTACTGAGTCGCTTCATGCCCCTCGTTTACCTCGAGAATCCGTGTCTGCGGTTGTCGTTGCATACAGCACGCGATGATAGGATGCCATAAACAAAGTCTGGCAGCGTATGGCTCCTTGTATTACGGGATCTGGCGGTCAGGCGCGAATCGATTCGAACCGGAGCAGGCCATGAGCAAGATACCCCTTACTGTCATCAGAGGCGATGGCATCGGGCCGGATATTGTCGATGCCGCACTTCGGGTGATCGAAGCTGTGCAGGCCGAATTCGACTATGACTTCGTCAAGGTCGGGCAGGCCGCTCTGGAAGACGGCGAGACCGATCCGTTGCCACAGTCGGCGGTGGCCTCGATCGAGCGTACTGGGCTAGTGCTCAAGGGTCCCGTGACCACGCCGGTGGGCAAGGGTTATCGTTCGGTCAACGTAGCGATGCGCAAGCACTTCGATCTGTATGCCAACGTGCGGCCAACCATCAGCCTGCCGGGCACCCGCTCGCGCTATAACGATCTGGATATCATCACGGTGCGCGAAAACACGGGCGGCATGTACTCGGGCGAGGGGCAGACGGTGTCCGAGGACGGCAACCGCGCGGAGGCGCTGTCGGTGGTTACCCGGAGCCAGTGCGAGCGCATCATTCGTTTTGCGTTTGACCTGGCCCGCGCCCGTGGCCGCAAGAAAGTCACGCTGGCCCACAAGGCCAACATCATGAAATCCACGTCCGGGCTGTTTCTGGAAGTCGGCCGGCAGATCTCCGAGGAATACGACGATCTGGAGCACGACGAGGTCATCGTGGATGCCTGCGCCATGAAGCTGGTCATGTATCCGGAAACCTTCGATGTCATCGTGACCACCAATCTATTCGGCGATATTCTCTCGGATCTGTGTGCGGGCCTGATCGGGGGTTTGGGTCTGGCGCCGGGCGCGAATATCGGGGATGGCTGTGCCATGTTCGAGGCAGTGCACGGCAGCGCGCCGGATATTGCCGGCAAGGGTATCGCCAATCCCACATCGGTTATTCTCGCCACCGCGCTGATGCTGGATCACCTGGATCAACAGGACAAGGCCGAGCGTATCCGTAAGGCGGTGCGCGCCGCGATAGCCGATCACGATCGCACCACACCTGACCTGGGCGGCGATGGTGGCACCGATGGCTTTACCGACGCGATTATCGAGCGCCTCTGAGCAAGCCAATACGCCTGGCGGATAACGCCAAACTGAAAAACCCGCCCGTCTTCCGACGTGCGGGTTTTTGTGATCCGCGCTGGGGCGTGGTTCAGCCCAACGAACGACGCCGGCGCGCATAGAACAGACCGGCCAGGCCAAGTCCGAACAGCAACAGATTGCCCGGCTCGGGCACATCGGCTGTGTCGCCAATCAGCCCGAAGGCATGGTTATCGCTTTCAAAGGCGTACTGCGTGCTGCTGAGTCGAACGGCGTCGAACAACGGAACCTCCATGAAGTTCACGAACACGTTGGTCGAGGGTGCCAACTGGTTACCATTGGCGGCATTGGGTGTAATCACGTCGCTGCCCGTATAGCTGTCCACCACGGTATTTCCCAGCAGGAAATCGATCGAGTTGTAATCATCCACCGAGCCCCACAGCAGACCGAAGTAGTTGGCCGTGCTGCCCAGGGCGAACGTGGCCGAACCCGAGCCGCCATTTTTTGGGATACTCAGATAAGGCGTGCTATCGGCGCCGCTGCCGGTCGCCGGGGCAGCATATCGCCCTGACTGGCTACCGCTGACGATCGCGTAGTTACCGGTACAGCCGGCGTAACCGCAGCCAGAGTCGAAATCGACGGTAGTCGCGCCGACGACGTTCGTCATCGGCACGCCGTTGCTGTTCGGCGTCGAGTTGAAGTTGATCGTTGTCGCGTTCGCGCTGGTGGCTACGGTCAGCGCGAACGCGACGGAAAAAAAGCGGATGGATGGACGACGGCGCATGATATTCCCCTGGGTTGAAAAAACGTTGCACGATCTGTTAAGCGAGATTCGTGCCAACAAAAAAATGCTAATCAAATCAAGGATAAAGTTCGCCCGAGTCGGCCTAGACGTAAGTTTTTTCGACATCAGGGCCTGTTGCCGTTTCATACGACACCGCGCCGGCGGCTATTTTTCGCAAGTCCGGTTGTCGTCAATCGACGCGGCCACCGTGCCAAAGCCCGACGCTCACGCGAGGTCGGCCCCCGAGATCGTGGTGGGTCGCTACATCGTCCAGGCCTGCCTTGCCTAACATGGCGCGTACGGCCGGTCCTTGATCGCAGCCGTGTTCCAGCAGTATCCGGCCGCCTGGACGAAGATGGTACGGGGCGGCGCGCACGATTCGACGCAGGTCGGCGAGGCCGCCGTCTTCGGCGACCAGCGCGTGGCGTGGCTCGTGGCCAAGGGCGGCGTCCAGCAAATGTCGGTCATGCGGATCGATATAGGGCGGGTTCGATACGATTGCGTCGAAGCGTTGGGTTGCCAGTGCCGATAGCCATTGGCCTTGAATGAACTGGACCTTGTCGAGTCGAAGACGCCTGGCGTTGTGTTGTGCGCAGTCCAGCGCCGCGAACGAGGCGTCGGTGGCGAGCAACTGCCAGCGCGGTCTGGCGTGTGCCAGAGCCAGCGCGATCGCGCCGCTGCCGGTGCCCAGGTCGACGACCGACAACGGCGCGTCAGCGTCCAGCCTTGCGAGCGCGAGTTCGACCAGGGTTTCGGTATCCGGCCGCGGTATCAGCACGTCGGGGCTGACCTGCAGGATCAGCTCGTGAAATCCGACCGTGCCGATAATATAAGCCAGCGGTTCACCGGTCAGCCGTCTGGTCAGCAGCGTGTCGAATCGCTGTCGCTCGTCGTCGCTGGCCGCGCGCTGGCCGTTGACGATCAGTTGTGTGGCGCTCAGGCCGGTGGCATGTTCAAGCAGGCGGCGGGCATCGATATCTGGCGCATCGCTGACGTCTGCCAGACGAGCGGCAGCTTCGCGCCGCAAGACGTCGAGGTTGCGATTCATTGCAGCATCCGCGGCCGGTCGATGGCGCGCTGGCTCAGGCAGCCCCCATCTCGGCCAGCAGATCGGCCTGATATTCGCTGGTCAACGCGTCGATCACTTCCGACAGATCGCCGCTCATCACCTGGTCGAGTTTGTACAGCGTCAGATTGATGCGGTGGTCGGTCAACCGGCCCTGCGGAAAGTTGTAGGTCCGAATACGCTCCGACCGATCGCCGCTGCCCACCAGTTTCTTGCGTGTCGCGGCCTGTTCGCTGGATTGCTTGTCCTGCTCGGCGGTCAGCAGCTTGGTCTGCAGCAGGCTCATGGCACGAGCCCGGTTCTTGTGCTGCGAGCGCTCCTGTTGGCACTCCACTACCACGCCGGTGGGGAGATGCGTGATCCGGATGGCCGAGTCGGTCTTGTTGATATGCTGTCCGCCGGCGCCCTGAGCCCGGTAGGTGTCGACCCGCAAGTCGCTTGGATTGATATCGATCGCGGCCACTTCGTCCTGTTCGGGCAGCACGGCCACGGTGCAGGCCGAGGTATGAATACGGCCCTGGGATTCGGTGGCCGGTACCCGTTGCACGCGATGGGCGCCGGATTCGAACTTGAGCTGCGAGAAGGCACCCGCGCCGATCAGCCGGCAGATCACTTCCTTGTAGCCGCCGTGCTCGCCGGACGATTCGGACAGCAGTTCGACCTGCCAGTTCTGTTTCTCGGCGTAGCTGGTGTACATGCGCAGCAGATCGCCGGCGAACAGCGCCGCTTCGTCGCCGCCGGTGCCGGCGCGGATTTCCAGGTACAGGTTGGCGTTGTCGTTGGGGTCCCGGGGAATCAGATGTCGGCGCAGGTCGGCTTCGAGCCGTTCCAGCCGCGGGCGCGCTTGATCAAGCTCGGTTTCGGCCATCTCGCGCATCTCGGCCTCATCGCTGTCTTCCATTTCCTCGAGATCGGTGATTTCGGCGCTGAGATCGCGCCAGGCGCGGTAGTCGGCCGCCAGACTTTCCAGTTGCGAGTATTCCTGCGACATGCGCCGGAATTTGTCCTGATCGTTGATCACCTCGGGGTCGGACAGCGAATACGTCAGATCCTCGTGGCGTTCGACGAGTTCTTCGAGCTTGGCACGCAGAGAGTCTTTCATGGATCCTTTTTGTCCTGTTTGGCGTCCTTGAGGTCTTGCCGGGCGCAGTGCGAGCCGCCGCCATCAAGGCCGAACAGCTCACGTGCCGGGCCGAGCAGGCGTTGCTGGCGCGCACCTGCGGCCTTGCGCAGCGTCGCGCTCGGCGCGTGCATGAGCTTGTTGGTCAAGGTGCGTGCGACGAAATCGAGTACCGCTTCCGGGTCGTCTCCACGGGCCAGCTTCTGACGTGCCCTGACCATGACGTGGTCGCGCACGACGTCCGCGCTCTCGCGCAGTGAGCGAATGGTGGCCGTGGCCTGGCGGGAGTCGACCCATTCCAGATATTCATCGATGCGGCCATCGAGCAGCTCGTCGGCGCGAACGGCCGCCTCGCGGCGCGTGCGCATGTTGCCCTCGATGACCCCTTGAAGGTCGTCGACCGAATACAGGTAGACGTCTTCCAGATCTCCCGCGCTGGGTTCGATATCACGCGGTACGGCCAGATCCAGGGCGAAAACCGGGCGCCGACGACGCGCCCGAATGGCTTTCTTGAGATCGGCGCGATACACCAGATAATCCGGCGCCGCGGTCGAGGTGATGAGCATGTCGGCTTCTGCCAGATGTGCCGCCACATCCTCAAGAGCAATGGCATAGCCGCAGTACGTTGTGGCCAGTTTCTGAGCGCGCTCGATGCTGCGATTGGCAAATATCATTCGCGATACGCCGATTTGAGACAGATAGCGTGCGGTCAGCTCAATCGTGTCGCCGGCGCCGATCAGCATGGCGCAGGTGCTGGGGACATCGGTGAAGATCTGGCGTGCAAGGCTGACGCCGGCATATGCCACCGAGACTGGATTGGCCCCGATGCCGGTTTGATTGCGAATCTGCTTGGCGACCGTGAAACTGTGTTCGAACAGGCGGCTGAGCAGTGTGCCGGCACCGCGTGCCGCGCGCGCCGAGCGATAGGCATTCTTCATCTGGCCGAGGATCTGGGGCTCGCCGAGAATCATGGAATCCAGACCGGCTGCGACTCTCAGACTGTGGCGTACCGCCTCGCGTCCGTGATGGACATAAAAACAATCGGCGAGCGCCGCTCGATCCAGGCCGCGCTGATCACATAGCCAGTTGCACAGGATGGCCTCGTCGGTGATGCTGCCGTCGATCGAATTCTTCGGATCGAGGATGGCATACAGCTCGGTTCGGTTGCAGGTCGACAGAATGACGCCCTCACGTACCCGCGGCAGGCGCAGAAATTCATCCAGTGCGCGATCGAACTGGTCTGCCGGGAAGGCAGCCGCTTCGCGAATCGATAGCGGGGCGGTATTGTGATTGAGACCCACGGTCAGCAGCGACATGGCGTCATTCTACCGTGCGCACGGGTCCGCGAGTCGATCCGGCGCGCTGGCTCTGACCCGGTACAGCGTATTCATCCAGCCGACAACGCGCCTGGCAGACAATACATTCTGGTTTCTGGCTCGCGGTATGATCGTCCTATGCATCGCAATGCTGTTAATTCTGTGCTGAGTCTCCGCGCGCGCCAGCGCCTGTGCGGGGCCCTGTGCGCTGCCTGTCTATCAGTTCCGGCCTGGGCAGGTGCATCCCGGGACGTGTACCAGGGCGCCCCTGATGTGCCCTATGTAGAGACGCCTGCCGCAAAGTACGAGTATCACGTGCTGGCAGGCGAAATGGCAGTCGAGCGCGGCAACCGCGCACTGGCGGCGCGCGAATATGCCGCAGCCGTGCAGTTTTCCAACAACCCGAAGCTGGCTGAACGGGCGACCCGTATCGCCGTGTATGCCAATCAACCGGCCGATGCCTATCGCGCTGCAAAAGTCTGGTCGGATGGTGCGCTGCAGTCTGTGGAAGCACAGCGTGCTGCTACGCGACTGGCATTCGCGACAGGTGACAGCGCAGGTACGTTGCGTTATGCCAGGCGCCTGATCAGTGCCGCGCCGTCGGCCGACGCTGGATATCGTCTGCTGGCCCAGCTGCTCAGCGGCGAACCGGAGAAATCCGAGCTCGCGCTGAATACCATGAAGCGGCTGGTTGCCGATGCCCCCCAAAGCGCGCTGGCGCAGTTCGCGCTCGGCAGTCTGGCGCTCAGCTACAACCAGCTGCCCGCGGCGGACAGGGCGGCCCAGGCCGCACAGAAGCTCGACCCGGGTTGGGCCGATGCAGCGCTGCTCCGGGCCGGCGTGCTGATCGGCCGCAACCGTCCCGGCGCAGCGGCGCAACAGATTGAGGCGTTATCCGGCAGTGCCAGTAAACGCGCGCAATATCACGTATCGCTGGCGCGGCTGCTGCTGCAAGCAGGCCGTACCAAAGCCGGTCGCGATCAGTTCAAGCGGGCGGTTGCCATCGATCCGAGCGATGGCGACGCGCGTTTTGGCTGGGCGCTGGTATCGCTTGACCTGGATGATCTTGATGTGTCCCGGACCCAGTTCAAGTATCTCTATGACCATCAGGATCGAGCAGACGACGCGGCTTTCTATCTGGGTCTGATAGCGAATCAGCGCAAAAAGTATGCCCAGGCAGAGCACTGGTACAAGCTTGCAAGGAACGGCAATCACGCCTTCGAGGCCCAGCTGCGCGGCGCCCAGATGATCTATCGTCAGGGACATCTCGACCAGGCCCGCGATCGCCTGGCGCAACTGCGCAAGGTCTACCCGAACCAGGTGACGCAGATCCGATCGGCAGAAAGTGACCTGTTGTTTGATGCCGGCCAGTATCAAGAGGCGCTGGCCCTTTTGAACAAGGCGTTGAGCGATTCGCCGGACGATATGGACCTGCGCTATCAACGCTCACTGGTCTACGAGCGCATCGGGCGTACCCAGGCCGCCGAGACCGATCTGCGCGCGATGCTGTCGCAGGACCAGAACGACCCCCGCGCCCTGAATGCTCTGGGCTATATGCTCACCAATCATTCCTCTGAGTACGAACGCGCTCGCGACCTGATCAGACGCGCGCTCAAGGCCGACCCGGACAATCCGGCCGTGCTCGACAGCATGGGCTGGGTGCAGTATAAGCTCGGCGAACTGGATAAGGCGCGACACAATCTGCAGAAAGCCTACAAGGGCTCGCCCGGTCCTGAGATCGCCGCCCATCTCGGCGAGGTGCGCTGGCAGCAGGGCGACCATAAACAGGCGCGCAAGGTATGGAAGGAGGCGCATGCCTTACACCCTGATAACGCCGTGCTCAACAAGACAATGAAGCGATTCGGATCATGAGAATACGGTTGTTCATCTGTGTGCTTGGCTTGCTGGTCGGCGGCTGCGCGATCATCCGCAAGCCGCCGACTACCGAGCCCGGGGTGGTTAACGCCGCCGCCTGGCAGCACAGACAGGGCGAGTTGGCCAAGTTCAAGAGCTGGTCTTTGCAGGGTCGGGTCGCGACTGGCCAACTGCTCGGCTGGACCGGCAATCTCAGTTGGCGTCAACGCGACGATCAGTTCGATGTGCGCCTCGCCGGCCCGCTCGGTGCCGGCGGTATGCGGGCCCACGGCACATTGGCGCATGTGACCATCGATACTGACGACGGCCGGCATTTCGTAACCAACGATCCGGATGCGCTGGTAGAGAGAACACTGGGCTGGTCTTTCCCACTGAAACCCCTGAGATACTGGGCCCTGGGGCTGCCCGCGCCCGGTGGTTACAAGCAGATATCAGTCAATGCCAAGGGGCGCCTGAAATCGGTTCGCCAGCAGGGCTGGCGGGTAGCCTATCTGGATTACAAGACACCCCCCGGCGCCGCAGTGGCCTTGCCGCGGCGCGTGGTGCTGGACAACGGCAAGACCCGTATTCGCCTGGTCATTGATCGCTGGTTCGATCTTCCAGGCAATGGATAGACGTCTTCCTGCCCATGGGTTCGGCCGCAGGCCAGCCTCGGGCTCTATTTCGGTATGACGCCGATCCACCGGTCTTGAAGGCATGGCTGTGAGCGCAGATATCGCCGCTTCGTCCAACACGACCCGTGAGGCACGCGGGCGGCTGGCTGGCTTGAGCTGGTCGCACTTTCTCAACGACGGCGCCGCCAATTATCTGCCGGGCGTGTTGCCGGTGATTCTTCTCCAGCTTCACCTCTCGGTTGCGCTGGCCGGTACGATCATGGCGGCGCTGCTGGTCGGCCAGGGCCTGCAGCCCTTGTTCGGCCTGTTGGCAGATCGGATCGGCGGCCGGTTGCTGACCGCGCTGGGCCTGCTCGGATCGTCGGTGGGCGGCGCGTTGCTCGGTGTGGTGAGCAGCGTGCCGTGGTTGATTGCCGTGTTGATCATGATTGGTGTCTCCAACGCCCTGTTCCACCCGCAGGCACTGGCGGGAGTGCGGAAGCTGGCCATCGCCCGTGGAGGGATCGCCATGTCGGTATTTCTGATCGGCGGCGAAGTCGGTCGTGGCGTCTGGCCCATGCTGGCCGGTGCGCTGGTCACAATGGGCGGTCGATTCTGGCTATGCGTACTGGTGTTGCCTGGCTTGATGACGCTGCCTTTGCTGCTGCGCTGTGCGCCCGCGCTGCCTGCGCGGCATGCCGATGCAGCACCCATTGCCTGGTCAGCGCATGCACGCCCGCTGGCGCTGCTGGTGATCTTCTGCGCGCTGCGTGCCTTCGTCATCTTTGCCCTGGTCACGCTCATGCCGCTGATCTGGGCCGCGCAGGCTGGCTCGCTCACCGTGGGCGCCAGTCTGATTACGGTGGTGCTGGTGGTCGGTATCATCGGGAACCTTGGCGGCGGCTGGCTCAGCGATTGGATGGGCAGCCGCGTGATCCTTGTAGGCTCGCTGCTGGCCACGGCTGGCCTGACTGCCGCATTCATGGCCGGAACCGGCCTATGGCTGTGGCTGATTGGTGGGGCGCTGGGCATTGTGCTGTTCTCGACGCTGCCCCTTACCATCCTCATCGCCCAGGATATCCTCCCGGAGAACCGGTCGTTCGGCTCCGGTCTGGCGCTGGGTCTGGCCAACGCCGTGGGGGCGCTCGGCGTCATCGCTGTGGGCCCGGCAGCAGCGTCCTGGGGCGCAAACGGAGCGCTCGCGATGGCGGTTATCGCCGCGCTGGCGGCCGCAGGCATCGCCTGGATCGTGCCGATTCACCGTAACCACGCGTGATTAGCGGCTTGCGTTTACTCAAATGAACAGACGTGGAATTGACACCGCGCAAACGAGCCAAGAAAATACACGGCCTTGACCGGCAGTGGACCGGTCGTCGGGTCAGGGCAATGAGTTTGATGGGGCGTAGCCATGCGGTAAGGGATTGGCCTCTTTAGGAAAATCAATCCCCTTTGCGCCGCAGGCATTACAATCCCGCAGGTTCGTATGCTGACGCCGCAGGCGGCAGGGTTCGAACGAACGAAAGCAATAGAGTTTGATGGGGCGTAGCCAAGCGGTAAGGCATCGGGTTTTGATCCCGTGTACCGCAGGTTCGAATCCTGCCGCCCCAGCCACTAATGAAAGCCAAGCCAGCCGGCAGCAACCCGGTTTTCTGCGCATTTTCCGAAATCACACGGCAGCGATCCATGGTGGATTCCAGATTGATGGTCTTTACGGGCAACGCCAATCCGGCGTTGGCGCGCGACGTAGCTGGCTATCTCAAGCTGCCAATTGGCAAGGCGAGTGTTGGCAAGTTTTCGGACGGTGAGATCGCCGTTGAAATCGAAGAGAACGTTCGCGGCCGCGACGTCTTCGTCGTGCAGTCCACTTGCAGCCCTACCAACGACAATCTGCTGGAGCTGCTGATGATGATCGACGCGCTGCGCCGGGCATCTGCAGGGCGTATCACAGCGGTTGTGCCGTATTTTGGCTATGCACGCCAGGATCGGCGTCCGCGGTCGGCGCGCGTGCCAATCTCGGCCAAGGTGGCAGCCAGCATGCTCGGTGCGGTCGGCACCGATCGGGTACTGACCGTAGATCTGCACGCCGACCAGATCCAGGGCTTCTTTGATATGCCCATGGACAACGTCTATGCGTCGCCAATCCTGCTGGGCGATATCTGGCGCCAGAAGACGCGCGACGAAAATCTGATTGTGGTATCGCCGGACGTCGGTGGCGTGGTTCGCGCCCGGGCGCTGGCCAAGCGGCTGGACGAGGCAGACCTGGCGATCATCGACAAGCGCCGGCCCAAGGCCAACGAAGCCAAGGTGATGAACATCATCGGCGACGTTCACGGCAAAAGCTGCATTATCGTGGATGATCTGGTGGATACTGCTGGCACTTTGTGCCAGGCCGCTGATGCGCTGAAGAACCAAGGCGCAGTCAAGGTGCGCGCCTATGTGACGCACGCTGTGCTGTCGGGCAAGGCGGTCGAGAATATTCAGAAATCAACCGGACTCGATGAGCTGGTGGTGTCCGACACGATTCCGCTGTCGGCCGACGCCTCGGCCTGCGGCAAGATTCGCCAGCTGCATATCGCTGCGTTGTTGGCCGAAACCATCCGCCGTGTGAGCGCCGAGGAATCGGTGTCGACGCTGTACGTCGATTAAGGTCTGTTGCCGTATGAAACGGCAACAGACCCTTGCACGCAGGTCGTGCATTTATCGGGCAGGCGCGTATACTACGCGGTCTTTTACGCTGGATGGGCGGATTGCCGCCATCTTTGACATACGCACAACAGGCCGCAGCGGGTGACGCCAGCGGTCCGAGAAGCTAGCTGGAGCGAATCGATATGGAAGCTTTCGAGCTGAATGCACAGGGCCGGACCGCCACGGGTCGTGCCGAGAACCGTCGTCTACGCAGGAGTGGCCGCGTGCCGGCCATTATCTATGGCGGCAAGGGCGAGCCGGTAATGTTCTCGCTGGATCACAACGATCTCAATCATCATCTGGATAATGAGGCGTTCTTCTCGCACATCATCAAACTGAAGATTGACGGCAGCACCGAGGAAGCCGTATTGCGCGATCTGCAGCGCCATCCGGCGCGTCCGTTCATCGAGCACGCCGACTTCCTGCGTATCGTTGCCGGCGAAGCTCTGCGTATGAGCGTGCCGCTGCACTTCGCGGGCGCGGACGAGTGCCCGGGCGTGACTGATGAAGGCGGCGTCATACAGCACAACATGAACGAAATCGAAATCGAATGTCTGCCGCGCAACCTGCCGGAATACATCGAGATCGACTGCACCCAGCTGCATCTGCATGATGCCGTGCATTTGAGCCAGCTCGTGCTGCCGGAAGGCGTGCAGATTGTTGAGCTGATGGGCGAGGAAGAAGAACAGAACGATCTCACCGTGGTATCGGTCCAGGTTCCGCGTGCTGCGATTGCCCTCGAGGCCGAGGAAGAAGCAGAAGCAGAAGCGGCGGCCGCCGAATCCGAAGACGACGAAGAGGACGACAGCAGCGCTGCGGCTTCCGACGCCGACGCTGATACCGAGGACGACGACAAGTAGTCGTCGTATTCTCGGATCAGGCGCATGAGCGAACAGATCCGAGCAGTCGTTGCGCTGGGTAATCCCGGGCCAGATCATGCCCGGGATCGCCACAACGCCGGTTTCTGGCTGGCTGACGCGCTGGCGCGTCGCTGGCGCGTCGATTTCTCGCTGCAGAAGAAGTTCAAGGGCGAGCTCGCGCGGTTTGGCGCGGGCGACGATACTGTCTGGCTGCTGAAGCCGATGACGTTCATGAACGCCAGCGGGCAGGCTGCCCAGCCGCTGGCGGCCTTTCACAAGCTGAGCGCGCCCGAGATTCTCGTCGTGCACGACGAACTCGACCTGCCCCCGGGAATCGCACGCTTCAAGGAAGCCGGCGGCCACGGCGGCCACAACGGTCTTCGCGATATGCATCGCGTGATGGGCTCGCAGTACAAGCGCTTGCGTATCGGTATCGGCCATCCCGGCCATGCCTCGCGGGTACTTTCCCACGTACTGGGGACGCCGTCGCCGGACGACCAGATTGCTATCGACGCGGCGATCGATGCCAGCCTCGATGCGCTGGAGATCGTGCTCGATCGAGACAGGGGCTGGAACCGCGGCGCTCAACAACTCAATTCACGCAAGCCGCCGGCCTGAACGTCGCTCAGGGCTGTCTTGTGGCCCGCAGCGTGGACTAATACAAAAGGTATTCAAGGTATGGCGCTTCAGATCGGCATCGTCGGCTTGCCCAACGTCGGCAAATCGACTCTCTTCAACGCGCTGACAGCGGCCGAGATCCCGGCCGAGAACTATCCGTTCTGTACCATCGACCCAAACGTAGGCGTGGTAATGGTTCCGGATCCGCGGCTCGACAAGCTCGCGGCTATCGTCCAGCCGGAGAAAATGCTGCCGACGGCGATCGAGTTCGTCGATATTGCAGGCCTTGTTGCGGGTGCCTCTACTGGCGAAGGGCTGGGCAACAAGTTCCTCGCCAATATCCGTGAGACCGATGCCGTGCTGCACGTGGTGCGCTGCTTCGAGGACGAAGACGTCATGCATGTCTCTGGCAAGGTCGATCCGATTGCCGACATCGAAACCATCGATACCGAGCTGGCACTAGCGGATCTGACGACCGTGACGCGGGCAGTCGATCGCGCCGCCAAGGTGGCCAAGGGCGGCGACAAGACCGCCAGGCGCAACGTCGAGCTGTTCGAGCGCGTGCGTGATCATCTGGACACCGGCGCGCCGGTACGCGGCATGAGTCTCACGGACGATGAGCGTCAAGCGCTGCGCGAGCTGCATCTGATAACAGCCAAGCCCGCGTTGTTCGTTGCCAATGTCGACGAGGAAGGGTTCGAGAATAATCCGCTGCTCGACCAGGTAACAGCGCACGCCGAAGCACAGAATGCGCTGGTAGTGCCGGTCTGCGCCGCGCTGGAAGGCGAACTCGCGCAACTTGACGGCGAGGACAAGATGGAATTCCTGGCCGATCTGGGGCTCGAGGAGCCCGGTCTGAACCGCGTGATCCGCGCGGGCTATTCCCTTCTGGGGTTGCAGACCTTCTTCACCGCCGGACCGAAAGAAGTGCGTGCCTGGACCGTGCGAGCCGGTTCCACTGCGCCGCAGGCCGCCGGCGTCATTCACACTGATTTCGAACGCGGTTTCATCCGTGCCGAAGTCATTGGCTATGACGACTACGTCACCTTGGGCGGCGAGAAAGGAGCCAAGGAGTCCGGCCGCAATCGTCTCGAGGGCAAGGAGTACCGGATGGTGGAAGGCGACGTGGTCCATTTCCGCTTCAACGTCTGAACCGATTTCCAGCAGATCAAAAAAATAGCCGACTTGTCTTGACGATTTGGCTCGGCACGAACATACTCTCGCGCCTTCGGCTATGTAGCTCAGGGGTTAGAGCATCGCATTCATAATGCGAGGGTCGGTGGTTCAAATCCACCCATAGCCACCAGATGTCAAGCCAGGAGCCTCAGGCTCCTGGCCGCCCGGCGGCACGCCCTAGTGGATCCCGACGTCATGGCGTCGGTCGACCTCTGCTGTTGTCGGCCGCGCCCGACAAGCATCGATGGAAAAACGATCGAATAGGTCTCATCCGGATGGCCACGTTGCTCCTCTTCCGCTAGCTGCTAGACTCGGGTCCAAGCGCGAGTGACTGCATAGGCTATGGCAAACAAAACTGACCTTGGGCGACGAAAGCCCCTGAAGCTCAAGACCGGTTCTTTCGATCGAAACGCAGCGATGGCGCGCATGGGCATGGTTGCTGGCGCGTCCTTTGCCGGTCATACGCTGGGTAATCTTTTCCGCAGTAAGGCGGGCCGTGAGGCGCGCAACCGCGACTTCTACGTCAAACAGGCTCAGTATCTGGCCAACGAACTGGGCCAGCTCAAGGGCAGCGTGATGAAGGTCGGGCAGATGCTGTCCGTGTATGGCCAGTACTTCATGCCGCCCGAGGCAATCGAAGTCCTTCGCAGCCTCCAGGACGACAGCCCGCCAGTGGCGTGGGATGATCTCGAGCCGGTGGTGATCGAACGTCTCGGCCGCGATCGACTGGCCGAAATCGAGATCGACCCTGAACCGCTTGCCGCAGCCTCGCTGGGGCAGGTGCATCGGGCTACCCGCAAGTCGGACGGCCGTCAGCTGTGCGTGAAAGTCCAGTATCCGCAGTTGGCCGACGCCATCGATAGCGATATTCGTACCCTGACCAGCATCGTACGTCTGGCCCGCCTGGCACCCAAAGGCGTCGAGCTGACCTCGATCATGGAAGAGGTGCGCGAGATGATCTATCGCGAGGTCGACTATGACCGTGAGCTGCGCATGACGCGAGAATTCTCGCAGCGCCTGGCCGGCGATGAGCGCTATGTGGTGCCCGAAGTCTTTCCCGAGTATTCCACCGAAACGATTCTGGTGACGTCCTATGAGGCCGCAGACCACGTGCAGAGCGAGCGGGTAAAGAATCTTCCTCAGCCGCGGCGCAACGAGTTGGGTGAGTCGGCCTTGAACCTGTTCTTCCTGGAATTTTTCGACTGGGGCATCGTTCAGACGGACCCGCATTTTGGTAACTACAAGGTGCGCGTCGACGAGAACGGCGAGCACGACCAGCTGGTGCTGATTGATTTTGGAGCGACGCGTGAGTTCGCACCGCGTTTTCTGGGTGCCTACTACGACACCGTGGCCGGCGCTTTCGAAAGCGATGCCGACAAGCTGATCGACGGCGCGATCGGCATCAACTTGCTGCGGCGCGATTCACCGCAGCATGTATTCGACAGTTTTGCCAAGCTAGGTATGCTCATGATCGAGCCGTTCCGCAAGCAACCGCCAGCGGAGCTTTCTACCCCTGACGGCAAGTACAAATGGGGCGAGTCGGATCTGTTCTGGCGCGTCTCGCGCGCCGTCCAGGATGCGGCTATCTCGCGCTGGTTCCGTATTCCACCGCGCGAGATCGTGTTTCTGCATCGGCGGCTGGGCGGCGTGTTTGTCCTGCTGTCGGTATTCGATACCGAGCTCAATTCGCACGATCTGCTGGCGCGATATTTGTACAAACCGGACGGGCGCATACGGCCGGAAGCCTGAGCCTCTCTATATTTTCCAAGGACCCTGCATGAAGTTTGAAGAGACTTTCGATTTCGATTATCCCGCCGACGTCATCATGCGCATGTTTGGCGACAAGGATTATTATCTGGCCAAGTACCAGCGAATGGGCGGCAATGCGCCCGAACTGCTGGATCACAAGGAAAGCGCCGACACCTTCGAGATCACCGTCCGGCACGCGCTGGATGCCGCCAATCTGAAATTTCCGGATTTCATCAAGAGCCGGATCGGCGATTCGCTCTACCTGAAACAGACCGATACCTGGCATGCGTCGCGCAAGACCGGCCGAATCGACATCGATATCGAGAAGGCGCCGGTCGACGTCCGGATCGATATGAAGCTCGCCGACCACGACAGCGGCTCGCGGGTGACCATGAATTTCGATATCAAGGCCGGGATTCCGCTGATCGGCGGCAAGATCGAGAAGGCCGTCGCCGGCCCGATGACCAAATACACGCTGCGCGATCTGGCCCTGACCAATAAAATGGCACCGGACTACGCCAAGTAGCAGAGCGCATTTGCGGATGAAGCAGCGACATGGCCTGAAGCAAGACGTTTTATCCGCAGATTACGCATAAAGACGCAGATTAAAAGACAAGAAAGAAGACTGGCTGCTTAGCCGGTGCCGAGTCTCGCGCCCCACCAGGCGCTAAAACATTCGGATATCGCTTCTGAACAGTAAATCCTTCTGCTTTTTAATCTGCGAACATCTGCGTAATGTGCGGACAAATGCTTTTGTATTATTTGCGTTAATTCGCGGACGGAATCCTGCCTTGATGCCAGCCAATCCGAGCCGATTACTTGATCAGAGCCTTTAGCGCATACAGCCGGTTCAGTGCCTCGCGCGGGGTGAGGTCGTCGCAGTCGATCTCCTCGAGCGCTTCGCGCAGTGCCTCGGCGGCGCTATCGGGCGTAGGCTCTGGTGTTGGCGCTTCAAACAACCCCATCTGTGGCCTGGCGGCTGCACGGGATTCGGCTTCGAGTTCGGCCAGATGTTTCTCTGCTCGCTGAATCACCTTTCGCGGCACGCCGGCGAGCGAGGCCACCTGCAGCCCGAAGCTGCGCGACGCCGGCCCCGGCCGGATCGCATGCAGGAATACCAGCTTCTGTTCGCCGCCGGACTGATAATCGGCGACCTCGAAGTGCGCGTTCTGGCTGGCTGGCCAGTCGGCAGCGATCTGGGCGAGCTCGAAATAGTGGGTAGCAAACAGCGTATAGGCACGATTGTGGGTCGCCAGCCGCTCGGCCACCGCGCGCGCCAGCGCCAGGCCGTCGTAGGTTGAAGTGCCGCGGCCGATTTCGTCCAGCAGCACTAGCGAATGATCAGTCGCGTGATGCAGAATCTGCGCGGTCTCGCTCATCTCCACCATGAACGTTGATTGCCCGGCCGATAGATCGTCGCCGGCGCCGATCCGCGTGAAGATCCGGTCCAGCGGCCCGATTACTGCGCGCTCGGCGGGCACGAACGAGCCGATATGCGCTAGTAGCACGATCAACGCGGTCTGGCGCATATAGGTCGACTTGCCGCCCATGTTGGGGCCGGTGATCAGCATCAGCCGGCAGTCGTCGTCCAGTGTTGTATCGTTGGCGACGAACGGCGCATCCGAGAACTGCTCGACTACCGGATGCCGGCCGCCAGTGATCGCGATACCGGGCGTGTCCGCAAGCTCGGGCGCAATCCAGCGATAATCGACGGCACAAAGCGCGAGCGTACACAGCACGTCCAGCCGGCTCAGGCCGTCAGCGATTGATTGCAGACGCGCCATATGCCTCGCAAGTTCGTCTACGAGCTCGGCATACAGCGCTTTCTCGCGGGCCAGTGCGCGTTCGCGCGCCGACAGCACCTTGTCCTCGAAGCCCTTGAGCTCGGGCGTTATATAGCGCTCGACTGCTTTGAGCGTCTGCCGGCGCTGATAATCGATAGGTGCCTTGTCGGCGTGCGCGCGGCTCATCTCGATGTAATAGCCGTGTACCCGGTTGTAGCCAACCTTGAGCGTGTCGACGCCGGTACGCTCGCGCTCACGGGCTTCCAACTCGGCCAGATAGCCGTTGGCGTTGGACGACAGCGCGCGCAGCTCGTCCAGGGTGTCATCGTAGCCGCTAGCCAGTACGCCGCCGTCGCGCACCACGACCGGCGGGTTGGCGATAATGGCCCGACCGAGCAGGATGGCTAGATCATCTGCGGGGTCGAGTGCGGTATCGATGGCCGCAAGCAATGGGGCATCAAGCGCGCCAAGCGCCTGCTTGATCGCCGGCAGACCAGCCAGTGCGCTTGCCAGGCCCGACAGATCGCGCGGGCGCGCCGAGCCCAGGGCAATACGGGTGGCAATGCGTTCGACGTCGGCGATCTCGCGCAGTGCCGTCAGCAAGACATTGCCTGAGCCGGTCATCAGCGTCTCGATCGCTTGATGGCGATGGCGCAGGGCGTTGAAATCACGGCTGGGCTGGGCCAGCCAGCGCCGCAGGGCTCGTGCGCCCATGGTGGTGGCACAACGATCCAGCAGGCCGACCAGGCTATGGCGTGTATCGCCAGTGGCACTGCGGTCGATCTCCAGATTGCGCCGGCTCGGCCCGTCGAGCACCAGGGTGTCGCCGACCGCGTAGGTGCGCATGGAGGCGATATGGCCCAGGGCGGCCCGCTGGGTGCTTTCGACATAGTCAAGCAGCGCGCCGGCGGCGGCTACTGCGCGTGGCATGTTGCGACAGCCGAACGCATCCAGCTGAGCGACCTCGAAGAAGCTTTCCAGCTTGCGCCGTGCCGAGACGTTGTCGAACAGCCAGGCGGGGCGCTCGGTAAGCGCGGCACCAGTCACCGCCGGCACTCGATCACTGCTGCCTTCGGCAAACAGGATCTCGCGCGGCGCCAGCCGGGCCAGCTCGGCGGACAGTGCCGCCTGATCGGCGACCTCGGTTACCGCCATGTCGCCGCGCGCCAACTCCAGCACGGCAATGCCGATCGCACGCTTGGCCGGCGCAATCGCCACCAGCAGATTGGCCTGGCGCGCATCCAGCAGCGCGTCGTCGGTGACCGTGCCGGGCGTCACCACGCGCACGACCTCGCGTCGTACCGGGCCCTTGGTAGCACCCGGTGCTTCCATCTGCTCGCAAATCGCGACTGATTCACCGCGCGCGATCAGCTTGGCGAGATAGGATTCAGCGGCGTGATAAGGCACGCCCGCCATGGGAATCGAGCGGCCGCCTGATTCGCCGCGCGCGGTAAGCGTGATACCAAGCAGTTCGGCGGCGCGCCGCGCATCGTCCAGGAACAGCTCGTAGAAATCGCCCATGCGGTAGAACACCAGCATATGCGGGTATTCTTCCTTGATCGTCAGATACTGACGCATCATCGGCGTGTGTTGGGCGTGGGCAGGCTCGGTGGCCGATTCACTCATGGGCATACGCTTTGTGGCGCCGGAACGGCGTGATTGATCTTGCGCCAGGGCCTGCGACGGTTTCATTCGACACCGGATGAAACAGCGACAAAGCCCAGTGTGGGCAATTAGGGTGACCAATTGTAGTGATTGACACCGATTCACGCAGGCCGATGGATGGCATAATCAGCAGATGATTGCACCATACGATCCGGATCGCGCGATTGCCGGCGTCGTCGAGCAGCTGGCTGCGCTGCTGCCGGCCCGATTCCAGCGGCTGGCGACTGCCGAATCCTGTACCGGCGGCCTGATCGCGGCTGCCTGTACCGACGTAGCCGGCAGTTCAAATTGGTTCGAGCGCGGCTATGTCACGTATTCCAACCAAGCCAAACACGCTGATCTGAAGGTCGACGCCGATCTGCTCGAACGCCACGGCGCGGTCAGCGAGCCAGTGGTCGCGGCCATGCTCGGCGGCACGCTGGCAGCTGCCGGCAGCGACTGGGCGATTGCGGTTTCCGGCGTTGCCGGGCCGGGCGGTGGCAGCGCCGACAAGCCGGTCGGTACGGTCTTCATCGGCTGGCAGCAGCGCGGCGGCCAGCCAGAGGTTGTGCGCTACGATCTGGCTGGTGACCGTTCTGCTGTGCGGCGGGCCGCAGTACTGGCAGCACTGGTGGGCCTGCGCGAACGCGTCGATGTGCAATAGATAGCAGCGAACGCCCGACGTCTTTTCCGCGCGGGCTTGAGAAAGAGCGCTTTGTGCCGCATGTTTGTCTGGCAAGAAAATCGCGGTTATATGAATCAGTCGGCCGCCAGTCCATACAGCCGAGAAGCGGTTCGCAGTCGTCGTAAGTCTTGATCGAAAAGTAAGGCTGGTGCTGTGCTGGCCGCCCACAGGACGCTGGCGCCGCCTCACGCGCTATCTATGGAATAATGCCCGCCGAGGCACCCAATCTGACACGCGCGCGACGCTAGGGCGTTGCGTCTGCCCGACCGGAAACCGATTGTCATGGATGAAGATCGCAAGAAAGCACTCGCTGCCGCGCTGACCCAGATCGAACGCCAGTTCGGCAAGGGTTCGGTGATGCGCATGGGCGATGTCGACAATTCCAACGTTCCCTCTATTCCTACGGGCTCGCTCACGCTCGACATCGCACTCGGCATCGGCGGCTATCCGCGCGGCCGTGTAGTCGAGATCTATGGGCCCGAGTCGTCCGGCAAGACCACGCTCACGCTGCAGGCGATTGCTCAGTGCCAGAAGACCGGCGGTACGGCAGCTTTCATCGACGCCGAGCACGCGCTGGACCCAACCTATGCTGAAGCGCTCGGCGTGGATATTGAAAACCTGCTGATCAGCCAGCCGGATACCGGCGAACAGGCGCTCGAGATCGCCGACATGCTGGTGCGCTCGGCGGCGGTAGACATCGTGGTGATCGACTCGGTCGCTGCTCTCACGCCTAAGGCCGAAATCGAAGGCGAGATGGGCGACTCGCACGTCGGCCTGCAGGCTCGCCTGATGAGTCAGGCACTGCGCAAGCTGACAGCCAACATCAAGCGCACCGGCACCACGGTGATGTTTATCAACCAGATCCGCATGAAGATCGGCGTGATGTTCGGCTCGCCCGAAACCACCACCGGCGGCAACGCGCTCAAGTTCTATGCCTCCCAGCGCCTGGATATCCGGCGTATCGGCGCGATCAAGAAAGGCGACGAGGTAATCGGCAACGAAACCCGCGTCAAGGTAGTCAAGAACAAGATGGCGCCGCCGTTCCGCAAGGCCGAGTTCGAGATTCTCTACGGTCAGGGCACGTCGCGCGAAGGCGAGATCATCGATCTGGGCGTGACCCACAACCTGGTCGAGAAAGCCGGCTCCTGGTACTCCTACAACGGCGACCGCGTTGGCCAGGGCAAGGACAACGCACGCCAGTTCCTGAAGGACAATCCCGAGATCGCCAACACGATCGAGAAAGCCCTGCGCGAGAAACTCATGCCGGTGAAAAAATCCAAGAAAGAGCAGGAAGCCGAGGATGCGGTAGCAGCGACCAGCGCAGCAACCGCTGCCGCCACCGCCGAGGTCGGCAGCGAAGGCGATCTGCTGGACTCACCCAAGAGCAGCAAGCGCAGCGCCAGCAAGTAGCGCTGCACGCCATTCGTCGAGGCAAGACAGGAATCTTGTCTTCTGTTCGCTTCGGCAAACGATGATGAAGCGCTTTGTTTGGGAGCAGCCATGGAGCCAGACGATCCGGGCTCTCATACTCATTGGGATGCCCAGTCGGATGAACAGGAAGCCATTCACGTCGAGCGGCTGGCGATCCGCAAGCGCGCGATGGATTTTCTGGCTCGTCGTGAGCACTCGCGCGCAGAGCTCGAGACCAAGCTGAGAAAGCGCGAGCACGCCAGTGACGATATCGAATACGTGCTCGATGAACTGGTTGATGATGGTCTGTTATCGAATGCACGCTACGCGCAGGCCATCGTTGAATCCAAGGCCAGTCGCGGTGTCGGCCCGGTGCGTATCCGCGCTGAGCTGGTTTCGGTCGGCGTGGCGGATCAGCAGATAGAAATCGCACTGGATGAGGCTGGCGTCGACTGGATGAGCATTGCGCGAGCGGTCCGTATCAAGCGATTTGGCCCCGAACTGCCGCCGGATTATCCGGCCAAGGCCAAACAGATGCGCTTTCTGCAACAGCGCGGCTTCGATATGGATCAACTCCACGCCGCCTTCGATGATTGACTACGGCTTGCGGGATTTCGTGGATAGGCAGACGCTGCCCGCATGATCCTCTTATTATTACGAACCTTATGAAAGTTACCGCAGAAATCTGTGTCATCCCCATGGGTGCAGGCGTGTCTGTGTCGGCCTATGTCGCTGCCTGTCAGCCAATTCTGGAAGGGGCTGGCTTGAAACCCCAGATGCACGCCTATGGTACGAACGTAGAAGGCGAATGGGACGATGTCTTCGCCGCTTTCAAGCGTTGCCATGAAATCATTCACGATCAGGGTGTGCCGCGCGTCTTCACAACCATCAAGGTAGGCAGCCGGACTGATCGCCAGCAAGGCAACGAAGACAAGATCGCCAGCGCGCGCCGCGCGGGTGAGCAGCGCCAGCATTGAAGACCGTCCGGTGTGCCGACTAGGGCCAGTTGCCGTTTCGTGCGCGCGCCGCGTTGGAGTCCTCAAATGGTCTCAGGCAAGGCGCGAGTCGCCGGTCGTGGCTGGCCACGATCAAGACTTGCAACGCCGTCTGAGGC
>JAQIBT010000016.1 GCA_027858915.1 Salinisphaera sp.
AATGCTAACGTCGCGCATCATCCAGCGCCAGCCTATGTTGCGTATCTGGCGACCGGCGACTGGTATTACGCCAGCGAACTGACGTTCTGGGCCGATTGGGCGGTTTTTTGGCAGAATCCGGACTACCGTGGTTATGCCAAAGGATTGGTCAATGGCACTCAGGTCCGTGGTCAAGCATGGATGTTGCGCACGCTAGGAGATGCCGCTTATTTGTTACCGAACGATAATTCGCACAAGACGTATTTCAACGAAGTCGTTGTCAATAACATGGCCTGGTACAACAAACACTATACGGATAATCCAAAAGCCAACACGCTCGGCGCGATTGCCAACTGGCACGCGGTTATATATCCGTTAGGCGGTCAATCACGGGTCGGCATCGCCCCATGGCAACAGTCTTTCTTCACTTGGGCCGTTGGCAACCTTGCTGACCAGGGCTTTACCGGCGCGAAGAAATTCAGTGATTGGGTCAGCCGCTTCCAGATCGGCCAGATGACCGCACCCGGCTACTGCTGGGAAGAAGCCTCGGCGTACACGGTTCGTATTCGAAACAGTCAGAAAGCGCCGTTTTATAGCAGCTATAAGCAGGTTTACGACAATTCCTTTCCGAAATTGAAAGACGTCGGCTGCAGCCCTGGAAAGCTCAATGCGGCAATTACCCGAGTAGAAGGAAAGCAAAGCTTTCATTATCCGCCGCGTACAATGGTTGGATATCCTAAGTCCGGTACGGGCTTCGTTGCTAATTTCCAGATCGGGCTGGCCGCGGCGGCAACATCGGATGTTCCCCAAGCGAAGAGGGCTTGGAAGATCTTCGAAAACCGCGCAACGCTTACTAATTACAGTTGGAGCCCACAGTTTGCCGTTTTGCCGAGTGTTCCAGCAGGGCGATGAAAAACTTGGGAGCAGATGCGTTGCCTGACCGCCGGCAATCGCAATACGTCAGTTTCTGGCTATGAATATGTTAGTGAAGCGCTCAGTTAGGCCTACGTTAGCTGTCATCGTGCGAACATTAGCCGATTCCAGACGCGGCGAAATGTTAAATCGGGCAATCGAGTCGATACAGCGTTTGCGAAAGGTTGTAGCAACGCCGATCATAGTAGTCAATGGAAAAAGCTTCGATGCTGATGTGTTGGATTCCTTGTATGCGCGCGATGATGTCCGTGTCATATATATTGAAACCGCTTCGGCGGGCGCGGCTATAACTTATGGCCGACGCGCCGTGGAAGACGAATTTTTCATGTACCTGGACGATGACGATGAACTAGTCAGTGGTGGAATCGATTCGCTGTTGACTGACTATGCAGGCCAAGCCAACTGGGATGTCTTGATTGCCAATGGAAATCGCCATTCCGCAGCCGGCATTTGCCCGTGGATTGAGCATATGGAGCGCCATGCATCTGATCCGCTTGCCGGATTGGTTACCGAAAACTGGTTATCTCCCGGTAACAGCGTATTTCGTACTGAGACGATCAATAGTGAATCCTTGCGGGTTGACAGAGATCACCATGAATGGACCTACATAGCGTATCACCTCCTTTTTGAGCAACGTAGAATCGAATTCGTTGACCGGATAGTGGCGATCTACAACGATACAAGCGAATCCATGTCTAAACGGACGCTTCATGAGCCAGAGGAATTGCGTCTGCTTGAAGACTTGCTTGAGGATGAGCGTCTCTCACCAGACATGCGTCGGGCAATCGAGGATAAATATCGCAATCTGCTGCATATTACGGCCGAAAGATATCGATTGGCCGGGCATACAATGAGCGCTTGGCATTATCATCTCCGTAGTTTGCGGCCACCCTATACCTTGCGATACATCGCGTTCACCCGAAGATTATTAGGTGTTCGTTAACACTGTCTCCGAGGCAACCCGAAGTCCCAAACCCAGAAAGAACAGAATAACCCAAGCATGCGCATCGCGTTCAGGCCCTCTCGATACGCTTTATTATTAAATGACCGGCGCGTGCGCCAGTACAAGCCGCGTGCCAGGTACTTGCCGAATCCGCCACGACCGTGCCGACGCAGGAGTTGGCTAAGTGACCGTAGTAATTGCGGATAATTCGGCACGATCCATGGCTCCACGTCGACGGCCAAAGACAAGGCATCGTGCATCCGTTCGGCATATGGACTGATAGTTTTATCGCGGTGAGACAACGCCGTGTCAAAATCGGCAAGAGCTTCTGCAACCAGGCCGTGGCGCAGCATTACGCAGCCACGCTCGAGAACAGCTAGCGCTTTTGCGCCACCTTGCGGCGATTGTGTTTTGTCGACGTCGCGCAAGCGAAGATAACAACTAAGTGAATATTGCTCGCGCACATCGCGAAATATGCGCTGACGGTAATCGAGCATCACCCTAAAACGCGCTTCTGCGTCGTGACTGTGGGCGCCGGCGCCGCGCACGCCGGCGTGTTCCCGATATACGAAGGTAGGCTGCCCAACACCGCCGGCACGAAATCTAGCACTCAGGCGCAGCAGCATCTCGTGATCCTCGCACCGGTGCAGCGTTTCGTCGAACGGTCCGGTCTGCTCATAACAGCGTGCCGGGACCAGCATGCCTTGGAACAACGTATTCATGCTGTACATCGTGCGCAGCAGGAAATCCTCGGGCGCAATATCTGGCAGTCGACTGATTCGCCATTGGTCCTCTTGCCAGATGTCGCCGTTGCCCTCGAAAATATATTTGTCACTGTATGTGAAATCGATATCTGGGTGCGCATCGAGATAAGCGATATGCAGCGCGAGTGCTTCGGGTAGCGCGACGTCGTCATCGTCGAAGATCCAGATGAAATCGGATTTCGCGGCTTCCAACGCAGTATTCACGGCCGCCGGCTTACCGCGGTTCGATGTGCGAATCACATCGATACGACCGCGATACGCATCCAATAATTGGGGCGTATGGTCAGTGGAGCCGTCATCAACAACCAGAATGCGATTCGGTCGCCGAGTTTGGCTTAGCAGACTGTCCAGCGCCTTGGCGAGAAGATCCGCCCGATTGTAAGTCGGCAGGATAACGCAAACACTGCGGGCTGAAGATGTGGGCAAATTCATCGTGAACGATCTATCGGGCGGGATCAGATCGATCACGCAAGATGGCGCCGCGCAGGAAAGACTGAGTGGCCCCCGTTACACGCAGAGCGTTGCCCCATCTCCGTAAGCGTAATTCCCGCATAAGGCTCCAGTAGAGACCCTTTAAACCCGCGCGAACTGAATCGTGATTACGATCTATCAAATTGCCAAGCTTGCGGAAGTAGTTCGTGGGCGCGATGTTGCTCGCGTCGTCGATCAAAAGAAGTCGCGAGATAAGCTGCCGCTCTTCCTGGGTCAAACCAGTATCTTTAAGACGCATAAAGGCAGCGAAGTCGGTCTGGGCGTGCTCGTAAAGCCCATGAGTCGACATGATGCGCGCTCGAGTAAGTAGCGCCTGCCTCAAAAGAGTCTTATCGTCGCTGGGTTTGCCGGATTGCTTTAGGGTGCTGTCGGGAAGCGCGTACTCTTCAATTGCCACATCCTGGTAGATTTTCTCGAATACGTGTTTCTTGTATTTCCGAAAGACATCATAACGTTTATCGACGGAGTGGCTTTCGAATGATGGCCCGCGGGGTCCTTCGTGCTCGCGAAAACCCCACAGGGGCTGTTGGATATGGCCGGCGCGGAAATAACGAGCAATACGGCAAACCATGTCGTGATCCTCACAACGGAGCAAAGTAGGATCAAAGAGACCGACACGCTCATAGCAGTGCATGGGAATCAGCATGCCTTGCATGTGAGTTGGAAGAAAAGATTGTTCCATCGTCCAGAGAAAGAACTGCGACGTGGGTACCGAAGGTAAACTGATAGCGCGACCGTGATCTACAACAGCTTGTGTATCAAGTGATGCGGAAAACATATAGTGGTCGCTAAACGTAAAGTCGCGATCAGGATTTTGCGATAAGTATCGGACGTGTGTTGCCAACGCCTCGGGCAGCATTAAGTCATCGTCGTCAAAGATGCAGACGTAATGCGACTTTACCTTAGGTAGCGCGAGATTGAGCGCGTGCGGTTTGCCGCGGTTCTCGGTCCAAATGTATTCGATGTCCGCTTCTCGAGAGGCTATAACCTGAGCCGTATCGTCCGTCGATCCATCGTCGACCACGATAATCTGGTGGGGAAGTAGCGTCTGAGCTAGAATGCTGTCGATCGCATGACCGAGAAGATGCGCCCGGTTATAGGTTGGGATAATGACGGCCACTGTAGGCGCTGCCGCCTCGCCAGGCGTGGCGGAAAAATAATCGTCACGTGTTTCAGTCATAAATGGGTCGCGCCTTGAGCCAACTGCTGCATCATACTTCACCCTCGCAAAAGCCTTTGAACAGCTTTTGGTAGCTCGCTAGGCATAGCACAGTAATTCTGCCAGGGAACGAACGAATCATCATTGTAGCTAAATCATTCCCGGGCCTTTGCCGCTGTGAATCAGCAAGCGGCGCGTCGGGCCTAGTGGTGCGGCAGTCGATGTCTTACGGGCAGATAGGTAAGCGTCAGATGCTGAGTACCGGATTTTACCAGTTAGAGAGGGCGTTGTTGCGCCGCAAGACAATATGAAAGAGACCACGCCCGCTCCCAGCGAATCACGCTTGCCATCGGTCCGTCGGTCGCTCGTACTCTCGTTCGCTCAGAAGTATACGAGCCTGCTTATTACATTGCCGACCATCATGATCCTGAGCCGTCTACTCACGCCCAAGCAGATCGGCGTTTATTCGGTAGCCGTAGCGTTCGTGAACATCGTGCACATGCTTCGAGATTTCGGTACATCCGAATATCTGGTGCAGGTCAAAAACCTGGACGACGCAACACAGCGCTCGGCTTTTACGATAACGATTATAATTGCGTGGCTCCTCGGGGCGGCTTTGTTCTTTTCTAGCCCCTGGATCGCGATATTTTTTAACGAAAGGGGATTACGGCTGGTACTGGAAGTATTGAGCATCAATTTCTTTCTGCTGCCGTTTGGTTCGACGGTCAACGCGTTGTTGATGCGTTCGATGCAGTATGGCATTCGCTACAAGATCGCGACCACTCAACAGGTGGCGCAGAGTGCGCTGACCATCGGGCTGGCTTGGCTGGGTTACGGGTACATGAGTCCTACTTGGGGGTCGGTCGCAGGTATGGTAGCTACAGTACTCGGCTGCTCGGTCTGGGGCAGGGCGTATCGGATCCGCGGGCTAGGCCTGCAACATTGGCGACCCGTCTCAAGTTTCGGCGCGCAGCAAACATTGGGAAGCGTGATGGGCCGCGTGGGAGCAAGCGCGCCGGATTTTATCATTGGCCGCATGCTGGGATTTGCAGATGCCGGGCTTTTTAGCCGAGGCACCGGTTTGATAAGGATTTTCCAAGATAACGTCATTGGCGCGATTGGGTCAGTCGCTTTCTCGGCATTTTCGCAGCGTCACCGTGACGAGCAAAAGCCGCACGAGCTTTATCTGAAGTCGATATCTATGATTACTGGTATTGGCTGGCCGTTCTTGATGTTTGCTGCCTTGATGGCTTTTCCTATTATTCAGATCATGTTTGGCTCCCAGTGGGACGCAGCAGTCCCGATTTTGCGCCTAGTCTGCTTTGCCGCTTTGATTGGAATGAGTACAGCTCACAACGGTGAGCTATTGACCGCCGTCGGCAAAGTCGGGGTCGTGACCTTACGCGTTACGATTTTGCAAATCGTTCGCATCAGCGCGCTCATCGTTGCCGCAATGTATAGCGTCAACGTAGTGGCCGCAGCGCAAGTACCGTTGTCGGTGTTTGGATTCTTTTACATTGTACAGGCGCTCGTGAAACATGCGGGTCTTGAATGGCAAACGTTTTTCCGCGCACTAGGTCCAAGCTTTGTGGCGACTATAACCACGATGATCGTCCCGATATGGATTTCTTTCATCGACACACCAAGCGCGGATAACTTGTGGTCGCCGCTTCTCCTCGCAGGCCTGGCGGCTGCGTTGGTCTGGCCAGTGGCTTTGTGGGCGACTAACCATCCTCTATGGCTCGAATTGAAAGAATTCGCGATCGCCCGACTGGGTCGGCGAGCGTTCGCTCGACGCCACCCGGTTAAGTAAGTCTTGTAAGATCAATAAATGATCGAAGACCTTCTGACTCTTGAAAATGCGTCGCGATATTGGCTTCGGTTCCGTAGCGATCCAAGAAAGTCGGCAACAAGAGGCTGGGCTGAAACTAGACCGCTGGTCAACGTCTCGAGCCTAGAGTTTTGTTCTGACACTTTGGATTTTCCAGGCAAGATACTTCTCCGACCGAGTCAACATATCGTGGAGTACATAGTGCGGATAGAAAGTGCGTCTGACGGCCGTTCTCTCGTAATTGAGCCGCTCGGCGATCGAAAACGTGATACTTTCGATCAAAGAAATATCACGGTTGCTGAGTACCTTTTTCCAGCCTTCCGCTTCCCCCTTCCTGAAAAATCCGGGCGGCTCTGAGCCCAGATTCCAAGGGACCGCAGTCCTGGGGTCTGCTTCCTTCAATCGGTCCATGGCGCACGCGCGTTCATAAGAAAAGCATTCGTCGATCGAATGTTCGATGCCCATAAAAGAGAAAATGTTTCTTATTTCTGCGGACGTGTCCGCCCGAATCGACTCATAAGTCACTTCGATATAGGGTGTGGAGGTCTGGGCGATTTTTCGCGCGTTAGTGACGTCGCTCAACCACAAATGTGAGTTGTGGGCGATGCCCGGACGAGCCCAACTGCTGCCCCAGGTTTGTGCGGCGCGGCGAAGCGAGGCTACGACGGCTCGCGGGTCCCGGATCAAATGAATAAACCGCGCCTCAGGGTAAAGTTGAGTAATCCGCTCCCAGCAGCGTGCATGTGCTGGTGTCTTCTCTAGAAAGAGCGAAGCCGAAGGCTTCGATTCTTTTATCCGTTCAAAAAGTGAGTCGCATTGGTGTTTGAGGCATGCCATGTAGTCAGCCTCGGAAACAATGTGATGCAGGCCGATGGCTCTGTTGTTGCTCTGGAAATGCTTCCAGCTTTGAAACGCTGAGCCAAGATAACTGCTAAAGAGGTGAGTTTCATTGCATGTCACGACATGCGGCGATTGCGCGAGCAGTAGTTGCAGCCAAGTAGTGCCGCTCCGCGGCGCGCCAATCAGGAAGATAGGTTTGATCACGTTGGAATTTCCCTCGGCACTCAAATGATAATCATGATTGTTCGTCAGGGCCGGAACGGTGTCGGGCGTCACGTAGACCTTTCATGAAGCCCAACATATAAGCGGCTTTCAGTTCGGTGTCGAATCGATCTTCGCGATGGACACGGCGCAAGCCGTTCAAAAGCATATCTAAGCGATGACGAAGCAGTATACGCCACATCCAGCGCTCGACTCGCTGGCCGTCGCGGTCAGCGGCTTCCCATCCGTCGGTGAACGCGTGTCGCCGTCGGCGTTGGATTGCCCATTCCGGTGTACAGTCTTCCTCCGGCACTCTATGGTGGATGACCGCACGTCGTACGATTCTTCCCTTGAAGCCTTCGGCTAGCAGTCGCGCCTGAAGTCGGGTTTCTTCGCCCACGCCGCCGCCATTACGGCCGGTCGCGCTCATGCCCTCGTAGCCGCCGTCGTGTTCGAGGAGCCGGCGCGGAATGGCGTGATTCGGGCCGATAAAGATCGGTTCTTTGATTTCACTCGCGATTTCCGGAAAGTCCAGTCCGGTCACTGACCAAGGGAGATGCGGGGCAAGCCATGGCAGCGGCGGTTGCCCGACATAGTCCGGTTCGACTGGGCCGCCGTAGAAGCAGGTGTCGCCGAATTCCTGGAAGGCCTCGGCGTAAGCCGTCAGCGTGTCACGGTTAACAGTCACGTCGTCGTCTAGAAACAGGATGATGTCGCCGGAGGCGACTCGCCAGCCCTTGTTCCTGGCATGAGACAGGCCGCGGGTGCTCTCGGTTACGTATTTGACGGGCAGCTTTTCATGGTATGCGCAAACGTCGGCGGAATAGGGGACGGCGTCGTTTTCGACGACGATCACCTCTTTGAAAGAGCTTGGCCATTCGGCGTGCGCGAGGCTGTCCAGCGTGCGCTTAAGAAGCGTCGGTCGCTGGAAGGTGGATATGACGATCGTCGCGGTGATCATATTAGTACACATAAGCGAAAATTTCCGTGGCATTCAAACGGCCAAAGATTTTGCCTGATAAGTCCATCGAAAGGGTTTCGCCATCGTATCGTTGAAATAAGCGACGAACGCGCGGATTTTTTGTTTCAAATCCTGCTGAGGCATGAAGTGGCCGCGCCGGATGACCCTGAGGGCGAGAATGGAAAACCAGATCTCGATCTGATTGAGCCAAGAGCGATGCTTGGGCATGAAGTGAAACGTCACCGAATGCTCCGGGTCGCAGAGAAACGCTTGGCGTGTGGCTTGGGATTGGAGAATAGCAGATCGCCCTTTTGATGCCTAGACCGCAGGTAAAGTGTTCAACTTCACAATACGAGTCTGCTCTTTCTGAAATCAATAGCTTAGAGCGAAACGGCAACACGCCCTAGTTTCTATCTTGCAAAGATCGCGGCGGTCCAGTCGAGAGCGCCAGCCACGCAGAGCGCGTGCATCTCGGATGGGGACACTTGGCCCGACATACAGTGCATTCACTTTAAGCACGAGTGTCAGGAGACTGGCGGTTCGCAGCGTAGTGAGCCCGGTGTGGTCGTACGGCTCCCACCATTGCCAAGCTACCACTACCTCTGCCGCAGAGGTGGTGGGGCTATCTTTGCTAGGACTAGATATTGTTTGATGGTGCGCGTGAACACGTCTTGGTGTTAAATAGCGCACGACGTAAGTTGATCCGCTTAAGCAGGCCTATAGAGTACAGTATTAAGCGTTCGCGAGTTGATATGAAATATAGCCTTCTATACAAGAGAGATAATTGTCTTTCGCCGCTGAATTTCGCTTCTCTATAAAGAGAAAGCTGGCTTTGTCGATTGGCCCGCATTTGCGTAGCACGCCCGGAACCATCGAGTCGACGATCCCATTTCATTTTCCAGTTGGGTAAACCAATGCAATCATAATGCAAGAGCTCAATCGAGTTAGTATATTCGACTAAAAGTTCGCCGTCTGATTTTTCAGCATTATGTATCGTATACTTCGCTATTGTTGGTGCAATCCGAACAATCATTTTAGACGCCGTATGCGCACGAAAATATTCGCCTTGAAAAAAGCTATGGGAGCATCCGAGTTTTCGCGCCAGTCGAATTTGAAATTGGTTTGGCTTTTTTCTAAATAAATTAGGTTCGAAGATATGGTTGTATCGCTCGCGCGCCGGCACCGCTTCGCGGATTGGCAATTTAATAGCGTCAGCTTTGGACTTGCTAAGTGTATAGGCAAGCGGTCGACGTAAGTGAATCAATTCGTCACTATCTAGATGTAAAATCCACGAACAGTCTTTGGTCAGGAGCCATTTTACGCCTTCGTTTAGATTTATAGTTTGACGCTCTTCGATTGAGTTGGGTTTCGTTCGCTGCACATTAGCCCAGTATTGTTCGGAACAAGCTACACTATGTATACGTTTGTCGCTAATGAATGCTGTAATCCCTGGGTCAGTGGGGTCGTCGAAGAAAAGAACGAAATAATCGATCCCAATATTTAAATGGTAGATGACAAAATTACGCAGTTCTGCCAAGGGCGCTTTAGTCGTAGAAACTATTCCTATCTTATGCACTGTTCGAGCCTATCAGTTTTGAGGTGCGCCAATTGGTTGGACATTGGATAGCCCACAGCGATCTTTATAAGTAGCAAGCTACGGTTTTCATATGACCTGCGGCCTGTGGACGCCACGCTGAGTTTAAGTAGACCTGATCGGGTGTCTGGCGATCAAGCGCGAAATATGCACAAGCGTGGTGTATGCGGAGTTAATCAAGTGACGTCACTGTGGTCTCTTATTCAGTGATGTCCGCCAGAAAAGGACGGCTGCCGTAGACAAATCTTTTCACTAAAAAGCTCCTGCACAAGCAATGCAGGAGTTTGCATAGGATGGCAACCATCCTATGCAAGATTGTTGGCCTGCGCGGCCATTGCGTCAAGCAGGTCGCGTAGGACGACGAGCGTGACGTGCCCGTATTGCGGGCTATGGCGATGCCCTGATTCGATTGTTGTACCAGCTTGATCTGAAGCTGTGAGATGTTGCTGTATCGATTGACCAGGTCGGCGGTATGGTCGGTTGATCCGTCGTCGATGACGACTACCAGGTCTGGTTTTAGTGTTTGCCTTTCGAGGCTTTCCAGTGCCTCCTCGATATATTCGGCATAATTATAGACAGGGATTATGGCGCCGATCGTTTCCGAAGAACTCATGCGTTAGGATGCTTTGTGGGCTTTGCTTCACGTATTATCCCGGACGTTGGCATGGAGCGCTATCTGTCTTCTTTTTTTGCGACCAGTTCCGTGTCGGCTAAAGGTTAAGTTGACGTATGCTCCGCATGCTCGTGCCAGGCCTGAAACATCAGCACGTCCCAAAGCGAATAATGCCAGTTCCGGCTCCCATCAAGATGTTCGCTCCATCGTCGACGTACGACCGTCGGATCGAAAAAGCCGTTGTCGCGAAGCTTGATCGGGTCGAGCAACGCTTCCGCCCAGTCGCGTAGTTCGCCGCGCAGCCAACTGCCAACGGGTACGTCGAAGCCTTGCTTGGGTCGTTCGATCAGTTCTTTGGGGACATGGCGATAAAGCACCTCCCGTAAAAGCCACTTGCCTTTTTTGTCGCGCACTTTCAGTTGTGGCGACAACCGCCATGCCAACGCGATTACGTTTGGATCGAGCAGAGGGCAGCGTACTTCGAGACTTGTGGCCATGCTGGCGCGATCGACCTTGGTCAGTATGTTCTCAGGCAGATAGGTTTGAAAATCGAGTTGCATCATCCGTTCGATTAAATCCCGCACCGGTGGCCGGTTGGATTGATCGGTGAGCGGCGTTGATGGCTCGTTGGCAGAAAGGACCGCGTCGAGCGGCCGGCGCCATTGTGAGAACAGGTCGCGATACATCGCTACCGAATCGTTTTGCCGAAGCATCGTGGAGAGCTTGTGAAGCTTGTCGCCGGGGTTGGGTTCCCGTAATGCCGCGGGCAGAATTGGGCCGAGTGCGCCGAATATGCCGTTCCAGGCGCGCGGTGGTATC
Organism: Salinisphaera sp.; assembly: GCA_027858915.1. Taxonomy (GTDB): domain Bacteria; phylum Pseudomonadota; class Gammaproteobacteria; order Nevskiales; family Salinisphaeraceae; genus Salinisphaera. The sequence goes on from JAQIBT010000016.1 coordinate 11,130, forward strand.
TGGTCGATGGTGGCGGCCAGTGTCCGTCGCGCGGATCGGGGCATCTTCTGAAAGCGGCTGATGAAGTCCTGGGCATAAAAATATCGGGTATAGCCGGCGAACAATTCATCGCCGCCGTCGCCAGAGAGCGCGACCGTCACTTTCTCACGGGCAAGCCGGGATAGCAGATACACCGGAATCGAAGACTCGTCGCCAAACGGCTCATCGTAGATTTCCGGCATTCTGGGAATAACCGACAATACGTCTTTCGGACTAACGTAGAGTTCCGTGTGGTTGGTACCGAGATGCGCGGCTACCTGCTTGGCATGAACCGCCTCGTTGTGATCCTCCTCGTGAAAACCGATGGAAAACGTTTTGATCGGCGTTGCCGATGCGCGCTGCATCAAGGCAGCCACAGTGCTTGAGTCGATGCCCCCCGAGAGCAGCGCTCCCAGCGGAACATCTGCCACCATCCGGTCGGCTACCGCCTCGCCGAGGCAGGCTTCAAGCTCGTCGCACGCCTGCTCGTCTGTGCCCTCGAAAGGGCGTTCCATACCCTCACGAAGTACATCTTCGAAAGACCAGAAGCGATGACTATAAGGCTCGAGATCGGCAAGATCGTGACGCTGCGAGACGGCTTCCAGAGGCAAGGTCAGCACTTCGGCCTGGCGCAGCTTGAACAGGCCTTCGTAGATGCTGTAGGGGGCGGCAATGTAGTTATGGCGTAGCAGAAGCGTCAGCGCGTCGCGATTGATACGAGCGTTGAAATCCGGAAGTGCCCGTATCGCCTTGAGTTCAGAGGCAAAGGCAAAAAAACCGTTGACCCAACCGAAATACACCGGCTTTTTCCCGGCACGATCCCGCGCCAGGGACAGCTCGCGTCGCGCATCGTCCCACAGCGCGAGCGCCAACATGCCGTTTGCACGCTTCAAGGTTTCCGTCAGCCCCCATTGTTCGATTCCCGCCAGCAATACTTCGGTATCGGAGTGGCCGCGGAAACGATGGCCCAGCTTCTCGAGATCTGCGCTCAGCTCGGTAAAGTTGTAGATCTCGCCATTGAAAACCAATTGATAGCGGCCGCTGGCCGAGCGCATTGGTTGATGACCTTCGCTGGATAGATCGATGATGGATAGCCGACGAAAGCCCAACGCCATCTGGACACGCTCATCGGTGAAGACTCCCGAGTCGTCGGGGCCGCGATGAACCAAGGTCTCCGTCATGCGCTGTGCAAGGTCGGCAAGCTGTTCTTCAGAATGGCCTTTTCGATTGCTTATAAAACCGGCTATGCCGCACATGATAAGTTCCCAACGTAGTTATGGTGTGGCCTTGATGGCTGTGTGTTTTAGCTGCGCGTCAGACAGAATGCGCTCGAACAGCTGGGTTTGTCCGCGTGTTGTCTCGTCCCAGCCTAATGTTTCGGCAAATCGGCGTGTCTCTTCACGACGCGGATAGTGGTTGAACAAATGCGTCACCGCTGTCGCTACCGCTTGGGCAGTTCGCTCTTTCATCAAAACGCCTGCTTCCGGCACGGTTAATACTTCTGGTATACCCCCAACCGGTGTGGCAACGACTGGTGTGCCGCACGCCAGCGACTCGAGCATGACATTGGGCATGCCTTCACGCTTTGTCGCGAGAACCAAGGCATCCGCGGCGGCATAATAACTTCTTAAAACGTCGTGCGAGACGTTATTAACGAACCGGACCCGGTTCGAAAGCCCCAGACGCTCAACCTGCTGCTGCAACTCATTGTCCATTACACCGGACTCGTTGCCGCGCGCGCCAATAACAATGAGCTTGAAGTTGGGCAAGTTTTGTAAAGCGGCTATGACCAAATGATGGCCTTTACGCTCGATTAGATGGCCAACCGATAGCAGTGTCGGCCCGTCTATTCCGAGCTCTTTACGAATGGTCGCGCGCCCCGAGCCCGAGGGCTTGAACAGTTCAAGATCGACGCCGTTGCGCAATACGGTTACCCGGCTTTCAGGCACGCCCAACGAGCACAGCTGAGTCTTGAGGTCACCGGACACGGTCACGATCGCAGCCACCTGTCTTGCAGCGTCGAGGATTAATCGGCGCGGCACGCGGTAGCTTGGAAAGGTCAGGACGTCATCTCCCCGGCAAGTGACCACGACCGGTTTGCCTAGCGCGCGACCGAGTGCTGCCGCCGCCACACCGTCCGGATAAAAATAATGGGCATCGATCAGATCGAAATCGTAGCCGCTGGCAATGAGACGTCGCAAGTGGCTTTTCATTGCCTTGAACATCAGCTGCGGCGCCAGGTTCATCCCGACTTTGGGGATAACTGGATAGCGTGGATGCTCGACCTGTATACCGTGTCTGAATTCCCGTCGGGGCACGGCGGCTTGAACTCCGTAATGTCCAAATATGCGCTGCCGGAATGGAAACCAAGGAACCGGTGCGACCACTCTAGCGCTGACGTTTCCGCTTTCCACCAGCTTGCGAAGCCGCTGTTCGACGAATACACCATGATGTGGCTGAAGCTCGTTTGGGAATAGCGATGAAAATGTCAGTATTTTTATCATATTGGCCGCTATTGAAAAAATTAAATTACGCATAGAAAAAATTAAAACTTACTGATTAAAACGGACGAAAAAGTAAGGACAACGCGAATTATTTAGTAAGGCTATAGCTTCAATTTAGTACGGTGACGAGTTGTTGCAAAGGGCAAGTTGCGCTTAAAATTTCTGATTATAAATCAGCTAGATTAGTTTGGCATTGGTAGTGATAAAATATAAAAATATAATAACTTTTGATTATCGCACCAAGGCGTGCCACGCGATTCAATTTTAGCTTGCTCTTCTATTACCGGCCGTCGTTGATTGCCAAGCACGGAAACGCAATGTTGCGAGGCGCTGGACGAGCTGTTTTGATTGCGGCCAGTTCGGCAGCGCGATCGTCATATAGAAGTGGTTCCTCTTACTTCACCACACAATCGAAAGATTCAATCGTATCAGTTACACTAGCGGTCGATATTGGCATGACTGAAGGAGCGGACGTGTCGATCCTTGCCGTTTGCCTAGAGGAAGGCGAGGGTCAATATCATTAAAATTTCTATCGTACTCAAGGGTTAACGGGTCACTGGGCGTCGGGCAGGATCAGGATCTTGCTCCCGATGCCGAAGGGGGGTTAAAGGGCGATGGTGCGACATGTGAAGAACTTAAGAGCCAGGCTGAGTCGTTTCAGGCGGCTGAGGTACAAGCGTATCGGACAATACATGCGGCGTGCTGTGGGCGTTGCGCCAAGCAACACCACTGTTGTTTTCGTCGCGGGCGTTCAGCGGTCCGGGACCAATATGGTAATGGATATTCTCGAGCGTAGCCTGGAGACGCAGGTGTTTCACGAACGTGATCCAAGGGCGTTCGTGCGCTATGAGCTGCGCGACGACGCGCGCTTACGACAACTCGGGCGGCGCTCCCCGGCGCCGACGGTCGTGTTCAAAGCGCTGTGCGAATCGCAGTCGGTAGGTCGACTGCTCAACGATTTTGCTCCGGCACGTGGCATTTGGGTCTATCGGCGCTACGAAGCCGTGGTCCGTTCGCATGTGCGCAAGTGGAATGGCATGCCGGAAACCATGTGCATCCTGGCCGAGGACGACACTGCAACCGATGGCTGGCGCGGCCGCGGCATGTCTGAAGACACACGTCGGTTCGTGCGATCCTGCTATCATCCCGCGCTTTCCAACGAGTCGGCGTGCGCGCTGTTCTGGTATATGCGGAACGTGCTTTTTTTCGAGCAACGACTGGATGGCGATGAGCGGATGCGGCTGGTTTCCTACGATCGATTGCTCGAACATCCGGCCATGGCAGCGCGCGATTTGTTTGCGTTTCTTGGTCTGAAATTTCGGCCCAATGTATGCAGCTTCGTGTCCGCGAAGGCGTCCCCCTCAACGCAAGGTGAGGCGCCCAATATTGACGCGCCGATTCGCGCGGCCTGCGAGGATCTTCTAGCGCGCCTTAACGCGACGGCCGCCAATGGCCCAGAGCGGCAAATTTCGTGATATTGATTGTTCAGCTTGTAATTCTTGCGTGCCTTGCGGTCGCACTCGGCCTTTGCCTTCTCAACTTCCCGTATCCCTCGCCGCTGGTTCGCGCCTTGCTGCCGGCAAAAAAACGCTGGCCTGAGCTGCAGATCCGGGGCTGGCTCAAGACCGAGCGTTTTCATCCTGGCTATCTGAAATTTTTCTACCGCGACCCGGCGCGCTTTCCGGCGGCTGATCAAGGTATTCTCGCGCCGGCCGATGGACTGGTTACGAGCTGCGACGTTCGGGAGGGGGTGCGCTATATGGTGATCGCGCTGACTTTCTGGGACATGCACACGCAGCGCAGCCCGATGTCCGGGCAGGTGGTTTCGGTGGATCCGCTGGGAGATGCACATACCGATGGGGAGGGCCGCGACTTTGCGTTTCTTCGCGAGAAGTTCTGTCCGGTGCAGACGCGCCTGGTGATTGATACCGACAGTGGGCGCGTGGCGGTGCGACTAATTACAAGCGTGGCGGCACGGCGGATTGAGACCTGGGTTGATCCTGGTGAGACGATTGAGCGCGGCCAGCGAATCGGCCGCATTCTGCTGGGCAGCACCGTGGTGCTGGAAATGCCGCAAGATTGGCCGCTTACGGTGGCCGTGGGAGCTCGGGTGCGTGCCGGAGAAACCGTGGTGGCGAACGCCGTGGTGGCCGCATGACAGACTGGTTCTGGAGCCATGGCCATTTGGCGTGGCCGTTGTTTGTGGCGCTCGTTTATAGTGGCGTTCTGGTGCTGCTGGCGGATTATTGCTGGCGCCTGGTTACACTGCCCGCCCGGCAGATTCTGGCCGGGGTGTTGGCGGTGTGGCTGCTGGGTCTGATCGCAACGTACGTCATCTGGCTTTGATTCCTCTAGGGCCTGTTGCCGTTTCATACGACACCGCGCCGTATGAAACGGCAACAGGCCCTAGGCAGAGTTTCTTTCGTGAGTAACCCAATGGAGACGATATGGCTGTCCTGTTGACCGGTGGCGCCGGATTCATCGGATCACATACGGCGCTGGTTCTGCTCGAGGCAGGCCAGGATGTGGTGGTGTATGACAATTTGTCGAACGCGTCGCGGGAGTCGCTCACGCGCGTAGAGCACTTGACCGGCCGGTCGTTGACGTTTGTTGAAGGCGATATTCGTGATACGGCATTGATGCGCCAGACGCTGGAAGCCGAGAATATCGATTCGGTCATTCATTTCGCCGGCCTCAAAGCGGTCGGCGAGAGCGTGAGCCAACCACTGGCGTATTACGACAACAATGTGGGCGGCACGCTATCGCTGTGTCAGGCCATGGAAGCCGTCGGCGTCAAGACGTTGGTATTCAGCTCCTCGGCCACGGTCTATGCCGAGTCGCGAAACATGCCGCTGGCAGAGACGGCGCCGACCGGCCGCCCAACCAATCCCTACGGCAGCTCGAAACTCATGATCGAGTGGTTGCTGACCGATCTGCAAGCGGCCGATCCGTCCTGGTCTATTGCGCTGCTGCGTTATTTTAACCCGGTGGGCTCGCATGAAAGCGGCCAGATCGGCGAAGATCCAAACGGGCAGCCGAATAATCTTCTCCCGTTCATTACCCAGGTGGGCGTTGGTCGGTTGCAGGAGTTGTCGGTTTACGGCAGCGATTACCCCACGGCCGACGGCACGGGTGTCCGCGATTACATTCACGTGATGGATCTGGCGGCAGGGCATCTCAAGGCATTGCGATACGTCGCGGGCCAGGGCGGCCTATATACCTGGAATCTGGGCACCGGGCGCGGTTATTCCGTGCTGGAGATGATCAAGGCGTTCGAGAAGATTTCCGAGAAGCCGCTGCCGTATCGTCTTGTCGACCGCCGCGCGGGCGATATTGCCGAATGCTGGGCAGACGCTGGCAAGGCCGATCGAGAACTGGACTGGCGAGCCGAGCGTGGACTTGAGGACATCATGCGTGATGCCTGGCGTTGGCAAACGGACAACCCGGCGGGTTTCGGGCAGGCCTGATACACCGCGGGTTAGCGATAATCGATGGACGTATTTTCGGTCATCGTTCCATAGCCGAGCCGGGCCGGGCGGCATGCTCCCCAACTTATTGTGCATCAAACTCAGTACGTCGGGTGGGGCCAGAATTCTCAGCCGGATCGACTCAAATATCGTCGCAACCTGGCCGCGCCGCCGCCGGCAAGTGCGCTGCCGCCTGCGGGGCGGCCAACTCAAACCGCCAGGGCGACGCCGGTGCAGCCTGTCCGCGGGTGGCTTCGATGATGCGCAGGAAGTCGCGCCGGGGCAGGTCGATCGCGCCCATGCGGTACAGGTGTCCGGAGCCGACCTGGCCATCGATGAGAGGAAAGTCCCAGGCGCGCAGTTGGCGGGCGAGCCAGGCGAGGGCGATCTTGCTGGCGTCGCGGTCACGGCTGAACATGGATTCGCCGTAGAACATGCGACCCTGGGCGAGCCCATACAGCCCGCCGATCAGCCGGCCCTCGCGCCAGACTTCGATTGAGTGGGCGTCGCCTTCTGCGTGGAGCTGGGTGTAGGCCGCCCGCATTTCCGGGCCGAGCCAGGTGCCGGGGTTGCCGCGGCGTTCGCCGGCGCAGCAGGCGATGACGCCGGCGAAATCCTGATCCAGTGTGACGGCATAATCGGCCTTGTCGAGCGTGCGCCTGAAGCGGCGCGAGATATGGATGCGGTTGGTGGGCAACACAGTTCGCGGGTTGGGGCACCACCAGAGGATGGATTCGTCCGGGTTGTACCAAGGGAAGATGCCGCTGGCGTAGGCGCGACGCAGGCGCTCGGGCGACAGGTCGCCGCCCATGGCCAGCAGACCGTTGGGTTCGTCGAGGGCGAGCGCCGGATCGGGGAAGTCGCTGCCTGGTTGATTGGGGTCCAGCCAGTACAGGCGCAGACCGCTCATGCCGAACCGGGTACCGCGTCGAAATTGCAGCGCTCGCGCTGTTCAGCCTGAAAGTCGGCCATCATGCTGGCTTCGCGCGTCACGAAATCGTCGATGGCTCGCGACAGCCGATCGTCGGTAATAATATGAGTGGACCAGGTGGCGACGGGCTCGAACCCACGCCGGATCTTGTGTTCGCCCTGCGCACCGGCATCGAAGCAGGCCAGCCCGTGTTCGATACAGTAGTCGATGCCCGCGTAGTAACAGGTTTCGAAATGCAGGCTGTGGTAGTCGACGGCACAGCCCCAATGGCGGCCGTAGAGGGTGTCGCCGCCGCGCATCATGAAGGCCATGCCTACCGGCGTACCCTGATGCTGGGCAATGAAAAACAGCACGTTGTCGGGCATACGCTCGGCCAATTCGGCAAAGAAGGCCCGTGTCAGATACGGTGCCTGGCCGCGGATAGCGTAGGTGCGGCCGTAGAACGCGTATAGCGTTTTCCAGAGGTCGGCAGAGATTTCATCCGGGCGACGTACGACGACATCGATATTGGCTTCGCGCATGCGCTTGCGTTCACGGCGAATTTCCTTGCGGCGCTTGGAATCCAGCTGGGCGAGAAACGCATCAAAGTCGGCATAGTTGCGATTGAACCAGCGGTATTGGCAGCCACGCCGGGGTTGGGCATCGGCGCCAAGCATGGCGGCGGTGCTGTCGTCGTCGCTGAACAGGCTGTGTAGCGAGGACAGGCCCAGCCGTTCGGGTAGCTGCGCGATTCCGGAGGCCAGCGCCCGGCGTGCGCGCTGGTCGCGGGCCAGCAGGCGCGGGCCAGCGACGGGCGTGAACGGCACCGCGTTGAGCAGTTTCGGGTAGTAATTCAGGCCGAGCTGGCTATAGGCGTTGGCCCAGGAGAAGTCGAACACGAATTCGCCGTAGGAATGGCTTTTGCGATACAGCGGGGCGGCTCCGACCAGCGCGCCGTTGTCGTCTTCCAGCAGTGCGTGCATGGGCTGCCAGCCGTCGTCTGCGCTCACGCTGTCGCTGGCTTCGAGCGCTGCCAGAAAACCGTGCTGGACAAACGGCTGGCCGGTGCCGGTCAGCCGATTCCAGTCGGTGTCGGACACCTCCAGAATGCTGTCAACGAGTCTTAGCTGCATGCAGTCAGTTGGCCAGTCGTTTGCGAACGTCCGCCGAGTAGCGGCCGGGTCGTGGCGCTACTCGGCGCATTGATACCTATTCCGTACGCGTGCTTCGCGGTTTCGGGTTCAGCCGAAAATCAATTGAGCGCGTAGCTGACAGGCAGGGTCTCGCGCAGCGCAAACTGCACACAGGCATCGTGTTCGAACTCGTTGAGCTCGTCACGCGCCTGGAGTTCGCCGTCGGCTTCAGCGAGACGGCCCTCGGTGTCGAAGCGTACGATAGCGCCCATGGTTCGGACCTGAATCTCGCCGTCGTCACTCGGGCTGTCGTCGAAGGCAACCTGGACGTAGCGCAGTTGTTTGTCGGCGTAGCGCGGAAGATCCTGTTTGCCTTCAGCGACGGCCGAGGCCTCTTCGTCGCTGAATTCCTCGATGGCACCGTCCTGACTCAGCAGGAAATGACGGATAGACATGGTCGGACTCGTCACAGTTGAATGCTGTCGCTTGATATTGGCATAAAACGCGTCGATTCAACCGGCTGGGTCGTCAATTGATGATCGTCCGGTACAATACGTGATTGGAGTCGGTGTGGCGTCGTATGAAACGCCAGCAGGCCTTACGGGCTGTACAAGACAAGAGGACCAGGACATGCCCGAAACAGATTTGGTGCTTGAACAGCTGCGTTATATCCGCGACGATCTGAAAGCTCGCGCCGATAGAACGGATCTGCGATTGACCAACATGGAACAAACGCTGGGTCAGCTGTACACAATGGCCGGTTCTGACCGAGCAACCGCGAATTCCCTGGGCCGGCGGGTAGATCGCATTGAGCGACCGCTTGAATTACGCGACGGCGCCTGACATCGGAATGCGAGGATTGCATTTATCCGGCCGCATACGTATCAAGCGTTTTCGGTACGGCTACACAGGGGAAAATTGATGGCCAGAAGCGCTGCCAAGCAGAGCAAGGCCGTCAAGGCCGGGCCTAAACCGAGCCGCAAGACAGGAGCCCAGAGCGCGCCGCCGAGCCGTTATCGGCAGCGTCTGGGACGACTGCTGCGCGAAGCCGTGCTGTTCGTGTCGGCTGCGATCACGCTGTTCCTGCTGGCGTCGCTGATCACCTTCAGCCCAAACGATCCGGGCTGGGCCAGTGTTGGCGATGGCACGGCCATCGACAATCTGTTCGGCCGGCCGGGGGCCTGGTTCGCCGATGTGTTGCTCAGCCTGTTTGGCGTGCTGGGTTTCATCTTTCCGTTCATGGTGCTCTATGGCGGCTGGCTGGTGTTCGTTAATCGCAACCAGCCGGGTAGCGATCCGCTGTCCAAGAGCATCCGTGCCGCTTCGCTCATTCTCTGTCTGGTGGCCGCCTGTGGCCTGGCATGGCTGATTGCGGGCAGCGATGCGCACAGTACGTTTCCGCAAGGCAGTGGCGGCATCGTAGGCGCGGCGGCCGCGCAGCCGGTCATGGGCGTCATCAATTTTGTCGGGGCAGCCTGGCTGCTGATTACCGTATTCGTGATTACCTTGTCGATGGGGCTGGGATTTTCCTGGCTTTCAGTGGCCGAGCGAATCGGGCATCTGCTGCTCGGCGGCCTCAGTGGGGCGGCTCGCGGCCTGTTCGATCGGCTGGGTGCCTGGCGGGCTAATCGACAGGAGCGTCGTGCGGTGCGTGCTGCGCGCAAGGCCGGCAAGCGGAAGGCGCCGGTCTTCAATGAACCGGCGTCGGCTCAGAGTGTGTCGGTCCAGGCCGGTTCGCGGGTCGCGCCGACCCTCGACGCCGTCTCGAATTCGTCGGTAACGGTAAGAAACCCGAAGAGCGACAAGGCCAGCAAACGCACAGCAAGAAAAGCGACGCAGCTGAATCTGCCGATGGATGCGCAGGTTGATGTGCCACCCTACGACCCGGCGAAAGACAGCCCGATCCCGCCGACGGCCTTGCTCGATCCGGCCCGCGAGTCCAGGGGCGGGCAGGACAAAGCGGTTCTTCAGCATATGTCGGAAATGCTGGAGCAGCATCTCGCCGACTTCAACGTGCAGGCGAAGGTGGTCGCGGTGGAACCGGGCCCGGTGGTGACGCGCTTCGAAGTCGATCCGGCGCCGGGCGTGAAGGTGAGCCAGATATCCAATCTGGCCAGGGATCTGGCGCGTGCGATGTCGACCACCAGCGTACGTGTGGTCGAAGTGATTCCCGGCAAGTCGGTCGTGGGTCTGGAGATTCCCAACGCCGATCGCGAAATGGTAATGCTGCGCGAGATCGTGGAATCGCCGCGCTATACCAACTCATCGTCGGCCCTGACGATGGCGCTGGGCAAGGATATCGGCGGTAATCCGGTCACCGCCGATCTGGGCAAGATGCCGCACCTGCTGGTGGCGGGGACCACCGGTTCGGGTAAATCGGTGGCGGTCAACGCCATGATCCTGTCGATCCTGCACAAGGCAGGCCCCGATCAGGCGCGCTTGATCATGATCGATCCGAAGATGCTGGAGCTGTCGGTCTACGAAGGCATTCCGCATCTGCTGGCGCCTGTGGTCACTGACATGAAAGACGCTGCCAACGCGCTGCGCTGGTGTGTGGGCGAGATGGAGCGCCGCTACAAGCTGATGGCTGCACTGGGCGTGCGCAACATGGCCGGTTTCAACGCCAAGGTGCGGGCGGCACAGGAAGCCGGCACGCCGATTGAGGACCCGATACTCAAGAACGCCCAGTCGAACGAGCAGGCGGAAGCCGGCGAGGCGTTGCCTACGCTGGAAGCGTTGCCGGCGATCGTGATCATCGTCGACGAACTGGCCGACATGATGATGGTGGTGGGCAAGAAGGTAGAAGAATTAATTGCACGGTTGGCGCAGAAGGCGCGTGCGGCGGGTCTGCATATGATCCTGGCCACCCAGCGGCCGTCGGTCGATGTGATCACCGGCCTGATCAAGGCCAATATCCCGACACGTATTGCCTTCCAGGTGGCATCCAAGATCGATTCGCGCACTATTCTCGATCAGCAGGGCGCGGAAAGCCTGCTGGGCCACGGCGACATGCTGTATCTGCCGCCGGGCACCGGGTTCCCGACGCGCGTGCACGGCGCATTTGTCGACGATCATGAAGTGCACAAAGTGGTCGAATACCTCAAGCAGACCGGCCAGCCCGACTATATCGAGGATATTCTGGAAGGCGGCTCGCCCGACGGTGACGGTGGGGGAGATAATGAGGAAGATGCGGAGGCCGATCCGCTGTACGATCAGGCAGTCGCTATTGTGCTGAAGACGCGCAAGGCGTCGATTTCCTACGTGCAGCGCCGGTTGCGCGTGGGCTACAACCGCTCGGCCCGGCTGATCGAGCAGATGGAGAACGCCGGCGTCGTCGGGCCGGCTGAAGGCAGCGGCGGGCGTGAGGTGCTGGCACCGGCACCGCCGGAAGACTGAGCATTCGTTCGCCAGCAGGACTCAGGTTAAGGCATGGTTCACGGCTGGAATATAGCCTGCTGCAATTTCAGGCTGGTCCCGTATTCACGAGCGACATGCTCGTTATCGCAAGGAGCTGACATGGCCACAAGCCGATACGTCGCTGCATTCATGGTATCCGCCGCTCTCGTTCTGTTCTCGGGCCTGGCGAACGCTGCCAGCGGGGTGAAGGACCTGCAAGCCTTTTACAACAAGGTGCATACGCTGTCGGCTGATTTTCAGCAGATTCAGCGCGACGACAACGGCAATGTCGTGCAGCAGGCCAGCGGCGTATTTCTGTTGTCGCGGCCCGAGATGTTCCGCTGGGAATACGACCAGCCGTACAAGCAGATCATCGTCAGCGATGGCAAGGTGTTCAAGTTCTACGACGTGGATCTGCAGCAGGTCACCGTTCGCAACGTCACCGCTACGCTCAAAGCCACGCCGGCGCTTTTGCTGACAGGCGGTGATGCGCTCGGCAAGGCCTTCGATATACAGGATGGCGGCCAGCACGATGGATTGACGTGGGTCCATCTGACGCCCAAGGCCGACGATACCGATTTCAAGTCGATCGATCTGGGGCTGAAGAATCAGGTGCCGGCGCTGATGAAACTGCATGACACGCTGGGCCAGACCACCAGCATCAATTTCGGTAATATCAAGGTCAATCCGAAGCTGGCCGATTCGCGGTTCAAGCTGAAGATTCCGAAGGGTGTTGAAGTGGTCGACGGGAGCAGTTCGCGCACGGTGGGCCAGGGTGAATGATACGAGGGTGGCTGATACCACGTCGCGGTTGCGGCTGTTCCGGTTCTGGTTTGCTCTGGGTCTGATGGGTTGTGGGCTGTTTCTGTTCGGCTGTCTCATGCATAACCCGCCGAGCGAGCCGGGCATACCGTATTTCGACAAGCTCGAACACTCGGGCGCGTTTCTTTTGCTCGGCGCGTGGTTCGGTGGCATTCTCAGGCCGCGATTCTGGTCGGTTCTTCTGGTGTTGTCGGCGTTCGGCGCGCTCACGGAAGTATTGCAGTGGTACAGCGGCTACCGCGACGGCGACCCGCTGGACTGGCTGGCCGATACCACCGGCGCCATGGTTGGGCTGACGCTGGCACGCCTGGGTGCGATGCAATGGCTGGGGTATATCGATGGTCGATTCGGGACAGCAGGAAATCGCGCTCGATAGCGGTGGCCACAAGGCCGTACGGCCGCTGGCAGACCGTATGCGGCCAGCTACGCTGGAAGAATATGTCGGGCAGGCGCATATCCTCGGGCCCGACAAGCCGCTGACGCGCGCGCTCGCTGCCGGGCGCATCCACTCGATGATTCTCTGGGGCCCGCCCGGCACTGGCAAAACCACGCTCGCGCGCTTGTTGGCGGCGCGTGTGTCGATGCGGTTCGTCCAGATATCGGCGGTCATGGCCGGGGTCAAGGATATCCGCGCGGCCGTGGCCGAGGCGCGTGAAGCCAGCGCCCGGAGCAACAACGGCACGTTGTTGTTTGTCGACGAGGTGCATCGGTTCAACAAGGCCCAGCAGGACGGGCTGCTTCCCTACGTCGAGGACGGCACGTTGGTGCTGGTCGGTGCGACCACCGAAAACCCTTCGTTCGAAGTCAACAATGCGTTGCTTTCGCGAACACGAACCTATGTGCTGCGTTCGCTGGAACCCGCCGACATCCGGCGCCTGATCGACCGGGCGCTGGCTGATGCTGAGCGCGGGCTGGCGGCGGGCGGCCTGATCATGGCTGATTCGTTGCGCGAGACGCTGGCCGCGCGCGCCGACGGCGACGCCAGACGAGCGCTTAATCTGCTCGAGCTCGCGGTCGATATTGCGGGTGGCCAGGGCAGCGGGGCAGCGCCAGAGGTCACCCAGGCCGAACTGGACGAAGTGCTGAGCTCCGGGCTACGGCGTTTCGACAAGGGCGGCGATTATTTCTACGACCAGATGTCGGCGTTGCACAAGAGCATACGCGGCACCGATCCGGATGCCACGCTCTACTGGCTGTCGCGCATGCTCGAGGCCGGCTGCGACCCGCGTTACGTCGCGCGGCGCCTCACCCGTATGGCGAGCGAGGATATCGGCAATGCGGATCCGCGCGCGCTCGGTCTGGCACTCGATGCCTGGCAGACCTACGAGCGGCTCGGATCACCCGAAGGTGAGCTGGCGCTGGCGCAGGCTGCGGTCTATCTCGCCTGCGCGCCCAAGTCCAACGCGGTATACGCCGGCTTCAATGCGGCCTGGCGCGATGCCAGAACCCAAGGCTCGCTGGAAGTACCCATGCATATCCGCAACGCGCCGACCGGGCTGATGAAAGATCTCGGCTATGGCGAGGGCTATCGCTACGCGCACAACGAAGCCGACGGCTATGCGGCGGGCGATACCTATCTGCCTGAGGCGCTGGTTGGCACCCGCTACTACGAGCCTGTGGCGCGCGGGCTGGAAATCAAGATTGGCGAGAAGCTGGCGCGTCTGCGGATGCAGGACAGCCAGGGCGTGCAGCGCGATACGCGCAGCCACCCCGACGGTGCCAGCGGCAATAGCTCGTAGGGCCTAGTGTCCTGTCACGCGTATTTTGCCGTGTTCAGAACGTCTGTGCGCGTCAAGCACAAGGCACGCGAGCGCGTCATAGCTCGCTATGGCAAGCGAGTGTAACGCCGTGATTGGCGCG
>JAQIBT010000067.1 GCA_027858915.1 Salinisphaera sp.
TGTGTCCCGCGCGTGCCGCCATCCTTTGGCCTGCTGCCACGCGGCTTGTGGCGGGATCGTGATTTTCTAATTTTCGTGCCCGATTCCGCCGGTGTTTGGCTTTGAGCCGCAACCACGCCGCGCTTTCCAACCTGACGCAACATGAATACCTGCATGACCGTCACAATCGCAATCAACTGATAGAACAGATCAAAATACGGCATAGGGAGGAACGTGCCGGCTGCGACGAAACCGACAAAACTCACTTGTATCATACTGGCCAGATCGCCCATCCACGCCAGTTCCGGGCTGCCGCGTGCCTGTTTGCGAATCCTTGCCAGGCTCAGCCAGCCGACCAGGAGCATGGACACGAATATGATCAGGCCAATGAAGCCCTGTTCACCCAGCACCTCGAACCAGATACTGTGAATCGCGCGATGGGTAGCCCCCGGCGGCCCGTAGGTATTCCATTGATAGTCACTCGCCCATACATCGAATCCCCCACCCGTTATCGGATTGGCCAGCGCAACATTCGTGGCGAATTTCCAGGAGTCGATGCGGCCTTCGGCTGACTGGTTATGCTGGTAGTTATGAATCGTATGTATTCGGCTGAAGTATTGCTGCGGCATGAACGCGCCGATGGCCAGTACCAGCATAGGCGCAACCACTATCAACCCAGCGCGCCGACGACTTTTGATCAGCAGCATGAAGGCTACGGCCGCCAGCGCCAGGAAGCCGCCGCGTGAGTAGGTACCCACGACCGAGAGCACAGTGAACCCCATCAGCACCCAGAGACCGCGCTGCACCCATTTGTTTTTTTCGTACAGCTGGAGGTAACGCATCAATGGCAGGGTCATACACATGACCAGCGCGAAATCGTTGTTATCGCGGAAAAAGCTCTTTATGGGGCCCAGCACGTGATAACCGCCACCAGACACCAGTGTAAACAACCCGCCCTTGAAGCCCCAAAAACCGAACGACAGCACGATCGTCCAGAGCACCCAACGTAAGCGCTCCGGATCTGTCACCAACATCGCAGTAACATAGGCCATCATGAGAATCTTGAAAAACCGGATCCACTCGGCTTGCGCCATACTGCTTTCAACGGCAAACAGGGTGGTGAATCCAGTCCAGGCCAGGAACAGCGTCATCAGGGCCAGGATCGGCGTCATCTTCAATGGCTGACGCTGGTCCGCGTGCGCACTCATGCTGATCAGGGTGATCACTGCGGTGATCATCACCCACGGGAAGCTCGTGGCAAAGCCGAAAGCGATGCGGTGCGGGTTCATGTAGCTGAACATGATCCACAGCATCAAGCCGATGAGCGGACGCATGAACGCCATCGGCAGGGTCGCCGCGACAAACATCAAAAGTGCCAGCCCGCGCATCAGTCGCTCTCAGCTGCGGCGAGCTTCATGACTGCATCCATGTAGAAGTTCGCGGCCCAGTTGGGTAGGCGATGGCGCATGTACTCCCCCCGCATGGGCGCCGAGCCGGCAATACCGCCACGCTGGCCTGCATCGGCGTGGTCGTTGTCCTGAACCGACTGCACGAAGGCGATACAGCTGCGCGCAGATTCAAGCCAGTCGTGTGATTTGCTGTCTTTTATTGCTGCCAGCCGCAACCAGATGATCGCCATCTGTACATTGCCGGTCAGACACGACCAGCGCGCCGCCGGCTTCCAGCCCTTGTCCAGACGCCCTGGCAAGGCGCCATCCTTGCGTTGGGTTTGGGCTACAGCTGCTGCGGTAACGCGCGCACGGTCAATATAGTCGGGCACATCCAGTAAATCGCCGACTTCCATCACGCCACGCGTGGCATAGGCAATCGTGTGGGTCAGCGGCCGATCATTGTGTTCGAGGTCGTTGTTTTCGAACCAGCCGTTGGGTGAGGCCTGCGTCAACGCCCAGTCGATATTCGCTTTGGCCGCCTGCGCGTAGCGGGTGTCGTCGAGTACCCTGGCGGCAAGCGCCAATCCATAGGCCACACGGGTGTTATAGGTATTCAGCCCAGCGTGGCTGAACGGCGACCCAAAACGCCGCCAGGCGCCATCTTCGTCCTGAGCCGCAACCAGCCAGTCGCAGGCACGGCGTAATGAGTCAGCAAAACGTGTGTCGCCAGTTTTCTCGAAGGCGCTGACCCAGCCAAACAGCACCTGGCCGGTATTGAATATGGTGGGTACGACCTCCGGCGCGTCCATATAACCCGCGCGAACGCCGCCCTCGGCGAACTGGATATCGCATTCCCAGGCCGCCATGCGAGTGGCGCGATCATGAAACTCCGAATTACCCGTCAGTGCCGCGTAGTCGTAGAGCGTCGGAATGATATATCCGGTCGTTTCCGGATAGGACGCCGCCCAGGCTTTCTTGCGCGTGTCGTAGAAAGCCGCCACGCCATCATCGGGCGTCGCATCCTGTGCTCGGGCGAGCCAGAGCGCAGCCGCATCCAGACCCGGCATCAGCGGTTGCAGGGCCGGGCGCCCATACAAGCCCAAGGAATGCCGTAATGTATCGATCGCCTTCACATTCATACCTTATCGCTATTGTAGTTGCCGCGATTGACCGCACGGCTCAATCGCCGACCGATACGCTGGGCCAGCGAACCCAGTACCGGGCCGGGATCGCTGGCCCGCCATAAGGCATCTACCGTCTGCGCGCCGCTCGGTACTCTCGTGGTACCAGACGGCGTTTGCTCGGCGGACTGGATATCGGCGATCCGTTCGCGCCATACCCGTGGTCGAGAACAAGTCTGCAACAGCGGCATGGGCAGGCCCAATGCCCCACAGTACGCCGCCAGGGGCAGATTGACGCCGTTCAACGTGGCCACTTCTTCCTGAAAATCGGTGCGGCCCACGGTTGGCTCCACAATGACATAGTCCCCACTGGTGCTGTCTTTCTTGTATTCCATGCTTGCCAGTCCGATCACACCGGCGTGGCGGAAAAAGCGGGTGGTCGCTTCCGCCAACTCCGCAGCCTCGGGGGCAGCCGTACAACTGGCGGTTCCGCCCACTCGTGGTGGCCATGAACGGATCTTGCGGCCAACAAAGGAAACCGGTTCAGCCCCATGCGGCGGCAGATACTGCAGGCAGAAATACAGATCCGAGTCGCTGCCTTCGATCCATTCCTGAACGACCACATCCGGCAACACAGGAATTATACGCGCGAGAAGGGCTCGGGCTTCGCCGTGATTATCCAGCCGATAGGCCTTGCTGAAATCGTGCGAATAGGCGCTATCGCGCAGTGAAGGCTTAACCACGATCGGCAAGCGCAGCGCGTCTAGTCCAGCGATCTGGTCAGTGGTCTGGATACGCACCGTTCGAGGTATCCGAGCGCCGGCCGATTCGGCAACAGCGCGCACGCCGTCCTTGTGAAGCAGCGGCGTCAACTGCTCGGAAGGCGGCATCGTAAGGTGATAGCGCTGGGCCAGGCGGTCATAGTGCCGGGCGATCGTGGCAACCGTCTCTTCCATGGTCAGAATCAGCACGGATCGCTGCCCGGCGTGCTCGTCGGCCAATGTTTCCAGCGTCTGCACAATCGCGTCCGGGCTGTTGTCGTCGTAGATTACCTTGCGGCCAAAACGACTGCGCATCGCCGGCTGATTGGGCGACGAATCCACCAACGTTACCGGCACGCCGGCACGTGCCAGGCTGCGCAACACGCCCAGCCCGTTGATTCCAGCGCCTACGACTACGGCAGGCACCTGATAACGAGGCTTTTTCATTGACTGTGACTCACTGACAAAGAATCCGCGGTCAACGATTCATAAACGTTGCTGTAGGCCGCTACACTCCTCGCCCAAGTGCGTTCGTTCTCGACAAAACGTCGACCGTTCGCTCGCATCCTGGCCAGCCGCGAGGGCTCGCTATCGGCGACATCAAGCGCACAGCGCGCCAGCGCTTGCGGCGACTCGGGCTCGAACAGAAAACCGGTTTCGTCGGCGCGAATCAGCTCTCGATGACCACCGACGTCCGATGCGGCTACCAGCTTTGCCTGCGCCATGGCCTCGAGCGGTTTGAGCGGCGTCACCAGCTCGGTCAAACGGTGACGCAAACGCGGAAAAACCAGCAGATCCATGAGGCCGTAGTAGCGAGCGATCTCCTCATGAGGCACGCGGCCGGTGAAAACGACGCGATCCGCCACGCCGAGTTCGTCCGCCAGTGCCTTGAGATGATCGGCTTCGGGACCGCCGCCGACCAGCAACAGCTTGAAGGCACGCTCTCGTATTTCGGGACGCGCCATGGCGCGGACTGCCAGATCCAGCCCCTCGTAGCGATAGAACGAACCAGCGAAGCCCAACACCCACTGACCGGCCAGCCCGAGCGCTTGCTCGAGTGAGTCATCGACCAGGGCATCGGTGGTAAAGCGTTCGACATCCACCGCATTCGGAATGATTGTCACTCGAGCCGGGGATACGCCACGTTCCACGATGGCATCCCGCAGCCCAGCGCAAATGGTGGTGACCGCATCGGCACGCTTGAGTACATACGTCTCGGCCGTACGGGTCGCGCGATACCGTGCATCGCCCTCCCGACTTGTGCCGTGTTCCACGGCCGCGTCTTCCCAGAATGCCCGAACCTCGTATACCAGGGGCAGACGATGACGACGCGCCACGCGCAGTGCCGGCATCCCATTGAGAACCGGCGAATGCGCATGGATTACATCGGGTTTGAGCCGATCAACCAGTTCACCAAGTCGGGCCTCGATGGCGCGGCCAATAGCGATCTCGCCGAGTACGGGGATGCGCGCGACACGGCCCGTCGGCTCCGGCGTGCGATAGAAATGCCAGCCCTCGACCTCTTCTTCCAGTCGCTCGCCGCTTTGTTGTTTGGGGCCGGTCATCAGCAGCGGCTCCCAGCCGCGCTTTTGCTGTTCGCGTATGAGCGCGAGCGTGCGGAACGTATAGCCGCTATGAAGGGGTGCGGAATGGTCGAGTACGTGCAGAATGCGCATAATTATCCGCTGCTATGAGCAGTCGTGCCTTCTTTCCCCCGCACGCGAGCGCTCGTGCGGCGAGCCACCAGTTCACGGAAAATCTTCAGTTGACCGGCGGTCGTGGCGTCCCAACTGAACTGTTCTGCGTGCTCACGGCGCGCGGCGCGGGCTGGCAGCGCTGTTTCACGCATCAGCTCCCATGCATCCACGATCGCCTGAGCGCTGCGTTCGGGCAATAAGGTGCCGGCACGCGCCTCCCTTATGACTTCGGGAATGCCGCCGACCCGCGTCGCGATCACTGCGCAGCCGCAGGCCAGGGCTTCGAGTACCACATTGGGCATGCCTTCGACACTGGCCGCATGTATGAGCGCGTCGGCGGCATTGAAATAATCAACTAGCGCTTCATGCGCGATCGTGCCAACGAATCGCAGTCGCGCGCTCACGCCAAGCTTCCCAGCTTGGGCCCTCAGTGCCGTCTCTTCTGGGCCATTGCCGACAAGGAGCAATGTCACGCCATCGACCCGAGCCAGCGCTTCGACAGCCAGATGCATGCCCTTGATCTCAATCAAATGCCCAACGCAGATCCAGACTGATCCACTCACGCCGATACGTGCGCGCGCTGCGCTGCGGTCACAAGGTGCAAAACGCTGCATATCGACACCGTTGCGCAGCGTCGTGATCTTTCGTGCATCAATGCCCATTTGCTCCATTTTCCTTGCCAATGCTGCCGATACAGTGATCAGCGCACCAGCCTTCTTTCCCGCCGCGCGTATCTGCCGGGCAGGAACCGGCATGGAGCCAATCACATTGATATCGTGACCGCGAGCGGTCACGACAAACGGCCGATTGAAGCGCCGCGCCAAGCGCGCAGCGGCAACACCGTCCGGGTAGAAATAATGTGCGTCGATCAAGTCGAAATCAAAGCCGTCGGCTTGCAGTGCCGCTAGCGTACGCTCAACGGCTCGGGCCATGGCAATCGGCGCAAGTGTCATACCGATTTTGGGGATAACGAGGTAGCGCGGATGATCTATTACAACACCGTGGCGCACCTCGCGGCGCGGCACTGCTGCAAACTCGGCGTAGCGGCCGAAACTGGGATGCGCCGAAAAGAACCATGGAACAGGCGCGATGACGCGCGCTTCGACCTCGCCCGAGGCCAGCAGACCACGCAATCGTTCTTCCACAAAGATACCGTGACGCGGCTGCTGGCTGTTGGGAAACAGGCTTGTCAAAACCACGATGCGAATTGGGCGGGTTGCTGAACTGCTCACAACACGCGCTCGTCTGGCGCAACCATCGTTGCATAACGCGCGCCGATGCGGCTTGTGCCCACGATAGCCATAACCCGCTCTACCGTCTCGGCATCCAGTTCTTCTCGCCATCTCCAGGCTGCACGAGACGCATCCTTGAAAACGCTGTAATAGCTGCCCTGGTCGGAATGCGTGCTCTGGCCAATGAACGACCGCGTCTGATCGTTCATCTCAAGCCCCGCGAAGCTGAACATTGACTGGATACCACTCAGCGGGTCCGCACAGATATCCTCGTAGTGAACACATAGATAACGCCCCGAGTGCTGGCTGTCGTCCCACGCTTTTTCGTTGATTAGCACCCAGCGCCAAGCCATACGCTCTTCGTTGGTCAGCGAACGCAGGTACTCACGGCTCAGGTTATAACGCTGCCCCAGCGGCGTATTCTCGACCGCGGTAAAGATGCCATAGTCGTCACTGCCTGAATCCTGGTAGGTGAATCTATGCGACGCCAATCCCCGTTTTACCGAAGCGATGTAGCCGCAAGGATGCCGCAAAATTTGAATCGCCCGCGCGTCCTCACACAACGCCAGTACCACACCCATTCGACCGAGCGACTCGATCGACTTCCAGACAATCCGGCGCTCCCGATCGGCGTTTGTCGATGGGTGGAACCAGACCGGAAATTCAGCATAAACACGCGATCCTAACCTCGCGAGCTCGACGGCTGCGCTCAGGCTTTTGGACCGCAGGCCAGACATATAGCTCTTCGGGAACAACGGCTTCTTGCCGGCAACGCGCACGGAGTTCATCCGCGGCATGGCCGCCACGAACGAACGCAATTCATCGCAACAATCCTGTGCATCTGCAAGGCCCGGGTACCGCGAAAACGATAACGGGCGCCAAGTGTCTGGTTCGTGGCGATACAGCACGTCGGGGTGGCTATCGAACAACTTTCCGATCCAGGTCGTGCCCGAGCGCGGCATGCCGAACAGCAGGATATAATCCTCGGCACTCGCGCTCGCGTCGATGCGATCAGGCATATGCGGCGACCTGTCCTTCGCGCGCTACGAAAGCGGCGCCCTGGGTTTCGCGCTCCAGAAAACGCGCCAGCATGAGCAGCGACCAGATCGGCGTACCGTGATCAAAACGGCCCGATTCGTGCTGCTCCCAAAGGCTACGCAGCGCATCGGGATCGAATACGCGACAATCCACCAGCGCACCCTCGGTCAGTGCGCGGCGGCCGGCGTCCCGCAGCGGCCCGCGGAACCAGTCATCCAGCGGCACCGAAAATCCTTGCTTGCGGCGGTAAAGAATGTCATGCGGCAAGGTGGGCTCGAACGCTTTCTTGAGCATATATTTGCTTTCGCCGCGACGGAGCTTGCACTGAGGCGACAAACCCGCAGCCCAGGTAACAAATTCGTGGTCAAGCAGCGGCACGCGGACTTCCAGGCCGTGCGCCATGCTGGCGCGATCAACCTTGGTGAGGATGTCGCCGGGCAGATAGGTCTTGAAATCCAGATACTGCGCTACCGACAGCGGATGATCGGTGCCGGCGTTGGCCGCATGGCCACGGAATAGATCGCGCGTACGATAACCCTGTAATTCGCCCTTGAACTTCTTGCTGTAAAGGCGCTCTCGAAGCGGCTGGGCGATCATCGAGACGCCGTGGCAATAGGCTTCGGCGGTGTCCATAGCCATGGCCTGGAACGTAGTTTTCGCCCGCAGCACCTGCGGCGCCCAATCCAGCTTTGGATAGGCTCGCCCAAGTGCCCCAAAGAGAGGTTTGCGGATTGCCCCAGGCAGCTTCGCCCGCGCCCGGCTCTCAGCCCAGTGCAGCCGATAGCGACGGTAGCCGGCAAAGCTTTCGTCGCCGCCGTCGCCGGACAAGGCGACCTTAACCTGCTTGCGTGCCAGCTCGCAGACGCGATAGGTCGGTAGTGCTGAACTATCGGCAAACGGCTCATCGTATACATCCACCAGTTTGTCAATGAGATCGAAATCTTCGCTGGCAATCTGGTGCTCGCGGTGATTCGTGCCGAATAGACGCGCAATCTGCCGGGCGTAGTCCGATTCATCGAACGCGCCGTGATCGAAACCGATGGCACAGGTATTGACGGGATCATCAGAAGCACCCGCCATGAGCGATACGATGGCGCTGGAATCCACCCCGCCGGACAGGAAAGCTCCCAGCGGCACGTCGGCAATCAATCGCATGCGCACGGACTCGTCCAACCGTTCGCGCAGTTCTGCGGCCACGGCCGGTTCATCGTCTTGTGGTTTGGCGCCAAAATCGATATCCCAGTAGGCCGTGCCTACTGGAGCGCTCTCGCCTGCCTGCCATGTCAGCGTGTGGCCCGCAGAGAGCTTATAAGAATTCTTGAAAATCGCGAGCGGTTCCGGCACGTAGCCCAGCGCGAGATAACTTTCCAGCGCCTGCGGTTCGATCTCACGCGCAAGCCTCGGATGCGCCATCAATGTTTTCAGCTCGGAGCCAAACAGAAGATCTCCATCGGCCGTCAGCGCATAGTAAAGCGGCTTGATGCCCAGGCGATCACGCACCAGATGAACGCGTTTCTCCTCGGCGTCCCAGACCGCAAAGGCAAACATGCCGCGCAAACGGGCCACGCAGTCCGGTCCCCATTGCTGCCAGGCACGCAGCAGCGTTTCTGTGTCGCAGTGGCCAGCAAAGCGATAGCCCTCGGCCTCGAGTTCGGCGTTGAGCTGGCGATAGTTGTAGATCTCGCCGTTGTATACCAGCGTAAATCGACCGTCCTCTGTGGTCATCGGCTGCTCGCCGCTGGTTGGATCCAGAATGGTCAGGCGACGGTGTGCCAGGCCGGCGCCGGGCAACGTGACGCAGTCGTGCTGATCCGGGCCACGATGGGCCTGGGCTCGATTCATGTCATCCAGCAACGACCGATCCGGCGTAACGCCGTTGGCCGTGATGATTCCCGTCAGTCCACACATGCGTTTATCACGCCCCTAGAATTGATGGTTTCGGAGCCAGCAGGCGAGCGTACAAATCAGAATAGCCGGCATTCATGGTCTCGAGGCTGAACCGCTCGCAGACACGCTCGCGCGCTGCGCGACCCATTTCCTTGAGGTCGTCTGGCGACTCGGCCATTCCGCGCAGCGCGGCTGCCATGGCCTGACTATCGCCGGAGGGCACGAGCCTGCCGGTCTGACCGTCGACAACCAACTCCGGATTGCCGCCGACCCGGGTGGCCACGATCGGCAGGCCGCTGGCCATGGCCTCGAGCAGCGTCAGCGCAATTCCTTCGGCGATCGAGGAACAGGCGTAGATATCCAGATTCGGCAGAATTTCGTCGATATCATGGCGCAGCCCCGCCAATGTCACACGATGAGCGACACCGAGCGCATCGATTTGCGCATCAAGCGCCGCACGCTCCGGGCCGTCACCGACAATCACCAGATGCGGATTGCAGGCCGGCGCGATTCGGTTGAGCTCGGCGACGGCGGCGATCAGCGTATCGAATGCCTTGACCGCGTCCAGGCGGCCGACACTGCCAATCAGCGTCGCGCCCTCGGGCGCAAATTCGCGCCGCTCTGCCCGCTGTCTGCCCGCCTCGCCCGGCCGATAGCGCGTGGTATCGATTCCGTTATGAATCAGTTCGACCTTGTCGGCTGCCATGCCAACATCTTTGCGCAACCAGCGCTCGAGATCCTCGGATACCGGAACAAAGCGGCTGATAGCCGGCGCGAGAATACGGCGCAGCCAGCGGTATTTGTTGTTGCTTCCGTTTGGATCCGACACGTCTCGCCCGTGCTCTGCGTGCACAACGCGGCCCACCCCGGCAAGCCGCGCCCAGAATGCCACGTCGATGGCGCCGATGTTGTAGGTATGGACGACGTCGGGATGAAGGTTACGCAGGTACTTCCACACTCGCAGATAGGCGCCAATATCCTTGCCTGGCTGCTTGCCAATGGTGTCGACCGGGATACCGACTGCCTGAAGCTGCCCTGCCAGGCGTCCGACATCGCGCAGACACAGTACGCGATGATCGTAACGATCGCGGGTATGCGTGATCAGATTCAGAGCCACGATTTCCATGCCACCAATATCGAACCGGTCGAGAACATGAAGTATCAGCGGCTTGCGCGCGCGATCGCTCATGCCCATCCAGCGATGACGGCGGCGAAGCCCTGCCCGAGCGACGGCCATGCCAGATGCAGGCCGACCGCAGCCGCGACCGGAAGTACGCAGACAGTCAGTGCCTTGGCGGTCAGGCTCACGATGCGGTCAAGACTGACTGGCTGGCTGGCCAGATCGGGCGCCGGCGGCCCCTGTGGCGGCTGATGAAACGGCCAGCCGGCAAAGAACACCAGCACCAATACGGTGCCAAAGAACTGCCAGCCGAACACCAGGTG
>JAQIBT010000099.1 GCA_027858915.1 Salinisphaera sp.
GCATTGTCTTATCTGGCAATCAACGCCCAACGCGCCCATCCACGACGGGACAGGCACAGCGGACGATTACAGATCGGACTGGAAAGTATAGGCGTGGCGGCTTAAGTACCTACCTATGATGCGGCGTTACCCTCACAGACCACCGGTGTCTGCGACAGTCGCAAATGTCGCTTCGAGCAATTCTGCGAGCGCCTGGGCCGGCAGCTCGATCTCCAGCCCGCGGCGACCGCCGCTGACATAGACGGTCTCGAAATCGCTCGCGCTGTGGTCAATGAACGTCCGCAGGTGTTTCTTCTGGCCGAGAGGGCTGACACCGCCCAGCACGTAGCCGGTGGTCTTTTCGACTTTTGCGCCGTCCGCCATGGACGCTTTTCTGGCACCACAGGCTGCTGCCAGGCGTTTCATATGCAGCCGGCCAGACACTGGCACGAGAGCAACAATCAGTTCATGCGTATCGGTTTCTGCCACCAGCGTTTTGAACACCTGCTCGGGTGGTACGCCTAGCTGACGAGCCGCGTCGACACCGTAGTCGCCATGAGTCTGGGTATGCTCGTAGCGCAGTACTTTATGAGGTATGCCTTTGGTGTTGAGTTGCCTGATGGCGGGTGTCACGAATACGAACCTCGAATTCTCGATGCCTTATTCAGCCGCCGATATACGACATCTCGACCCGACCGTCGGCATCACCCTGGCGCTCTGCCGTCTGTTCGCCGCGGATTTCCGAATAGCGGTCGTCGCGGCGCTGCCAGATGCCGGCCAGCAGATCGGACAGTTCGGCGTCGGTTGCGCCGGCGCGCATCGGCCCGCGGATATCGCGCCCGTGGACACCAAACAGGCAGGTATACAGCTCGCCGATCGCCGACAGGCGCGCGCGGGTGCAGCCGCCGCAGAACGGCTGGCTAACAGACGCGATGATCCCGACCTCGCCGGCGCCGTCGTCGAACGTCCAGCGGTTGGCGGTCTCGCCGGGCGTGGTGGCCGGCAGGCGCGAGATCGCATGGCGCGTACGGACGGTATCGACGATTTCGCGGGCCGTGACGACTTCTTCCATACGCCAGCCGTTGGAGGTGCCGACATCCATGAATTCGATGAAGCGCAGCACCACATCCGAATGCCGGAACTGTTCGACCATCGGCAGGATCTGATGCTCGTTGACGCCGCGCTGGATGACGCAGTTGACCTTGACCGGGCCGAGGCCAGCAGCTTTGGCGTTGTCGATGGCGTTGAGCACTTTCGATGCGGGGAAGCCGACATCGTTGATCGCCTTGAAGACGTCATCGTCGATCGCGTCGAGACTCAAGGTGACGCGATTCACACCAGCGGCCTTGAGCTCGCGGGCGCGCTTGCCGGTCAGCAAGGATCCGTTGGTGGTCAGGCAGATATCGTCGATGCCGTCGAGGGCAGCCAGGCGGCCGATCAACACGTCCAGCTCGCGCCGCAGCAGCGGCTCACCGCCGGTCAGTCGCAATTTGCTCACGCCGAGCCCGGCAGCCAGGCGCGCCAACCGTTCGATCTCGTCGAAGTCGAGCAGTGCGGCGCGCGGCAGGAACAGATGTTCGCTGCCGAACAGATGCCGCGGCATGCAGTAGGTACAGCGGAAGTTGCAGCGATCCGTCAGTGAAATACGCAGATCGCGCAGCGGTCGCCCGAACGTGTCGGTCGTTCGAGACGCCGAGGGGGCCGAGTTGTCGGTTAGATCAGACAGCATGCCGCTATATTCGGGGTTGTTGCCGCACTCTACAAGGCCTCGGCAGGCGGGCCGGCAAGCCAGGTAGCCGGCGCGGTCGCCGGCGACGGTAGAATAACCGCATGAAACGTTTCCGACGTGCTGCATCTGGCTGGCAACTCGCCGATCTGCTGGATTTCGAGATACTGCTGGCGAGCGACAAGAGCCCGGCCGGGACGCGCGATCGCACCGTGTTTGTCCGCGATATCCGCCCTCAGCTGGCCGATCTGCCAGAAGCCCGGCGGCGGCGTGTCGGGCTTTGGCTATGGCTCGACAATCGACGCGCTGAAGACGGCAGCTGGCCGGGTGCTGCATGTATGCGCACTCTGGCCTGGCTGCGACAGTTGTTGTTCATCGGGATGTTTGTCAGTGGCGCGCTGCTCGCCACGGGTCTGTGTCTGGGCAGCGGTCAGCGCGTGCACGTCGTGGTTTTCTTTGCGCTGACCGTGTTGTTGCCCTGGGCCGTGTTCCTGCTGCTGCTGGTGGGGCGACGGCTGTGGCGGCGCTCACAGGCCGGTATCGGCCTCGCTCTGAATCTGCTGCTAAAACTGGTGCCGGGCGACCGCGGGGTCCGGCAGCGACAACAGCAGGCCTGGATTCGGGCCTTGTCGGATTCACGTGCTGCTGCGTCGGCTTTGGGCGCACGGTTGTCGGGATTGCTCCAGTGGGGCGGGCTGGGTTTTGGCCTGGGCGTGGTGCTGGCTTTTGTAGCGACACTGATGATCTTTGATGTGCGCTTTTATTGGGAGTCCACACCGGATAACGATGTCTTCATGCGCGCGGCGGTACAGACCGTATCCTGGCCGTGGGCCGGGGTGTGGCCGGCGGCGGTGCCGAACGAGACGGTTATTGCCGCCAGTCGCCTGCGCAGTGGTGCCGCAGCGCAGCGCCTGCCGGGCGGCCATATTGCCGGTGCCTGGTGGCGTTTTCTGTTGATGAGCGTGCTGGTCTGGTCGGTACTGCCGCGATGGCTGCTTGCCGGCGTGTTTGCATGGCAGGAGCGACGTGCGCTGCGCCGGCTTGATTTTCAGGCGCCGCGTCATCGCAGCCTCTGGCGTCAACTCGCCGGTGTGGAACGTGGCCAGACCGTCGATGCCGCCGCCGACGGGGCGCTGGTACTGGATGTCGGCGGCAGCGGCCTCGATGGCATCGCTATTCGCGGGTTCATGCTGCGCCGCCTGCGGCTGAATCCGCTGGCTACACAGCGAGTGAGCGTGCTCGACGACGGCGCCGAGGCCGCCGCAGACAAGGCACTGGCCGCGGCGCCGCCGCATGTGGTGCTGGTAGCGCTCGATTGGGCCTTGTCGCCGCGGCAGACGGTGGATCTGCAGCAACGCGTGCGCCGTATTGCCGGCGAGGCCACGCCGGTCACCTGGGTAGTAGCCGGCGGAACAGCAGATCGCCCGGCTTGTCCGGGCGCAGAGGAAATGCAGCGCTGGACTGCATTCATAGACGGACTCGCCGACCCGGCGACCGAGATTGCGGCCTATGACCCAGCAGCCTGAAAACAACGCGACCGCGCGCTGGGTGACACCGGGGGTGCCGACGTTTGCCGTGGTCGGCAAGGTCAATATGGGCAAGTCGGCGGTGCTGGCCACGTTGCTGGAAGAAGACGACAACGCCGTGATTCGGATTTCGTCCGAGCCGGGCGAGACCACGCGTTGCCAGTGTCTGCGGCTGGAGCTCGACGGCGACGAACGTCTGCGCTTCATTGATACGCCCGGTTTTCAGCAGCCGGTCGAGGCACTGCGTGTCATTCGCGCCCTGGCCGACGACCCGGCGCGGGGGCCAGGACCAGAAACGCTGGTGCGGTTCGTCGAGCGCTATCGGGATAGCGCCGACTTTGTCGACGAGTGTCGCTTGCTCGAGCCGCTGCTGGAAGGCGCTGGCGTGCTCTATGTGGTCGACCCCGCGGTCCCGGTCCACGACGCCTTCATTGCAGAAATCGAGATCCTGCGCTTGTCGGCCGGGCCCCGGCTGGCGGTGCTCAATCCGCATAATCGGAGGCAGGCGGACCACTCGGCGGCGTATGTCGACGCCTGGCGTTCCCAACTCGGCCAGGCGTTCAATCTGGTCCGGACATTTGATGCGCATGCCGCACGATTCGCTGCGCGTCGCGACCTGCTGGCCGCGCTCAATCAGATTGACGAACGCGATCGTGATCATCTGCAGGCGACGCTGGCCCTGCTCGACGCTGAGTGGGCGCAACGCCGCGAGGACGCGGCCGAGCGCATTCAGGCGTTTCTACGGGCCGCGCTGGCGGTACGCGAGCACGTCGACTATGCCGACGGCGAGACCCCGGATGCTGCACGCCGCCAAGCCGTGCAGACGGCAACTCGACGCTATTATCAGCGGTTGTCGCATATGGAGCGCGACGCCAGCAATGATCTGCTCGATCTGTACCGGCATGGGCATACGCGGGCCGCGACCGGCGTGGCATTGGATGATGATCTTGACCTGGCCAGTGACGAAACCTGGCGCCGGCTGGGTCTGACGCGGCGCCAGCTGGCAGTCGTCGGCGCGGCGGTAGGCGCGGGCGCCGGGCTGACGGTCGATGCCGGCGCGCTTGGTCATACGCTGGGTCTGGGCACCTTGCTCGGCGGTGTGGGCGGCGGGGCGCTGGCTTACTTCAAGGGTGATGCGCTGCCGACGCTCTCACTGGCGATCGGTCGACGCGGCGCGGTGGGCGGACGCCGGCTGACGCTGGGACCGCCCAAAAATGCCAATTTCGCCTGGATACTGCTCGACAGCGTACTGATTCGTTACCGACTCATCGTCAATCGCAGCCATGCACTGCGCGGCGATGGCACGCTGGCCGCGACCTCCGAAGAGGCATCCGAGACGGTGGTCAAGACATTAGCGAGTGCGCGCCAGAAACAGCTGGCGCGATGGTTCAAGAACAGCGCACGCGGGCGCTGCGACGACGCCCAGGATACCGAGGCCAGACAGGCGATCGAAGCAACGCTCGCCGAGCTCGAGGCCGACGAGCGTCGTTGATCGGACCGGGATTACTGCGGCTTTGCTCCGTTGTCGGCGGCCTGAAGCGCATCGTCGATGGCTTTCTTGAGCTTGTCGTAGCTCGGCCCGCCCACGAATTCCGTGTTGCCAACCAGCACCGTTGGCGTCGCGCGCAGCTTCACAGCCTTGCCGGCGTCGCGTTCAGCATTGATCGTCGCCAGTGGTTCGTCGCTGGCCATGCATTGCTTGAGCTGGCCGGAATCCACTCCGGTTTCCACCGCGATATCGAGGAACGTCGAGCTGGGGTCGTTTTCCTCGGCCCATTTGGACTGAGTCGCGTAGAGCCGGTCGTGATAGGGCCAGAACTTGTTCTGCCTTCCGGCACAGCGGGCGGCCACGGCGGCGGCCTGTGCGTGCTGATGCATTGGCAACGGAAAATCGAAGAAAATGAAGCGCACCTTGCCGGTTTTCACATACGCCTTGCGCATGCGCTCGGCCGTGGGCGCAAAGTGGCCACAGGCCGGGCACTGATAGTCGCCGAACTCCCGAACGGTGACCGGTGCATCGGCCTGGCCGATCGACTCGCCCAGTTTGTCGTATTTATTGCGCAACGCATTCATGGTGCTGGCGTCGAGTTGCGTCGGGCCATCGCCGGGTTTGGGCGCGGTGCGTTGGTTGCCGCGGTAGCTCATCACAAGAATCGCGACAATGATCAGTGCGCCGATGATCAGCACCGGAAAGAACACGGCGCCAAACAGGCTGCTTCGGGCGTTTTCGTTCTGCGGAGTCATCCAGTGGGGTTCCTTGGCGGGAGGTGCGTGGCCTCGCATGATAGCCCGAGCCGCGTTCGCCGGTCATCGTCCGCCGGGCGCGTTATGCGCGGGTGGGTGCCAAGCGCTGCACGAGGTCAAAAGGGCCATGCGCGCCCCGAAATGGCGCGTTGCCTATGAAACGGCAACGCGCTCCTGGATTTGCCGCAGCGGACGCTGTCTGCCTACGCCGCTGCAGTCATGCGATCAGTTGGTCGCGTTGCCGGCTTTGTCCGCCGTGCTGTCTACCGCATTGCCAGTCTTGTCAGCCGCACTATCGGCGGCATTGGCCGTCTTGTCGGCCGCGTTGCCGGTCGCATTTGCTGCGTTGTTGGCCTTGTTTTCGCCGCCGTTAAATAGATTCGACGTCGTGCCCTTCACCTCGGTCCAGGCGCTGGAAGCCGATTTCTTGGTCTGTTGCCAGGCATCGCTGGCCTGGCTTTGTGCGTTCGTCCACCAGGAATCGCTGTAGACCGGTTTCTTGGCCAGTGCGTCTCGGGTCATGTCGAGATTGACGCGATACGACGGCTTGGTAGGCTTCTTGGACTGCAGAGTCTGGACGCTCAGCTGACTGGGCGATACCACGTAGGACTTGCCGCCCAGGCCGAACTTGCCGTTGGTTTCGACCACGAATGACTTGATCGTCATGTTGTTGTCGAGCAACACGTCATCGACTTCACCGATGGCGTGCTCGGAATCGCCCTTGGCATAGACATGCGCGTCCATCAGCCGATCCGCCGAATACATGCCCTGCGACTGACTGGAGGCTTGGCTCGACGTGGAGCTCGGAGAAGCATCGGCGGCAAAGCCGGTCGAGGAGATAGCGACCAGACCGAGGCCAGTCAGCCCGACCAGTGCGCCAGTGAGAGAGTGCTTTCGAATTTCCATAATATCCAACTGTTTCATTGATTTAATTGCCCTAAAGTAGCAGTCGCCCGATTAACAGTGGCTGACAGGGGCATTATTTCTCAATTGACCGTTGCTTCGCCGATGCGTTCCAGTCCGTCGTCGATCTCGGTCGGCGACGGCGTCGCATTCCCGCCAGGGCCAGCGCGTGCTCGAACACACTGCGCGTACCAGAGCCGGCCTCGCGCGCCACCCCGGCATGGTCGGAGAGTTTGTCGGGATCCAGGGCCTCGGGGGCATCAGCCGGCCCGATGACCACCAGCGCATCGGTGCGCCAGCGCGATGCCTTGAGGTCGTCGCGGGCCGACGGGCCTTCGATGAAGCCGATATCGGCTTTGCCGTCGGCGACATGGATCTCGACATCGGCGCTGTTGCCCGAGGTCAGCGAGAGCCGCAGCTCAGGGTAGGCCTGAATCAGGCCGGCCACAGCAACCGGCAGAACATACCGCGCGATCGTACTGGAAGCGGCGATGTGCACCGGGCCGGCCAGACGAGCGTTTCGCGAGCCGTGCAGCGGGGCGCCGATATCTATCAATGCGGCGCGCGGCGCTTCGCTCAGCGCCAGCAGCTGGCGGGCCGAAGCGGTGGGTTGCAGTTCGCGTCCGGCCCGGGTGAACAGGGTGACATCGAGCGCATCGGCGAGTTCACGTAGTGCCTGACTGACCGCTGCCTGGCTCAGATGCAAGCGGATTGGCGTATTCGATCACCAGCCGCAACGGATCTTGAAAGACGCCAGCATCTGCCTGTGCCAGTGGTTGCCCGGCCCGAGTTCAAGGAGCTTTCAAGATGACGATCACGCGACCCTGGGCCGACTTGAGCCATCCACGCGAGATGGTGCGGCATTTCACCCCGAACTGGTTCACGGCCACCATGGGCACCGGCATTCTGGCGCTGGCGGCGTTTCCGTTGTCGGTGCCCGGATTGCCCGAGCTGGCGAAAGTTTTGTGGTGGTTCAACATGGCGCTGTTCGCGCTGTGCAGTGGCTTGTACGCGGCCCGCTGGATATTTTTCTACGATAAGTGCGCGCCGTATCCTCGGTCATCCCGCCATGTGCATGTTTCTGCGGGCGATTCCGATGGGCCTGATTACCATCGTCAACGGACATGGCTGTATCGAGCTGGTTATCGTTTGGGCCGTTGGGTACCGGCGCGCTCGGCCTGTTGACCCTGGGCACGGCGGCCCAGATAGCGCTTACCGGTGATGCAGGCACAGCGATTGCCCAGGCGGCCTACGGCGTCGGCATTATCGGCGCGACGCTGCTGTGGGGCTATGGCCTGTGGTGGTTGGTGATCGCCGTACTGGCCACGCTCTGTTCGTCGCGCCTTGCTTGTCGGCCGAGACTGGGCTGCGTGATCCCAGGCTCGAGAAAGCGCCGCTGGCGTGATGATTGTCCGCTGGATAAGGGTCTGTATAGTAACGCCATCAAAGCGATCAGAGGCGGCGGAATGAATCAGCCCCAGGGCGGAAGTGGCAGGCGGCCATCGCATGCGCGGCATACGCGACGCGATGACCGGCACGCCGCGTCCGAGGACCATGCCAATCAGTACGACCCGCAGCAGCCGCATTCCGCCGGTCAGACCACCGAGTCGGAAAGCGGTGCCGAATATGCCGAGGACAAGACCATGCCGTTGACCTACTCCATTCTTGCCATCGCATTAGGCGCGGCACTGGGGGCCAATCTGCGATGGGGACTGGGTCTTGGGCTCAACGGTCTGTTTCCCAATTTGCCGCCGGGCACGCTGGTGGCCAATCTGCTGGGCGCGTTTCTGATTGGTATTGCGATCGCGACTTTCTCGGCGCTGCCAGAACTGTCATCTTTCTGGCGTTTGATGGTGGTGACAGGTTTTCTCGGTGCACTGACCACGTTCTCGACGTTTTCCGCCGAGATGTTCACCCAGATCCAGGATGGACGGCTGGGTTGGGCGTTTATCGGCATCGCGGTGCATGTCGCCGGGTCACTGGTCATGACCGGGTTGGGTATGCTTAGTTTCTCGTTGGCACGACATGCCGCCGGAGCGACGTCATGAAAGGTTTCGAAGTCATCTTCATTGCCCCGCGCTCGCGTCGACACGAGGGCCAGCCGGTGCTGGACGCCGTGGCCGAGGTAGCGCAATCGCAAGGCATCAAGCGCATGACGCGGCGTGACGACGTGGCGGGCACAGGCGTCAACGGGCATGCTCATTCGGCGCATTTTTTTGAACAGGCAGACGAGCCGCAGGAGTTGATGTTCGTGCTCGACGGCGGCGAAGCCGACAAGCTGATGCGCGCGGTCGAGGAAGCCGAGATGCACGTCTTCTGCGTACGCCGACAGATTGATTACTGGCAATACGGCGACGCCTGATCGTCGCTCGACTCTCTTGCGGACGAGACTTCTGTCTGGCGTCAGCCGCGTCCCAGCAGCGCCGGGAGTTCGGCGAAGTCGGTGAATCGCACCAGATTCGCGTCTGGATGATGGCTGATGGCGCCGGCACGGTCGTAGCCGAACACCTGCATGCCGGCACGGTGCCCGGCTTCGACACCTGCATCGCTGTCCTCGATAACAGCACAAGCGCTCGGGTCCACGCCCAGCACTCGCGCTGCGTGCAGGAACAGATCCGGCTCGGGTTTCCAGGCCTGTATTTCGTAGGCCGAGTACACATGCTCGCCGAAATATGGCGCCAGATGGGTCACCCGCAGCGCGGTTGCCAGTTTGCCGGGCGGTCCGCTTGATGCCACACACCGCGGCCCGCCGATGGCTTCGATGGCTTCGCGTACGCCAGGTATGGGGGTGAGTTCGCGCTCGAACACCCCGATCGAATATTCGCGATATCGCTCGGGGAAATCCGCGCCCAGCGCTATATTGTGCCGCTGCTCCAGCGTGTCGCACATATCAGCAAACCGGCCGCCGCGGAACTCGGTTTCCAGCGCCATCGGATCCAGCACCATGCCGTGATCGCGCTCGATCATGTCGGTCATGCAGCGGGCGTTGAGAAATTCGCTGTCGACCAGCGTACCGTCGCAGTCGTAGATGATGGCAGCAATCGGTGGGAAACTCGGCATGCAGTGTCCAGGCAGTGGAAGCCAGCGAAGGCTCCGGCTCAAAGCCGTCGCCCGGAATCAGGCAGAGAAGTGTAGCCGAGCAGACGAAAAATGTATTGGACGGTGGTCGAAACAGAGGATGCCGGCAGCGTGATGCTCCGGGAAGGCAGGAACAGCACCGATCAAGCGGCAAAGATTGAAGTGGCGTGTGAGCTATTCGACAATTAACAGATACGTCCCGGTGATTGACGCACTCTACGGGGCAAAATAGGCTTCATCCCATGGCGAACGACCAGCGTGCGATTTCGGCGTTCATAGAACGTATGGGGCTGTCTGCCCAAGGCGACGGCCTGCCGCGAATTGCGGGCCGAATTCTCGGATTCTTCATTATTCATGGCGGGCCGACCAGCCTGTCGCAGCTGGCCGAGGAGCTACAGGTATCACGGGCCAGCATCAGCACCAACGCCCGTATGCTGCGTGAACTCGGTGTGCTTGATGCCACGGCCGTTCCCGGCGATCGTCAGGATTACTACCAGCTCGCGCCGCGGCATTATCTGCGCGTGCTCGAAGGCTATGTTGAGCGCATGGGTGTGCTCGGCGAATCGCTGGCCACCGCAGAGCGCGAAATCAGCGAAGACAACGCGGCATCCCAGGCACGTCTGGCCGATATGCATCGATTTGTCGACACCGCCCGTGCGCAGACGCGGGATCTGATTGATCAGCTCAAGGATTGAACGTCGCGTCAATGGGCAATCACAATCAGCCCAGTGCGACAGGCCCTGACCGGTCGTTATAAAAGTTCGACGCGGTCGAGCGTCGTGCCGGTGCCGTCGGCCGCGGTCTTCAGAAGCTGATAACTTGCAGTGCCGCACGGTGCGCTGAGATTAGGCGTCGGTTATCGATCGCGAAGCAGAGGGGCCAGTCAACTGGCGAGATGAATGGCCGCCGAATTCCTGAATCTGAGCGTCGACACCTGGAAATATCTGTCCATTCCGGTGATCAGCGCGCTCGTGGGCTATGTGACCAATGTCGTCGCGATCAAGATGATGTTCTATCCGATCGAGTTTCATGGCTGGGCCAAGCCGTATCTTGGCTGGCAGGGCATTGTGCCGAGCAAGGCGTCCAAGATGACTGGCATCGCGGTGGATACCATCACTGAGTCGTTGATCACCGAAGAAGAGATATTCAGCCGGCTGCAACCCGACCGCGTGGCTGCTGCGCTGGAGGCGCCGATGCTGCAGATGGTCGACGAGATCACTGATCTTGTCATGCAGCATCGGCACGAGCGGCTGTGGTCGCGCCTGCCGGACGTCGTGCACGATCAGATCAAACGCCGGATTCGTCAGCAGGTGCCCGAGGTTGTGGCCGACATGATGGCCGAGGTCCGGTCCAATATCCGTTATCTGTTTGATCTGAAGGGCATGATCACGCGGGTGCTGGTGCGTGAGAAGACGCTGCTTAATCGGATTTTCATCGAGACCGGGCGTAGCGAGTTCCGTTTCATCGGCCACTCCGGCGCGTATTTCGGCTTCGTCTTTGGTCTGGCTCAGATGGGCGTCTGGGCGGTCTGGCAGTTCTGGTGGTTGTTGCCCTTGTTCGGCCTGGTGGTCGGTTGGGCGACCAACTGGCTGGCACTGAAGCTGATCTTCAACCCCAAACAGGCGATCCGGATCGGGCCGTGGACGTTGCACGGATTGTTCTTCAAGCGTCAGAAGGAAGTCGCTGCCGATTACGGCACGCTGGTGGCCGAGCAGATCCTGACACCCGAGAATATCCTCGAAGAGTTGCTCAACGGGCCGTACGCCGAGAAACTGTTTGCCCTGGTGGAGCGCGAAGTCCAGCAGGCGATCGACGACAGCGCCAGCGTGGCGCGCCCGTTTCTTGCCTGGACGCTGGGTCGTGACGACTACGCAC
Organism: Salinisphaera sp.; assembly: GCA_027858915.1. GTDB lineage: Bacteria > Pseudomonadota > Gammaproteobacteria > Nevskiales > Salinisphaeraceae > Salinisphaera. The sequence continues at coordinate 11,332 of JAQIBT010000099.1, forward strand.
GCATCAAGGCCGAAGCGGTGCGGGAGGTGCTGGCACGCATGCCCCAGACGCTGTCGCACATTACCGGCTACGCCGAAGACGCCATGGCAATTCGGAGTACGCTGGTGGAGCGCTTGCAGCAGCTGACGCCGCCTCAGTTCGAGGCCATGCTGCGGCCGGCCTTTGAAGAGGACGAATGGATTCTGATCGCGGTGGGCGCGACCCTCGGCATGGCTGTGGGCTGGTTCCAGCTCATCGTACTGTTCGGCTCGGTGTTCGCCGATCGCTTTGGCTAGCCACGCACGCAGCGGCGATCGATCAATCAAGAGCAGGTCTTAATGACGGATCACAAAGCATTGCGAGCTCGAAATGCCGGGCCGTGGCAGAAACTGCGGGATGCGGTCCGGCACGCCGATGACTGGCCGGTGGCCGGCACGGCGGTGCGGCGTTTTCTGGACGCCGAAAGCTGGGCGCTGACCGAGCTCAAGCAGCGCCTGGATGCGCTCGAGAGCCGGCCGTTGCGGCCGCTGTCGGACGTGTACGACAACGAACCACGGCCGGCCGAGCAACTTGCCGACCTGGTCGAGCGCTCGCGCCGAATCGATCCGGATGCGGCACGGCGTGCGTTGTACGCCCAGACGCTGGCTCGCCTGGTACCAGATCAGGTAGCCATGTTATCGCTGCTGGCAGACCGCGGCAGCGCGCCTCTGGTGCACGTGGCTGCCAGCTGGCTGCCGGCCGGGCCGGTCAGCATGACGGTGCTGTCGAACGCCAGCGGGCTTGGGCGCGATGCCGGCGTGCTGCTGCGCCAGTACGTGCCGCATTACATGAGTGAACTGATCGCGCTGGATCTGTTCACGGTCGGCGCCGAGGAGCCGGCACTAGAGCATCAATACGAACTGCTGATGGCCGACACTCAGCTACGCGCGGCCATCACCCGGGTGCGCGACGAGCTGCGCATGTATCCACGAATACAACGATATTCCGTACGGCTGAGCCACTACGGCGCCTCGCTGTGGGCCGATTGCCAGCCAGGTGCTGATCCTGGATAAGCGATGCATACGTCCGGGCCGATGGACCAATCGCACAGCGACCGTCTGATTATTGAACGGACGCGTCCGCGACCGGGTCGACGGGCTCGCCGTCGGTCGGCACATAGTGCTGGGCGCCGAAGATCATGGCGCGGAACAGGATCTTGGCTTCACGCGCCATTTCCATGGCGGTGAGCCCCGTGTCCTCGGTCAGCCATTCGGCGATTAACTCGTTGACCATGCCCACCATGCCGATGGCAGGCAGATGATAATCACGCTCGGGCAGCATGCCACGGCGCGCCATCTTGGCCGCGTAGCGGCGGATGATCTCTGCCAGATCGTGCGTGGTCTGGCGACGTTTCTTTTCCATGACCTCGGATACGCCGACCGCTTCGATACAAAGAATACGCGCGCGCCGCGGATCGTGAAGCAGGAAATAGACGACGGATTCGATTGTATCGGCGAATCGTTGATCCAGCGGCTTGCCGCTGCGGGTCAGCACGCTACGTATGATCTCTGCCATCTCGGTGACCAGCGCATCGTAGACGGCGTGCAGGATTGACTCGCGGCCGTCGAACTGCTCGTAGAAGTGCCGCGTCGATACCCTGGCTTGCGAGCAGACCGCCTCGATAGGCGCTGCGGCATAGCCTCGCTCGCCGAACAACTCGGTGCCGGCCTCGATCAGGCGCGCCTGGCGCTGGCTGCGCAGTTCGTCGGCGCTCAGGCCGCGATAGCCGCGGCGTCTGCGTCGAGGTTTCTGCGCGATGGTGTCGCTGCTATCTGTCACGGGCGCCGCCTGTGTGTAGTCGGTGTCGTTCGAATCGACCTGGAGTCAGAAACGATAGGTTCGAACACGAGCCATGGGAATGATTACATTCGACGGAAACCGAACGGTCCATCCCACCGATACGCCAGCGCGTGCCTAAGCCAGTCAAGGCGTATCCTCAAGGGCCCGCTCGATCTGATTTGTTCCTCTTGCTTGTCTGTCGTGGGCGAAGCCGACGTGTGTTGCACCGCCGTCGCAATGGATGCCAGCGTGCCGATGAGCGCCATGATCGCGCTTTCTCGGCACGATCTCTATGATCCTTTGGGCTTTATTACGACTGTATGAAAGCGACAGAATACATCCTGCAGTGCCTGCTCGGGACCGGCACCGGCTCAATCGATGGCAAGCTATACGATATGACAAACTCGATCACGCTCAATCAACCGCGCCGGCGGGAAATCCCGGCTACACAGGTCGCGCCTGCGCGTGAGCGAGAGCGCTCATGAATCTGGCGCTGCCCGGCACCCGGCTTATCCAGTTGCCTGCGGGTCCGCTGGCACCGATCACCCGCGTCGACACCGGATCGGAGGTCGATTCACGCAAGGCAGGCCTTGCCGCGCAGGATGTCGACGCTATCTGGCAGGCCACCGAGGCGCTCTACCGCAGCCGGGTCTATCCTGCCTTGACGATGTGCCTGCGCCGCCGTGGCCATGTGCTGCTCCACCGCTCGATCGGCTATGCGCGCGGCGTATCGTCAACCCAGGCGCCGGGACCCAACGCCGTGCTGGCCGCGCCCGATACGCCGGTCTGTCTGTTCTCTGCGAGCAAGGCGATCATTGGGCTGCTGATCCACAAGCTGGCCGAGGAGGGGGGTATCGATCTCGACAAGCCGGTTTCACATTATGTGCCCGCGTTCGCGCGCGAGGGCAAGTCGCGCACCACTATCGCGCAGGTGCTCTCCCACTATGGGGGTTTTCCGTCTTTTATCGCCGGCAAGCAGAGCAACGATCCGAAAACCCTGACCGACTGGGACGAATGCGTCCGGCGAATCTGCGACCAGCCCCCCGACGACGGCGTGCGTCGGATGGCGTATCACGCCATCACCGGCGGCTTCATCCTGGGCGAGGTGATTCGCCGGGTGACCGGCGCGCCGATGATCGACTATCTGGACAGCCGGCTGCGCAAGCCGCTGGGCATGCGGTATTTCACCTATGGCCTGGACGGCCGTTCGCGTTCGCGGGTGGCCGAGAATCATCTCGGCGGCCAGCCGGTGCGTTTCCCGGTATCGAAATGGGCACGCGAGGCGTTGTCGACCGGCTTCGACGACGTGGTGGATATTTCCAACCGTGATTTCTTCATGGACGCGGTGATTCCATCGGGCAATCTGTATGCCACCGCCGACGAACTATCACGCTTTTACCAGATGCTGCTCGACGGCGGGGTCTGGCAGGGCAAGCGCGTGTTCAAGGCCGAGACCATCGCCCGGGCGATCCGCCCAGCCACGCCGGTGCGTTTTGATCGCTCGCTCAAGATCCCGATGCGCTACAGCGAAGGATTGATGCTTGGCATGAACCCCGTCGGCATGTACGGCCCGATGTGCGGCGATGCCTATGGTCATCTCGGGTTCATGAATATTCTCGGCTGGGCCGATCCGGCGCGCGATCTATCGGTGTCGCTGCTCACCACCGGCAAAGCGATTCTCGGCGGTCATCTCATTCCGCTGGCCCGTCTGCTCAGCGTTATCAACTGTCGGTGTCAGCGCCCATGAGCCGTCGCCGATGAACCGCCGCACCGGGTACGGCAACGGCGACGACAAGCCCGCCGAGCGACGAGCGACCTCGGCGCTCTGGCTGCGCGGTGGCCTGGCCATGGCAGCGGATACGTTCAAGGGCACAGTCAATCTCGTCCACGGCATGCATCGCGCGGTCGGAAAGACCACGGCACCGATCAACCCGTTCGCCGGGCCCGGCCAGTTCACGCGGGATTTCGTCTACGATCGCGTCCGTGATATCGGCGCGCTCAGTTTTCTCGGCGCACGCCAGGCGGCGGCACTTGGCGAGGCGTTGCTGCATTCGACAGATCCCGACGGCTTTCCCGAGCATCTCTCGCTGGGCCTGCGTAGCGCCCTGAACGGTGCCTTCGGCGATTATCTGGAGCGCAGCAACAACGTGCTGGCGTTGTCGATGTGTCTGGCAGATCACGAGGGCCACCAACTGCCGGTCACCGCGGCATCGCTCGCTGCGGCCTTGCCGGATGCCTCGGGGCGAGTGGTGTTGTTGATCCACGGGCTGGGGATGAACGATCAGCACTGGCGCTCGCCCGGGCGCCCCGATTTCGGCGCGCGGCTGGCCGACGATCATGGCTATACCGTTCTGCGGCTGCGCTATAACAGCGGCCGGCATATCTCGGACAACGGCCAGGCGCTGGCACGCCTGCTGGCCAAACTGGTCGCCAACTACCCGGTCGAGATCGACCGCCTGACGATCATCGGGCACAGCATGGGCGGTCTGGTGGCACGCAGCGCCTGCTATTACGCCGCACAGGACGGCCAACCCTGGCTGGCACGGCTGGCCGATCTGGTCTGCCTGGGTACGCCGCATCTGGGTGCGCCGCTGGAACGTCTGGGCCACTGGTTCAACGAGGGCCTCACGCGGGTGCCCCATACCCAGCCGTTGTCTGCCATCGGGGATATCCGCAGCGCTGGCGTCAAGGATCTGCGCTACGGCTATGTGCTCGAATCCGACTGGCGCAATGCCGCCTCAGAATCTGAAGCCGAGCCGCCGCGCGCCGTGCCGGCCCCAGATCACGTCGGGCATCTGCTGATTGCCGCCACGCTCGGTCGTGATGCCCGGGATCTGCGCGGTCGCTGGTTCGGCGACATGCTGGTGCCGGTCGACAGCGCGGCGGGCCAATCTCCGCAGCCCGAGCGGCGTTTCATTGCCCGCGATCAGACCGGCCGTGTGTTCTTTGGCATGAGCCATCTGGCGCTCTTGCAGCATGACGAGGTGTATGCGGCCATCAGCCAGTGGCTGGCTCCGCGGCTGGCGAGCTCGGCGCCGGCCGAAAACTGAGGCGATCGGTACAGCCGGAACCTGTGTTTAGCCACTGAGCAACTGGCCCAGTACGGTATCGCGCCCGCTGGCCTCGGCGGCTGCCTGGCGTTCGTCGTCGGTGAGCTGTCGCGCGGCCTGGGTCAGTGTCTCGACGGTCTGCGCGTTCAGGGCAAAATGCTGGGCCATGGCGGCCAGTACCGATGGGCGCATCCTGCTGCAGACGCGCAGCATGCGGGCCGCGCGCTCTTCGCCCATCAACACGATCTGGTGCTCGAACAACCCCCATAGATTGTGACGCACCACCGAATCGGCAATACTGCAGATGATCTCGGGTTCGGCAAATGCCGGCTGGCCGGCAAATTGGGCTTCGGTGATTTCGTCCAGCGCCTCGCCGAGCGACAACAGCTGTGGCCATAGATCCTGCGCCGCGGCCGCGCGTATCAACGAGTCGACGATCGCTGCGTCCTCGGTGAGCGCCTGCCGAGCCAGCTCGGTGCGGGTGTTACCGTCGAGCAGGCTCAGCGTGTTCAGAACCTCTGGCCACAGCTGCTCGTTGGCCGCCGTTTGCAGCAGCTCGCCGCGGCGAGTGTTGGACAGGTGTTCGATGACCGTCTCGAGCTGGGCGCTGTTTTCGACGAAGAATGCAATGCGCAGCAGTGCCAGCGGCGAATCGATAGCGTCGGTGGCCGCCAGCAGCGTGGCCCGTGGCAACACATCCACGAACTGGCCCATGGTGATGTACTCGCCGCGTTCCAGCAGCAGGCTCGTGACGGTGACCGAGCGCTCGAGCGGAAAACTGCGAATGATCGGCTGGGCGCGCTGCGGTTCCATATGCAGACAGATATCAGCCAGAAACTCGTCTGACAGCCGGCTGGCCATGTCTACCGCGCGCTCTGGCGGCATTTCGCCTGCGATGCGGCCGGACAGCACCGCGCCGAGTACGCGCTGGGCAATCCGAGCCGCGATGCCCAGCGGCAGACGCGACGATACCTTGGCAAACCCGGCAAACGCGGGGCGATATTCGCGAAACAGGGCGTCGGTCAGCCCCTGGCGCAGCTGGCGCAGCTCTGCCAGCGGCCGATCGGCCAGAAAATTCATCGCCTCGCGCTCGGTCTGCAACAGACGCGCCAGTTTCTGCAGTTCAGCGTCACGGGCTATCTCGATCATGAACGATTAACCGAAGAGCAGCTTGAGAAAACGTTTTCGAAACGGCGCTGGCACCACCGACACGGCGTTCTCCACCGCGTGCTCCAGCTGTTCGCGCTGGATTCGATCGGCCTGTACGATCAACGAGTGCAGGCGTTCGCGCTGAGCCCCGTCGAGCGACTCGATCACGGCCTGCGTCGGCGCATCAATCTCGAGATGGTGCGTGCCTGTGACCACCGTTTGCCTCCGTTCGACGCCAGGATCGATCGCTTCACCTGGCGCATGATCAAAGCGCGATGGTAACGCAGTTGGCGGTGCGGTCGGCGTGAACCGTTCACGCTGGGAGTGGTCAGCCACAGGGCTTTGTTTTGCCTGACAGGGCGCATAGACTCGACGTTGTTGCACTGCAGAAAGACAGGAGCTTTCCATGAGCGATTATCTGGTCGAGGCGGCCTCCAGGCCTGCCATGCGCAAGATCATGCAAACCATCGGCATTCCCACGCCGACCGATCTGGCAAGAGCTGAAGGCCCCTATCAGCAAAGATTTCTGGAAGGGCAGACGCTGCTCTGGGGAGCGGCCGCTCACGCCACCGCCAGCGATGCCGTTGCGGCCGCGCTGGCGACCACCGGTGCTCGGGCCCAGCGTATCGACCAGCCGCCGGCCGACCACCAAGACCAGTACGACGGCCTCGTGTTCGATGCCACCGGAATGCGGTCAGTCGCCGAGCTCAAGGGCTTGTACCACTTCTTCCATCCGGTGGCGCGCCAACTGACGAAGAACGCGCGCGTCGTCGTCCTTTGCAGCCAGCCAGGCGCGTTGGACAGCGTACCTGCCGCGGTCGCCGCCCGTGCGGTCGAGGGCTTTGTACGATCGTTCGCCAAGGAGATCGGCAAGTTCGGCTCCACCGTCAACCTGATTTATGTCGAGCCGGGCGCCGAGGATCGCATCAGCACGCCGCTGCGCTTCTTCCTCTCCGATCACAGCACCTTCGTCGACGGCCAGCCGGTAACGGTGACTGCGGCCGGCAAGATGCCCGACAGCCTGCCCACCACCCAGCCGCTACAGGGCAAGACCGCCCTGGTGACCGGCGGCGCACGCGGCATCGGTGCCGCTACCGCGCAGCGCCTGGCTGCCGAGGGTGCGCACGTGGTCTGTCTGGATATTCCACAGGATCAGGAAACACTCGAAGCCACCGTATCCGGATTCGCCGGCACGGCCTTGCCGCTGGACATCACCGACGCCGATGCCCCGCGCCAGGTCGCCGACTTCATGAAGGACAAGTTTGGCGGCGTCGATATCGTCATTCACAACGCCGGCGTGACCCGCGACAAGGCGCTCGCCAACATGCCGGAGCACTACTGGGACATGGTGCTGGGCATCAATCTGGAAGCCATCATCGCGATCGATGCGGTTTTGATGGACGAACAGATCATCAACGAACACGGCCGCGTCGTCTGTCTGTGCTCGATCGGCGGCATCGCCGGCAACCGCGGCCAGACCAACTACGGCACCACCAAGGCCGGCCTGATCGGCTTTGTCGAACACCGCGCCAACGCCCAGCGCGAGCGTGGCGTCACCGTCAACGCGGTCGCCCCCGGCTTCATCGAAACCCGCATGACCGCCGAAATGCCCATCACCGTGCGCGAAGGCGGCCGCCGCCTGTCGTCACTCGGCCAGGGCGGCGAGCCCAGGGACGTCGCCGAGACCATCACCTTCCTGTGCACGCCGGGTGCTGGCGGGATCTCGGGCAATGTGCTGCGGGTTTGTGGGCAGAGTCTGATGGGGGCCTGATAGCAGGGCTTGCTGTCGTATTCTTCTCGAGCGGTTCCTGCGCCGTATTCCTGTGAGCTCATTGCAACGGGACACTAGCGGCAAACTGCGGACGCAAGGCCCGATCAACGCCCATCAATGCAGGGCGTCGTTGCCGACGTTGTAATGGCGGCTGAAGTAGAACGGGAATTCCGGATTGCCACGGTGCGAGGAGTCGCTGCCTCGTGCACGGCGTAATGCACGTGGATCGTCGGGTAGATCCTGGCCAAAATAAACCTGCGGAATTTTGTTGGCGTCGACCACGATGCCGCGCAGCACGGCAATGGCCTGCCGCTCACTCAACGACTGGCCAGAGGGGGCGCAGTAATAACCGAACAGCGCTTTCCCGGGACGGTGCATGGGATCATCTGGCGGGTTGTCCCAGGAACGCAGAAACGCGACGCAATCGCGCCTGTCCCCTGCGGCTTGATGTGGGTACAACGCATAGGTGAATGGCCATTGCCTATCATGCAGGACATGCGTGGGTTTCAAATCAAGCTGGGCGTCGTTTTCATTGAAGGTCCAGCTTTTGGTCATCGCCGGCAGCCGATAGTCGGAAAACTGCAGTGCCGTATCTGGCCCGTTGGCGACCGCGAATATGACTTCGGCCTGGCCCGCGCCCGTCCAGCGATCGTACTCTTCGTACTCTGACGGATTACGATAGGCCACCGATTGCACGTCGGCGTTTTCAAAACCCATGCCGAAGTTCACGTGTCTCTGTGACGCGGCCAGAAATGTAGTCCCAGAAGCCGAACCGTGCAGCACGGCGCAACTGGAAAGCAGGCATGCCATGACCGCGAGTAGCGCGATCACCAATGCTTTATGCCGTCCATATCCCGATGCCACGAATTTGCATACGGATGGGGACATCAAGATTAGACGTTCCATAATTAAGTAGCCGCGATAGTTATCCAGCCGAGACTTCACGTCCAGAAAAGCAATTATTCCTGATCCAGATGAGGACTATCAAATAAGGTGCAAGATCACAGATCGTATTGCTCGCGGGCGTAAACACCGAGCCCGATCGCATCAAGCCGTGCCAGCGGCGCCAGGAACGTGACGTGGATCACGCCAGGATTGCGTCCGATCTCGATTGCGCCGTTGATGGTCGCGCGGTTGCGGATCTCGGCCACGCTTAGATCCAAAAGAGCGGCAGCGCGCGTCAATCCGTTGTCGATCGCGTCATTCATACCGGCGGCCGTGCCGATCACCGAAATCGGCGCTACCTCCTCGATCTGGTCTACACCCCATTGCGCCGCGAGACGCGCGCCGCGGGCTTTTTCTGCGTCGCTGAAAGGCCGCGCCAGCGGTGGTAGATCTTCAAGCAGCGGAAACAGGACAGGCCCATCGATTGGATAGTTTTTTACCACTTCCACCTGCAGGGTCACGCTACCGGATACGTCCATCGTGTGGCCTGCGATCTCGCCGTCGCCCTGGGCGGCGTGCATATCGCCCATATAGATACCGCCACCGGCCACCTTGACCGGGGCAATCAGGATGGCGCCGGCGCGAACCGCGTCGATGTCCATATGTCCATCGGTTTTGTGTCTGGCCACTTCCTCTGCGGTCAGTGCGTAGTCGTGCGGAGCGTCAACGAGAAAGGCACCGAAATCCCCGGCGTTATGCGAATCCGGCATCCGCGTGGACGGACATGTGCCGAGCTGGCCCAGGAACGGGCGCATCCGCACCAGCAGTCCGGGGATGTCAGAAGGCGCGTAGTTGAGAATTGAGTGCTGCCGGCTTTCATCGGGTAGCGCTGAATAGTGATCGGCCTGGCCGGCTATCTGGCGGGCTGCGGCTTCTGGCAGCGTGAGTCCAATCTGGCGCGTGTCGTCGAACGTCACGGTGTAGCCGTGCACCATCTCAAATGGTTTGACCGGGTTATTGCAGTGGTCGCATTTCACCGAATCCTGGCCGATGCCTTCGACGTGGGTCTCTGGCCAGATCGTGTCGCACACCGGGCAGCGGGCAGCCACATAAGGGTCTCCGAGGCAGAAGCCCTCGGGCGAGCTGTCGTGTCCTGATGCGGTGGCAATCGAGGTGACGGTTATGTCGCGGATACGGATAGCGAGCCCGTCGCCGGGCTCTGCGCCTTCGACGTATACCGGACGGGTGACCTCGTGGCCGCCGCGAAGGCGAGGAGTGATCATCGGTCCCCAGCATCCAGGTGCGGTATTGGCGATTATGGTGCCGCCATTTTCCACCGGGCCGAGCATCGGCTCTGCTGGGTCCAGTACGCTGTTCGTGAAATGTCGAACGACCAGGCTGCGTTGCGGCTGGTCGTTTTGGCGGCTTTCGTAAGGCATGGCAAAGCACCGGGGAGTATGTGGAATAGCGCGTAAACGACTTTAATACATGACCGTAGCACGGTCATGCCCTATTCTGATCTGCCCGTCCACGGGCGTGACGCATATGCGCCAATCGCCGGCCAGGACGCTGTCGCGGACAGGCAGCGCGACGCGCTGATCGACGACGGTCAACCACGCACTACCCGCCAGCTGATGATCAACACACTCACCAGCACGACAGCGGTCAACACTCGTCGCAGGTGCATGAAACCGGCACTCTGCCAGCCGGCACGGCGGCCGTTTTCGTCGGCCAGCCAGGCGATGATCAGCGCGGCGAGCAGCAGCACCACCGGCCACGGGCCGCTCATCAATAGTGCAGGCCAGGCGATCAGGGCAGGGACGACGCCGAGGACCATATCGAGCGGGCGGGCGGTCTTTGCGGCCAGCATGCGGCCCCACTGGACGCCGCCGATGAAGCTGACGATGGTAGCCAGATAGGCGAGCAGCCAGTGCATGACGCGGGCGGCATCGTCGGTGCTGTGGGCCAGTGCGTAGTACACGCCGGCGACGAACGGAACGAGGGCCAGGGTGCCCAGGCCGGCGGCGAGAGTCAGGGCAGAGATAGGACGGGCCATGCGGTCTCCTTGGATTACGGGAACGAGAACGTCAGTTATTGACTGCCGAGGCGAAATACGCGGACAGCGCGCGCACCAGCGGTTTCATGAAATAGTTGGATTCGGGCATGAGGTGGGTTTGAACGCCGCGCTCGGCAAGCGATTCGGCCACCAGAGGACCAACCGCTGCTACGCAGCAATCGGCCAGTGCGCGTTTTAGTTCAGCTTCGCGTTCGCGGCGCCGGGCGACCTGGAACAGGCGTTTTATCTGTGGCGAGCTGGTGAAGGCGATGGCTTCCAGACGGCCTTCGCAGAGTGTATCAATCAGGCTGACGACTACTGCGTCTTCGGTCTGGTCGGCGTAGATATAAGGCGCGACCGGCAGGGTGGTGGCATTGGCCGCAGTCAGCGCCTCCATCAGCGGCGTGTTGGGATCGCTGCCGTAGAGTTGCACGCCGATGCGATGGCCGCGTAAATCCTGGTCGACCAGGGTCTGGATGACGCCGGCGGTGGTTGGGGTAGTGCCTTGCAGATCGACGCGGATATCCAGCGGCCTGAGTTCGCGGCCTGGCTTGGGCCCGCGGGCGATCGATCGTGCGCGGCGCAGGCGTGCCCAGAAGGCCTCGGCTATAGCTTCGCCCTGGCGTTCGGCAAAGCCGTGCAGCCGGCGCACGCCTTCGCCGGTGAGCCAGATCATATCGTCCAGGCCGTTCGCGGCCACGTCGGCGATCCAGGCGTCAACTGTTGCACGGTCTGGCGTGTCGCGGATGTCGACCAGCGGACAGCGCATGACGTTTGCGCCGCGGCGTTCGAGCATATCGGCAAACAGATCCAGCTGTCGGGATTCCGGAACGGCGATGTGGCGGTCGGTAAGGGCGTCGGTTGGGCTCATATTCGATCAGCGTGCGGCTTGCCCGGCGTATTCTACCTTCGAGTCTGTAAGCCACAGGTAAACGAGAACGATCGAGGCTCGCCGAGACGGTTCAGGCGCTGGGCGGTTATTTGGCAGAAGTGGCCACCGGGCGTTCAGTGTGGTGTCTGGACTGGCATCCAGAGTGGCAACGGATTGAGGAACCTCTGCAGGATTCAATCAGAAGTTCCTTAAGCTTGTTCTCAACAAATCCTGGCGTCCGCCGATAATCGGACTCGTTCTCGACCTGGTGCACCCTCTGCCATGAGCGACTCCTGTTCCATCGGCTTTCGGCGTTGTTTTTTCGGAGTGTTCGTCGCGTGTCTGGCGACGACCGCGCTGGCCCAGATCTCAGCGCGCGGAGACGAGCCGTCGGCACCGGAGGCTCGACACAGTCATCACCGCCTGCCGCCGATCGCGCCGCTGATCGTGGTGCCGGTGACGCCGAATGAAGGTAGCCTGCCGTCGACCTATGTGCCGGACGACTATCGCCTGCCAGGCTATGACGGAAAGCCGGATGGGCCACATACATGCAATGGCCGCACTGGCCGAAGCTGGTCGACCGACGGCCGCAAATGTCCGCCCGGCCAGCATCCGGAGACAGGTGGACGTTCTTATTCCACGTCTCCCTGAACTATGGTTCACGCACGTTAAAGTCGCGGCGCCGGGTGCCGATAGTGCCTTCAGCAAAATTCACCGGGCGTGGCCCGGCCACAGGCGGATACTGCAATGGCATCATCTTCATCCATCTCGTCTTTGGGTGTTGGCTCGGGTCTCGACCTGAGCTCACTGCTCGACAAGCTGAAAAGTTCGCAGCAGGCGCGTCTGCAGCCGCTGAATACGAAAGAGACAAGTTATAACGCGCAGTTGACCGCGTATGGCCAGGTGAAGGGTGCTCTCGATAACCTGAAAACGGCAGCAGTCGCGCTCAACAGCAGCGATCTGTTCCAGTCGACGTCGGCCAACGTGGTCGGGAGTGCGTTCACCGCTACGACTGCCAGCGGCGCGGTACCGGGCAGCTATGCGGTACAGGTCAATCAGCTGGCCAGCGCGCAGTCTCTGTACAGTGCCGGCGTGACATCGTCGTCCGATCTGATCGGCAAGGGCGGTACATTGACGATCGGGCTCGGCGGCGCGAGTGGCCCGCCCCACGACAGCGTCACAATCAATCTGGCTGCGGCCGACAGCAGCCTCCAGGGTGTGCGCGACGCCATCAACAAGGCCAACGTCGGCGTTAGTGCCTCAATCGTCAACGATGGTAGTAGTAGTCCATATCGCCTGGTTCTGAGCTCGGATGCCACCGGTATCGATAATCAGATCAGCGTGACAGCAACCGATGCAGCCGGTGCCACCGGCACGCCGTTAGCCAGTCTTCTTGACTATCACAGTGCCAGTGGCAGTGACGCGCTCACGCAGTCCGTAGCGGCCACTGATGCGTCTCTGACGGTCAACGGTATTGCGATTACGCGTTCGAGCAATACGGTTTCTGATGCGATTCAGGGCGTAACGCTGTCGCTCAACAGCACGACCGCAAGCGCCGAAGGCGTATCGGTAGCGCGGGACGATGCCGGCATCAAGAAAGCGATCAGCACGTTCGTAAGCGCCTACAACAGCTTTCATGCGGTAGTGAGCAGGCTGACAGCCTACAACAGCGCGACACAGACGGGCGGCCTGCTCACGGGCGATTCTGCCACGCGTTCGATTCAATCCAAGCTGCACGGCGTACTCAACAGCACCCAGACCGGCGGGGCGTTCTCTGGGCTGGCCCAGATCGGTGTTTCCTTGCAAAAAGACGGCAGCATGGCGATTGACGACACGGCGTTGTCCACCGCCCTGGCTAACAACCCGCGCGATGTCGCCCAGCTGTTTTCCGGCGTCGCAGGCGGCACAAATAATGCCGACGGTGTTGCCGGCATGCTGTCCACGACGATCGACGGCCTGATCAGCGACACCGGTTCGCTTGGCGCGGCGACCGCGGGCACCAAGCTCAGCATCAAAGATACCCAGAGCAGTATCAACAGCATGCAGACCTCGATCGACTCGACCATCGCGCGCTATAAAAAGCAGTTCGTCGCCCTGGATACCCTCATGTCGTCGCTCAACTCGACCAAGTCCTACTTGACGACCCAGTTCAACGCCCTCAACAACAACAATGGCAGCAGCGGTAACTAACTGCGCCAGAGGAACATCCAAATGGCCATCCAAGCTCGACAGGCAGCCAGCGCTTATGAGCACCTGGGACTACAGAGTGCCGCACTGAGTGCCTCGCAGCATCAATTGATCACCATGTTGTTTGATGGCGCGGCGACCGCCATGCGCAAGGCACGGGTGCTCGACTCCGCCGGCGATGTGCCAGCGCGCGGGACCGCGCTGTCCAAGGCGATCGATATCATCGAACGCGGCCTGCGCGCCGCCCTCGACTTCGAACGGGGCGGTGAACTCGCCGTACAGCTCGATAGTCTGTACGACTACATGATTCGTCGCCTGATGCTGGCCAATCTGCGCAGCGACATGGGGATGGTCTCCGAGGTGGAACAACTGCTAGACAACGTAGCCTCAGCCTGGAAACAAATCGGTTAGTGCCTGAGCTGGCTCATCGCAAAGGAAATCATCGTGAAAGCTGCCGACGACATCATTACCCGCTACCAGTCCATTCGCGACTACGGGCGTGTCATGCAGAAATATGCCCGGGACGGCGCCTGGGAAGACCTGATCCACATGCAGGCGCGCTACGTCTGTGAAATGGAACAGCTGATGCTGGTCGATAACGACGCGGAACTCGAAGACGATGCCCGTGAAAGCAAACTGGCGTTGTTGGTCGAGATCCGGGAAGCCGAGGACGATGTGCGTACCCGGCTCGACGACCGGCTGCAGCAGCTGAGCCGATTCATGATGTCCTCGCGCGCGCAACGGCGCGTCCAGAATGCTTATGATGGAAGTGTCGTCAACTGACTTGCGCACGCTGCCACTTCATACGACGCTACGCCCGAATATCACCTGGCAGCCGGCATGAGCGCGATCACGCCTATTCTCGATACCTTGCTGCCTCAGGTGCTGGGACGACGGGCCGACCTCGAGCGGCTGGCCACACTGTTTCCGAATGCGCCGCTTGGGCGAGTACGGCGGGCGGGTGAGAGCCTGCCGCTGGATACCCGGCTGCCCAATCCCACGAATGTACAGCGTGGCGGCGAGTCGGCGCGTGCCAGCGCGACGACGGCTGGCAACGCCAGCGTTCAGGCATCCGCCGCTCAGGCCGGCCGATCGGCAACCGGGGTGACGACCCGTGGCCACGCTGCGACCTCGTCCGGCGCCTCTGCAGCGTTGGCGGCCAGTACTTCCACCGCGTTGCATCTCACCCGCGCCGGTGATGTGCTGGCCAGCGTGCTGGCACGGTTCGCGACCGCGCCGCTGGTTCGTTCGACCCGCAACGCGCCGCTGGTCGACGGCGGTTCGCGACCGGCCCCGGCTGTATTGGCAGCGCTGCTTGCCGGCGAGGTAGGTCAGAGCGGCGTATTCTACGAATCGCATCTGCTGCAATGGCTGAGAGGCCAGTACCCTGCCTCGGCGCTGGCGCGCGAGCCGCAATCCCGGTATCACGCGCTCGGACTGCTGGCAGACAGCACGGACAATACCGGTTCCGACCAGACGCGGCCTGACCGCCGCGCGGGACAAGGCAGCCGTCTTGCCGGCTCGACTGACAACCGCTTGTCCGCAGTGGTCAGACAACAGATGGAAGTCTTGTCGACCGGGGCGTTTCAGTGGCAAGGCGAGGTCTGGCCAGGCGTTGTGCTCGATTGGGAAATCCGCGAAACCCCGGACTCCACCTCTGACAATGGCGCCGAATCCCCGGCAGCCGATCAGGCCGCCGACTACACGACCTCGATGCGTTTGGTGCTGCCTAGTCTGGGCGAAATCGAGATCCGTATCGCCATGCATGATCAGGATGTGGTCGTACATGCCCACGCAGCCGATGACATCGCCCGTCGCTTGATTGGGCGGGATGCCAATACGCTGAGAAAACGGTTGCGTGAGGCAGGTTTCAAGCAGGCCGAGGTGTCCCTGCTGGCTTCTGGCCAGAAGTCTTCCATATGAGCGACTCGGATCAGGCCCCGAACGCGCGCGAAGAGCGTCCACAGGCGGTCGCCCTGCGCTATCGCAGCGACGATACGGCGCCACGCGTGGTGGCCAGGGGCTACGGCGATATTGCGGATCACATCATCGAGCGGGCGCAGGCGCACGGTGTTTTCGTTCATCGATCGCCAGACCTGGTAAGGCTGCTCGTCCAGGTCGACCTGGACGACCGTATTCCGCCGGCGCTCTATCAGGCCGTAGCCGAACTGCTGGCCTGGATCTACGAACTGGAGCGCATTGCCGCCGGTCGCGATCCGGATTAGATCGGTTGGTGGCGCCAGATATCGAGTGTCTCGATCGTGCAGTGTGCTGCTGCTGACTCGAGCCGCCGCCTGACTCTAAAAGGCCCCAAAGCCAGTCGGCGAGCCGCGGGATGGTTCTAGCGCCAGGGTAATCGCTGGTAGTTCTGGCCCCCTTCAGTTTCCGCGGATTTGGCCGAGCCTTGTGCCATCGCGCTATTTTATTTAAGGATGATGCGCGGGATCGAATCGGTCGGACCGCGGCGACGCGAGGCCTGTGGGTATCACCTGGCAGCGCGCAGCGGCCGATCGGCCGAAGCACAGGGGGTATCGGCATGACAAGCGATCTGGATTTGTGGCGGCAGGCAAGAAGTCTGCAGCACGGCCGCAGTGGGGGCGGCGCGTGAATACCGAACATCTGTTGGAGGACATCCGCGAGGTCAATCTGTCCTATCTGCTGCTCATGCAGCGCCTGATCAGCAGTGATCGGGAAATGGCGATGTTCCGACTCAAGATCGACGAGCAGACCGCCGATCTGCTGGAGACTATTCCGGTGCCGGAGCTGGCGCGTCTGGCGCGCTGCAATCAGCTGCTGTGTCACTTCTCGGTTGGCAATGCCGATCAGCTGCATGCGTTGATCAACTCCGCCAAGGACGACCGGATGCGCCAGATCCACGCGGCGATCCTGCTGGGCGGGCACGAACATCGCAAGGAAGATCGGCGCGCGAGTGATCGTCGCGAGGGCGGTGATCGCCGCGTCGAGGATATCGGCCCACCGAACGGCCAGGAGCGGCGCCAGGGCGAACGCCGTAGCGGTGAACGACGCACCCAGGCCCGGCGCTACAGCGATCAAGGCAGTAGCAGCAGCGTGTCTGGCTCTTGATGCGCTGTTGTAGAACGATGCGGTCGCTGGAGTAGCTATTCGCTATGGTCGAAAAAAGCATTATCGACGAGGGTCGTCAGATTCGGCTGGCGATCGAACTGATCCAGCTTGGTGCCCGGCTGCAGGTGCTGCAGACCGAAACCGAGCTGTCACGACGACGCTTGATCAGCCTGTACAAGGAAATTCACGGCGTTTCGCCCCCCAAGGGCATGTTGCCCTTCTCGACCGACTGGTATATCACCTGGCTGCCGAATATTCATTCGTCGTTGTTCTTCAACGTCTATCTGTCGCTGCGACGCAATCCCGGCCATACCCGTATGCAGTCGGTGGTCAACGCCTATCGGCTGTATCTCGAGCAGGCACCACCCGAAGACGGCGATAAGCCCGTACTAGCCCTGACGCGCGCCTGGATGCTTGTGCGTTTCTTCGAAAGCGACATGATGACGATGTCGACCTGCCAGCGCTGTCAGGGCAAGTTTGTCAATCACGCGTACAGCCTCGACGAGCACTTTGTCTGCGGCATCTGCCACCCTCCGTCGCGCGCCGGCAAGACACGCAAGCGAAGCCAGGCGAAGGCCCGGGCCGAGGCCAGAGCCGGGACTCAGTCCGAGTCGGAGTCTGGTTCCAGCCATGGCACGGACGCGGCGGCCAAAGACAGCGCTAGCGAGTAGCTGTCGCGTCGGCGGATTCGGCTCGATCATTCAAGCTCCGGGCCTGAAAGCCGTTATTGATCTCGAGGGATGTTTCGCGCGGTCTGGTCCGCGCCTATCGGGGGCCGTCCGTGCTCGTACTTGTCGGTTATTTGGTTGTGCTTGGATCAGTGCTCGGTGGCTACATGATGGTGGGCGGGCATCTCGGTGTGCTGTATCAGCCGTCTGAGTTCATCATCATCTTCGGTGCGGGCATCGGTGCCTTTCTGGCTTCCAACAACGGCAACGGCATTCGCGCCACGCTGCGTGTGCTGCCGCAGCTGCTGCGCGGCGGTCGCTACCACAAGAAGACCTGCGTCGATCTGATGACGCTGCTGTATCTGATCCTGGCGAAGGCGCGTCAGTCGGGCATGATGGCGCTCGAGAACGATATCGAAAATCCGCAGGAAAGCGCACTTTTCAACGCCTACCCCGAACTGGTCAGAGATCCACTGATCGTCGATTTCGTCACCGACTATCTGCGCCTGATGATCAGTGGCGACATGGACGCCTTCGAGATCGAGGCCCTGATGGACCACGAGATCGAAACCTTCCAGCAGGAGGCCGAAATCCCGGCTCACGGACTGGCGGCCATGGGCGATTCTCTGCCGGCGTTCGGCATCGTGGCGGCGGTGATGGGCGTGGTGCATGCCTTGGGGGCTGCGTCGCTGGATCCGGCAGGTATTGGCCCGCTGATTGCCGAAGCCATGATTGGTACTTTTCTAGGGATTCTGCTGGCCTACGGCTTTGTTGCGCCGCTGGCAACCCGGGTACGGGCGCAGGTCGAAGATGTGGCCAAGATCCTGCAGAGCATCAAGGTGACGCTGATTGCCCATCTCAACGGCTATGCACCGCCGCTGTCGATCGAGTTTGGGCGCAAGGCGTTGTTCTCGGCCGAACGGCCGTCCTTCAACGAACTCGAAACCCACGTAAGAGAAGTCAAATCGCGCCCGGCGCCCAGCGCTGCGGCCGCCGATACGGGTGCGGGTAAGTCGTGAGCACAGAAACAGCAAAGGACCGCCGTCCGATCATCGTTCGCCGCAAGAGGCCGGAACGACACGGTGCGCACGGCACCTGGAAGATTGCTTACGCCGACTTCATGACCGCCCTGATGGCATTCTTCCTGGTCATGTGGCTTCTGGGCGGTCTGAGCAAGATACAGATCGATCAGGTCAGCCAGTATTTTCGGACTCCGCTGAAAGTGGCGTTGATGGGCGGAAACCAGGCCACCGCCAGCGACAGCGCGATTCCCGGCGGCGGCGATGATCGCGTGCATTCCGACGGCCAGGTGTCGCTGACCACGCCCGATGCCCATAATTATAAATCTGGCCGCAAGAAGCTTGAGGACCTGCGCAAGCAACTGCTGGAACTGATCCAGAAGGATCCGAAACTACGCGACATGGCCTCGCAGCTGAAGATTGAAATGGTCCCGGATGGCCTGCGAATTCAAATCTTCGATACGCGGCAACGGCCGATGTTCGAGCTCGGCAGCGCTCAGTTAGAGCCCTATGTCGCGGCCCTGCTACGAAAGATTGCACCGAAGGTGGATCAGGTCGGTCATCACATCACCTTGACCGGGCATACCGATGATCTGCCCTACGCCAGCGGCACCGGCGCCTACAGCAACTGGGAACTATCGGCCGACCGGGCCAATGCAGCGCGGCGTGCGCTGGTCGCCGGCGGCATGCAGCCCGACAAGCTGCTGCGGGTGATCGGCGCTGCCGATACCGTCCATCTGGCCGGGGAGAAAGCCGGTGCGCCGGTCAATCGTCGCATCAGCATTCTGTTGCTCGATGCGGCCGCCGAGAAACGTATTGAAAGCCAGGGCGAGACACAAGCGCCGGTCAGGCCGCTGTCTCCGTTAGCCGCTTTATCGCAGCAGACTGACGCAGGAGATCGCAGCGGGGCCGCCGACTCACAGACCGGGGCCAAGGTGTCGAAGCCTGCGCCGGCCGGTACAAGCCACAGCGCCGGCTGAATGCCGCGCCTCCAATCAGACTTTCCGAGAGTCAGTCATGGACGTCACTGAGTTCTATCAGACATTTTTCGAAGAGGCCGAGGAACTGCTCGACGATATGGAGCGTCATCTGCTGGCGCTGGATATTGCGGCCCCGGACCGGGATCAGCTCGACGCGATCTTCCGTGCGGCGCACTCGATCAAGGGCGGCGCCGGCACCTTCGGCTTCCAGGCGCTGATGGATACGACGCATCACATGGAGAACCTGCTGGATCGCCTGCGCCGCGGTGAAATCACGATCGATGCCCACGGGGTCGATGTGTTGCTCGCGACCCGCGATGTGCTCAAGGCCCAGATCGACGCCTACCGCAACAGCGACCTTCCGGACGCCGATGCGGCCGCTCAGGCAGGCGCAGCGCTGGCCCGGTTAGCCACGGGTGCCGCCCCGCAGGACGAGCCGGAAGCGACGGCGGCGCCTGCTATCGAGTTGGACCGGGCGCCCGTAGTCGCCGACGGCGAACGGATATTGGCGCTTCGCATCACCGGTGTGAACGCAGCAGAGCAGGACGCACTGGCGGAAGAGCTTGCGTTGTTTGGCACCGTGTCCGAGCGTCAGACCCAGGAGCATGCTCTCGAGCTTCGGCTGCAGACCAGCGAGGCGGCCGAGGACATCGAGTCGGTGCTCTGTTTCATCATCGATGCGGATCAGCTCACCATCACGCCGGCGCCAATTGTCGAGCCGATTGCGCAGACGGCAGAGGCTGCGACAACAGCCGCGCCCGAGGCGCCGGCGGCGGCGCCAGAACGACCGGAACCCGGCGAATCGGCATCCGCCGATTCGGCTGCACCCGTCGAGCGGCGCGCTGGAACCGACAGGCGGGCGCAGGCTGGCGCTCAAGAACACAGTTCCCTGCGCGTGGCGACCGACAAGATCGACGCCATCATCAACCTGGTCGGCGAGCTCGTGATCACCCAGTCGATGCTGGAGCAGACGGCCCGCACTGCCGGCGGCGCTCAGGTCGAGAGCCTGACCGAGGGTATTGCTCAGTTGCAGCGCAATGCGCGCGATCTTCAGGAAGCAGTGATGTCCATACGCATGGTGCCGATGGATTTTGCCTTCAATCGGTTCCCGCGACTGGTGCGCGATCTGGGACACAAGCTCGACAAGAACGTGGAGATGGAGACCATTGGCGGCGCCACCGAGCTCGACAAGGGCCTGATTGAACGCATCATGGACCCGCTGACGCATCTGGTGCGCAACAGCCTGGATCATGGGATCGAGACCCACGCAAAGCGCTTGCAGGCAGGTAAACCTGCGGCCGGGCGTCTGACGCTCGCGGCGCGTCACGAAGGCGGCAATATCCTGATCGAAATCCGCGACGACGGTGCCGGTCTGGATCGTGATCGTATTCTGGCCAAGGCGCGCGAGAGCGGGCTGACGGTTTCCGATGCGATGGACGACTCGGAAGTCTGGCAGCTGATCTTCGCCCCTGGTTTTTCCACCGCTGCCGAGGTGACCGACGTATCCGGGCGCGGCGTGGGCATGGACGTGGTCAAGCGCAATATCCTGCAGCTCGGTGGCCATGTCGACCTGGTTTCGCAGACCGGAGTCGGCACGACGGTACGCATCGTTCTGCCACTGACGCTTGCGATCACCGACGGCATGACCGTTCGGGTGGGCGACGAGGTCTTCATTCTGCCGCTGGCAGCCGTGGTCGAATCGATGCGGGTGGACGAGGCCGCGGCGCGCGACGTCGGGGGCCAGGGCCGGGTGATCAATGTGCGCGGTGATTTCCTGCCCCTGGTCGAGCTGCATCGACTGTTCGATATTCAGGGCGCCCAGACCCATCTGTCGCGGGCCATTGCGGTGGTGGTCAAGAGCGAGTCGCGGCACTTTGCGCTGGTGGTCGACGAACTGGTGGGCCAGCAGCAGGTCGTCGTCAAGAACCTCGAAACCCACTTCCGCAAGGTACGCGGCATCTCGGCCGCCACTATTCTCGGGGACGGCAAGGTCGCCCTCATTCTGGACGTGCGCGCTCTGTCTCGGCTGACGCCGCCCCTGGGGCCGCTGTCGTCGGGCAACGCGTTGTCGTCTTCATCCAACCAGGCCGTCGAGGCTGTCCAATGAATCAGACATATCAAACCCAGGAGTCCGGCGACCGCGAGGTGCTGGTGTTCGCCCTGGGAGACGAGGAATACGCCGTCGATATTCTCAAGGTGCAGGAGATCCGCAGCTATGCCGGCGTCACTCGCATCGCCAACGTGCCGCCGTTCATCAAGGGCGTCACCAATCTGCGCGGCCAGATCGTGCCGATTGTCGATCTGCGGCTCAAGTTTGGCCTGGGAACGGCCGACTACACAGAACATACGGTGGTGATTGTGCTCAATATCGGACAGCGGGTGGTAGGCGCAGTGGTGGACGGGGTATCGGACGTCATCGGCCTGTCGGCCGAGCAGATAAAAGCCGCGCCGGATTTCGGTACGCCACTGGCGACCGAGTATCTGATGGGGCTGGCCAGTGTCGAAGATCGCATGCTGATCCTGATCGATGTCGACGCCATGATGACCAGTCGTGAAATGGCGCTGGTTGACCGTGCCGAAGACGCGGTCGCTTGACCAGGACCTCCAAGATGAAGCCGCAATTCCAGTCATCATTACTTGCCCCGGCGATGCCGCTGGGCGTTCAGCCGGCGCCCGGCGCCGATCTGCTGTTCGACCCGCTGTTCGATCTGTTGTTCACCGACAGCGACTTCAATGCGGTACGCCAGATGATTGGCGCGCGCGCCGGCATCGCGCTGGGGCCGCAGAAACGCAAGATGGCCTATAGCCGACTCGCTCGACGCGTGCGCGATACCCAGCATGGGAATTTCGCTGATTACATCCGCATGCTGCAGCGCAGCGACCATCATCCCGAGTGGGAATACTTCGTCAACGCGCTAACCACCAATCTCACGGCGTTCTTCCGCGAAGCCCATCATTTCCCCATTCTGGCTCGGTTGCTTGCTGATCGGGCGCAACCGCCGGCGATCTGGTGCTGTGCTGCGTCCACCGGCGAAGAGGCCTACTCGATTGCCATGACCTTGTCGGAAACGCTCGGCCCACGCGCCACTCAGGCGCGCATCAAGGCCACCGACATCGATACCCGTGCCCTGGGAGTGGCCCGGGCCGGTATCTATCCGCTGGCTGAGATCGAGAAGCTCAGCGACGCTCGACGCAAGACGTTCTTCCTCAAGGGGAGCGGCGCGCAGCAGGGGCTGGCCCGGGTGTCCAACCCGCTGCGTGCCATGGTCGATTTCTCGCCGCTCAATCTGCTGGCCCCGGCTTGGGATGTCGGCGGCCCGTTTGATGCGATTTTCTGTCGCAATCTTATGATTTATTTTGATAAGGCGCTGCAGATCCAGCTGCTGTCGCGCTTCGCCAAACTGCTCAAGCCTGACGGCCTGCTGTTTGCGGGACATTCCGAGAACTTCAACCAGCTCGGTACCGCCTTCAGGCTGCGGGGCCAGACCGTCTACGAATTGAAGCCGCCGGCCCGGAGCGTGGCATGACGCGGTCGATCAGCGTGCTCTGTATCGACGATTCGGCGCTTATGCGCCGCCTGATCACGGCTATCGTGGATGCCCAGCCCGACATGCACATGGTGGCAACCGCGCCGGATCCTTTGGTGGCGCGGGAACTGATCAAGCAACATAATCCGGATGTTCTGACGCTGGACATCGAGATGCCGCGCATGGACGGCCTGGCCTTTCTCGAGCGTCTGATGCGGCTGCGGCCAATGCCGGTGGTGATGGTCTCGACGCTCACCGAGCGCGGCTCCGACGCCACGATGAGAGCGTTGGCGCTGGGCGCGGTGGATTTCGTCACCAAACCCACGATCGATGCGCGTGCGGCGCTGGCTGGCTGCGCGCCGGAGCTGGCGGACAAGATTCGTGCGGCGTCGCGGGCGCGGGTAACCGCCGTGCGCCCGTCGGTCGCCGCGGTGTCGGTGGAGGCTCTCAGCATGCCGCGGATGGCCGCTGATCGACTGTTCGTGGTCGGCGCATCAACCGGCGGCACAGAAGCGATTCGCCGCTTCCTTGAGCCGCTGCCGGCCGACGCGCCGGCAACCCTGATCACCCAGCACATGCCGGCCGGTTTCACGAGCTCATTCGCGCGCCGCCTTGATACGTTAAGCCAACTGCGCGTCAAGGAAGCCGAGCACGGCGAGCCGGTGGAAGGCGGATGCGCTTATATCGCGCCGGGTGGCGTTGCGCATATGACCCTGCAACGCGCGGCCGGTCGCCACGTCATTGCGCTTGAGGCGTCCGAGCCGGTCAATCGGCACCGCCCATCGGTAGATGCGCTGTTCGAGTCGGTTGCCCGTGTCGCCGGCCGTCGAGCGGTTGCCATGTTGTTTACCGGCATGGGCAAGGACGGTGCGCGCGGACTGCTCTCATTGCGCCAGGCCGGCGCCATGACCCTGGCCCAGGACGAAGCCAGCTCCGTGGTGTACGGCATGCCGCGCGAAGCCGTCGAAATAGGCGCTGCCATGCACGTAGTGTCGATCAACGCCATGGCCCAGACCGCCCTGAATATGCTGTCCACGCCGCGCGTGGCCGTCCCCGATCATTGAATCGACCGGCAACGGTCGCCTCCACTCGAGACAGACAAGAATGGCAAACAAGGACATGAATTTTCTGGTGGTCGATGACTTCTCGACCATGCGGCGCATCGTGCGCAACCTGCTCAAGGAGCTCGGTTACAACCACGTCGAGGAAGCCGAGGACGGAGTCAACGCGCTGAGCAAGTTGCGCAGCGCACCGTTCGATTTTGTGGTCAGCGATTGGAATATGCCCAATCTCGATGGCCTGGAGATGCTCAAGCAGATTCGGGCTGATGACAAGCTCAAGCATCTGCCGGTGCTGATGGTCACCGCCGAGGCCAAGAAAGAGAACATTATTGCCGCCGCGCAGGCGGGAGCCAACGGCTATGTCGTCAAGCCGTTCACCGCAGCAACGCTTGAAGAAAAGATGAACAAGATCTTCGAAAAACTCGGTATGTGATGGCAGCCGCGAAAAGCACAGCGCAGGGATTGACCACGATGAGTACTGACAAGCACGCAGGCACGGCCGAGGAGGCGAATGCCGACGATCTGATCGACCGGATCGGTCAACTGACGCGCGCGCTGCATGACAGCATGCGGGAGCTGGGTCTCGACCGCGAGGTCGAAAAAGCGGCCGAGGCTATTCCTGACGCGCGCGATCGTTTGAGCTATATAGCGGACATGACAGAGAAAGCGGCCGACCGCGCGCTGTCGGCTACCGAAATTGCCCAGCCCATGCAGGAGGACCTGGCCCAGCGCGCCGAGTTGCTGACCGGACAATGGGACGGCTGGTTTGCTGCACCCCGCGATCTTGGCGAGGCTCGCACGCTGGTGGCCGCGACGCGCGACTATCTGCGCTGGGTGCCCGAGCAGACCGCAGCGACCCAGGTCCAGCTACGAGAGATCATGATGGCGCAGGATTTCCAGGATCTGACCGGGCAGGTGGTGGGCCGCTTGATCGACGTGATCAAGCGCATAGAGAGCCAGTTGATTGAAGTGCTCGTTGACAACATCGGAGCCGATCATATCGCCGAACGAAAAAGAGCGCCCCGGTCAGTCGAACAGTCGCTGGTCAATGGTCCGCAGATTGCTCCCCACAAGCAGGCCGATGTCGTCTCCGGGCAGGCGCAGGTTGATGATCTGCTGGAAAGTCTGGGTTTTTGAGGCTCTGACCGTTACCGCTTGTGTCGTCGTACTGCTTCGGTACCCGTGGGTGCAAAGACCTTGTTACGCTCGGTGGCATGGATCAGTGCTTTAGAAAGCGGCACTGGTTTGCTGTAATAAAAGCCCTGGCCGAATTCGCAGCCGAGGTCGATCAGCGTCTTCTCCGTTTCCGAATTCTCGATGCCCTCGGCAACGATCTGGCGACCGAAGCTGTGCGACAGGCCGACGATGGCCTTGACGATGATGGCGTCTTCGGGATCGTTGATCATGTCCAATATGAAGGATTTATCAATCTTGATTTCGTCCACGGGCAGGCGGCGAAAATAATCGAGCGACGAATAACCGGTGCCGAAATCATCAAGCGACACCATTACGCCGCGCTTGCGGCAGGCGCTGAAGGTGTTGATGACCGACTGGGCCGTGTCCAGTGCCATGGTTTCCAGCACTTCCAGCGTCAATCGTGAACGCAACGCCGTCGAGCAATTGCCCAACGCCTGGTCCAGATCATTCACGAAGCCATCGCCGAGAAAATGGCTTGGGCTCATGTTGAGGCTGAGCCTGTAAGGCAGATGCTGTGCTTCGAAGTGCTGCAGCGTTCGTATGCCTTCTCTCAGGACGTAATTACCGAGGTGAGCTGCGAATTCGGTCGATTCCACATGCGGCAGAAACTGCAGTGGCCCGAGCAAGCCACGGGTACGATGATTCCACCGGATCAAGCCTTCGAAACCTTCAACCAGATTGTTTTTCAGGTTGATCTTGGGCTGGTAGCAGAGTTCAAATTCACCGACGTCGAGCGCGTTTCTGATCTGCTCGAGCAGTCGAACCTGTTCCTTGCGTGACTCGTGCGTGCCCAGATCGAAGAACGTGAAACAATTGCGGCCTATTTCCTTGGCGGCATACATGGCCTGGTCGGCGTGGCGGAGTAGAAGGTCGGCGTCGACCCGATCGTCCGGATAGATTGTCACGCCCATGCTGGCCGATAGTTGGAACGCATGGTTCTTGTAGTTGGTCGGTCGGCGAATCGCGTCCAGCAATCGTTGGTAGGCGTTGGGATCGTTCACATCAATCAGGATGGCGACAAACTCGTCACCCGCCAGGCGCGCCACGACGTCGTGTCCCCTCGCCGTATCCGTGAGCCGCTGAGCGACGCCGCGAAGCAGCCAATCGCCGGCGGTATGACCGTGTTCATCGTTGAACGCCTTGAAGCCATCGAGGTCGATGAAACACACCGAGACCGTGCCCTGGCGTAGGTTCGCCTTGTGTAATTCGATGCCAAACAACTCGCCCAGCCGACGCCGGTTGGGCAGGCCGGTCAGTTCGTCATAATTGGCGGCTTTCTCCAGTACCGCGCGGTGGTCCTGCTGCGCCTGATGGAGCCGCCGGCGCTCCACCAGCGCTCCCAGGGTCTGAAGCAGTGGTTCGAGTTCAACGGCAAGGTTTGCGGTGTAGCCGCCTTCCCGATTCGCCAGGCCGATCAGGCCGGTCATGGTGTCGCCGGAAAACACCGGAATTCCGATGTAACCATGAATCGGCGGATGTCCATGCGGCAGGCCGATGCCGCGCGGGTCGGTCATGACGTCATCGGAAACGAGTACCTTGCCGTCGAGGACCGGCCTGAACAGCAGGCTGTCGAGGCGAGTGAAGATCAGGCCCCGGTCCTCGACCTCTTGATACAACTTCTGGGTTTCGGGGTTCCAGGCCAGGTTGCTGATGGCGCCGACCTTCAGCGTAGGCTGCCCTTTATCGCCAAACACGACCTCAGCAACGAACCCAAACAGGCTGCCGGTCAACATCAGCAGGTCGCCGATCAGGACGTTGGATATGACCCGCTCGTCACTGCTGGTGAGAAAGATCTTATGTACCCGCTGAATGGCACGGCTCAGATGGTGGGGCTGAATGATCTCCGCGTTGACATTTTCGTTGAACGTGCGTGCCAGTTCGTCCTCGATCAGGCTGGCCAGCGTGCGGAGTACATCCAGATCTATGTCGTCCCTGCGCCGCGGCGAGTTGTCGACCAGGCACAATGCGCCGACCTTGAAACCGTCTGGCTCGCGCACCGGTATGCCGGCATAAAAACGGATATGCGGGCTGCCGGTGACCAGCGGATTGCCGGAAAAACGGGGGTCTGCCGCGGCATCCTCGATGATGAAGGCCCCGTCCTGCCGAATTGTATGATCGCAGAAAGACACGGATCGCAGTGTCTGCTCGACCGCCAGACCGCAGGCCGACTTGAACCACTGCCGGTCTTCGTCGATCACCGAAAGCAGGGCAGCCTGGACGCCGTAATACTGACGCGCGATACGCGTCAGGCGCTCAAAACGCTCTTCAGGCTCTGAATCCATGATGCCAAGACGTTTCAATGCCGCCAGGCGTCGCTGTTCTGGCATGCCCTGAGTCATTCTCTGAGCTTCGGTTAATTCAAAACAGATGCCGACTCTGATTGACAAAGCAATCTTTACTTATTTATCGGCTTGTGTAGGTTAAATCTTTAACGAGCCCTCCGTTGCCTGCTCTCTGTGGTGGCAATGACAGCCCGTCCGGCTGGTCTGTCATATTGCGTGCCGGTTGGTATGGGTGACTTGAAACACATGAACAGACGCCATTAGCGGCGTCAATTCGACCCTCGTTCTGTGCTGTAACTCAGGATAATCCGGTCATACGTTTGCGCCGCTCCGGCGCCGATGGGATGGTCCATGGCCGAAGGCAGCGACGAGGAAAAAACAGAAGACCCTACCCCGCAGCGGCTGGAAAAAGCCCGCGAGGAGGGGCAGCTGCCGCGCTCGCGCGAGTTGGCGACGTTGTTGCTGTTGGCAACCGGCATGGCCAGCCTCTGGCTGTTGCACGGCTGGACCGGCGGCGCACTGCTCAAGGTCATGCGCTCGTGCATGGCGTTTCCTGCAGGCATCGGTTTCGATAGCCACCGCATGCTGACGTTTCTGCTCAAGCAGATACTGGCGGCAGCAGCCGGTCTGGCGCCGGTGCTGGGTGCCCTGGCGGTGATCGCGCTGTTGGCACCTACGTTGCTGGGTGGCTGGCTGTTCTCGGCCAAGTCGATCAAGGTCGATCCGTCACGGCTGAATGTGTTCAAGGGGCTTAAACGCCTCCTGTCGACGCAGTCGCTGGCCGAGCTGGTGAAGGCGATCGCCAAGTCAGTGCTGGTTGGAACTGTCGCCGCCTGGTTCATTCACAGCCATCTGGGCGAGTTGATGGGGCTGGGCGAGGAGCCGGTCACCGCGGCGATCGTGCATGCACTGCGTCTGGTTCTGGCCTGCGTGGCGTTGATGCTGCTCGCATTCATCGTAGTGGTCCTGATCGACGTGCCGTATCAGCTGTGGAGTCATCACAAGAAACTACGCATGTCGCTCGACGAGATCAAGAAAGAACACAAGGAAAATGAAGGCGATCCACAACTCAAGTCACGGATCCGTTCGCAGCAGCAGGAGATGGCGCGCAAGCGCATGATGAGCGAGATACCCAGCGCCGACGTCGTAGTGACCAATCCGACCCATTTTGCGGTGGCGCTGTCGTATCGCGATCATGAAATGCGCGCGCCGCGCGTAGTCGCCAAGGGCGCCGATCACGTGGCGGCGCGTATTCGCGAGCTGGCGACAGAGCACGGTGTGCCGCAGATGGCCGCGCCGCCACTGGCGCGCGCGCTGTATCGCCACGCCGATCTCGACGCAGAGATTCCGGCCGCCCTGTACGGCGCGGTGGCCGAGGTGTTGGCCTGGGTCTATCAGCTCGATCACCATCGCCGGGAAGGCAGCGCGCCGCCAAGCGCCCCCGACCATATCGACGTGCCGCCGGAACTGACTGAAGCCCTGCCAGGAAACACAGCTACATGAGTGCGCTGACGCAAATGTTCGGCCGGGTCGGCGTGACCAACGTCGGCCAGTTCAAGATGCTCGCCGGCCCGATTCTGATCCTCATGATCATGGGCATGATGATCCTGCCGCTGCCGCCGTTTGCGCTGGACATGTTGTTTACCTTCAACATCGCGTTGTCGGTGATGGTGCTGCTGGTCAGCATGTTCACTACCAAGCCGCTGGACTTTGCTTCGTTTCCGGCCGTGCTGCTGTTTGCCACATTGCTGCGGCTGTCGCTGAATGTGGCGTCTACTCGTGTGGTGCTGATGCACGGCCATACGGGTCCGGGCGCAGCCGGGCAGGTGATCAAGGCCTTTGGCGAATTCCTGGTCGGTGGCAACTTTGCGGTTGGCCTGATCGTGTTTCTGATCCTGATCGTGATCAATTTCATGGTGATCACCAAGGGTGCTGGCCGTATCGCCGAGGTCGGCGCGCGCTTCACCCTGGATGCCATGCCCGGCAAGCAGATGGCCATCGACGCCGATCTCAACGCCGGGCTGATCGACGAGGAAACGGCCAAGAAACGCCGTCAGGAAACCGCGCAGGAAGCCGAGTTCTACGGCTCCATGGACGGCGCCAGCAAGTTCGTCCGAGGGGATGCCATCGCCGGCATCCTGATCATGGTGATCAACCTGGTCGGCGGCCTGATCATCGGCATGGCCCAGCATCATCTGAGTATTGGCGATGCGGCGCGCACCTATACCCTGCTGACCATTGGTGACGGGCTGGTCGCCCAGGTGCCGGCGCTGGTGATCTCGACCGCGGCCGGCGTCACCGTCTCGCGAGTCTCTTCCGATCAGGACGTCGGCCAGCAGTTGATCGGCCAGTTGTTCACCAACCCCCGGGTGCTGTTCCTGGCGGCCAGCGTGCTCGGTCTGCTTGGGCTGGTGCCGGGGATGCCGCATTTCGTGTTCCTGTTGTTCACGGCGATGCTGGGCGGTCTGGGCTACTGGCTGTACAAGCAGGAACTCGTCAAAGCGGCCACCGAGGCCCGCGCGGTTTTGCCTGTGGCCGCGGCGACCGAGCAGGCCAGCGAAGCCAGCTGGGACGATGTGCAGCTGGTGGATCCCCTCGGGCTGGAGGTCGGTTATCGGCTGATCGGTCTGGTCGATGCCTCGCAGGACGGCGAGCTGCTGCGCCGAATCAAGGGCGTGCGCAAGAAATTTGCGGCCGAAATCGGCTTTTTGCCGCCGGTGGTGCATATCCGCGACAATCTGGAATTCTCGCCGCACACCTATTGTCTATCGCTCAACGGCGTAGAGATCGGGCGCGGCGAAGCGTTCGTGGGCCAGTGGCTGGCGATCAATCCCGGTCAGGCATCGGGTGAGCTGGAAGGCCGGGCGGGGGTGGATCCGGCGTTTGGTCTGCCAGCGACCTGGATCGAGGATAGCACCCGTGATCATGCCGAAGCACTGGGTTATACCGTGGTAGACACAGCGACCGTGATCGCGACCCATATTCATCATCTGCTGACCCAAAACGCCAGCCAGATGCTCGGCCGCGCCGAAACCCAGCGCCTGCTCGATCGCGTGAAGAGCGAAAAACCCGAGCTGGTAGACGATGTAGTGCCCAAGCCGGTATCGCTCAGCACGCTGACCATCGTCTTGCAGAACCTACTGACCGAGAACGTCTCCATCCGCGACATGCGACGTATTCTCGATGTGCTGGCCCTGCACGGCAATCAGGTTACCGATCCGCACGAGCTGACCGCGCTGGTTCGGGTCGCACTGGGGCCTGCGATCGTCCAGCAATGGTTTGGTGCGGCAAGCCAGATCGAGGTGATGAGCCTGGACGGCCGCCTCGAGCGCATGCTCACGCAGGCATTGTCGAACGGGGGCGGCATGGAGCCCGGACTGGCGGAGACGCTGATGGAGCAGACCGACCAGGCGGCAACGTCCCAGGAAGAGCGCGGCCTGTCGCCGGTGCTGGTGGTGGCCCACGAACTGCGGCCCTTGCTGTCGCGATTCCTGCGACGCAGCCTGCGGGAACTGGTGGTGTTGTCGCAGAACGAGATACCCGACGATCGCAACCTGCGCGTCACGCGCATGATTGGCAGTGCGGCTGCGTGATTCGACGATCTCTGTCGTTTGCGGCGTCGCCTGGTTACCGCGTGGTCCTGATATTGATCGGGCTGGCGGTCGCGCTACCGGCGCCGTCTTACGCAGCCGGCAGTTGGCACGCAGAGGCTGCGGTGCCCGATATCGGCCAGCGTAGCTGGCGTTATGCTACGCCGGCGCTGACGCCCGCCCCGCATACGCCGCTGGCCGGGAGCGCCATTACCACGGTGAGCTGGTCCTGGGGGTTTGTTGGCCATCGCAGCGACCCAGCCCTGCAGACCCGTCTGTGTGGCGGTGGACGTTGTATCGATGCCGCCGCCGGGTCAGGGCGCAGCACAGCGTTTTCCGGCCTGCCGGTAGCAACGCCGTTTCGCATGATCTGGTGGCTGCCAGGCAGCGGCCGGCGCGATCGACGCCTGCGTGGCGAACGATTGCGGGTTATCGTGAATTTCCAATAAGCCGGACCAGGCCCTGTCAGGCGCCGCTGTGAATCCGGCCTTTGCTGGCGCTGCGCCGCTGGCCGTCGGCGGCATACAACGCGGCTGGGTTGGCCCGTCGCAGTTCCGCCAGTGCGCGATCGGTATGGCTGAGGCGTGTATTGATCGCTTCGCCGTTGTGATCGTTGTGCTCGCGTGCCGAGATCGCGCAGCCGCGCAGCCGCGTCCAGAGCACGTCTGCGCCGGCATGCGCAGCGATCGCCGCGTCCTCGCCTGGGTTGATCCCAGCGTGGCTGGCGATCCCCAGAGTCAGCGCGCGCCGTTCGGCTTCCAGCGCTTCCAGCCGTGCGGCCATGGACTGCTTGAGCTCGGTGACATCCATCAGCGCGCCGATCGCCAGGCCTTCGCTGACCAGTAGTGCACGTTCGCGTTGCATCAGTTCGATGAACCGCTCGATCGCGGCGATCTGGATTTCGAGATGGGCTCGGTAGTCTTGCGTCATCGAATGCTCCGACGGTCGCGCTCTCAGGACGAGGAATCGTTGCCGGCCATCTCGCGCGCGGTGGCGAGAATGCCGTCGGCAATACGGTTGGCGTGGAATACCAGGGTGCCGTCGGCAATGCCTTGACGGATCTGGTCGACGCGCGCGGTATTGACGTCCTTGCTGGAATCGCTGGTGTCTACACCGCGCAGCGTACTGGCACTCGCGCTGCTCGTGGCCTTGGCGCTGTTGTTGCCGGGCCTCTGACTGCTGGCCTTGCCTGCATCGCTCGGGCCTTGTCCGGAGTTGATGCGGGTGACGTTGTTCTTGGTCGGATCGATTTGCACGGTGATCATCCCTGGGCAGTGGCCCGTTGGATACGTTGAAGCTTGGATCGACCGTGCTGCGACAAACTTTAATGTCTGCGCAGCGTGGTCGACGGACATCTGCCTATCGACCATATTCCATGTTTCTTGAGGCTATGCAATCAGGGCGAGACGATGACGGTATGTGCGTCCCGCGGAACGCCAGTGAGCGTCGTGCCGTTTGCGGTCTCGACACGTATCTGGCTGCCGGCTGGTGCGTCGTCAAGCGCTTTGCCGCGGGTGGTGATGGCAAAGCCTCTGCCCTGAGCCACCACGTCTACGGCATCGCCGCGATGAATGAGGTCGGCTGGCGCGACCATATCGGTGAGGATCGGCATGTGGGCGCCAATGCGCCGGACTGCCTGTTGGCCCACCAGCTGATCCGGTGCGGTAGCGATGCGATCAGACAGGCGTGCGATGTTCCCGCGGGCAGTGCTGATATCAGCGGCGCTGAGGGTGGTGCCCGGTTTGATACTGTGTGCTGCCACATAATAAGTGCCGATAACGGAAACGTCAGCCTGGACGTATCGAGTCTCGGGCATATCGCCCGGGCAGTGAACGCCGACCGTCAGCTGCCCCGAGGTGCGCCGTCCGCTGCCAGGGAAGAACGGAGAGGGATTGTTGCACCGCTGCATGCGTGCTGAGGGTGTGTTGACCTTGATCGAGACTTCGCCCGGCGCATCCGCGTTGGCCATGCGCAGAAAATCCTTGACCGAACTCACCAGTGGCGTGTCGCTGCCCTGGCTGTGGTCGTTGATTCGATCCTGGGCGATTGCCAAGCCAGGTAGCAGCAGACACAGGCAGGCTGCGCCGACGGTCAGGGGCTGCTGCCGTTTCATACCGGAACAGGCCTTGGCGGCAATACGCGTCGGGCCGTGCGGTGCGCGGCATCGACCACTGGGCGGGAGCGGACAGAGCAATTCATGAGGATGCAGTCTAGTGATTGGCTGTGCCGCTGCAATCGCGGAAATAGACCAGGAAAAGTCGCCTAATCATCCAATAGGCAGAGGTCGACTGTTTTTAGTATGTGCTACGTCGAGTGCATACGGGGGTATCAACGATGATCGACCAGCTGTCCGCATCGCTTAATTTCTACAGCCAGGCGTTGGATCTGCGAGCCAAGCGCCAGAACGTGCTGGCCTCGAATATCGCCAACAGCGATACGCCCAACTACAAGGCACGCGACTTCGATTTCAAGAATGCGCTGGATGCCGCCATCGGCGGCTCGCAGACGCCAGGCCTGGCGATGGATGTCACGCACGCAGGCCACATCGCCGGTAGCGGCCCAAACTCCACGGGCGAGCCGCGGCTCGCTTATCGCAATCCCGACCAGCCGAGCCTCGATGGCAACACGGTCGACATGGACGTCGAGCGGGTGGACTTCATGGACAACGCGTTGCACTACCGCGCCGACTTGCAGATTCTGGGTGACCAGATCAAGGGCCTGAAGCAGGCCATGCAGCCAGAGCGCTAGCGTTTCACCGGCCCGTTATTCGTATCAAGGGAAACTCTCATGAGTGTCAGTAATATTTTCGGTATCGCCGGCTCCGCACTCACGGCCCAGTCCGCGCGCATGAACGTGGCAGCCAGCAATATGGCCAACGCCGACAGCGCCGCGGGCCCCAACGGCACGCCGTATCGTGCCAAGCAGGTGATGTTCGAAGCACAGTCCACGGATGGCCAGGGTATCGGCGGGGTGGGCGTGTCCGGCGTGGTTGATGATCCGAGGCCGTTCCGCAAGGAATACAGCCCGGCGAATCCGATGGCAGACGATAGCGGTTACGTAAGCATGCCCAACGTCGATCCTACCAGCGAGATGGTCAATATGATCTCGGCGGCGCGTTCCTACCAGGCCAATATCAACGTACTCAACACCGGCAAGGATCTGATGTTGCGCACGCTTACTCTCGGCCAGTAATTGTAGGAAACCCAACTCATGGCTACCAATTCTGTTGCAGCGCTAACCGGCAATTCTTCGGCGAGCGCGACGGCTGCCAGCGCGACCGCCGCGACGAACGGCACACAAAGCAGTCAAGACCTGAGCAAGCAGTTCCTCAAGCTGCTGGTGGCTCAGGTGCAGAACCAGGACCCGCTCAAGCCGATGGACAACTCCCAGTTCACATCGCAGATCGCGCAGATCAACACCGTATCGGGGATCAACAAGCTCAACGACCAGTTGGCGATGATCAACGGACAGATCAACACCTCGCAGCAGCTGCAGGCAAGCGCGTTAATCGGACATACCGTGCTGGTGCCGGGCAACTCGATCAGTGTCGGCACTGGCGGCACGGCCATGCCGTTTGGTGTGGATCTGGCCGCACCCGCAGCCAAGATCACCATGACCATCACTGACAAGTCGGGCGCTGTGGTACATCAGTCCAGCTATACCAATCAGGCAGCCGGTGTGCAGTCGTTCTCCTGGGACGGACTCGATTCCAGCGGTAAGCCGGTGACGGCTGGCAGCTATCACCTGTCCATCAAGGCCGAAAACGCCGACGGCAAGGCTGTTGCGGCCAAGACGCTGTCCACCGGCCTGGTGAGCGGCGTAGTCGCTGGTGGTTCCGGCCCGCAGCTTGATCTGGGTCCGAACGGTTTGGTCGGGCTCAAGGATATCTACCAGATTATCTAGGGCGTATCCGCGAGGATGCGAATGCATCTCGTCGTTGAACTACGCACGTAATAGCGCGCTTTTCGACCGAACGATATTCGCCTGCCGCGCGAATACTAGGTTTTAGTAACGACCCAACAATAAACGCACGAGGGAGTTCGACATGAGTTTCACGCAGGGTGTAAGCGGCTTGAAGGCCGCCTCTTCGGGGCTGGATACGATCGGCAACAATATTGCCAACTCGCAGACTGTGGGTTTCAAGAGCGGTCGGACGGAGTTCGCCGATCTCTATGCCGGCGCCAAGACCGGTCTGGGCGTGACCGTGGCGGATACCAGCCAGAACTTCAGCAGCGGTTCATTGGACACGACCGGTCGTAATCTGGATCTGGCGATCGACGGCGGCGGCTTCTTTCGGCTGGCCAACGGCAACCGCACGGTCTATTCCCGCGACGGCCAGTTCCAGCAGACCAAGGAAGGCTATCTGGCCAACAGCAGCGGTGCCCTGCTGACCGGCTATAACGTGAGCGGCCTGAATAATCCGAACGGCACGCCGCAAATTGCGACCGGCGGTACGCCGCAGACCATCCAGCTGCCGTCTACCGGCCTCAACGCCCGCGGGACCACGCAATCGTCGGCCCAGGTATCGCTGGATGCGGGTGCCCCTATCAAGTCCGCCGCAGCGGTGAAAGTCAGCGATCCCACGACCTATAACTGGAGCACGCCAAGCACGGTCTATGACTCGCTGGGCAACGCCCACAGCCTGAATCTGTATTTCACCAAGACCGCCAGTAATACCTGGCAGATCGACAGCGAAATGCCGCTGGGCAAGGCAGCGACATTTCCGACCACGGTGGATGCCACCGCTACCTATCCGGGCGGCATAACTCCGGCAGCCAGCGGCAACGGCACTTACCAGTTCACAGTCGGCTCCGGTTCCAGCGCCAAGAGCTACACTGCGCGCGTCAGCGGTGCCACTCAGAACAGCGCGGGTGGCCCCTACAGCGGTGGCAGCATAAGCTACACCGAAACACTGGCGTCCAATCAGCTGCAGTTCGATTCGTCCGGCAATCTGAGCACCACCACGCCGATCAACTACAGCCTGGATGCCCAGAACGGATCGGCCCCGATCAACTTTTCTCTGGATTTCCGCGGTAGTTCGCAGACCGCGCAGTCCTTTGCGGCCAACAGTCTCAATCAGGATGGCTATGCGCCAGGTGCTCTGGTCGGCGTATCCATCGAAGGCAACGGCAACGTAAGTGGGACGTACTCCAACGGCCAGAAGGCCAACCTGGCGCAGATTGCGCTGGCCGGTTTCGGCAACGAGCAGGGTCTCAAGCCGGTGAGCGGTAATGCCTGGGAAGCCACAGCGACTTCCGGTCAGGCACTGGTGGGCCAGGCCGGGACCGGCCAGCTTGGCAGTCTGCGGGGCGGCACGCTGGAAAAATCGAACGTCGACCTGTCGCAGCAATTGGTCAACATGATCGTAGCGCAGCGCAACTATCAGGCCAACGCACAGACCATCAAGACGCAGAGTCAGGTGCTGCAGACCGCGGTGAACCTGCAATAGACCTAACGCTGCAACAACGAGGGGGTAGGGGATGGATCGGATGATCTATACGGCGCTGAGCGGCGCCAATCAGATTCTTCAGCGTCAGGCGGTGGTGGCCAACGATCTGGCCAACGCGTCAACCGTGGGCTTCAAGGGCCAGTTGTCGATGTTTCGCGCCGTGCCGGTCAATGGGGCAGGCCTGCCTACGCGCACGATCACCGCGCAGACCACGCCCGAAGCCGATATGTCCGATGGCCAGATCATGCACACGGGCCGCGCGCTGGACGTGGCGGTTCAGGGCAAGGGTTGGCTGGCGGTACAGGGCAGCGACGGCCAGGAAGCCTATACCCGCGCCGGCGATCTGCAGACCGATTCTACCGGTGTGCTGCGCAGCGGCCGCTTTCCAGTGCTGGGCAACGATGGCCAGCCGATCGTTCTACCGCTCAATGCCAAGGTGGCGATCGCGCATGACGGCACGATCTCGGCGCTGGGCGCAGGAAACGATCCCAAGACGTTGAGTGCGGTCGCCCAGCTCAAGCTGGTCGATGGCAGCGCGAGCAACATGATCCGCGGCGACGATGGCCTGTTCCGGGCGCGGCCCGGCGCGGGTGGCAGCAGTGCACCGCTGCCGGCCGACGATACGGTACGTGTTTCCAGCGGCGCGCTCGAGTCGAGCAACGTGAGCCCGACGGCAACCATGGTGTCGATGATCGATGACGCCCGCCAGTTTGAAATGCAGATGAAGATGCTCAGCTCGGCCGACGAGAACGCCCGCAGTGCCAACCAGCTGCTCTCGCTCAAATAGCGTTCGGCTATATCCGCAAACCGCTGTCTGTTTCCCACCCGTGGTGGCGTTCGCCGCCCAGCTTACTGAATAGAGATCCCCATGATTCGTTCATTATGGATTGCCAAGACCGGCCTGGAAGGCCAGCAGGTCAGGCTCGATACCATCGCCAATAATCTGGCAAACGTATCGACCAACGGTTTCAAACGTACGCGTACCGTATTCAATGATCTGCTGTATCAGAACGTACGACAGCCCGGCGCCCAGTCCTCGATCCAGACCAACCTGCCGTCCGGTCTGCAGATCGGCTCTGGCGTACAGGCGGTAGCCACCGAGCGGCTGCATACCCAGGGCAACCTGGAACAAACCGGCAACTCGAAGGACGTGGCGATTCAGGGCAAGGGCTTTTTTGCTGTTCAACTGCCGAATGGCAACACGGCCTTCACCCGCGATGGCGGATTCCAGCTCGACCAGAACGGTCAGATGGTGACCTCGTCGGGTTTTCCGATACAGCCAGCCGTGGTGATCCCGCCCAACGCGTTGTCAATCACGATCGCACAGGACGGCACGGTCTCGGTCACCGAACCCGGGAATACCAATAACGTGCAGGTCGGCCAGCTCCAGCTATCGACCTTCATCAACCCGGCCGGGCTGGAGAGCGTAGGCGACAATCTCTACAAGGAAACCACCGCCTCGGGGCCGCGCAATGACAGCCAGCCGGGTAACAACGGCGCCGGCCTGCTGCGCCAGAAATATGTCGAGACGTCGAACGTCAATGTAGTCGAGGAGATGGTCGACATGATCGCTGCCCAGCGTGCCTACGAGATCAACTCCAAGGCGATCCAGACCTCCGACCAGATGCTGCAACGCCTGAGTCAGCTCTGAGCCTGATTTTTGCTTTTGCCTGTTTGAGCGACTGATGTACACGCACCCAACATCGCTGATTACACGCCGTTGCCGTTCGCGAGTGGTGCTCTGTCTGGCCGCCCTGTGCGTGCTGACTGCCAGCGGCTGCGCGCAGCTGCCCCATCATCGCATCGTCAAGGGCCCGACGACCACGCCGCCTCTGCCGCCACCGCCGCCGCCGGCCAACGGGTCGCTGTTCGAAGCCGCCTATACCAGACCTTTGTTCGAAGATCGCCGGCCGCGCGCGGTAGGCGACATCATCACCGTGGTGCTCAACGAGCAGGTCAGCGCCACCAAGAGCTCGGCCGCCAATGCCAGTCGTAATGGCGGCATTACCTTCAAGCCGAAAGTCATACCCAAGGTACTTGGGTCTTATCTGGGCGGCCAGTCGGCGGATATCTCCGGCAGCAATACGTTCTCTGGCAAGGGCGGGGCGAATGCGTCGAATACCTTCACCGGCAAGATCACGGTGACCGTGATGAGCGTACTGCCCAACGGCAATCTGGCAGTCGCCGGCGAAAAACAGATCGGTATCAACCAGGGAACCGAGTACATTCTGTTCTCCGGCAAGGTCAATCCGCAGATGATCAGCGCCGACAGCACTATCACCTCCAGCCAGGTGGCCGATGCGCGGCTGGAGTATTACGGCGACGGCTACATCGACGAGGCCCAGCACATGGGCTGGCTGCAGCGCGTGCTGCTGAACTTGTCGCCATTTTAGCCGTGTACGAGGAGCCCGCATCGCCGTGACCATCAATGTCTCACACGCTTTTTCGCGCATCCGTTGTCCGCTCGGCGTATGCCTGCGGGTGCTCGGTACGGCGGCGATAGTTTGTGCCGTGCTGGTTGGCAGCGCACAGGCCCAGCGTCTGGGCGATATCGCGACTTTTGCGGGCGTGCGTTCGAATCCGCTGGTTGGCTATGGTCTGGTGGTAGGGCTGGGCAATACCGGCGACCAGACCACGCAGACGCCGTTTACCGGCCAGGCACTGAAGAACATGCTCACTCAACTGGGCGTGACCGTGCCGACCGGTACCAACATGCAGCTGAAGAACGTGGCCGCAGTGATGGTGACCACCAACCTGCCGGCCTTCGCCGCCCCCGGCCAGCATATCGATATCACGGTGTCCTCGATCGGCAACGCCAAGAGCCTGGGTGGCGGCACCTTGCTGATGACGCCGCTGAAGGGCGCCGACGGCAACATCTATGCGCTGGCCCAGGGTAATGTGCTGGCGCCGGGAATCAGCGCCGGGGCCGCTGGCTCCAGCGTGCAGGTCAACCAGACCTCGGCCGGTCGCGTGCCGGAAGGCGCGGTGGTCGAACGGTCGGTGCCTTCGGATCTGGCCAAGGGCGGAAAAATAGATCTTGAACTCAAGCACGCTGACTTCAACACCGCGCTGCGGACAATGAACGCAGTCAATCGCAGTTTTGGCCGGCAGGTGGCTGAGGCCCGTAATTCACGGCTCATATCGATCCAGGTGCCCCGCGGCGATGCCGCCAAGGTGGCTTTTCTGGCACAGATCCAGAATATCCAGGTGACGCCGGGAGTCGAGTCGCCAAAGGTGGTGATCAACTCGCGCACTGGGTCGGTGGTGATGAACGGCAACGTCACGCTCAACCAGGCGGCTGTGGCCCACGGTAGTCTCTCGGTGGTGATCAACTCCAACCCGATCGTCAGCCAGCCGGGGCCGTTGTCGGGTGGGCAGACGGCCGTGGTGCCCAATGCCACTGTGAACGTCCAGCAAGGCAGCGGCACACTGCATATGATCAAGCAAAGCGCATCGCTGCAGGATGTCGTCAATGCGCTCAACCGGCTGGGCGCGACGCCTACCGACCTGATGGCAATACTGGAGGCGCTGCGGGCCGCCGGCGCGCTCAACGCCGATCTGGAGATCATCTGATGGGCAACGATCTCACATCGAGCTTCGCGCTCGACGTCAATGCTGTCACCCGGTTGAAGTATTCGCCCGATGGCCACGGCGCCAAAGGCGAGAAGCAGGTGGCCAAACAGTTCGAGGCGATGTTCCTCCAGCAGATGCTCAAGAGCATGCGCAAGGCCATTCCCAAGAGCGGTCTGCTGAAAAGCGCGGCCGGCGACGATTACCAGCAGATGATGGACGCTCAGTGGGCCCAGACTCTGGCCCAGCGCGGCATCGGCCTGGCCGATATGCTGACCCGTCAACTCAATGCACATGGCCACGGCGCTGCCAAGCACGCTGGCGGCGACCAAACCACCGATCCTTTGGCCGGCTTTGCGCACGCTGCGCCCAAGGCCCTGCATGCGTCGGATCCGGTAGCTGCGCTGAACGCTCAGCGCGTCATCGATACCGGCAGCAAACCGGCAGCCCATTCCCTATTTGCGGACGGCGCGCCGGTGGTCAGCACCGATGCGGGCCAGCCCTTGTTCTCGCTCGCTGCGGGCACGAAGGCAGCCGATCGCAGCGACGCGCCGGAATATGTGTCGCAGTTCATCAAACGCATGGGCCCTGCCGCTAGCGCGGCGGCCGCCCAGAGCGGATTGCCACGCGAACTGATCCTGGCACAGGCTGCACTCGAAAGCGGCTGGGGGCGGCACGAGATCACCCAGTCCAACGGACAGTCCAGCCATAACATATTCAATATCAAGGCGACCGGCTGGTCAGGCGACAAGGCGACGGTGGGCACCACTGAATACGACCACGGCGTGCCCCGGGCGACACAGGCTGGTTTCCGGGTCTACGGCTCCTACGACCAGGCTTTTTCGGATTACGCTCGTCTGCTGTCGCAGTCGCCGCGCTATGCCCCGGTGCTGCGGGCGACCACGGCCAG
Source organism: Salinisphaera sp. (assembly GCA_027858915.1). GTDB lineage: Bacteria > Pseudomonadota > Gammaproteobacteria > Nevskiales > Salinisphaeraceae > Salinisphaera. The sequence goes on from JAQIBT010000099.1 coordinate 52,435, forward strand.
GGCGGCCGCCCAGGCACTGCAGGATTGTGGTTATGCCACCGATCCGGCCTATGCGCGCAAGCTGGTATCGATCATGCAGCGGATTCCGGCGGAATCGTCGTCCGGGCTGTTTGCCAACGACACCAAGCGCCCCGTGGTGGATCTCGCGGCGCGCAGCCCAGCCGCTTCGTCCGGTTCGTTGCTGGCGTCGGTGGACCGAGGTCAGGACGTCTTGTAGGTGGCTCGAACTCTACGAAAACACGACAAGAACCTGTCACTGCGGACTGTTTTTTTTGGAACGGCTTGTTTAAAGTCTGGCGGCTTTCTGCCGTTATGACTCTTGTTAAGGTTTAATCGCCGTTGTTCCGGCAGGTGTGACATGGCCAGTTTGTATGGAATCGGGCTCAGCGGGCTGTCTGCAGCCCAGGCTGGATTGTCTACGGCCAGTAACAATATAGCCAACGTCAAGACACCGGGCTACACCCGCGAACAGGCCCAGCTGGCTGCCAATACCAACGGCGGCGGCGCGGCTGGTGTACGCGTTGCCAGCGTCAGTCGAAACACCGCGCAGTATATTACCGGCCAGCTCAATACCGCTCAGAGCAATCTGGCGTCGACCAATGCGCAGCTCGATCAGCTGTCGCAGGTCGACAATCTGCTGGGTGATCCAAAAGCCGGGCTCGAGCCACTGATGCAGCAGTTCTTTTCCGGTCTGCAGACGGTGGCCGGTGATCCGGCGGATATTGCCGGCCGGGCGTCACTGCTGGGCGATGCGAAGAGTCTGGCCGGGCAGATCCGTAACTTTTCCAGCACGCTGTCGGACCTGGCCCGCGGCGTGGACAATCAGGTCAAAGGCTCGGTTACCCAGGTCAATGACGCGACGACGCAGATTGCCAATCTCAACAAGCAGATTCTGGCCTTGCGTGCGAGCTCCGGCAGCGAACCCAATCAGCTGCTCGACCAGCGCGACAAGGCCGTGGCTGACCTGGCCAAACTCGTCAATGTCGATATCGCACCCAGCGGCGAGGGCAGCATCAGCGTCAGTGCAGGGGGGCAGGCTCTGGTCGATGCCACAGGAAGCCACCAACTGATCGCACAGTCCGATCCTGGCGACCCGACCCGCCAGGCAGTAGCGGTGAAGAGTGGTGACGGCAGCGTCCGCACGCTCAGCGCCGATCGCCTGTCCGGAGGCAGCCTTGGTGGCTTGCTGGCGCTTCGTAGCGGCGCGTTGCCGTCTGCGCAGGCTAATCTGGATCTGATTGCCCATGATCTGGCGGTGTCGGTGAATGCCCAGCATGCAAAGGGTATTGACCTGAACGGCAATGCCGGCGGCCAGTTCTTTGCCCAAAGCACGCCAGCCACTTATGCCTCGTCGAACAATACTGACAACGCCACTATCAACGTCACGTTTGCACCAGGCAGAGTGTCCAATGTAAAGCCCAGCGATTACCGCGTGACCGCCAGCGCAAGCGGCCTGCAGATCACACGCTTGTCCGACAACACGAGCGTCGCGAGCGGCGGCTCACCGGTGACCGTGGACGGTCTGACGTTCACCACCAGCGGTACGCCAGCCAACGGCGACTCGTTTCTGGTCAAGCCATTGGCAGGCGCTGGTTCGTCGTTTGCAGTCAGTATTTCGGACCCGGCCAGAATTGCCGCTGCCGGCCCGAGCGGCGCCGCCGGCGATAACAGCAACGCCAACGCGCTGGCCGATCTGCAGAACGCGCCCACGGTCCAAGGCAACCGCAGCTTCACCGACAGCTATGCACAACTGGTCAACAAGATCGGCAACAGCACCGCTTCGCTGAAGATCCGCGGCCAGACCCAGCAAGCGCTGACGGGCGAGCTGACGACGTCCCAGCAGTCGATATCGGGAGTCAACCTCGATGAAGAGAGGGTCAGCCTGTTGTACTTCCAGCAGATGTATCAGGCCAATGCCCGCGTCATCCAGACCGCATCGACCATGTTCGATGCGCTGCTGGCCATTCGCCCCTAATCGGAAAATTTTCGTCATGCGCTTGAGCACCAGCACGATCTACAGCCTCGGTACGCAAGGGATGCTAGACCAGCAGTCGAACATTTCCAGGATCGGCCAGCAGCTGAGCACCCAGCGGCGGATTGTCTCGCCCTCGGACGATCCGCGCGGCGCCGCGCAGATTGTGACGCTGTCGCAGGCCAGCCAGGTGGCCAAGCAATATGCCGACAACCGTGCCACGGTCAATCGACACTTGAAAACCGAAGCGAACCAGCTGACTAACGTGAACAATGCGCTGCAGGCAGCCAAGCCGCTGCTGGTGCAGGCCGGCACCGGCACCCTGAGCGATGCCAACCGCGGCTCGGTCGCCACTGCGTTGCAAGGCGTCTACGACCAGCTGTTGTCCAGCGCCAACTCCAAGGACGGCAACGGCCGCTATATCTTTGGCGGCTACAAGACAGACACCCAGCCGTTTGCCGGCAGTCCAGGGGCAGTGACTTATCAAGGCGACCTGGGCCAGCGGCTGCTGCAGGTCGATGGCTCTCGGCAGATGGCGCTGAACGATCCGGGATCGTCGGTCTTCACGTCCACGACGGCGAGTGCGGCCTATATCGCCACCGCCGCAACCACCAACAGCGGCAGCGCCATCTATAAAGGGATCAACGTGGCCGATGCGTCGGCCAGCGATTTTGGCCACAACTTTGACGTGACGTTCGCGGTGACCGGTGGCAAGACCACCTACACCGTCACCGACAGTACGTCGGGTACCACGGGGCCCAGTCAACCGTACGTTGCTGGCAACGAGATTGCGCTGGGCAGCGGCCTGAAGATCAGCGTCGCCGGCACGCCGACCGACGGTGACCGCTTTACCGTGGCCAAGGGTCGGCCCCAGGACAACAATATCCTTAACGCCCTGTCCGACGTGATCGGCACGCTGCGTCAGCCGGTCTCCGGCGACGTCTCGCAGGCGCGCCTGAC
>JAQIBT010000112.1 GCA_027858915.1 Salinisphaera sp.
CCGGTCGGGCAGGCAGTGATCGCTACGATCCGACGGGTGCCGCATGCTGTCTCGACGGGCGCGTTGGCGGCCTGCGACTCGTCGGCGTGACGATAGATGGCACCGTCATGCTCAGCGGCCGCCAGCAGCCGATCGGGTGCGGCCAGCGCGTCGCGCAGTTCTGCACGATACACGCAGGTCCCGTCGAGCGCTGCCAGATCGAGTGGCGTGCTGGTTGCCACGATCACGCAATCAACGCTGCGAGCCGGCGCCGCCAGCGGTCGGCTGGTATCGACAATCTCGGCCAGCCAGCCGCGCCGGTCTGCAGCTGCTGCCAGGCGACGCGCGCCGAGCCAGGATGTGGTCTTGCCGCCAGGGCAGGCCGTAACGATTTGGATATTCATGAGGGACTCTGGTCTGGCCGGTCATCGACAGCCTTGCAGGGCGCGGCCAGCGTATCGATCCGGACCGCCTTGTACAGGGCGTCAAAGTCGGAGACGTCAGAACGCCCGACGCCGATCCGGCGCACTGCGTCGGTCGCCAGGGCGGTGGCAAACAACAAGGTCTTGCGCTTATCCCAACCGGATAGCCGGCCGTGCAGCAGGCCAGCGATCAGCGTGTCGCCCGCGCAGACCGTACTGACAACGTTCACGGCAGGCGCGCGCGCCGTCAGCGATTCGTCCTTGCCCACCCACAGCACGCCGTCTGCCCCACGGGAAACAAACACATCGGCCACACCTGCTCGCTGCAATGCGCTTGCCGCGCGCTCGCAATCGGCGAGCGTCTGCGCGGCAGAACCCGCCCATTGCGCCAGCTCCTCTACGTTGGGCTTGGTCGCTGACGGGCACGCTGCCAATCCGGCCTTGAGTGCGGTACCGCTGGTATCCAGCCAGAGCGCCACATCGCGTTGACGCACACGCCGAACCAGCGCCGCCAGCTGATCGGCGATGATGCCGGGAGGCAGACTGCCGCTGACCACCACGGCATCGACGCCGTCATCCAGCGTGCGATCGACTGCCTGCTCGAATCGCTGCCAACTTGGCGGGTCGACGCCTGCACCGGCTGCGTTGATGTCGGTGACTTGGCCATCGGCCTCGGACAGCTTGACGTTGGTCCGAGTGTCGCCGGCCACGCGGATGAAAGCATCGCTCACACTCCACTGCTCGAATACGGTCTCGAATACGCTGGCGTTGTCGGCGCCTAGAAAGCCCGAGACCACGACCTCGTGGCCATGTGCCGCCAACACCCGGGCGACATTGTTGCCCTTCCCCGCTGGCGTGCTCTGAGTCTGCGCGGCCCGCAAGACCTTGCCCGGAACCAGTCGATCGAGAGTGATCGACAGATCGAGTGCCGGATTGAGTGTGACCGCTAGAATGCGGGCCATCAGCGCGCCTCGATGGCATGGCGGACGTCGGCCGCGGTCGCCAGCGCGATCAGTTTCTGGCTGTCGGCGGCCGCGCGTTCGAACGACAGTTCGCGGATACGTGTCTTGACCAGCGCTACCTGGCGCGCGTTGACCGAGACCTCGTCCACGCCAAGGCCGACCAGCACGCCAATCGCTTGGGCGTCGCTGGCCAGCTCGCCGCAGACGCCGACCCAGCAGTTGTGCCGGTGTGCGGCGTCGACGGTCAGACGGATCAGGCGCAACACAGCAGGATGCAAACCGTCGGCCTGGGCAGAAAGCCGCGGATGGCCACGGTCGATCGCCAGCGTGTACTGGGTCAGGTCGTTGGTGCCGATAGAGAAGAAATCGACGTGCGGCGCCAGCGTTTCTGCCAGCAGCGCACAAGACGGAATTTCGATCATCACGCCCAGTTGAACATCCGGCGTTACGCCTTGCGCGGTCTGCTCGGCGAGCACCCGGTCGAAGATCGCACGCGCGGCCCGGAATTCTGCGAGGTCCTTGACCATGGGAAACATGATGCGCAGCGGGCGCGAGCCTGCAGCGGTCAACAACGCACGCATCTGGGTTTCCAGAATCGCTGGCCGGGTCAGCGCCAGCCGGATCCCGCGCAGGCCCAGAAACGGATTGTCTTCCGGCGGCACCGGCCAGTAATCAAGCGGCTTGTCGCCGCCGACATCCAGCGTGCGCGCAACCAGCGGCCACTTGTCGTCCAGCGCGTCGAAGGCCTGACGATACTCGCCTACCTGGGTCGAAAGATCGGGCGCGCTGGCATGGGCCATGAATATGAATTCGGTGCGCAGCAGACCGATGCCTTCGGCACCGCGCTCAACCGCATCGCGGGTGTGCGCGGTGTTCCCCAGGTTGGCCGCGACTTCGACTCGGCGGCCGTCGATGGTGACTGCCGGTTCGAACCGTGCCGAAAACGCTTTTTCCTGCAGCACGGCTTGTTCGGCGATGGTTTTTTCGGTTCGGGCCAACCGCTCTGGGCTGGGCTCGGGAATAGCACGTCCGCGATCGCCGTCCAGAATCAGCAGCCAGCCGTCGGCCAGGGACAACACGCTCTCGCCTGCCCCAACCACGGCCGGAATACCCAGCGAGCGCGCCAGAATCGCGCTGTGCGATGTAGCGCCGCCCTTGGCAGTAAGCAGACCACGTACGCGCTCGGTATCCAGCTGGGCCACATCCGACGGGCCAATATCCTCGGCCACCAGCACATATGGCGTATCGGGCGGCTCGGGCATGGCGATACCGCAGAGCAGGCCCAGCACCCGGCGACCAACGTCGCGCAGATCGGCTGCGCGTTCGGCCAGAAACCGATCGGCCAGTGCCGCCTGCGCCCGGGCCGAGGCATCGATGGCCGACCACCAACCGGCTTCGGCGCTCGCCCCTTCATTGATCGCGTCAATCGCAGCTTCGCGCAGCTCTGGATCGCGCAGCATTTCCTCGTGCATCGAGAGGATCTCGGCCATCTCGTCGCCGCCGTCGGCCCTTTGGACCAGATCGACAACCTGCGTATAGGCCTGTCGAATCGCCTGATCCAGGCGCCGCCGCTCGGTCACCGAATCGTCGCAGGTTTCGGCATACGCAAACTGTGGCAACCGCATCACAAACACCGGCGCTATTGCCTGGCCAGGTGATGCGGAGACGCCGATCAACCCGGTATCCGGGGCGGGCGCCGGGACCGGCGACAAGGGCTGGGTCTTGTTGCGCGACGGCCGTGCGTCGCTGGTGTCTTCCAATGGCAGCACGTCCTCGCCAAGGCCACCCCGTACAGCGGCCGCGATGGCTTCCAGTGCCTGGCCCGCGCCGGCTCCTTCGGCCGAGAACACCAGCATCTGGCCACGCCGGGCACCCAGGCCAATGACCTTGGTCAGACTTGTCGCTGACACTGAGTCCGCCCCGCCAGATTCCAGCCGCAAGCGGATCGGCATGGCCTGTTCACGGGCGATTTGCACCAGCTGCTTGGCCGGTCGGGCATGCATGCCGTGGGCGTTACGCACCCGCACTCTCAGGACTTCAGCGCTACCGGATTCGCCGGCCAGCCGGCCCAGCAGCTGGGCGGCATCCAGCTGCGCCAGTTTCTGTCCTTCACCGGACTCGAGCACGCCGAGCAATCGATCCAGCAGCCCCTGCGTCGCCCAGTCGGTTTCTTCGCTACCCGCGGCAACACGGGCCAACACGAAAACAGCAGTGACGTCCGCCACGCCGTCGGCCGGCGTGGCCACGGCCAGCGCCGGGGTGATGACAGCGGCGTGGCCCTCGGCCAGCCACAAACCATCGCCGAGCGCCGTGGGCGTCTGGCCCAGCAGCTCGGCCAGAAACGCCGGACCGGCACATCCAGTCTCGAAGATACGCGTGGCCGCAATCGCTGCCAGACCTTCGCGGCTGCGGGCTGGCACGCGCGCTGCCACCGTCGACTTGTCCAGCCGGGCCGCGACCGGCGTTTTCGAAAGCAGCGCGATCACGGCGTCGGCGTCGTTGGCCAACGCCAGCTTGTCGGCCACGCCGGGCACGTCCAGTACGTGCGTCAACGCGCGCAGGATATCCAGGTGCTCGTCGTTGGCCGCCGCAATTGTGATGACAACCGACACGCGATTGCCGTCATGCCAGGTTACGCCCTCGGGAAACTGCAGCACGCGAACACCGGTCTTGTGCACATAACGCCGGCTGTCCTGGGTGCCGTGGGGAATAGCGATGCCGTTGCCCAGGTAGGTCGACGCCTGATCCTCGCGCTCGAACAACGCCTCGGTATACGCCGCCTCGGCCAGATCGGCTGTGTGCAGTGCTGCTCCGACCTGGGTCAGCGCGTCACGCCAATCGAGAGCGCTGCGGTTCAACAGGACGGCGTCGGATGTGAGCTCCAGCATAGGTTTTTTCGGTCACTCGGATAACAGATACAAACGGCACCAGGCCCTAAAACACAAGTCGAAATTACAGATTAGCTGAATCGTGTCACTGTTGTAGCGACACACGCTGAGAGCCGCGTCGGGCCGAATCAAGCACTCGTGAACCAATTCAGACAAAAGTCTCAGCCGCCGCCGGAGCGCCTCCGATGAGCGCTCGTACGCTCGCCGATATCGCCCGTCTGGCCGGTGTATCGCGCACCACCGCCAGCTATGTAGTCAACGGCAAGGCAGAAAAACATCGCATCAGCGAGCAGACGATCGCTCGTGTGATGGCCGTGGTCGAGGCACACAGTTTTCAGGTCGATGCCCAGGCAGCCGCATTGCGCCGCGGCGCGACCCGTTCGTTGGGGCTGATCATCCCTGATCTCGAGAACAGCAGCTACGCGCGGCTGGCCAAGCTGATAGAAAGTGGCGCACGGGATGCTAGCTATTACGTGTTCATTGCCTGCTCGGAGGACGAACCCGATACCGAGCGTCAGCTGGCGCGCCAGCTAAGAGCCAAGCGCTGCGACGCGCTGATCGTGGCTTCCTGCCTGCCGGCTGACGATCTACTGTATGCCGAACTGCTGGCTGCGGGACTGCCGATCATCGGACTCGACCGGCCGATGGACAGCAATCGATTCTGCTGGGTCGCCAGCAGCAACGAAAACGCCGCTCGCACGCTGACCGAATCGATCGTCAGCCAGGCCACAGCGGATGTCCTGTCGCTGGATGCGCTGCCGGCATTATCGATCACACGACGACGGCGCGCCGGTTTTGCCACTGCCGTCGCCGGCGCAGCACCCGCTACGCGCGTTCACTATTTGACCGGCGAGCGCTACGACTACGCCGCCGGCCGATCACTGATGCTGGGAATTGCCTCGCCGCCGATAGATTGCTGATATCCCCGCTGCCGTGAAGACGGCGCCGATGTTCCAACGACCCTCTGCCACTGGAGTGATCAAGTCATGGCCAACCAAACGTCCAAGTCTGAATCTGGCGGGCAGCCAACGCCCGAGTCGATCGCGCACGCCGATATCGTGCCCAAGGTCTGGCTGTCCTGCGGTCTGGCCGCGCTTGCCGGCCTGTTGTTCGGCATGGACATCGGGGTGATTTCCGGCGCCATTGGGTTCATCGTCAAGGAATTCCACGTATCCAGCTTTGTCGAAGGCTGGATCGTGTCGTCGATGATGGTCGGCGCGACTATCGGCGCCCTGGGCGCAGGCTGGGTTTCGAAGACCCTGGGGCGCAAGAAAGCCTTGTTGCTGTCTTCGCTGCTGTTCCTCATCGGCGCGCTGGTGGCAGTGATTGCTCACAGCGTCACGGTGTTGGTGGTCGGACGCATCGTGCTCGGCCTGGCGGTGGGCGTCGCCTCATTCACCGCGCCGCTGTATCTGTCGGAGGTTACACCCGAACGCATTCGCGGCACGACCATTTCGTTCTATCAGCTGATGGTGACTGTGGGCATCCTCGCCGCTTTTATTTCCGACGCCGCGTTCTCGTATATTGAAAGTTGGCGCTGGATGTTCGGCGTGCTGGTCATTCCAGCAGCCCTGCTTTTCTTCGGCGCGTTGGCCGTACCCAATAGCCCGCGCTGGCTGGCCGCCAAGGATCGTTTCGACGAAGCGCGCGACGTGCTTTCAAAGCTGCGCAGCACCTCCGGGGAAGTCGACTACGAGATGGGCGAGATCCGGGAGGCGCTGGAACTGGAAGGCGAAGCCAAAGGCTTCCAGATGTTCCGGCACAACCCGAACTTCCGCCGTTCGGTATTTCTCGGTGTTGCGCTGCAGCTGGTACAGCAGTTCACCGGCATGAACGTAATCATGTACTACGCCCCCAAGATTTTTCAGCTATCAGGCTTCGACGGGACTTCGGCCAGCCTGTGGGCCACGGTTGTCACCGGCCTGACCAACGTACTGGCGACCTTCATTGCCATCGTCTTCATCGATCGTCTGGGCCGCAAGCCGATCCTCTATGCCGGCTTCTTCATCATGGCCGTCAGCATGGCCGTGTTGAGCTTCATCCTGCACATCGGCGCGGACAGCACGGTTCTGCAATACACAGCCATGGGCGCCGTGCTGGTCTTCGTGGTCGGCTTTGCGATGTCAGCAGGGCCGTTGATCTGGACGCTTTGCGCCGAGATCCAGCCTATCCAGGGCCGGGATTTCGGTATCGGCGCCTCGACCGGGGCCAACTGGATTGGCAACTACTGCGTCGGCCAGTTCTTCCCGGTGATGCTAGCCGGCATCGGCGGACCATGGACCTTCGGCATTCTGGCACTGGTCAACGCGCTCTTCATTGTCTTCGTGCTCAAGTTCGTCCCCGAGACCAAGGGCATCTCACTCGAGAAGATCGAGAAGAACCTGTTGTCCGGTAAACCGCTCAAGCAGATCGGTGTCTGACCACCGGGCCTGTGTCGTTGAATGGTCGATTATCGGCTCAATAGTGCACGCCGCGCCAAGAGGAGGCTGACGGCATCGCGCAGTCGGCCTGCCTCACTCCACCGGATTCCTACGCATAAAAAATCCGTTGTTTCGCCACCGGCTCTTCACATATGGCAAATCGACGCCGATGCTTTGATTTTCAATACATAATAAAAAAATGCTCCGGCACTATATGGTAGCTACACCAAATATTGTCCCCAAATAAGCCTAAAGATCGGCGCGGTGCGACCGATAACCTCGATACCGCATGAAGACCAAGACTCGTAACGGGAGGGCGCCAACACCAAACTTCACCACTAAGAAACGCGCTTTTAAGCACTCTTAAATAGTTTTTATACCTGATCTTTCCGTATTTAATGACGGAAGGATTTTTTTTGCTTTAAATTAATGCAACATTTTGAATAAATTAGAAATTTTTGACTACATTTTTTGCGCAGATCTCATCAGTACTGTGTTTTCCGCAGACTCAACAGGATTGAAAATTTACGTCACTTTTCGGATAAAATTTTAGGCTAAAAAACCACAATATTTAAAATTATATATTTGATTATTAATAAATTTATTATATTTTATGGCGTAAAAACCGAATGGGCCGGGTCGTGTTTTCTTCGCAGGTACCGACAAATTTTGTCACTTTTTTCTTGCGCCTCCCTCGTTCTCGTGTCTATGTGTCGCTCACAGCCGTTTCCAACGGCTGGCACAGCCGATTGCACCACCAGCAACGAACGTCCGGGGGGACACCATGCAGTACTCAGGAAAGTTCCGGCCGCGGTTGCGGCCACTGATAGGTATGGCCATCGCAGGGGGTATTCTGTTCGCCTCCACCGCCAGCGCCTGGACCTATAGCGACCTCAGCCCGTCGCAGAAAATCGCTTATGACCAGCAACAAGCGGTCATGGATAAGACTTTTGCGCGCTATGGCATGCAGGCGCCGAAAATACCGTTGTCCGTCTATCTGGGTGTTGATACGCGAGGCGACAACTCTGATATCACGCAGGTTCAGGTACTCAACCGCGGCGGCAACGATGACGCTTTCCGTACGGTCACCTACGGTCAGGTCTTCAAGAAAGGTGACTATCTGCCATCCAAGGCGTTGTTCTACTCCACGCCGAGCAACCCAAGCAACCAGGGCGTTCAATCCGATATCAAGACCTACTGGGATGACGGCTCTGTACAACATGCCGTTCTGACCTTCCAGCTGGACGACGTCCCGGCGAACGGTTCACGAAACCTCAAGTTGTTCACACACGGCGAGAACACCAAGCCCGCTTACGACGGATCGCTGAAAATCCGCGACCTGCTGGCAACGAGCTTCAATGCCTCGGTCACGATCAAGAGCCAGGACGGCCAGCAATTCACCCAGGACGCCCGCCAGATCCTGCAGTCGATTGCCGACCGCGGCGGCTGCGATCAGGTGCCAGACAAGGAATGCAAGACATGGCTGTCCGGCAATCTTGCGTCGGAATGGATCATCGGTGGCCGATTGCCGGGTGCAGCCGGAACGCGTGAAGAGCAGATGGGCGTGTACTTCCATGTACGCGCTTACGCCAGCTACAGCGGCCAGATCAACAGCGCTCGCGTCGATACCGTGCTTGAGAACAATTTCACCTACGGAAAGACCACAAGCAATCTGAATTACAGCACCGCCATCGACGTCGGCGACCAACAGTTCGACTCCGGCACCATCAAACATTACAACCATGCACGCTGGCACAAGGTGCTCTGGTGGGGAACCGATCCAGACCTGTACGTACAGCAGGACACGGAGTATCTGCAGAGCACCGGCGCTATTCCCGAGTATGAGGATATCAAGCCGACCGCTTCGTTTCTTAGCAAACTCCCGGCCTCCTACCCGATCATGAATCACGGTGAGCAAACGCCAAACATGGGCGAGACGGGCGCACAAGCGGCGATCGGGCCACTGCCCCGATGGACCTCTCTCTATGCGCTGGACGGTGATCCGCGGGCATTCGATTACATGATGGCCAACGACAACGCGGTCGGCTCCTATGGGTTCCACTATCGGGATGCAGCGACCGGCCTGCCGGTTTCCATCGAAGATCATCCATACATCACGCTGGCGGCTTACAGCTTTGCCAGGCATGCCTCCAACGAACATTACAAAAAAGACTTGATCACCGGTTGTTCGAGCGATTGCAGTTCGCCCTATGTCTTTAATATCTCGCATCACCCGTCGATCGGCTATGTGCCGTACCTGGTAACCGGCGATTACTACTATCTGGAGGAACTTCAGTTCGCTGCCTCCTACGATGAATTGTGGAGCAACCCACACTATCGCAGCGAAGCGAAGGGATATCTTCGTGGTGCTGAGGGGCAGGTTCGCGGGCAGGCATGGGCACTTCGCACGATCGCCCAGGCAGCCTTTGCCTCGCCCGAAGGCAGTCCGATGAAGGCCTATTTCACGCAGATGATGCGCAACAACATCGATGATTACACCAAGTACTACATGGACCATGAGGACAAGCATCCGCTGCACCTGCTCGACGACTACGGCGCCGTCATCTACCCCATTCACGGAGAGACACGCGTCGGCATCGCACCCTGGCAGCAGGACTTCTTCATGTGGTCGGTTGCCAATGCGGCAAACCTGGGTTTCAAGGGCTACGACAAGTTTGCCCAATGGCTGCTGGAGTTCCAGGTTGGCCGGATGACGAGCTGGAAGACAAACCAGGGGAACGGCTTCTGCTGGATCGACGCCGCCGTCTATAGCCTGATGGTTCGACCGTATCGGAACGGGCCTGAGTACCAGACCCTGGATGAGGCCTATGAGGCGAGCAAGCCTCAACTCAAAGGTCTGGTCTGCAACTCCCAGGACTACCGCAATCGTCTGGACAAGCATTACGCACCCGGCGAGATGACGGGATACGCCTATTCAACGACCGGCTTTCCCTCGAACCTGCAGCCAGCGCTGGCAGCATCGGTCGACCAACATGTAAAAGGAGCTGATACAGCATGGCAGGTATTTGACAGCCGCCCGATCAAACCGCGCAATTACGATACAGAACCGCAGTTCGACATTGTGCCGCGCCGTTAGGAGCTAGCGCCCACGAAAAGCCCCGGCCAAGCGGCCGGGGCTTTTTTGCTTCAGCGCGCATAACCGCGCCGGGTTATCCAGACAGCGAGACGGGTCGTGTGTTCAGCGCCCCCACCAATTGGTCTTGGCGA
>JAQIBT010000143.1 GCA_027858915.1 Salinisphaera sp.
TTTCGGCAATACAGCGTTGCAGCGCGCTTATGTAGAATGACTACACGGCCCTTGCTGCGCCTCGTCTTGCCGCAAAACAGCCCTTGGCGCGGCCTCGCACGAAACGGCAACAGGCCCTAATCAGTCGGTCGCTGTTTTGCTTTTGGCTTGCCCTTGTTCTTGTTCTTTTTTTTAAGCGATTTCTTGTGGCGCGGTTTGTCCCGGGCGACAGCAGGCTTGGCGCGGCGACCGGGCGCCGGTGGCTCAAAGCTGTTCTTGACGCGGCTGATGGCCAGCTGGCGATTGGCGACCCATACCGTTTTCAGGTGCGCAAAGATCTCTTCCGGCATGTCTTTCGGCAGATCCACCAGACTGAAATCATCACGGATATCAATCCGGCCGATATCCTTGCTGTCCACGCCGGCTTCATTGGCGATCGCGCCGACGATATTGCGGGGCTCCACGCCGTGCTCCCGGCCTACCTCGATCCGGAACGTGTCCATGCTCATGCCGGCAGTGGCGGGCTTGTTCTTCCGCGCGGGTTTGTCGCTGCCGCTCCGGTCCTCATGGAAAGCATGCCCGGCCGATTTCTCGACTCGTACCGTATCCAGTACCAGCGGCTCGCCGCCCTGCGCCAGACGCGCCAGCGCCGCAGCCAGTTCTACCGGCTCGACGTTGTGGTCCTGGCGATAGGTTTCGACCAGGTCCACGAACTGTTGGAGGCCGCCGGCCTCCAACGTTTCGGTGATGCTCTGCTTGAAGCGTTCAACACGCTGTTCGTTGACGTCGGCCATGCTCGGCACGTCCATCGGCTCGATCGCCTGTCGGGTCGCTCGCTCGATATTCTTGAACAGACGTTTTTCGCGCATGGTCACGAACAGGATCGCGTCGCCAGAGCGCCCGGCCCGCCCGGTGCGGCCGATACGGTGCACATACGACTCGGTGTCGTGCGGAATATCGAAATTGATGACGTGGCTGATGCGGTCTACGTCCAGCCCACGTGCCGCCACGTCAGTGGCAACAATAATGTCCAGCTGCTTGTTCTTCAGCTGGGCGACCGTGCGCTCGCGCTGGGCCTGAACGATATCGCCGTTCAATGCCGCACAGGCATAGCCACGGGCCGAAATCTTCTCCGCGAGCTCATCGGTGGCTTTCTTGGTACGAGCGAATATCAGCATGCCATCGAACGGCTCGGCTTCGAGCAGACGGGTGAGTGCCTCCAGCTTGCTGATGCCACCGCCGACGATCCAGTAGCGCTGACGAATGTTGTCGGCGGTAGTGGTTTTGGTCTCGATCGTGACTTCCTGCGGATCGCGCAGATGGGTTTTGGCGATCCGTCGGATTGCGCCCGGCATGGTGGCCGAGAACAACGCGACCTGACGCTCTGGGGGCGTGTTTTCAAACACCCACTCGACGTCGTCGATGAAGCCCATGCGAAGCATCTCGTCGGCCTCGTCGAGCACCAGCCATTCGAGATCGTTCAATCGCAGCGTGCCGCGCTTGAGATGATCGATCACGCGGCCGGGTGTGCCCACCACCACGTCGACACCGCGCTTGAGCGCGGCCAGCTGCGGGCCATAACCCTGACCGCCGTAGACTGGCAGCACATGAAAGCCCGGCATATGAGAGGCATACCGCTGAAAGGCTTCAGCAACCTGGATGGCGAGCTCGCGCGTAGGCGCCAGCACGAGCGCGCGCGGACCCTTCCGAGCACTGCCCCGACCGGCATCAGCGTCGCGACTGAAATTAGACAGGATCGGCAATGCGAACGCGGCAGTCTTGCCGGTGCCGGTCTGGGCCTGGCCGAGCAAATCGCGGCCAGCAAGCAGCGGGCCGATTGTTGCGGCCTGGATCGCCGACGGGGTTTCGTAGCCGACGTCGGCCAGTGCTTTCATGACGGCGTCGGATAAACCCAGCGCTGAGAATGGCACGGGGTCGTTTTCTTGGGAACTGGGGGAGGACATTCGGTGCCTGTGAAATCAAGCGCGCTGTCGCGCCGCAAAACAGCCGCGTCAGGACGACGCAGCAGACATTAGTTTAACGGTTTCCCGAAGCCGGTGCGCGTCCAGTCGACAATCGACGACGACTTTCATGAATGATGCCACGGTTGCCGGACAACACGTAATGGGACATTGTGGGCTACACCTATTACCATTGGGAAACCAACCCATGATGGATTCAAACGATACGCCGGTAGACGTGAGGTTGTCTCTGCGCGTCAACGGCCAGATGCGCCAGCTCGATGTGCCGCCGAACGTGGTGCTTCTGGACGCCCTGCGCGACCGGCTGGGTCTTACCGGCACCAAGAAAGGCTGCGACCACGGCCAGTGCGGCGCCTGTACCGTGCTGGTCAACGGTGAGGCAATCAATTCCTGTCTCGCCCTGGCGGTCGTGCACGACGGTGACGACATCACCACGGTGGAAGGCCTGGCCGGCGAGGCTGATCTAAGCCCGCTGCAGGCGGCGTTCCTTGAACATGATGCGTATCAGTGTGGCTACTGCACGCCCGGCCAGTTGATGTCGGCAACCGAGTTGTTGTCCAACCGAAAGGTAGGCACGACCGACGCCGAGGTGGCCGAGGCCATGAGCGGAAACATCTGCCGCTGCGGCGCCTACAAGAATATTCTTTCGGCCATCCAAGAGACCCGGCAGCAACACGCTGGCGCGGCCATCGATTAGCCAGGATACAACCCGATGCGACAATTTGAATACAAACGCGCCGAAAACACGCGTGGCGCGGTACACGCGCATGCTGGCCAGGCCTCAGCCTATCTGGCTGGCGGCACCACGCTCATCGATCTGGTTAAGCTCGATATCATGCAGCCCGAGCGGCTGGTCGACGTCAACCGGCTCGATCTTGCCGATATCGAACACTCGGACGGCGGCACGCTCAAGATCGGCGCCATGGTCCGTAACACCACGCTGGCCTATGACCAGACGGTGCAAACCGATTATTCCGTATTGTCCGAAGCCCTGCTGCAAGGTGCCTCGCGCCAGCTGCGCAACCGGGCAACCACTGGCGGCAACGTGATGCAGCGGGTTCGCTGTTCTTATTTCCGCGACGGCGTCTCGCCCTGTAACAAACGCGAGCCCGGCTCCGGCTGTTCGGCCATCGACGGGCATAATCGAGAAGTCTTTGCGGTGCTTGGCACCAGCGAACACTGCATAGCGGTTCACCCTTCGGATATGTGCGTGGCCATGGCCGCGATCGGGGCGACCGTGCACCTGGCGAGCGCCGATAGCGAACGCGCCGTGGACTTTCTCGATTTTCATCGGCTGCCGGGCGATACCCCGCATATCGAACACGACTTGAAAGACGATGAGCTGATCACCCACATCACGCTTGACGCCCCGATCAAGGGTGCTGGCTCGACCTATATCAAACTGCGTGATCGCTCGTCATACCAGTTCGCGCTGGCCTCCTGTGCAGCAATCGTCGCGCTCGACGGCGACACGATCCGCGAGGCGCGCATCGCGCTCGGCGGGGTGGGCACCAAACCCTGGCGCTGCAAGCAGGCCGAGGCAGCCTTGCAAGGCGCCTCGGCAACCGACGAGTCGTTCAAGCAGGCAGCGCAGATCGCCATGGAAGGCGCTACACCCTACAAGCACAACGCGTTCAAGATTCCGCTGGCGCGCAAGGCCATCGTCCGCGCGCTGCGCGACGCCGCCGAGCGTGCACGCCGTTCCGCTGGAGAACCCACATGAGCCGCTCCGCTTCTATCATTGGCGCCGCCGTTTCACGTATCGACGGGCCCGACAAGCTGACCGGACGCGCCCGATACGCCGGTGATTTCCACCCCGAAGGCATGACCTATGCCTACGGCGTATACAGCACGATCGCGCGTGGCCGGGTGGTCTCGATCGATACCCAGGCGGCCATGCGCTGCCCGGGCGTGCTTGACGTGTTTCATCACGGCAACTTTCCGAGCCTGCATCGCTCGCCCGCGTCTTTTGCCGAAGAGAACGTGGTCGACGAAAAACGTGTCCCGTTCGAGGACGACGAAGTCTTCTATGCCGGGCAGTTCGTAGCACTCGTCGTCGCTGACAGCTTCGAGCATGCACGCGCCGCGGCGTATCAGGTGAAGGTGACCTACGACGAGGACACCAACACCGTCGCTACGCTGGCTCAGGCCATGGAAAAACGCGGCTCGACCCACGCCAACGACAGCGAACGCGGCGATCCCGAGGGGGCCTACCAATCGGCACCACACCAGGTCGATGCGACCTATACGACGCCAGTAGAAACCCATAATCCGATGGAAACCCATACCACGGTAGCGCGCTGGATCGACGGCAAGCTGGAAGTATGGGATTCCACCCAAGGCGTGGTGTTCACCCGCAACACGCTGTCCAAGGTGTTCGACCTGGACCCAAGCCGAGTGATCGTGCACGCCGACTTCATCGGTTCCGGATTCGGCGGCAAGCTCTGGGTGTGGCCGCATTGCATCGCCACCGCAGGCGCTGCCCGTGAGCTTGGGCGTCCAGTGCAGTTCGTATTGCCGCGCCAGCAGATGTTCACCACGTCCGGTCATCGTCCGGAAACGAGTCAGCATGTGCGCCTGGCAGCCGACAATGACGGCACCCTGCTGTCGATTCGGCACGAGAACGTCAACAGCACGTCCCACGTCGGCACGGTCGTCGAGGCCTGCGCCGGTTCCACCGAAGGGCTGTACAAATGCGACAACCTGCGCATCAGCCATGCTACCTCGATCACCGATCGCGGCACGCCGACCGCCATGCGCGCCCCAGGCGCCGGCGTCGGGCTGTTCGCGCTGGAGTCGGCGATGGACGAACTGGCCGTAAAACTCGGCATGGATCCACTCGAATTGCGTCGCAAGAACTTCACCGACCGTGATCCGGGGGCAGACCTGCCCTATTCCAGCAATCATCTGCTGGAATGCTACGACCGCGCGGCGGAATCCTTCGGGTGGAGCCGGCGCACGCCGGGAGTGGGCTCGATGCGCGACGGCGACAAGATCATCGGCTGGGGCATGGCAGCCTGCAACTGGGATGCCATGCGCAATCCCTGCGATGCGCGCGTGACGCTGCACGACGACGGCAGCGCGTCCGTGCATTGCGCCAGCCAGGATATCGGCACCGGGACCTATACCGTGCTGGCACAGATCGCCAGCGCCGAACTAGACCTACCGCTCGATCGAATCGACATCAAGCTCGGCGATTCGACGTTCCCACACGGCCCGATCTCGGGCGGCTCATGGGCCACGGCATCCCTGCTGCCTGCCGTGGCGGAGGCTGCACGCGCCGCCATCGACAAGATCAAGGAATATGCCGGTAAAGCGGGCTCGCCGTTGGCCGACGCCGATCCCAACGATTTCGTTTATGAAAAAGGAATGGTCAAGGACGGCCACGGTAAGGCAGTGTCCATAGCTGATATTCTCAAGCCGCAGCAACTGGCCAGCGCAACCGGCGAAGCGCATACCGGCGGCGCGCCGGACTCTGGTTACTCCTTCGGTTCCTTCGGCACGCACTTTGTAGAGATCACCTGGGAACCGGCTATCGCCCAGCTCAAGGTCACCCGCGTAGTCAGTGCCATCGATGCCGGCCAGATCATCAACCAGAAATCTGCCCGTAATCAGGTCGAAGGCGCGATTGTCATGGGGATGAGTTCTGCGTTGTTCGAGGCCACCGAATACGATGAACGCAACGCGCGGCCGGTCAACAACAACTACGCGGAATATCTGGTGCCCGTAAACGCCGACATGCCGCAGCTCGACGTGATCCTGCTGGATCATCCGGACTACGAACTCAACGAGTTCGGCGCCCGCGGCATCGGCGAAATCGGACTCACCGGCATGCAGGCCGCGGTGGCCAATGCGGTCTATCATGCCACCGGCAAACGAGTCCGCGATCTGCCTGTCATGCTGGACAAGCTGATGGACGAAACGGAATAGCCGACAATCAGTGCGCGATTTACAACCGCGTTAGATAACGCCGGCCCAGGACGACGGGCCGGCCTTTTTCAACATCCTCGACAGCGCATTGCAGCCCGGCGAACCGGCTATCGCGTTGGGAGACGTCAACAAGACCTGCACAATCGATTCAGTCCCAAGGGGCTGTTGGACTCAAGGCCAATCTACTGCGCCAGCGAGATACGATCGCTTGAGTCCGACAGCGCTCGGGTCCGGGCTTCCATGTCTTATACAGGTATCCGCATGAAAAATTGTCTCAATCTCTTGCCGCTATCTGCGTGCACCCTCCTGGCGCTGTCTGGATGTGCGGCTTTCACTAGCACCACCAATACCGCGGCCGATGCCGCTCATACCATTACGCACGGCGTATCGGTCAGCAGCCGCAGCAGCACCAATGCGTCGGCCGGCGATTCGTCCCGCAGCGCGAGCGCGGAAACCAGAGCCTATATGCGTTCGCAGATGCCGGAAATCCGCCGTGAGGCAGCAGCTGGCGGCGGCGAGCACATCGACGCTCTGGCACGGCTGATGAACGACGGCACACCAGCAGCGTCATCCAGTGATCTGGGACGCTGGATGCAGGCTCATTACGATCCACTCTTCACTACGAATCGCTCCGTAGGCTCGATGATTGGTGACATTCGTGCGCGCCGTAGCTGAGTGACTGCATATCCACATTCTTCTCGGATCCATCGATACGGCAGGGCAGACAGCGGCCGAGAATGCCAGCAACCAACCGCCCGCCGTCAGCGCGCACAATCAGCCCCTGGCCCGGAGATTCAGATCACATCTCCTCAGAGACTGTCGGGTTCCGAAAGTGCCGCAAGAATGCCGCAATCCTGCATCTGGTGATGACCGCCACAGGCTGCTTGCAGGCGTCGCAAGCGAGCTTCTAGCTCACACAGCTGCCGAATACGGCCTGCCACCGAATCAAGCTGATTCGCGAGCAGCGTATCCACGGCTTCACAAGGCTGCAGCGGGTGGTCTGCCAGACGCAGCAAGTCGACGACCGACGCAATGGAGAACCCAAGCTCGCGTGCACGATTAACGAATACCAGGCGCTCGATATCCGCTGACTGGTAGTAGCGATAGCCGTTGTTGCCGCGTTGCGCGGGCGGCAACAATCCCACTCGCTCGTAATACCGGATCGTGGAGGCCGGACATCCGGCTCGCCGCGCTGCGTCCGCTATCGTGAACATTGCTTTTCCTTCAGTTGACCTTCAACTGACTTTAACGTTCATGCTGCTCCGGTCAACTGATATCGGAGAAAGTCATGGCTGGTTGTTGCAGTGAAAATGATGTCCATCTTCAACAGATGCGCAATCAGCAGGCCCGCATGCTCTGGGCCGTGCTTGCGATCAACACCGTTATGTTCCTGTTCGAGTTCACCGCCGGCTGGCTGGCCTCGTCAACAGCGCTCATGGGAGATTCGCTCGACATGCTTGGCGATGCCATGGTCTATGGGCTGAGCCTGTTCGTGGTTGCGAAAAGCATGCGCTGGAAGGCGCTATCAGCGGGATTCAAAGGCGCGATCATGCTGGCCTTCGGATTGCTCGTACTCGGTGAAGCGGCGACCAAAGCCGTCGCGGGACAGACGCCCGAGCCAACCATCATGGCGATCGTCGGCGTGATTGCGCTCGTCGCGAACGTGGCCTGTCTTGTACTTCTCACACGCCACCGCGGCGACGACGTGAATATGCGTTCCTCCTGGATTTGTTCGCGCAACGATCTGTTCGCGAACGGTGGCGTGTTGATCGCCGCAGCTCTAGTCGCGTTCACGAACAGCGTATGGCCCGACGTTGCAGTGGGTACGATTATCGCAGCGCTATTCCTGCATTCATCGATAGGTGTCTTGCGTGATGCACGCACCAGCTTTTCGGAGCCGGCTACCTTACCTGTTAACGAATAAGGCGTCGGCGACCTTTTCCTTGTTGGCCAAGTCAGCAATTGTGTAACGCCGATATACAAACATATATTCAATTGTCACATTGATAAATTCATCCAGTGACCGACCACTAGGCATGTCGGTCGTTCGAGCGCAGCGAAAACGGAGCTTTTTATGAGTCATGATCATAGTCATCACGACCAAGGACATGGCCATCACGATCACAGCCATGCCATTTCCGCCGATGCGGATCGACGCTATCTGTATACCGCCCTCGGTTTGTTGGTTGCCTTCATGGCGGTCGAGGTCGTGGTGGGTATTATCGTCAATTCGCTGGCGTTGATCGCAGACGCCGGCCATATGCTCACCGACGCGGGCGCGATCGGGCTGGCGCTGGTAGCAATGCGCCTGGCGAGCCGCCCGGCCAGCGGACGGTACACATTTGGGCTAAAGCGGTCTGAAATCCTGAGCGCACAAGCCAACGGCATCACCCTGCTGCTGTTGTCGGTCTGGTTTGTCATCGAGGGCGTCATGCGGCTGGTTGAACCGCCGCAGGTCGACGGGCTATTTGTCGGGATCGTGGCGCTTGTAGGTATCGTGTTCAATCTCGGCGCGACCTGGGCTCTGAGCAAGGCCAATCGCGAAAGCCTCAACGTAGAAGGCAGTTTTCAGCATATCCTGACTGACCTCTACGCTTTTATTGCGACTGCGATTGCCGGCTTTGCCATCTGGTGGACCGGCTGGTATCGGCTGGACGCAGTGGCCGCCCTGATCGTAGCCGGGCTGATGCTCAAGGCCGGCATCGGACTCGTGCGCGAATCCGGACGCATTTTCCTCGAGGCCGCTCCCGCCGGCCTGCATCCGGAAACATTGGATGCGGCGATCCGCGATGTACCGGGCGTCCTGGGCGTCGATGATCTGCACGTCTGGGAAGTCACCTCGGGCATGGCCTGCCTCTCGGGCGATATTCTGGTCGGCACAAACGCCGATTGCCATGCGATCCGGCGCGCCGTACAAAAGATGCTGCACGATGACTTCAAGATTGAGCATAGTACGCTCCAGGCCGAACATGCGACCGATGACTCGACACGTATCGGTACGCGGGAAGGCCCGGGCGATTCATGTGTGTTCGCTGGCAACCAGGCATAAGTTGGCACCCGCAGGATGAGAATCGCGGGCAGACGCGGGCAGACGCGGGCAGACAACGACGCTACACAATAAAATTTTGTATATCGCGAGCCTGTTTCCGGCGACAAGACGCGACGACAGGCGTCGCCCTTCCTGATCGCGATAGCATCACCCCACTTGGCTGCCAATTGCGACCAGGCATAGGATTGGACCAGGTCCCTGGCGACGCCGTCGCCGCGCGAATAGAACACGCTGAGCTTGCCAGGCCGCGACTTGGTGGCGTAACTCGTCGATGTGATTGATCCGTCGCGACAGACATTGTCGGATCATCACGTTCAGCTCGATCTCTGCAACGTTGAGCCAGCTGCCGTGTTTGGGCGTGTAGACAAACTCAAAGCGGTCCCATAGCGCTTTGGCACGCGCCGGCGCGAAGGCTAGATACAGTGCGCCGGCGCTGTGCGTATTGAGGTTGTCCATGATCAGAGTGATCTTGTCGGCGCTGACATAGCGTTGAGCGATCTCCTCGACAAAATACGCCCAATCGGTTTGAGTCCTGCGGTCCGTGACTTGGGTGATCCGCCGCCCGGCCAGTGATTCAGTCGCCATGAACACATGGCATGTCCCGCACCGTTCATATTCATAGTCATGGCGAGCGGGTTTCGCGGATCAATTGCCGGGGTGTTTCATCCATGCACACCACCGGCAAGCGCTCATCGTATGGCCTTTGATAGACATCCAGCACCCGCTCCATCGCGGCGACAAACTCGGCATTGCCTTGGGGCGGAATTACCCACCCGATATGCCGCCAAGGTTTGATTTCGTTTTTTTTAGAATCCGGCGGACGGTTTCATAAGACACGCTGTCTATGTAGGCCAGCTCAACAGATCGGTCTGCGAGCAGTCGCAGTGACCATTGAGAGTATCCCGCCGGCGGTTCGCTGCAACTCAGCGCGATCAAGCGCGCCTCGAATGCCCCATCGGCTTTACGCTGATAAGACCGGCGTCCTTGTCGTGAACCCAGGGCGACATCCAACCCGTCTTCCACAAAGCGTTTTTTGACTCGGTCAATCCGACGCAGGCTAATGCGCAAGATATCCGCTACGTCCTCACCTTTCCTGCGATCGGGATTGAACGGGCCTTGGTCACAGTTCAGCAAAACCAACGCGTTAACCACCTTGAGCGATTGATGTGACCCCTTGCGTGTAATCGCTTGCAGTTCTTGTCTTTCTTCCGACTCCAGCGTCACCTTGTATTTGTTCACGAGAAAAGCCTCCCTGCCGTCGAATCGACAAAAAAATCTTAACTCATTACATGCGACATATCATGCGTGACGTGACACTAGGCTCGATGTAAAGTAGCTGACTGTTTTGAAAGCCATCACGATATATGTCCGATTTGGTCTCAGAAACATCACCCTGGCCGCAAGCCATCGTGTTCGATCTCGACGGCACGCTGATCGACAGCGCGCCGGATATCGCAGCTGCCGCCGAGCAGGCGCTCACCGCTTACTCTTTGTCTATCGATGCCGATCGTGTCCGCGCATGGATCGGCGACGGTTCTCGCAAACTGATTGAGCGGGCTCTGGCGAGTATCGGCATCGAAGCCGACGACACGAGCCTCGACGCGCTCACACAGAGATTCTCCGAGCACTATGCCCAGACGCCTTGTCGCCATACACAGTTGTTCGCCGGGGCAGTCGGCGCGCTCGCGCGTCTGCAGGAACGCAGCATCCGGCTCGCGATTTGCACCAACAAGCCACACGATATTGCCGGGCAAGTCATCGACACACTCGGCCTGAGCCAATATATCGATACATTCATAGGCGGCGGTCGCTACCCGCTCAAGCCTGCACCCGACGGCATTCTGGCCTGTCTGCACACGCTTGGTTGCCGGCCGGTTGATGCCCTGTATATTGGCGATATGCCCGTCGATCGCGAGGCAGGCCATGCCGCTGGGCTACCGGTTCTGCTGGCTCGCTTTGGCTACGCATGCAACAACGCCGATTCACTGGGCGCCGATGCCATTTTCGACCATTGGCGCGACGTCGAACAGGCAATCGATGCGGTGACGCAGTACGTGGCCGCCAACCGCTGGGATCGCAAGGATTGAAAAGAGCAGCCGTCGGTATCAGCTACTCAGTTGCACGCGATCCTTTCTGCCCGGAGCACATTTGAGCGATATTGACGCCCATCTCGATGATTGGCCTGCGTGGCCTACGTATGGACTGATTGACGATCTTCTGCCCACGCTGGCGCGCTGGAGTGCCGCCGGCGAGGTCGTAGCCCTTGCCACGCTGGTCGACATCGTGGGCTCATCGCCACGACCACTGGGCAGCGAGATGGCCATCACGGCGAGTGGCTGTGTTGCCGGCTATGTGTCGGGTGGCTGCGTCGAAGGCGCCGTGGCAGCCGAGGCGAGACAGGTACTGGCGTCTGGCAGGCCTCGCCTGCTCGACTACGGTGCCGGCAGCCCGGTGCTGGATGTGCAACTTACCTGCGGCGGCCGTATTGGTATCTATGTGCGGGCGGTACCCGACCTCACCGATTTTGTTGCTGCGCTCCAGCAGGCTCGCACAGCGCGTCGTGCCGCGATTGTCGATATCGATATGGCCGACGGCAGGCATTGCGTGACAACGGCCGATGTCGATACGCCGGTCCCAGAGAACGGTTTCCGTCAAACTTATCTGCCGCCCTGTCGATTGATCGCCGTTGGCAACGATCCGGTCACCCTGGCCCTCTGCCATCTGGCCGGTCTGTTCGGGTTGCAGGTCGGCCTGGTTCGGCCTTACGGCCCGAGCAGCGCGCCGCCCAGTACGCCGCTGTTCCACTACGACACGCGCCCCCTGAATGCGGCTCTGCCGGATCTGCCACTGGATCGCTGGACCGCACTGTATGCGCTGACCCACGACATGGACGATGACCATCGAATCCTGGAACAAGGCCTGCGCTCGGCGGCTTTCCGGGTAGGCGCGCTCGGCAGCCAGGGTAAGACGAGAGAACGTCTCGATTATCTGACCGATGCCGGTTTTGACGCCTCTGCCCTCGAGCGCCTGGATACGCCCGCCGGCCTGGATATTGGCGCACGCAACCCGCGCGAGATCGCACTCTCTATTCTGGCTGGAATCACGGCGACTCGACCGATCGATCCGGTGCCGATACGCTTGAGCACCGCGTGAAGAACGCCACCATCGTGCTGGCAGCGGGTCAGTCGATGCGTTTTGGAGCCGCCGACAAGCTCTTGCAGCCGGTGGCTGGCATGCCGTTGATTGCGCAGACACTAAGCGCTATTCGACTGGCAACAACTGGCCCGATCGTCCTGGTGCTGGGACGCCAACCAAGAGCGCTTCTGCGTGTCCTCGCACAGCACGGACTGCTGGGATCCCGGGTAATCATCTGTCGCAATCCTCATCCGGATAAAGGCATGGGTCAATCACTCGCGGTCGGTCTGCGCGCCATGCCGCGGCTTGCCAGCGCTATCAATATCCATCTGGCCGATATGCCAGGCGTCGACCAACGTCTGCTACACCGGATAAACCGAGCCATGACGCCTTTGACGGATGTCGTGCGAGCGGTGCACAACGCCCGGCCCGGCCATCCGGTTCGTCTGCGACGGGCCCTGCTGGATAACGCCCGGCTGCTGGGCTGCACGGGCGCTCAATCCGTGATCAAGGCTGTCCCGGCCAGCCGTTGTGTTTTTATTCAAGGGCCGGCCAGCTGCGTGCAGGACATCGATACACGACAGATGCGACGCACTCTCATCTGGCGCTGGCGTACGCACCGGATTCCGACACATCTTTAGTCCAGTCCAGGCAGCATGTTGTCATTGATTCGGAAATAAAATGTCAGACTTCACTCGCTATTTTCCAGCGCGTTTTTTGGAGCAGCGCCGACGCGTATCACGCTCGATCTGGTGCCGGCGTCAATATCCAGTCAGGTTGCCGTCGTAAACAATCACGATTTCGTCCGACAGGTTCCGGGCGATCGGACGGCGGCGACATGGCGCATCAAGGAGATTGAGGATATGAAAGACGACAGCAACGACCTGCGCAACGAGCAGACGTCGCCCGCGTCGCATGCGCGCGACGGTCACTCCGAGTCGCATCGACGCTTTATTATAAGAGTGTAGGGCTGTCCAGCATCGCAGCCGCCACGAGCGCAACTGGCCTTGGCACCGCTTTCGCTGACGAAACGCCAGCGGTAACCGAGGCCCGCGACCAGGCGCCGCGCAAGGGCAAGACCCGTGTCAGCTTCACGATCAACGGCCAGAAAAAACAAATCGACGTAGCCCCAATGTGATCCTGCTGGACGCGATTCGGGCGACACGCCGTGGAAAGAGCCTGCGCTGGCCGCAGATGAGCTGATCACGCATGTCACGCTCGATGCACCGATCAAGAACAACAGTTCGCACTATCTCAAACTGCGAGGTCGTGCTTCCTACCAGTTCGCACTGGCATCCAGCGGCGTGATTGTGACCACCGACGGCGGCGTGATTCGCGATGTCGCCCTCGGCGGTGTGGGTACCAAGCACTGGCGGGCACAGGAAGCCGAACAGGCGTTGATCGGCAAGCCAGCCTCGCAGGCGACTTTCGAGACGGCCGCAAAGATCGCGTTTGCGAACGCCAAGCCGCAGACCCACAACGCATTCAAGATTCCGCTGGGCCAGCAGGCCATCGTCCGCAGTCTCACGACTGTCACCGCGTAAGCGTACGAAGCCATCACTCATGAGTAAGACTATGATCGGCGCGGCCCTGCCGCGCATCGACGGCCCGGCCAAGCTTTCTGGTGCCGCGCCGTATGCAGCGGATCACTTTCTGCCCAATCTGGCCTACGGCTACGGCGTGTTCAGCACAATTGCAGCCGGCAGGATTGCCGGTATCGATGTCGCAAAGGCCAGGCAGAGCCCGGCGTGATCGATAGCTATCACCACGACCACTTCCCCTCGTTGTATCGCACGCCGTCGAGCTTTATGCAGCAGAACAAGGTCGACGAAACACGTCTGCCCGTCGAGGACAATACAATCTATTACGGTGGCCAGTTCGTGGCACTCGTGGTCGCCGATACGTTCGAGAACGCGCGCAACGCAGCGTATTACGTGGACGTGAAATATACGCCGAGCAAGGCGGTGAGCAGCCTCGAACAAGGCTTGAAGCACGCCAGGGCCAAACCGGCCAGGAGCGCGAAAAGCGTGCGCGGCGATCCGGACAGCGCGTTCGAGTCGGCGGCACACCAGTTCGAGGCCACCTATGCGACCCCAGTGGAAACGCATAATCCGATTGAGATGCATGCGACGACAGCACACTGGAACAACGGGCAGCTGACGTTCTACGAGGCCAGCCAGGGCGTGATCTTCGCCAGGAACACGATGGCGGCGGTGTTCGGTATCTCGCCGGACCGCGTCGAGGTGCGTGCGCCTTATATCGGCTCGGGCTTCGGCAGCAAACTGTGGATCTGGCCGCATGCGGTATGCGCTGCTGCCGCGTCACGCGAGCTGGCGCGTCCGGTGCAGTTGGTGGTGCCCCGGCATCAGATGTTCACCACCGCCTGCCATCGACCACAGACCCGGCAGAATATCCGGCTGGCAACCGACGCCGACGGCAGGTTCGTATCGATCAGCCACGATTCGATCAATACGACGTCCTTCGTGAATACCTACGTCGAAAACTGTCGCTCCTGCACCAAGAGCCTGTACAACTGCGACAAACTGCGCGTCACCCAGTCGACCATCCAGGTAAATCAGGGCACGCCGACCTCGATGCGTGGGCCGGGCGCCACGCCGGGCCTGTTTGCGCTGGAGTCGGCCGTCGACGAGATGACCGAAAAGCTGAACATGGACCCGGTCGAGTTAAACTACACCGACCAGGATGCCAGCAAGAACCTGCCGTTCTCGAGCATCCATCTGCTGGAAGCCTACGACAAGGGCGCAGAGACATTCGGAAGGACAAATATTCCTTCCGCTCGTTCGGTGCGCATTTCGTCGAGATCGGCTGGGACCCGGCTATATCGCGTCTGCGCGTGCATCGCGTGGTGACCGCGCCAAGGGCTGTTTTTCGGCAAGACGAGGCGCCAGCAAGTGCCGCGTAGTCATTCTACGCCAGCGCGCTGCAACGCTGTATTGCCGCAAAACAGCCCTTGTCCCGAAGGGTTG
>JAQIBT010000017.1 GCA_027858915.1 Salinisphaera sp.
GGCCGTTCGGCTATCGATCTGGTCAAGACCGCCGAGCACACCACCGGTTACGGGCCGATATTCGCGGTGTCGGAAGTCGATGCCGCCATGCGCGAGACCGAGCTCAAGCGCACCAAGACGGTCTGTACCTACTGCGGCGTCGGTTGTTCTTTCGAGATGTGGACCAAGGGCCGCGAGCTGCTCAAGGTCCAGCCGCAGCCAGAAGCGCCGGCCAACGGTATCTCAACCTGTATCAAGGGCAAATTCGGCTGGGGTCATATCAACAGCGAACATCGCCTGACCCAGCCGCTGATCCGCGAGAACGGTGCGTTCCGCGAAGCCTCCTGGGAAGAGGCCTACGCGCTCATTGCGCGGCGCTTCAACGAGATCCGTGACGCCCACGGCCCGGATGCGCTCGCTTATATCGCTTCCTCGAAATGCACCAACGAGGAAGGCTATCTGATGCAGAAGTTCGCGCGCGCGGTGATGGGCACCAACAATATCGACAACTGCTCGCGTTACTGTCAGGCGCCGGCGACCGAGGGCCTGTGGCGTACCGTCGGCTACGGTGCGGATACCGGCTCGATTGCGGATATGGAAGCAGCCGAACTGCTGATCGTGGTCGGCGCCAACACCGCAGAAAGCCATCCAGTGATTGCCACCCGCTTCAAGCGCGCCGCCAAGTTGCACGGCCAGAAACACATCGTTGCCGATCTGCGTCGGAACGAGCTGGCCGAACGCGCCGATCTGTTCATCAAGCCGTCGCCGGCGACCGATCTGATCTGGATGAACACGATCTCGAAGTACCTGATCGACAACGATCTGCACGACAAACAGTTTGTCGACAAGTACGTCAACGGCTTCGAGGACTTCTACAAATCACTCGAGCCGTTCACCTTCGAGTTCGCCATCGAGCGTAGCGGCCTGACGCGAGAGGAACTGCAGAAGGTAGCCGACATGGTGGTTGCAGCCAAGACCATCTGCGGCATCTGGGCGATGGGCGTTACCCAGCACACGATGGGCTCGGATACCGCGACCGCGCTCTGCAACCTGCTGCTGGTTTCCGGCAACATGGGCCGCAGCGGCACCGGCGGCTATCCGATGCGCGGCCACAACAATGTTCAGGGCGCGTCCGACTTCGGCAACATGCCCGAGCGTCTGCCTGGCTACGACTTCGTCTCGGACGATAACGCACGCGCGCGCTATGAGAAAGCCTGGGGCGTGACCCTGTCGACCAACGAGGGCCGCAACAACCACCAGATGGTGCACGATATCCACGACGGCGAGCTCAAGTCGCTGTACGTGGTAGGTGAGGACATGGGCATTGTGGATTCGGACGCCCAGAATGTGCAGTCGGCTTTCGAGAAGCTCGATTTCTTCGTCGTGCAGGACATGTTCTTCTCGCGTACCTGTGAGTATGCCGACGTGGTCCTGCCGGGTAGCCCGTCGGTCGAGAAGGACGGTACCTTCACCAGCACCGAGCGCCGTATCCAGCGCATCTACGAAGTCTTCCCGCCGTTGGGCAACTCCAAGCCGGACTGGAAGATCCTCACCGAGCTGGCTGCGCACATGGGCCACGACTGGGGCTACAGCCATCCCAGCGAGATCATGCACGAGGCAGCGGGTCTGTCCGACATGTTTGCCGGTGTGCACTACGATCGTCTTGAAGGCTTCAATTCGCAGCAGTGGCCGGTCGCGGCTGACGGTCTGGGGGTGGCCAATCTTTATCAGGAGGGTGCCGATCTCAGCTTCCACTTCGACGACAGCAAGGCCAGATTCCATCCGGTGGACTGGACCGAGCCCACCGATCAGGTCGACGACGAATACGACCTGCATCTGAACAACGGTCGCCTGCTGGAGCATTTCCACGAAGGCAACATGACCGACGAGACGCCGGGCATCGTGTTCAAGATTCCGGGTAGCTTCGTGGAGGTCTCCGAGGAGCTGGCCGCCGAGCGTGGCATCGAATCCGGCACGGTGGTTCGGCTGAAGTCGCGCCGTGGGGCGATCAGGGCGTCGGCGCAGGTGACCGATCGCGTTTTCGGCAAACAGCTCTATATGCCCATGCATGGCAAGAAGAACATCGAAGCCATCAACGTGCTCACCAGCTTCAACGCCGACAAGGATACCGATACTCCGGCCTACAAGGAGCTGGCGGTCAATATGGAAGTGCTCCAGGATCACGGCAAGCCGCCACTCAAGCCCAATAACCAGCGTCACAAGAAGCGCCATCCCACCAGCGGCGTGCAGGTCGATCAGAAATGGGAGCGCGACGATTACAAGCGCCCGCCGAAAATTCGGCCGACGGGCAGTGGTCTATAGGTCGATGCGGCCCGTTTTCGAGGAAACAAACCATGGCAGAACAGATTCATTTCCGCCCCGAGCAAGCCAAGCGCTTTCGCCCGGAAACCCAAGACGAACTCGAACAGCTCGAAGGTCGGATTGCCGAAATCAACGGCTTGCTGGATCAGGTCTATGAATCGGGCCTGATGCGCTGGATAAAGGATTTCGTGGGGGCGATGCCGCAGGTATCCCAGATTGCCCTCGACGGCATCAATACGCCCCAGGGCCAGGCCGGCATGCGCAATCTGCTCGTCGTCGCGCAGCAGCTAGGCAAGATTGATCCCGACCGGCTCGAGCAGGCCTTTGCCGCGGCCAATACCGGCGTCGACAAGGCACGCGCAACCGCCGAAGGCCGACACAACAGCAACTACAATCCACCGGGCGTGACCGGCGTATTCAAGCTGCTGCACGACAAGGAGCTATGGAGCGCGCTGGCACCCGTACTGGAAGGCGTGAAAGCCTATTCGGCGGAGCAGAAGACAGCCGGTGAAAAGAGCGGAGACGACGAGCCTCGGGATTAGAGTCAGCGGCTCGTCGGTAGACGCGGTAATTCAGAATACAAACTATTTATCCGCAGATTGACGCAGATACGCGCAGATTAGATACGAAACAGAAAACCTTGACGGTCTTTATCTGCGCGGAATGCATATCTGGGGCGGCGCATGAGACGGCAACGGGCCCCAGGACAAGCGATACGTCTTTCGTCTTATCCAAAGGGTGTATTTCGATGCGTATCTCGATCGCGGTACTAATTGGTTGCGGGCAATACAATCGGATGACCTTAATAGCGTCCGTGCAAACTGGATATTGAGTGATGACGAACGAATCTATCGACGCCGAAGCGGCGGTGCGCCAGATCTGTGCGGCGTATGCCGACAGGCAAGGCCCGCTGTTACCGATCCTGCATGCGATTCAGAAAAGCGCCGGGCACGTATCGGACGCAGCAATCGAGGTGATTGCCGACGAACTCAATTTGTCGCGCGCCGAGGTGTTCGGCGTCGTGACTTTTTATCATGACTTTCATCGCAAGCCCCATGCCACGCACGTGCTCAAGGTCTGCCGTGCCGAAGCCTGCCAGGCAGTAGGCGGGCGCGAGGTCTGGTCGGCGGCATCGACCGTCGAGGCGCGCGGCGATGTCGGCGTTGAGGCCGTGTATTGCCTGGGCAACTGTGCTTGTGCGCCGTCGGTTCAACTGGATGGGCGCACATTGGGGCGTATGGATGCTGCCCGTGTCACCGCGCTACTGGTGTCTGGCGGGACCGGAGTGCCGACATGAAATATTATGTATCGAAGGACAGCGCAGCCGTCTCGGTTGGCGCGGCAGAGACGGCGGCGGCACTAGACAGGGTGGCTCCTGATGCCACGCTGGTGCGCACTGGTTCACGTGGCCTGTACTGGCTCGAGCCTCTGGTCGAGGTCGAACAGGACGGTCATCGGATCGGATTCGGTCCACTGGCGTCGAGCGAAGTGGAGTCGGTTGTAACCGCAATACAGGCCGGTACATCGTCCGCGCATCCGCGCTACGTGGGTGACATCGACGAACTGTTGCGCAGCCAGGGCCAGCGCCGACTCACTTTCGCACGCTGCGGCGTGATCGACCCGACCGATTGGGATGATTTCGTAGCGCATGGCGGCTCGGCCGGATTGCGTATGGCTCTCGAACAGGATGGCCAGACGATTGTCGACGCGGTCAAGACATCTGGCTTGCGCGGTCGGGGTGGCGCGGGCTTTCCGACCGGTATCAAGTGGCAGACCGTGCACGATACGCCGTCCACGCCGAAGTATGTGGTGTGCAACGCCGACGAGGGTGATTCGGGCACCTACGCCGACCGTATGATGATGGAAGGTGACCCGCTCACGCTGCTCGAAGGCATGACGATCGCGGCGGTCGCGGTCGGCGCGACCCGCGGCTATATCTATCTGCGTTCGGAATATCCCGACGCCGAACGCACGCTCAAGCGTGCAATCGAGGTGGCGCATGAAGTCGGGATGCTTGGCGACGACATCCTCGGTTCTGGACGGGCGTTCGACGTCGAGCTGCGTATGGGCGCCGGCGCGTATATCTGCGGCGAGGAGACCTCGCTGCTGGAGTCTCTGGAAGGCAAGCGCGGCGTGGTGCGCTTCAAGCCGCCGTTGCCTGCGGTGCAGGGTTTTCTCGGCCAGCCGACGATGATCAACAACGTCATCACGTTATGTAGTGTGCCAGCGATCATGGCGCAGGGTGCCGAGCATTACGCCAGCTTTGGCATCAACAAATCGCGTGGCACGCTGACCGTCCAACTCTGTGGCAACGTCGCGCGTCCCGGGCTCTACGAGATGCCGTTTGGTGTCACGCTGGATCACGTCATCAACTCACTCGGCGGTGGCGCGCGCAGCGGTCGGCCGGTGCGTGCGGTCCAGGTCGGCGGCCCGCTGGGCGCCTATCTGCCGCAGGCATATCTCGATACGCCGCTTGGCTATGAGGAGATGGCAGAGAAGAAGAGCATGATCGGGCACGGCGGCGTGGTGGTCTTCGACGACACGGTCGATATGGCACAGCAGGCACGTTTTGCGATGGAGTTCTGCGATCTGGAATCCTGCGGCAAGTGCACGCCTTGTCGCGTCGGCTCGGTGCGGGCCCAGGAAGTCATAGATCGCATCGTCGCCGATGATGATCGCGCGGGCAATCTCGATCTGCTCCGTGAACTCTGCGATACGATGATCAACGGATCGCTATGCGCGCATGGCGGCATGGCACCGTTCCCGGTGCTGTCCGCGCTGAATCATTTTTCCGAAGACTTCGGCACGCGCGAGCCCGCCGAAGTCCAATAAGCCAACGTAGTGTCCTATAACGCAAATTTGCTTAACGATTTCGGCGCTTTTTCGCGCCATGCGGCGTTGCGGCGCCTCGCCATGGCTAAAGCCATGACTCGTTGCCGCGCCTTGCCTGACAAAAAAAATCACACGAACTTTATGTTGCAAACTTACGTTACAGGACACTAGGAGCTCATCATGGCAGCGCTCAATTCCATCGACTGCGGTACGCCAAAGCGCGAATCCGATACGCAGATCACGCTCGAGATCGACGGCCGGTCTATCACCGTGCCCGAAGGCACGTCGGTGATGCGGGCCGCGCTCGAATCCGGCATCAGCGTGCCCAAGCTGTGTGCCTCGGACAATCTCGAACCCTATGGTTCCTGTCGTGTCTGCCTAGTCGAAATCGAGGGCCGAAAGGGCTATCCGGCGTCCTGTACGACCGAGGTCGCCGAAGGCATGCAGGTACGCACCACCTCGGACAAACTGGGCCAGATCCGGCGCGGCGTGGTCGAGTTGTATCTGTCGGATCATGCAGGC
The DNA here is from genome assembly GCA_027858915.1 of Salinisphaera sp. Lineage (GTDB taxonomy): Bacteria > Pseudomonadota > Gammaproteobacteria > Nevskiales > Salinisphaeraceae > Salinisphaera. The sequence goes on from JAQIBT010000017.1 coordinate 5,656, forward strand.
ACCAGCCGGGTCGCCGGCGAGCAGGATCAAGCCGGCGACGATGAACTGCTTGCTCTGGCGCACGATCTCGGCGTGACTGAAAATCGTTACGGCAAGAGCGGCAGCAATCATCAGAACGCGACGATTGACGCGTCCAATCCTTATTTCGACTTCGATGCCACACGCTGTATTGTCTGCTCCCGCTGTGTGCGGGCTTGCGACGAAGTGCAGGGCACGTTTGCGTTGACCGTGGACGGGCGCGGCTTCGCGTCGATGATCAGCGCCGGGACCGACAGCAACGATTTCCTGTCGTCGGAATGCGTATCCTGCGGGGCCTGCGTCCAGGCCTGTCCGACCGAGGCGCTCATTGAAAAAAATGTTGCCGCGCAAGGCCTGCCGGACCGCGTCGAAAAGACGACCTGTGCCTATTGTGGCGTCGGCTGCTCGTTCAACGCCGAGCTGAAGGGCGATCAGGTCGTGCGCATGGTGCCGGCTACAGAAGGCAAGGCCAATCACGGCCATTCCTGCGTGAAGGGCCGGTTTGCCTGGGGCTATACGCATCACCCGGATCGCATCACGTCGCCAATGATTCGCGAGCGTATTACCGATGCCTGGCGCGAAGTGAGCTGGGACGAAGCCATTGGTTTTGCCGCCGGGCGGATCAACGAGATCCGAGAGACACACGGTCGCGGCGCGCTGGGCGCGATTACGTCGTCGCGTTGCAGCAACGAAGAGACCTATCTCGTACAGAAGATGGCACGGGCCGTGTTCGGTACCAACAACGTCGATACCTGTGCGCGTGTTTGTCATTCGCCGACCGGCTACGGCATGAGTTCCACCTTCGGTACCTCGGCCGGCACCCAGGATTTCGACTCGGTCGAACACTGTGACGTCATGCTGGTGATCGGCTCGAACCCGACCGACGCCCATCCGGTGTTCGCGTCACAGATGAAGCGTCGCCTGCGCGCCGGCGCGCGATTAATCGTCGCCGACCCGCGAGCCATCGACCTCGTGCGCTCGGCGCACGTCGAGGCCGACTATCATCTGCAGCTCAAGCCGGGCACCAACGTCGCGCTTATCAACGCAATCGCTTATACGATTCTCGAGGAAGGGTTGGAAAACCGTACTTTCGTCGAGGAACGCTGCGATATCGAGGAATACGAAGGCTGGCGCGAGTTCATCCTGCGCGACGAAAACAGCCCGGAAGCCACCGAGCAGTACACCGGCGTACCCGCGGCCAGCGTGCGCGAAGCAGCGCGACTGTATGCCACCGGCGGCAATGCCGGTATCTATTACGGCCTGGGCGTCACCGAGCACAGTCAGGGCTCAACCATGGTCATGGGCATGGCCAATCTGTGCATGGCTACCGGCAACATCGGCCGCTCCGGTGTGGGCCTGAATCCGATGCGCGGGCAGAACAACGTGCAGGGCTCCTGCGACATGGGCTCGTTCCCACACGAGTTCCCAGGCTATCGCCATGTCTCGATCGACAGCGTGCGCGATATCTACGAGAACGAATGGAACGTCAAGCTCGATGTGGAGCCGGGGCTGCGTATTCCGAACATGATCGACGCCGCCACGGAAGGCACGTTCAAGGCGCTCTATATCCAGGGCGAGGATATCCTGCAGTCGGATCCCAACATCAAGCATATTGCTGCCGGTCTGGAGGCGATGGAGTGTGTCATCGTCCAGGATATTTTCCTGAATGAAACCGCCAGCTATGCCCACGTCTTCCTGCCAGGCTCGACTTTCCTAGAAAAAGACGGCACGTTCACCAACGCCGAGCGGCGTATCAACCGGGTTCGCAAGATCCAGACCGCGCCGGCCGGTTATGCCGACTGGGAGATCACGCAGCTGCTGGCGCAGGCGCTCGGCTATCCGATGAACTATGCGCACGCCAGCGAGATCATGGATGAGATCGCCCGAACCACGCCGACGTTTGCCGGTGTGAGCTTCGACAAGATCGACGCATTGGGCAGCGTCCAGTGGCCATGCAACGAAGAGCATCCTGAAGGCACGCCTGTCATGCACGTCGATACGTTTGTGCGCGGCAAGGGCAAGTTCATGCTCACGCCGTTCGTGCCCACCGACGAACGGGCCAATCGCCGGTTTCCGCTGTTGCTTACGACCGGCCGGATCCTGTCGCAGTACAACGTCGGCGCGCAGACACGCCGAACCGCGAATGGCCAGTGGCACGGTGAGGATCTGCTGGAAATCCATCCGTCTGATGCCGAGGTCCGGGGCGTCAAGGACGGCACGCTGGTGGCGATCGCCTCTCGCATGGGCGAAACTACGCTCCGCGCGCAGATCAGCGAACGGATGACGCCAGGCGTGGTGTATACGACCTTCCACTTCCCGGAAACAGCCGCCAACGTGGTGACCACCGAGTTCTCCGACTGGGCGACCGAATGCCCCGAATACAAGGTCACGGCGGTGGAAGTCACGCCGTCGCACACCATGTCGGACTGGCAGAAGCGCTACATTGCCACGCGTGAGCGCCAGCAGCGGATCGGCGATGCCGGGCCGGCGCCTGTGCGATCGTCGGAAACGGTCGCCGCCGGGTTCGACGGCGGTGACAAGTGACAATGCGATGCTTTACGATCAGGTGTAGATAATGGACAGCCAGAAGATGGTGCATCAGGCGAATCAGATCGCTGCTTATTTCGAGGTCTACCCACAGCAGCGCGCCGAAGAAGAGGTAGAAACCCATATTCGAAAATTCTGGGAGCCGCGGATTCGTACCCAGCTGATCAATTATCCGGGGGATGGGTTGCATCCGCTGGTGCAGAAAGCCGTGGCCGCTCTCAAAAACGATACGGGGCAATCTGCCTAGGGCCTGTTGCCGTTTCGTGCGAGGCCGCGCCAAGGGCTGTTTTGCGGCAAGCCGAGGCGCAGCAAGGGCCGTGTAGTCATTCTACATAAGCGCGCTGCAACGCTGTATTGCCGCAAATCGTGATTTGTTGGGCCCTTGTCCTGAAGGGTTGGGCCTCCCTGAAAAATTCGCGAGGGCCTCAGGCGGCGTTGCAAGTCTTGATCGTGGCCCGCCACGCCCGGCGACTCGCGCCTTGCCTGAGACGATTTGAGGATTCCAACGCGGCGCTCGCACGAAACGGCAACAGGCCCTAGCGCGGCCTCATAGCTCGCCATGGGCGCGGGACTGTTCGCGCCGCCATTCGGCGTAGGTTTTATGCAGCATGTGCGATCGGCAAGGCACCGGCCGATCCGGCGCTTGGAAAAGTCGGGCCTTATATTTCGGCGTTCTGCTGTTTGCAGTAGTGATCGTCGCCTTTGTGCCGTGGCTCTTTCCACGGATTTCTTTTAGCGCTCTGGTTCTGCCGGCACGCGGCAACACGTAGACAGTTTCAACTCTTTGTTTTTATGGCTTCACGCGCGTAGCCGCAGATTTTGTCGTTCCCCGCACGATCAGAGTCGTTTCAACTTCTGTATGGGGCAGCGTCGTCTCGCCGTGGATGCGTTTCACGAGGAAATCTGCGGCCCTGGTGCCCATTTCTGCCGATGGCACGTTGACTGTTGTCAGGCCGGGTTGAAGATGCGCGCTGATGCTCAGGTCGTCGAATCCGGTAATCGAAATGGCTTCTGGAACCGCCAGGCCGCGCGATTGGCATTCGAATATTGCGCCAATCGCCAGCACATCGTTGCCGCCGATCACCGCGGTCGGCGGTTGCGCGCAGCGACTCAGCAACTCACGCATGCCGTTTCGGCCATCCGCGATGCCGTAGTGCTGCTCGACTAATCGCTGCGCTTTCAATTCGCTGCCAATCGCAGCGAGCGCGGCCCGTACGCCTTTGATACGGGCCTGGGCCCGATCGTTGCCTTGGCTGACACCCGCGATCATTGCAATATCGCGATGGCCAAGGTCGATGAGGTATTCGGTGAGTCGGCGTGCGGCACCTTCGTTGTCGAATCCGATGCAGGGATGATCGGACGCGGCGCGATACGTCCAGCAGTTGACGAACGGTAACCGGTACCGCTCAAGCAGACGATACAACGCTGGCGCGTGTGCTTCACCGACCAGCATCAGCCCTTGCACGCCGTGGCTGAGCAATGCGTGCGCCTCCTGAACTTCCTGATCCGGATCATATTCGGACGCCGCCACAAGCAGCGTGTAGCCTATTTGCGCCAGCCGGCGCTGAAGCGCACTGATGCCGCTGGCGAATATGGCGTTGTCGAGCGTAGGCACGATGGCACCGATGGCCCGACTCTGACGCGTGGCCAGAGCGCGCGCGGCGCCGGACGGAATATAACCGAGCTCTTCTATGGCGGCTTCGATCCGTCGGCGCGATTCCGGACGCACCATATCGGGTGAATTAATGGTGCGCGAAACCGACGCGGTCGAGACGCCGGCGTGTAGTGCGACATCGGTAATGCTTGCGTTGCGGTGGCTACGTTTTGGGGCTTTCACTTTAAGGGGGCCAGTCATTTGCTGAAGTTTGGCTCATTTGCGCAGCGCTGTCATTTGCCGAGCGTGTAGCAAGTTAGACGTTGGTGGCAGGTCAGTCGGTCTGCGCACTCATCCGAAAGTTGTACTGAATAACAAAAATCAATAAATAAAATATTTAAAACAATAATTTATATAATCTTATGAGCCCCTTGAGCGTTTGTTGGCAGAAATATTTCGCTGTCAGGGCCAAAACGTGGTTGACAAAACGTGAGAGTTTGTGGATATTGAATGTAAGCGTTTTCATTGAGCGGTGATATGCAGCTTTTGCGATCCGGTCGAGCGATTCTGGAGAGGGCCTGGCTGATTGCCTTCTGGTGCAGCGCTGGGCTGTATGTCCTTGTCATCCTGCTGGGGAAGCTGGGCGGAACACTACCGGCTGCCGTTTCTCGATGGCTGCCAGACAACGCACTACAGTTTCTGTTGCTGATGGCGGTTTCAATTTTTCTTGTCGCGGCAGCGCTGGCCGCGGAACGCCGGGAAGACGCGTCAGATTCCCGATCCGACGCGGATCGTTAGATAGTCACTAAACAATAATCGCTAACGCGAAAGCAGGAGGATCACTCATGGGACGCAGCAAGGATTCGAGAGAGTTGACCGAGGGCCTGGGCTCGCCCGACAGGCGGCGATTTCTGTCCGCCGCCGGCCGCTACGGGTTCACCACCGCTGTCATTGCTGCTACAGGCGGACTACTGACGTCGACATCGGCACTTGCCGCGGTTTCCCGCGAGGAGCAGCAGCGGCAGAGAACAGCCAAATACACGATGAATCTGGCGACCGCCTATATCGTCGGTGCGTCGCGCAGCTACCCGATCATGCAGCTCAATCTGAAGGACAATATCGAGAACATGACGCGTGGCAAGGTCTACGTGAAGCTTGCGCCTGGCGGCCAGCTCGGTACTGGCACGGCGCTTGTCAACAAGGTCCAGAGCGGCACAATTCAGGGCGCCCAGCATTCCCTGTCAAATTTTGCGCCGTTCGCACCGGAAGCGGATCTGATCAACCTCCCCTATTGGTGCGGTGCCAGTCAGCAGTTCGTGAACCTGGTCACATCCAAGACGTGGCAGGACACAATCAATCCGAAGCTGGAAAGCCACGGCTTCAAGTCGCTGATGTACGTGGTCATCGACCCGCGCGTCATTGCCCTTCGCAAGGGCGGTAATGGGCCGATCAAGACGCCGGACCAGATGCACGGCATCAAGTTTCGCGTGCCGGGATCCGAGATTTTGCAGAAGGTCTATAAATTGATGGGCGCCAATCCGACGCCAATCGCCTGGGGCGAGACGACTGCGGCGATCAAGGAAGGCGTTGCCGACGCGCTCGATCCATCGGTCAATGCCCTCTATGTATTCGGATTCAAGGATGTCTTGTCCTGGGTGACGTTCGACGAGGCAGTGCCCGATGCACAGATCTATTCCTGCAATCTGAAATGGTTCAAGAGTCTTCCGGGCGATGTTCAGCAGGGAATTGAGCAGGCCGGTGACATCACATTCCGCCAGAATTTGGCTCAGGTGCCGGCATCACGAGCCTATGCCATGCAGGAGCTGCAGAAGGCCGGTGTGCAGTTCTATACGCCCAACGACCATGAGATGGCCCAGTGGAAGGCATCCTGTGGCCATCAGCTCAAGACATGGGACGACACCAAGAAGAAGCTCGCCGGTTCGCTGGACAAGTTCGATGAGTTCGTCGCCGCCACGCATAAGCAAGGCACCTACTACGTAGCCGACGTATGACCGCCAAGTCTGCGCTTGCTGGGCGGCAATCCAGGCTTCGAGCGGTTCTTGGCGCGCTGGACCGCAACGGCGAGCGATGGTTGCTGCTCGTATTCTACGTCGCCATCGTGCTGATCGTGACCAGCGAAGTGGCTCGCCGCTTCCTGTTGGCCGATTCGTCTGTATGGGGTGGCGAAGCGTCGCGGTTTCTATTCATTTATCTGGCGTGGGTGGGGGCGTCAGCCGCGGTGCGCGAGCGTAGCCATATTCGTATAGATGCCGTGCTGCAATGGCTGCCGCCGCGCGGCAAGTCGACCGTGCTGATTTTTGGCGATCTCATGACGCTTGTGCTGGCGATCATTGCAGTCTACTGGTCGCTGTCGCCGCTAGAGACATCGTGGCAGTTCGGCTCGGTGGCTGAAGCGCTTCAGGTCAGTCGGGTCTGGTTTCTAGCTGCCGTGCCGCTTGGGTTCGGGATGATGATATTCCGATTGCTGCAAGCCATTCTTCGTGACGTATCCGATCTGCGCACGGGCCGTGAGCCGTTTGAAGGCAGCAAGCTTTTTGATTGAGAGACGCCAATTGGAGTGTGACGCAGCCATGATTGGAACATTTTACTGGCTCTTGATGAGCCGAGATCCCGATGGCGCAACGCGCGCTGGAAGGGCGCCTGAATGAACGCGCTCATGTATGCACAGCAGGCAGCTACGCTGGGATGGGGCTTCTATGGGCCGCTGATCGCGATGGTCGTGCTGATGCTGCTGGCGGTGCCGATCTGGGTCGTTATCGGTCTGGGCGCCAGCGCTATGCTCTACTTTACCGGCGTGCTGCCGCTGTCGCTGTTCGGCGAAGCCCTTTTCGACGGCATCAATTCGTTTGCACTCATTGCGATTCCGCTGTTCATCCTGACCGGCGATCTGCTGGTTCGCACTGGGTTGTCGACGAAACTGCTGGATCTGGCCGAAGCGACCGTAGGCGGTGCGCGCACGGGTCTTGGATCGGCCACGGTTCTGGGCGCAGGATTCTTTGCCTGTATTTCTGGATCGGATGCAGCCGATACCGCGGCGATCGGGCGGATAACGCTGGACCGGCTGGTCGCGCGTGGCTATCCGGAAGCCATGGCCTGTGCGCTGGTGGCAGCCGGCTCATGTACCGGAGTGCTCATCCCGCCGTCGATTTCCTACATCATCATCGGGCTCATCCTGGGCCAGTCGGTGGCGACATTGTTTCTCGCGGCCGCGGTGCCCGGGGTAGTCGTGCTCGTGACTATCCTCTTCACGAATGTGCTGCTCAACCGTATCAACGGCTACGAGAATGCGAGCGACAGGTTCTCGCTCAGGCGCTGGCTGCGCGCCCTCTGGGCGGCTCGATACGGGGTGATGATTCCGTTCATTATTCTGGGCGGAATCTACTCGGGTATCTTTACGCCGACCGAGGCAGCCGCGATTGCGGTGAGCGTCACGATCGCCGTCGGCTTTGGCCAGGGTACGCTGCATCTGCGCGACCTGCCGCGCATTCTTGAGAGTTCGGCAAAGGTCAATGGCGTCATCCTGCCGATCATCGCCATGTCGTTGCCGTTGGCGCAGACCCTGGCCAGTCTCGATATACCGCAGACGTTCGTAAGCGGCATGACCGGTCTGAGCGACAATCCAACCGTGCTGATCCTCATCATGATCGGCATCCTGCTCGTAGCCGGCTGCGTGATGGAGACCACCCCGAATATCGTGATCCTGGCACCGCTGCTGCTACCGCTCGCGCGCAACATCGGTATGAACGATATTCATTTCTCGATCGTGATGATTACCGCGCTCGGCGTCGGCTTCATCACGCCGCCGTTCGGCCTGAATCTGTTTGTGGTATCGAGCCTGCGAGGAACGCCGGTGATGAGCGTCGCGTGGTACGCCGCGCCGTTCGTGTTTGCCATGCTGCTGGCCTTGCTGGTGATTGCGTTCGTGCCGCAGCTATCGCTATGGGCTTTCTGACTTATTGATTCAGTTATTCTGAAGAACTAATACAATTATTAATGTAAGCGCTTGCATAACGGAGTCCAAGCAATGACCATTCGCTATCTGAAGAAAGCCTCGCATACCTCATCCTCTGGCGAGAGCCAGACCCGCAGCATCGTCCTCGAGATGCTGGAAAAGCTGGAAAACGAAAGAGAGCAAGCAGCGATCACCTATACGCGCGAACTCGACAAGTTCGAGGGCGATATTGTGGTGCCGCAGGACCAGATCGACGCTGCCGCCGATCACGTGCCGCAGCAGCTGCGTGACGATATCCATTTTGCCTACGAGCGCATCGGCGGCTTCGCGCGTCAGCAGCGCGACAGCATCCGCGAGTTCGAGTCCGAGATCAGCCCCGGGCTGTTCGCTGGCCAGCGGCTGATCCCCATGCAGACCGTCGGCTGCTATGTGCCGGGTGGGCGCTATGCACATATCGCTTCTGCGTTGATGAGTGTGGCGACGGCGAAGATCGCCGGCGTGAAGAACGTGGTCGCCTGCTCTCCGCCGCGCGACGGCGGCGTTCACCCGGCCATTCTGTACGCCATGAAAGTCGGCGGTGCCGATCATGTGCTGGCACTAGGCGGCGTCCAGGGGGTGGCTGCCATGGCTTTTGGCCTGTTCACGGGCAAGCCGGCGGATATGCTGGTTGGTCCTGGCAATCGATTTGTCGCCGAGGCGAAGCGCTTGCTTTACGGACGCGTCGGCATCGACCTGTTCGCCGGCCCGACGGAAATTGCGATCATCGCGGACGAGCATGCAGATGCCGATATCGTGGCAGCCGATCTGGCCGGCCAGGCTGAGCACGGGCCGGATTCTCCGGCCTGGTTGTTCACCACTTCCGAAACGCTGGCAAAAAGCGTCATGGAGCGCATGCCCGCTTGCATCGACGCGCTGCCGGACACGCAGCGCCAGGCAGCGACAGCAGCGTGGCGCGATTACGGCGAGGTCGTGGTAGGCGATACGCGTGAAGAGATCATCCAGGTGAGCGATGAATACGCGGCCGAGCATCTGGAAATCCAGGCAGCCGATCTGGATTGGTGGCTGGACAATCTACATAATTATGGCTCGTTGTTTCTGGGCGAGGAGACAACGGTCGCCTTTGGAGATAAATGCTCGGGCACCAACCACATCCTGCCGACCAAGGGCGCAGCGCGCTACACGGGCGGTTTGAGTGCGCATAAATTCATCAAGGTGGTCACCTATCAGCGCCAGGACCGGGCTGCTACGCACGATGTCGCCGCGGTGGCCGCTCGGTTGTCGCGCAGCGAAGGCATGGAAGGCCATGCCCGAACCGGCGATATCAGGCTTCACAAGTATTTTCCGGGCGAGACCTTCAAGCTTGATGCGTCGCTATGAGCCAGGATCTTTTCGATCTGGCTGGTCGATCGGCGCTGGTAACCGGCGCCAGCTCCGGCATTGGGCGCGAGCTGGCCATGGCTCTGGCTGGCGCCGGCGCGCATGTGGTCCTGGCCGCACGGCGGCGCGATCGGCTGGAGGAGGCCGCCGAGTGCATCCGGCAATCAGGCGCCAGAGCGAGCGTGCTGGCCATCGATCTCAACGATGTACACGCCTTGCGGTCGGTCGCGGCAAGGTGTGCCGATCTGCACGCAGCCCCCGATATTCTGGTCAACGCTGCCGGCATCAATCCGCGCCTGCCGGTGGACGAGATCGACCTCAACACCTGGCAGCAGACGCTGCATATCCATCTGACGGTGCCGTTTGTCCTCGCGCAGGCGCTGGTCGGCGGAATGCAGCGCCGTAGCTGGGGTCGGATCATCAATATCGCGTCGCTGCAATCGGTGCGTGCGTTTCCCAACGGCATGCCTTACGGCACCGCCAAGGGCGGCGTGGTGCAGATGACGCGTGCCATGGCCGAAGCCTGGTCGCCGCACGGTATCAACTGCAATGCCATCGCGCCGGGGTTCTTTCCAACCGAACTGACCGCGCCGGTGTTCGATGACACAGCACAATCCCAGCGCAACGCTGAGCAGACAATGATTGGACGCAACGGGCGTCTGGAAGACTTGCACGGCATTGCGATATTCCTCGCCGCCAGTGCGTCCGATTACATCACCGGTCAGACGATGTTTGTCGACGGTGGATTTACCGCAAGATAGCCGGAGAACCCGCAATGAAAGCGCTCGTCTATACCGCGCCTTTTGAAATGCAGTACCGGGATCAGGACCCACCCGTTCACGATCCCGGCCAACACGCTGGCGATGTGATTGTCGACGTGCAGGCAGCCGGAATCTGCGGTTCGGACATGCACGCCTTCCACGGGCAAGACCCACGGCGCAATCCGCCGCTGGTGCTCGGCCACGAAGTGGCAGGAATATGTCAAACCGGCGTCCATGCAGGACAGCCCGTGGCGATCAATCCGTTGATCAGCTGCGGACAGTGTGAATACTGCGGGCAGGGGCGTTTCAATCTGTGTCCCGAGCGGACCATGATCGGCATGACGCGGCCGGGTGCGTTCGCCGAGCATGTCGCGATACCCGAGCGCAATCTGTTCGTGTTGCCGTCGCAGATGAATCCTGTCCATGCGGCGCTGGCTGAACCGACCGCCACTGCGGTGCACGCCCTGAATCTGGCCAACCGTGCGGCGGCGCGGCCGTTGGCCGAAGCACGAACAGCCGTGATCGGCGGCGGTGCGATCGGTTTGATCAGTGCACTGTTGCTGCGCTCGTACGGGGCACGTGATCCGCTGATCTCCGAGCCGAATCCACTACGCCAGGCAACCGCTGCCAAGTCCGGCATGGATAATCTGCACGATCCGGGTAAAAATACGTTGCCCGACAACCGCTTCGATCTGGTGGTTGATGCCGTGGGTTCGGCGGTCACGCGCCGCGTGGCTATATCCGCTGTGCGCCCCGGCGGCGTTGTCTTGAGTATTGGCCTGCAGGAGTCCGGCGGCGAGCTGGATGCCCGCAAACTCACCCTGGGCGAAATCAGTCTGCTGGGCTGCTATACCTATACGCCGGCCGACGTTCAGGCTGCGTTGTCGGCGCTGGCCGACGGAGCGCTCGGCGATCTGGAATGGGTGGAAACACGTCCGCTGTCCGAGGGCGCCCGGATGTTTGGTGAACTCGACCAGGGTCGCGTCGCCGCTGCCAAGGTGGTATTGATTCCATAAGACTGTTTGCAGCTGCAGCCCTGTCTCGGCGTCAGTCGAATTCCAGATGGGCGCGTAGTGCCGCGAACAGGTCGGCCGTGCGCTCGATGCCGATGCCGGGCGTGTCGGGCAGCGAGGTGTGGCCGTCGGCGATCGGAATATCGTCGGCAAAGCCTCCAAACGGCTGAAATACGGCCGGGTAGGATTCAGTGCCGCCGATCTTCCTCTTGACCACGCGATAGCCGGCTGCGTCGTCGAGCAGCGTGTCTGGCTCGGCCGCCCGCAAGCGCGGAATCAACCGGCTACGCAGAATACCCTGCTGGGCGTAGCGCCCGTTGGAATAAAAGCCGCAGCCGATGACCGGAACCCCGTCGCGCACAACATCAGTGACGATGGCGACCAGACTGATGGTCATCTGTGAGAAATCGATGACGGCGTTGCGAATTGGTGAAGCGATTGGCGCTACCGCGTCGCGGATTTCGATAATACGCGAGACAGGTTTGACCTATCAGAATGGCAATGTGAACCAGGCCGGCTCAGGCAGCGGCACCTGAAACATGTGCAAAAAGATGTAATAGAAACCAAGCACGACAACCACGCCGCTGAGCGGATAGAGCAGTCGCCGCGCCGGGGTCCAGCGCTCGTACATGGCGACCGCCATGATGGCGATGTAGGCTGCAAGAGCCGCGATCACGAACCCGATATACGGCATGGCGAGCGTGGCCAGTACCATCGCGGCCAGCAGCCCGATCTGGCGCGCAATCGAGCCGATGGGCTGGCGGGCTTCAGGAGTGGCCCGCCCGAGCAGGTTGCGCACGATCACCAGCAGACAGAAGAGCACCATCAGGCCGATGACAGTGCGCGGGAACATCACGGCTTGAGGGCTGGGCGCATTGCGAATCTGCCACCAGCCGATCGCGCCGATGACGATGAAGATCAGCGCGCCGATCGTGCCGCGCACGTCGCGTGTATCGCTTTTCGACAGACCGTTCCCCTGGCTGTTACCCGTGCCGTTGTCCCGATCAGCCATGCTTTGGTCCTCCGGCATTGCGCCGCCGCAGCATGCCCGCCACAAGCGGATAGAACAGCGATAGCAGAATCAGGATCACGATGCAGATTGCCAGTGGCCCAGACAGAAAAATCGACAGCGGATCGCCGGTAGCACCGCCGATCATCCACCCTTGTACAAAGCCTTGCTCGGCGATCGGCCCCAGAATCAGACCAAGTACGATCGGCGACGGCTTGAAGCCCAGTCGGTCGAGAAACCAGCCGATCACGCCGAGCACGATCATCACGATCACGTCTGACACCGAATTACGGATGGCAAAGGTGCCGATGATGGTCATGAACGCTACGATTGGCACCAGCACGGCTTTGGGAAAAGTCACGATAGACTTGAAGGCGTAGCGGCCGATCAGCAGACCGATCGGCAGCATCAGCAGCGTGGCAACAAACAGACCGTAGATGAACGTATAGACGATCGTTCCGCTACCCGAAAACATCGCAGGGCCGGGTTGAATTCCCTGGACCAGCAGTGCACCGAGAATCACCGCGTCTGGCGGCGTACCGGGAATACCCAGCACCAGTGTCGGTATCATGCCGCCGCCGACGGTGGCGTTGTTGGCGGACTCGCTGGCCTGTATGCCGCGCGGCTCGCCCTGGCCGAAGCGCTCTGGCGTTTTGGATGCGCGCCGGGCCTCGGAGTAGGACACCAGACCAGAAATCGAGCCGCCGGCACCGGGCAGAATGCCGACGAACGCGCCGATCAACGACGAGCGGATCAGGTTGACGATGCCGGAGACACACAGCCGGATTGCCTCGGGAAGCCGGAATCCGCGTGAGGCTTCCTGCAGCTCGAGATGGCGCTCGGGCCTTGCGACCAGATCGATCAGTACCGGGATGCAATACAGCCCGATCAACCCTGACACCACGTCGATGCCGCCAAGCAGGGTGGTGGAACCAAAGGTGAATCGCGGCATGCCGCTGATAGGCGCCACGCCGACGCAAGACAAGAGCAGGCCGAAGGACGCGCCGATCAGGCCCTTGAGCAGCTGACCGGAAGAAATCGCCGAGATCAGGGTCAATCCGAAAATCGCCAGCCAGAAGTACTCGACCGGTCCGAAGGCCAACGCGACGTTGGCTAGAGGCGGCGCCAGAAATAGCAAGACGGCTGCGCCCACCAGGCCACCGAATACGCTCGACAGACAGGCAATGGTTATCGCCAGATCGCCGTCGCCGCGCTTGGCCATGGGAAAGCCATCAAACGTCGTGGCAATGGCCGACGGCGTGCCCGGCGTGTTCAGCAGAATGGCGGAATAGGCACCGCCGTAGACCGCGCCGGTATAGATCGCGCCCATCAACAGCAGCGCTGTAGCCGGGTCCATGGAAAACGTCAGCGGCACCAGCACGGCGATTGCCATGGTCGCCGTCAGTCCAGGGATTGCGCCTAGTATGGTGCCGGCAGCCACGCCAACCACCATCAACAGCAGGTGGAGCGGTGTCAGTGCTGCCAGAAGCTCGTTGAAGTGCGCCATATGGTTTCTCGCGAGAGCCGTAGCGGCCCGGCATGAAGCCGGGCCGTACCGACGATTACTTGGTCAGACCGGCTTTATTGGCGAGTTGCTTGTAATACGCTTCTTTCTGCTTCATGAACGCATCCATCTTGCCGTACGGCACGTTCAGCAGCACGAAGCCGCGCTTGTCCATCTCATGCTTGAATTTCGGGTTGGCGTTGATCTTGCCGATCAGATCCGACAATTTCTGTCGAATCGGCTCGGGTGTGGATTTGGGCACGCCTATCCCTCGATACGTTCCGCCGACCATGTCCAGGCCTTTTTCCTTGAACGTTGGTACGTTGGGAAAGATGTCCATGCGCTTTTTGGTAGCGAGCGCCAACAGGCGCACTTCGCCGGGATGATTGGCAGCCACCGTGCTGTAGCCCCATTCGGCCTTGACCTGTCCGCCGCGCAGCGCGGTATAGGCTGCACCGGTGCCCTTGAACGGGATGTAGGTGGTGGTGGTGCCGGTGAGGTTATCGAAGCGGACGTTGGCCAGTTGGTTGGCTGTGCCGGTACCCGAGCCACTCATGGTCAGCCGGCCTGGATTTTTCTTGGCATAGGTAATGAAGTCTTCCAGGGTCTTGAATGGACTGTCCTTGGGCACGACAATTGCATCCGGCGTGTACTCGAACATATACACGTTGGTGATGTCTGCTGTCTTGAAGCCGACGTTGCCCATCAGCGGCTTGACGATGATATGCGGCAGGTTGGTGCCCATGATCGTATAGCCGTCGCCCTTCATGGAATTGAGCTGGGCCCAGCCGACCGCGCCGCCGCCGCCAGATTTGTATTCTATAACCGTGTTCTGGCCGGTCATCTTCTCGAAGAACGGTTGCTGCAGCCGTGCGGTGATATCCGATTCGCCGCCGGGACCAAACGGGATGACGTAGTGCACCGGCTTGGACGGGTAGTTCGAGGCCGAGGCGGCCCAGGCGTTGCCGCCAGCCAGAGCCGCGACGATGATGGCGGCAGCCGACAGGCCGATCTTCGTTATGGAAGTTTGAGTTTGCATGAGCTGATCTCCTCCTTGAGTGTTTGTTATGTCGTGCGCGTTGCCTGCCAGGGATCGCCAAGGCAACCGTTCAAGTCGCATCTTGTTTTTTATAGGTTCATCAAGATTCGGCTCTTCGCCGAATCTCCGCCAGTAGCGTTTCGTCGACTTCGATTCCTGCAGTGATACGCTGCTCGCGCTCAACGCGACGGCGTAATCCGGGCAGGCGCGTGCCGGGCTGATCGCTGATCGCGGTCAGCAGGGTTTCCAATCGTGCGCCGAAGCCGGGCCCAGCCAGCGGGCCGGGATCGATCAGCAAAAAACTCTGGCCGATGTCCGGCGGCGGGCCGTCGGCGTTGAAGAACGAACTGGCTTCAAACGCATAGCTGGAGCCGGTTAGCGCGGCAGCCATGATCTCCACCATCAGGGCCAGGGCGCCACCCTTGGCGCCGCCCATCGGCACCATGGTGCCAGCCAGTGCGGCCTCGGCGTCGGTGGTCGGTTGACCTTGGGCGTCGAGCGCCCAGCCCGGCGGAATGGGCTCGCCGCGTTGTTTGGCCACCATCACCTTGCCGCGCGCCACGGTGCTCAGCGACAGATCGATCACGATCGGCCCGTTGTCTGCTCGCGGCACGGCAAAGGCGATCGGGTTGGTGCCGAACAGAGCCGCGCTGCCGCCCCAAGGCGCCATGGCTGCCGGCGAGTTGGAAAAACCCAGGCCGATCAAACCCGCATCGGCAATGCGCTCGACGTGATGGCCAAGCACGCCGGCGTGATGCGAATGAGCGATGCCCACGACGCAGGCACCGGTCGCGCCGTCGTGTATTTTGGCGATCGCAGCACCCAGACCGTGGCGAATCGCGGGGAAAGCAAAGCCGTGGCCGGCATCGACCCGAACCGTCGCAGCCGTCTCATACGTGATGCAAGGCTCGGCAGCGCCGTCGACCTTGCCGCTGGAAGCCTGATCGGCATAGGCCGCCAGGCGCGACAGCCCGTGCGAGGTCAGACCGTCGAGTTCGGCGGCGATCAATGCCTCGGCGACGATATTGGCATTGGTGGGCGTGGTCTTGGCGTTCTGCAGCGCCTGGCTGCACAACGCGCGCAGTACCGCAGCGCTCAGCCGGCTCATGTCGTCGCCTCGCTGAGTGCACGAAGCATGTTGTCTACCGTCACCTGGCTCACCCGCTGGTTCGACTGCTCCGTCACGCCGGCGATATGCGGCGTCAGCAGGACGTTGTCGATTCCTGCATAGGCTGAGTCGGCGGGCAACGGTTCGTGTTCGAACACATCAATTGCGGCGGCCGCAATTGTCCCACCTCGCAGTGCCGCGGCGAGTGCGATGTCGTCTACGACGCCCCCGCGAGCACTATTGATGAGCACGGCAGATGTCTTCATCTGCCGTAGCGCCTCGGCATCGATCAGATGCCGGGTGGCGGATATCAGTGGCACGTGCAGACTGAGCACATCGGCTTCGGCCAGCAGCGTATCGAAAGCCACTGGCGCGACGTTGTGATCGCGCCAGCAGCTGTCATCGTCAGAGATATTGGGATCATGAGCGATGACGCGCATACCGAAGGCGGACGCGCGTGCGGCTACCTGTCGGGCAATCCCGCCGAAGCCGGCCAGCGCCATGGTCTGACCGGCCACTTCGCGCCCGATCAGGGCCGAGCGCGGCCAGTGGCCTGCGGCTACCGTTGCGCTCGACGTATAAGCGCCGCGATGCAGCATCAACGCCGCAGCGATCACGTATTCGGCGACCGCCACATCGTTCGCACCGGTTGCCGGCAGCACGCGTATCCCGCGTGCCGCACAAGCCTCCAAGTCGATATTATCGAGCCCGACGCCAAGCCGCCCGACTGCCTTCAGAGAAGGCGCTGCGTCGAGCAGCTCGACATCGACCTGTGAGCGGTTGCGCACGATCAGGCCGCAAGCCGCTGTCAGCGAATCCAGCAAGCGCGCCCGGTCGTCGACGAGCGTGGGATCGAAACAGACATCGAAGCGTGCTCTAAGCGCTTCGAGCGGTTTCTCATCCATAAACTCGGCAATTATGATGTCGCTCACACTTGAATCCGAACCGATCAGGCGCTGCGATACAGCTTGGTGAGCACAAACTCCTTGTGCCCGAGTGCTTCGGCCGAGGTCAGGCGGCCATTGCAGGTTTGCAGCACGGACTCGATCAACGCATCGCCGGCTTGGTCGAAATCCATTTCGCGACGCACGATGCCGGTGACGTCCAGATCCATGTGCTCGGCCATGGTGCGCACCGTGCGCGGATTGGCCGACAGCTTGATCACCGGCTCGATCGGGTTGCCGATGATGTTGCCCTGGCCGGTCGGGAACAGATGCACGACGAATCCGGCGGCACACATCAGGGTCACGCATTCGGCCGCGGCCGACGACGTATCCATGAAGTACAGGCCTGGCCCCTTGGCCGGCTCCTCGGCTGGCTCGAGCACGTCGATATATTTCGTGTGCTTGCCGATCTTGGCCAGATTGCCGAAGGCTTTTTCCTCGATCGTTGATAGGCCGCCCTCGATATTGCCCTTGGTTGGCTGGGATTCGGACAGATCGTTGGTCTTGTGGCGGTTGATGAAGTCGTTGTAGCTGCCCCAGGTATCCAGGAATTTCTGCTTGGTGGCCTCATCGGCCGCCCGCTCAGCGCAGACGTGCTCCGCGCCCGTGATTTCGGATGTTTCGCCGAAGCACATGGTGGCACCCAGAGGCACCAGCTTGTCCATGAGGTTGCCGACCGTAGGGCAGGACGCCAGCCCGGACGTCGTATCGGACTCGCCGCACTTGGTCGAGATCCACAGTTCGTCGATGCTGCATTCCTCGCGCTGCTTTTCCGAGGCGTCCTGAACGAACTTCTTGGCGGTCCAGGAAGCGCGCGCGATGGTGTCGATATCACCGTGCTGCTCGATCGCGAACCCCTCGACCGGCTTGCCGGTCTTGGCAATGCCGTCGACCACCCGCTGGGTCCAGCCCGGCTCGATGCCGATGACCACCACTGCCGCCACGTTCGGGTTGGAACCGGTGCCGATCAGGGTACGGAAATGCAGGTCCAGATCAGCGCCGAACTGCAGTCGGCCGTAGGGGTGCGGGATCGCCTGCGTGCCCTTGATGTTGTTGGCCACGGCCTCGCAACAGGCATTCGAAATATCGTCTAGCGGCAGGATGATGACGTGGTTGCGGATACCGACGCGACCGTTCTCGCGCCGATAGCCCAGAAATGTGTGTTGGCTCATGGTTACCACCGCTTGGTCTTGATGTTGTGGACGTGGACGTGATCACCCTTGGCAATCGCAGCGACCGCGCGGCCGATGTCGTTCTCGTACTCGATGATCGTGTCGTCGTTGGCGATATCGGCCAGCGCGATCTTGTGGCCGATCGGGATATCGTGATTGGCCTTGATCTCGATCGTGTCGTTGTTTTCCATCAGCCAGCCGGACAGCGTCTGCCCTGCGGTGATCCCTTCGACCACCACAACGCCGACCTTGTCGACCTCGTTGTGGACCAGGAAGTGCGTTTCCATCGCTAATTGCTCCTTGTTTGGTGACGGCCTTGTGTATTCGGATGGGCTCGTGAAGTCGTCAAGCCGCGTCCGTCTGGTCCTTTGTAATATGTCTTATATAAGACTGTCAACTATAGCGCGCTGCGCTATGCTTCCCGCGACCGCTTATTGCCGAGGGCTGGTTCATGACCAAGACTGCATCGCCAAGCTATCAACCGCTTTACACGCAGATCAAGACGCTTCTGGTCAACCGGTTGGCAAGTAACGAATGGCCGCCGGGTAGCGCGTTGCCCAGTGAGATGGCGCTTGCCGCGGCCTATGACGTCAGCCAGGGCACGGTACGTAAAGCGTTGACAGCGATGGAAAAAGAGCATCTGGTCGAGCGTCGACAAGGCCGTGGGACGTTCGCTGCGCGTCACAGCCAGCAGCGTTCACTGTTTCAGTTCTTTCATCTCATCGGGCAAAACGATGAACGTCAATTGCCGGACAGCCGCGTTATCAGCTGTGCCAGCGTCAAGGCCACGGCGACTGAGTGCGTCGCACTGGATCTGGAGCAGGGGGCCGCCGTGACGCGCATCAAACGCGTCCGCGAGCTCGACGGCCGGCCGGTGATCAGCGAATTGCTGTCCGTCCCGACGGCACTGTTTCCTGGTCTGGAGCGGCGCCCGATCGAACAGGTACCCAATACCCTCTACGAATTCTTCCAGGCGGAATATGGCGTGATGGTGGTACACGCCAGCGAGCGGCTGCGGGCCGTGTCGGCATCGGCCATTGATGCCGAACTGCTGCACGTGGACATCGGCACGCCGCTGCTGGCCATCGACCGGCGTGCCCTCAATATCGAGAACCGGCCAGTGGAATGGCGGATGAGCCATTGCCATACTGCCGATCACTACTACTTCAATGAACTGGATTAGCACCGAAGCGGTGGCAACAAGTCTCGATAACGCTGAAAACCGTCGTTATCGCAGCGAATTCATATTATTCCGCCAACGCGCAGTACGAATATGCCGGCAGACATGGTCACACTGGCTGCCAGGGTGGTCAGCGCCACGATATTTGCGGCCAGCCTCGCATCGCCGCCCATCGCTTCGACCATGATGAAGCTGGCCGCCGAGGTCGGGCAGGCAAAGAACACAAACATCATCCCGAGCTCGCGCGGCGCAAATCCCAGCAGCCAGCCGACGATCACGGCCGCACCGGGCAGAATCGTCATCTTGACTGTCGCAGCTGAAAACGCGACCCCGCGAGCATCGTAGAGAGCCCGCACCGAGAGCGCTCCGCCGATGCAGATCAGCGCGAGAGGCAGGGTGAGTTGGGCGAAATATCCGCCGGTCGTCATGATCCATTTCGGCATCGGTAGGCCGATGGCGGCAACGAAAACCGAAATCACGGTCGCAAGAATCAGCGGGTTGGTGGCCACACTGCGCGAAATCGAGCGCCAATCCGTATCCTGTCCCGGCTGATACCAACTCAGCACGATCACTGCCAGCACGTTGTACATGAGCAGGGCTTCGCCGAGCAGTACGCTGCCGACGGCCAGGCCAAAATCGCCGTACATGTTCTGGGCCAGCGCCAGGCCGACGATGCCGCCGTTGCAGCGAAAGGCGCCCTGTACGTAGACGCCGCGCTGGATTTCCGGCACGCGCCAGATCGCCCACAGCCAGATCAATACGAAGCTGGCCAGGGTGGCCAGTCCGAAATAAAGGATCATGGCTGGGCGAATCGCTTCGCCTAGATCGGCGCCTACGATGCTGACGAAGATCAGAGCCGGCATGCTGCCCTTGAACACGATCTTCGACGCCGCGCTCACGAAATCCTCGCCAATCCAGCCGGCGCTTCGCATGCCGATGCCAATGAATACCAGCGAAAAGACCGGCAGGGTGACGTCAAGCGTCTGGATGAAGATCGCGGACAGATTCATGGCGGTGGGGAGATCGTCGAGCCAGGCGCGCAGGGCGCCAGCGAGGCGCGATTATAGCGGTGCGGTCGCTGTGCGATACAGTTTTTTTCGGCGACAAAAGACGCCGCCCTAGACGCCGCCCTGTTGCGTTCACAGGTGCGCTATCTTATCGCCATGCCGCACGCCATCCACAGCCGCCCCTCTATCGAATCCGCAGCCGATGCCGGTCGGCTGCCGA
Source organism: Salinisphaera sp. (assembly GCA_027858915.1). GTDB lineage: Bacteria > Pseudomonadota > Gammaproteobacteria > Nevskiales > Salinisphaeraceae > Salinisphaera. Next base: position 26,122 of record JAQIBT010000017.1, read on the forward strand.
CGCCGATCCTTGCATTCGAACAAGGCGCGTTGGTCGCGCGCGACGACGAACTGGCGGTCGAGCGCGCGCTGGAGATTCACGTAGCCGGCGCCCGACCGCTGATCACCATGCGCACGCCGGGCGACGACCGCGCACTCGCGGCCGGCCTGCTGTACGGGGAGGGCGTGATCAACACGGCGGACGATATCGTCTATCTCAAGCACTCTCCGGACGAGCCCGACGTCATCCGCCTGATGCTCAAACCATCGGCAAGGGCGCGTCTGGACCGGATTGAACGCAGCACGGTAGCAACCAGTGCCTGCGGTGTTTGTGGCAAGCCGAGTTTCTCGCCGCCGCGTTCGCCGCCTACGGCTGAGCACGCGTCCGAGCTGCCTGCCTTGTCCGCGGCCCGCCTGCTGACCCTGCCGGCTGCGTTGCGGTCCGGCCAGGGCGTCTTTTCGGCCACCGGTGGTCTGCACGCGGCAGCGATCTTCAATGCCGCCGGGCAGCTGATCGATCTGTGCGAAGACGTAGGGCGACACAACGCGCTCGACAAGCTCGTAGGCGCAGCCCTGCTTGATGATCGACTGCCATGGCGTGATCGTATTCTGTTGCTGTCCGGCCGGGCCAGCTATGAACTGTTGCAAAAGAGCGTCATGGCGGGCTTGACGATGGTATGCGCGCTATCCGCTCCCAGCAGCTACGCGGTGGCGCTCGCCCGTGAATTCGATATTACGCTGGTGGGTTTTTTACGCGGCGATCGCTTCAACATCTATGCAGGTGAACACCGGATCATCGGCGACCACGAACTCCGATGAGCCTCGGGAGCGCAGCGAGGTGAACGAGCCGCTACCTGATACGCTCGATGCGCGGCTCGGGGCGATCGCGCAGGCCAGCGCCGCCAGACAAATGCCCGACCTACTACTGTTGAATATTGGGGCGCTGACTCTGATTTCCCCAAGTCTGGTGAGCGGCGCCGCCGGTGCGTTGAGCACGGTCTGGCCTGTCTCTATCGGTCGTTCGTTGCTTGTTAGCAAGGCATGTCGCCCCTACCGTCAGAGCACAATTCAAACTGCAGATTGCCATGAGCGATCGACCCGATAATCGCCAGTTTCGTCTGGCACGCCGTCCGAAAGGTCTGCCAGAGCGCGATGACTTCGAACTGAAACACGAGCCACTACGCGCCGCTGAGACTGGCGAGGTGCGCGTGGCGGTGGATTTCATCTCGCTCGACCCGGCCATGCGCGGCTGGATGAACGAAGGCCGCTCCTATATCAAGCCGGTAGGTATCGGCGAAGTGATGCGCGCCGGCGCGGCCGGTACCGTCATCGATTCCGAGCATGACGATTTCCAGCCGGGCGACAAGGTCACCGGCAATCTGGGCGTCCAGACCCATTGTGTGTTTCCTGGCGATCAATTGCGCAAGGTCGATACCCAACTGGCCGAGCTGCCGGTCTATCTCGGTGCCCTCGGCATGCCCGGCATGACCGCTTATTTTGGCCTTCTCGAAGTCGGCGCGCTGGCTGAAGGCGATACCGTCCTGGTGTCGGCGGCGTCCGGCGCGGTAGGCGCCCTGGTGGGCCAGATCGCCAAGAAAAAGGGCTGCCACGTCGTCGGCATTGCCGGCGGGCCGGACAAATGTGGTTATATCGTCGATGAGCTGGGTTTTGACGCGGCTATCGATTACAAAGCCGATGACGTGATGGCCGGTATTCGCAGCCATTTCCCCGACGGCATCGATGTCTATTTCGACAACGTGGGCGGCGAGATGCTGGACGCAGCACTCGCCAATCTGCGGCTGAATGCCCGCGTGGTGATCTGCGGGGCGATCTCGCAGTACAACGTCACTGGCAATGTTGGCGATACCGCCTATGCGCCGAAGAACTATCTGTCGTTGCTGGTCAATCGGGCACGTATGGAAGGTTTTATCGTGTTCGACTTCACCGATCGTTATCCGGAAGCCGCAAAGCAGATGGCGCAATGGATTGCGTCCGGTGATCTGAAGCACCGCGAGGATATCGTCCACGGTTTCGAGACGTTCCCGGAGACGCTGCTCCGGCTGTTCTCGGGCGAGAACTTCGGCAAGCTGGTGCTGGCTGTCGACGACTGATCGGCCGACACGGGACCCTATGCCCCGCCCGCCATCCAGCCGATGGGTCGCGGGCGGGGCATTTTTCCACTGAAATAGGCTTATCCGCTCAGGCCGACGCGTCTGGGGCCGCGCGCCGTCTTCCCCGAGAGTTGACCAGCAAGAGCCCGGCGAGAATAGCCAGTCCGCCGAATGCGAAATTCAGCGAGATCGGATCGCCCAGGAGAACCACGCCGAAGCCGACGCCGAAAATCGGCGAGAGGAAGGCAAATATGCCCAGCCGCGAGGCCAGATACCGGCGCAATAGCCAGAACCAGACCAGAAGAGCCGCAAAAGACACGATGAAGGACTGAAACGACAGGCTCGCCCAGGCCAGCGGTGTCATCTGGATAGCGTCGAGGTCGCCAAGCAAGCCGGCCGCCGGTAGCAGCAGGGCGCCAGCCACGATCAGTTGATAGGCGATGGTGCGAAGCGGTGGCGCTTCGGACAACGTACTGGTGCGCAGCGCAAGCGTGGTCGCTGCCCAGGACAGCCCCGCGGCCACGCCCAGCGCATCGCCGATCAGCACGCGCCCCGACACGTGCGCGCTTGGCGCCAAGGCGACGATCAATCCGGCAAAAGACAGCGCCACGCCGGCCCAGTGGCGCGGGCCCAGATGTTCTCCAGCCACGAAAAAATGCAGCCCGATCGCAGCGAATACCGGCGCGGTATAGAGAAAGACCGACATATGCGAGGCGTAGGTGTAGTTCAGTCCGAGTGCCACGAAAGCGAATTCCAGCGTGTAGCCGATGCCCACCACGAGACCCGGGCCAAATTGGTCGGGCACCCAGAGCGCAATGCCGCGCCAGCGCGCCGCCGCTACCACCAGAACGAGGGCGGCCACCGAGCGAATGCCGATCTGTGCCAGCGGACTGATCGCGTCGGCCACCGACTTGATAGCCACCTGCTGGAAGCCGATTGCCAGACAGAACAGGATCATCAGCCCGGCAGCCTGGGCGTCCAACGGCTGGCGTATGGCCTGCGCCGGCTTCGTGCCGGCCGCGGCTCCCGCGGTTCGATGATTCATGATGGGCCCTGGAAAGGAGCGGCGTGCGCAGCCAACTGACGTTTGGTTAACGTTGTGCGCGTATCGTAAGATACCTGAGCATTTTTTATCAGGGCTACTTGTGCAAGACGGCTCGGATCTGCCGTTCCTGCCGTTTTCACGGCCGTCGATCGGTGAGTCAGAAATATCGGCTGTGTCCGCGGTACTGCGCTCCGGCTGGATCACTACAGGCCCCAAGAGTCAGGCGCTCGAGCAGATGTTCTGCGATCGCTTCGGCTGTCGGCATGCCGTGGCCGTGTCGTCGGCCACCGCGGGCATGCACTTGATGCTCGTGGCGCTGGGTGTCGGGCCGGGCGATGAGGTCATCACGCCCTCGCAGACCTGGGTTTCCACCGTGAACCTGATCTGCCTGCTGGGTGCTACGCCGGTATTCGTGGACGTGGATCGGCATACACTGATGGTCAACGTCGGCGATATCGAAGCCGCGATCACGCCGCGTACCAAGGCCGTTGTGCCGGTGCATTATGCCGGGGCGCCGGTCGATATCGACCCGATTCGTCAGCTGGCTGCTCGCCGGCAGATTCACGTCGTCGAAGATGCGGCCCATGCCGTGGGCACGACGTATGCCGGACGCTGGATTGGCGAAACCGGCACGGCCATATTCTCCTTCCATGCGATCAAGAACATGACCTGTGCCGAAGGCGGTCTGGTCGCCACCGACGATCCGGCGTTGGCAGACCGCGTGCGCAGCCTGAGATTTCATGGTCTGGGCGTGGACGCCTACGATCGCGATACGCACGGGCGCAAACCGCAGGCTGAGGTGCTCGAGCCGGGCTTCAAGTACAATCTCGCCGACATCAACGCAGCGATTGCGCTGGTTCAGCTGGATCGCTTGCCAGAGCTTAACGCCCGTCGCGCCGATCTGGCCTCGCATTATCGACGCCTGCTTGCTGGCCTGCCATTCAGGCCGCTGTCTGTCCCCGAGTATCCGCACGGGCACGCCTGGCATCTGTTCATCGTGCGTATCGATGAGCCGGCAGCCGGCATGGACCGCGAGGCATGCATGGCAGCATTAAGAACACACGGCATAGGAACCGGCATCCATTTTCGCGCGGTGCATACGCAGAAATATTATCAACAGCAGTTCCCCGACCTGTCGTTGCCGAGTACCGAATGGAACACGACACGATTGTTCAGCCTGCCGCTCTTCCCCGATATGACAATCGCAGATGTCGAACGGGTGGTGGGCGCACTAACCAAAATTCTGGAAAAAGCCCATGAATGAGTCGCGGGACATCCGCTTGGTGTCGATCGTCATTCCCGTGTTCAACGAGGCCAGCGGGCTGGTTGAATTACTGGCCCGGACTGAAGCGGCCTGCAACACGCTGACGCAGGATTACGAGATCATTCTGATCGACGATGGCAGCCGCGACGGCTCGGTGGACCTCATCAGCGAGGCAGCCGCGCGGCCTGACAGTCGCGTCGTGGCTGTCATGCTCAATCGCAACTACGGCCAGCATGCGGCGATCATGGCCGGCTTCGAACAGGTTCGTGGCGATCTGGTCGTCACGCTGGACGCCGATCTGCAGAATCCGCCCGAGGAAATTCCGCGGCTGGTCGAAGCCGCCGCCGGCTACGACGTAGTCGGTACCGTGCGCGCCAACCGCCACGATTCCTGGGCGCGCACGCTGCCTTCACGCCTGATCAACTACGCGGCCAAGAAATCCACCGGCGTACAGATGCACGACTACGGCTGCATGTTGCGTGCGTATCGCAAGCCGATCGTCGACGCCATGCTCGAATGCCACGAGCGCAGCACCTTCATTCCGATTCTGGCCAACAGCTTCGCTCGCTCGACCACGGAGATCGACGTGGCGCACGCCGAGCGCGAGCACGGCGATTCCAAATACACGCCCATGCGGCTGATCAATCTAATGTTCGATCTGGTCACCTGCATGACCACGGCCCCTCTGCGTCTGCTGAGCATAGTAGGCATCGTCGTCGCTTCGCTCGGTTTCCTGCTCGCCGTGATATTGATCGTCATGCGCTTGGCGCTGGGTCCCGCCTGGGCGGTCAACGGTGTGTTTACCCTGTTCGCGGTGTTGTTTACTTTTGTGGGCGCACAGTTCATCGCCATGGGGCTGCTGGGCGAATATATCGGCCGCATGTACAACGACGTACGCGCGCGACCCCGCTATTTCGTGCAGGAAATCGTCCGCGGTGATGCTGCCGAGTCGGCCGATACCCAAACCAGGTATGCATCATGAAAGCTGTCGTTTTTGCCTATCACGATATCGGCTGTACCGGTATCCGAGCACTGCTGGACGCAGGATTCGATATACCGCTGGTGATCACCTACCGAGACGATCCCCACGAGGCCGTGTTCTTCGAATCGGTCGCCCGTCTGTGCGCCGAGCGGCATATTCCGGTACATGCGCCGGCCGACGTGAATAACCCGGTCTGGGTGGAGCGTATCCGTGAAGCCGCGCCGGATTATATTTTTTCGTTCTACTACCGAGACCTGCTGAAACCGCCACTGCTCGAGATTCCGACGCGGGGCGCCTACAACCTGCACGGCTCATTGCTGCCGGCCTATCGCGGTCGGGCGCCGGTTAACTGGGCGCTGGTTCACGGCGCGCAGGAAACCGGGGTGACGCTGCACCAGATGGTCGACCGGGCCGATGCCGGCGATATCGCAGCCCAGCGGCCGGTGGCGATTGCCGACGACGATACCGCCCCCAGCCTGCATCGCAAGATGAATCAGGCAGCTGGCGAATTGCTCGCCGATTGTCTGCCGGCCTTCATTCGTGGCGACGTGACGCTGACTTCGCAGGACGAGTCGCGCGCCAGTTATTTCGGCCGGCGGACAGCCGACGACGGAGCGCTGGACTGGCATCGCTCGGCGCGCGAACTGCACAACCTGACACGAGCCGTCACCCAGCCTTATCCGGGCGCGTTTACGTTCGCGGGTGATCGTCGGCTGCTGGTCTGGGAGACAGCGGTGGTCGAGCAGGTAACGCCGGCCGAACCCGGCGTCATCATCGACATCGACCCGCTACGCGTTGCCTGCGGGTCGGGCGCGCTGGAGATTCGTTGCGGTCAGACCGTCGACGGCCTGCCGATGGCCGGCGATCAGCTGGCGCGCGACGCCGGCCTGGTGCCGCAGATGCGTCTGGGCCCCGCGGCCAGTGACATCGCGCGCCAGCGTAAATTGATCAAGGTGCTTATCCTGGGCGTCAACGGCTTCATCGGTAATCATCTCACCGAACGCCTGCTCAATGCCGGGGGCTATGAAGTCTACGGCATGGATATCGGCTCGCACGCCATCGCACGTTTTATGCAGCGGCCGGATTTCCATTTTGTCGAAGGCGATATTTCCATCCACAACGAATGGTTGGAATACCACATCAAGAAATGTGATGTTGTCGTGCCGCTGGTAGCGATTGCCACGCCTATCGAATACGTCCGCAATCCGCTGCGGGTCTTCGAGCTGGATTTCGAGGAAAACCTCAAGATCGTTCGCTACTGCGTGAAATACGACAAGCGCATTATCTTTCCGTCGACTTCCGAGGTCTACGGCATGTGCGACGATGACCGCTTTGACGAAGAAAACTCGAAGCTCATCGTTGGCCCGATTCACAAGCAGCGCTGGATCTATTCGGTCTCCAAGCAATTGCTTGATCGCGTCATCTGGGCCTATGGCGACAAGAACGAGCTGCGTTTCACGCTGTTCCGACCGTTTAACTGGATGGGCGCGCGATTGGACAGCCTGGATTCGGCGCGTATTGGCAGTTCGCGTGCGATTACCCAGCTGATTCTCAATCTGGTGTCTGGTACGCCAATTCAGTTGGTCGATGGTGGCCTGCAGAAGCGCTGTTTCACCGATATCGACGACGGCATCGAAGCATTATTCCGTATCATCGAAAACCGCGACGACAACTGTAATGGCCAGATCGTGAATATTGGCAATCCAGACAACGAAGCCAGCATTCGCGAGCTGGCCGAGATGCTGCTGGAAAAATTCGAGGCGCATCCGCTGCGCGACCGGTTCCCGCCGTTCGCCGGGATGCGGATTGTCGAAAGCCAGAGTTACTACGGCAAGGGCTATGAAGACGTCTCGCATCGCCGGCCCAGCATCGACAATGCGCGCCGGCTGCTCGGCTGGACTCCAACGATTCATATGGAAGAGACCATTGAAAAGACGCTGGATTACTTTTTGACCGACATCGCCAACGGCGAGCAGTTCGTGTGATCGAGGCTGGCCTGCGCATCGACGTTGATACCTTTGCCGGCACTCGCGACGGCGTGCCGCGGCTGCTGGACACGCTGGAAAAACACGGTGTCCGCGCGAGTTTTTTCTTCTCGGTCGGTCCCGACAACATGGGCCGTCATCTCTGGAGGCTGTTTCGGCCGGCCTTTGCGCGCAAGATGCTGCGGTCGAAAGCGGCCTCGCTCTATGGCTGGCAGATTGTTTTTGCCGGCACTGCCTGGCCAGGCCGCTCGATTGGCCGACATCTGGGCCAGGTGATCCGCGAAGCCGACAGCGGCCCGCACGAAGTCGGCCTGCATGCCTGGGACCATCAAGGCTGGCAGGCACGCGTCGGACGCTGGGGCGACGATGAAATCGAGCGCCAGATCCGGCAGGGCACCGATCGTCTGGGCGATATTCTGGGCCGTGCCGTGGACTGTTCGGCCACACCCGGCTGGCGCACCAATCAACGGGTAGTCGACGTCAAGCAACGCCTGGGCCTTCGCTACAACAGCGACTGTCGGGGCTCGGCGATGTTTCGCCCGCAGCTTGGCGACGGTGGCCTGGGCACGCCGCAGATCCCGGTCGATCTGCCGACCTACGACGAAGTGGTGGGGGCGGACGTGCGGCCAGAAGATTTCAACGATTTCATCCTCGCCCGATTCAAACCGGGTCGGTTGAATGTCTATACCGTGCACGCCGAAGTCGAGGGCGGCATCATGGCGAATAACTTCGACGACCTGCTCGCAAGAGCGGCTGATCAAGGCATCCACTTTCGGCCGCTGGGCGAAATGTTGCCGGATGATGTCCGGACGCTGCCGGCCGGGCGTATCGAGGCAGGTACCGTCGACGGCCGCGAAGGCTGGCTCGGCACCCAGGTGAGTGCGTGAGCCGCGCCGGCGTAGCCCGGCTGGGCAGTGGCGCAGTCGCGCTGTTTTTTGCCGTCCTCTATCTGCTGCCGCTGAACTTCCGTGGGCTGTGGATTCCGGATGAAACCCGCTATGCGGAGATCAGCCGCGAGATGCTGGCCTCCGGCAACTGGATCGACCCGCATCTGCTGGGTCTGCGGTATTTCGAAAAACCGGTGGGTGGCTACTGGATCAACAACATCGCGCAGTGGCTGACTGGCCATCACGCGATCGCCGTGCGCCTGGGGCCGGCGGTGGCCACCGGTATTGGCGCGGCATTGATTTTCTGGCTGGCGCTGCGGCTGTGGGGCGATCGCGCCAAGGCCGGCGCAGTGGCGTTGGTTTATCTGTCGATGCTACTGGTCTACGGCGTCGGCACCTACGGCGTGCTGGACGCGATGTTCACGGTTTGGCTGACCGCGGCCATGGTCTGTTTCTGGCCGGCGATCGAGGCGACCACCACGCGCGGCCGTATGACCGCCTATGCGCTGATGGGCGCCTGCTGCGGCGGCGCGTTTCTTACCAAGGGCTTCATCGGCCTGGCGGTGCCGGTCATTGCGATCCTGCCGTATATGGTTTATCGCCGCCGATTCGTCGAACTGCTGTGTTTTGGGCCGATCGCAATCGTCGCCGCGGCCGTTGTCAGCCTGCCGTGGGCGTTGGCTGTGCAATGGCAGGAGCCGGACTACTGGCGCTATTTCTTCTGGGTACAGAATATTCAGCGCTTTGCCGAGAGCGACGCCCAGCATCCACAGCCGATCTGGTATTTCCTGCCGGTCTTCCTGCTGGGCTGTCTGCCATGGCTGGGCGTTGTGCCGGCGGCCCTTGGCCGTGCCTGGACCGAGCGCGCCAGCCAGCCGGGCCTGGTTTATGCCCTGTGCTGGTTCCTTTTTCCGCTGATCTTTTTCAGCCTGTCGAAGGGCAAGCTGGTCACCTATATTCTGCCCTGCTTTGCGCCGGTGGCATTGCTGGTGGGTACCAGCCTGATTGACGGCCTGCGGGCGCAGCGCACGCGGTCGATTCGCATCAACGCGCTGATCAACGCGATTTTTGGCCTGTTGCTGGTCATTGCGTTGATATGGCTGGCGGTGACGCAGCACGGCCCGGAAGCGGTGTACGGCCCGGGCGATACGCTGGCCTGGTGGCTGAGTCTGTTGTGTTTTGCCGGCTGGGGGTTGTTTGGGCTTGTGCCGTGGTTCCTTCCGCGCCGGGCGTGGATGGCCAGCGCGCTAAGTCCGGCGTTGCTGGCTTTACTGCTCGCCTGGGCCACGCCGCATTCGGTGACGGCGTCCAAGCAGCCGGATATGTTCATTGCCAGAAATGCCGCAGTGCTTTCATCAGCGCGCATTGTCATGGCCGACGATGTCGGTTTGGCCACCAGCCTCGGCTGGAGCCTGAAGCGCAGCGATATCCGAATGTATGACGCAACGGGCGAGCTGTCCTACGGTTTGCGTTACTCCGGAGTGCACGATAAGCACATCGCGGGAAAAGATTTTTCCTCGTGGCTCGAACAACAGCGCAAGCAAGGCAGCGTAGCGCTGCTGCTGAAAGAAAAGCATGCGCATCGTCGTGTTGACCGCGTTTTGCAATCCTTCCCGCCCGGATATCGGCGCGTGGTCGGACGTGATCTGATTCTGTTGGTCTATCCGCAGGAACCTGCAGGTTAATCGTCCATGCGTTTGGTGCTTCTCGTAAGCGTGCTTATTTGTGCCGGCCAGCTGTTGCAAAAGCGCGCTGCCGATGACTGGCGCGGTCGCACGCTGACCTGGCAGGCCAAGCTTGCCTCACCGTGGCTGTGGATGGCCATGGCCAGTTTGGCGATCGGCATGCTGTTCTGGCTGGTCGCGTTGCAGTCGGTGCCGGTGGGTGTGGCTTATCCCATGCTCAGCCTGAATTTTGTATGGATCACGCTGGCGTCGCGTTTTCTCTTTGCCGAGCAGACTGATCTGCGTCACTGGCTTGGCATCGTGCTGATCATCGGGGGCGTGATATGTCTGGCCGGCAAACTGTAAGCGGCTTCCGGCTGGCCGGCGCCAGCGTGTTGCTGGTCAGCTATGCGCAGCTCGCACAGAAGTGGGGCATGGCGCGTCTGCCGCCGGTCGACTCTTGGGCTACCCAGATCACGGCCCACCCGATGCTGCACGTATGGCCGCTCGTGGTGGTGGGTTCGGGGTTGTTTGCCTATTTCGTTTCCATGCTGTGCTGGCTTGGCGCACTGGATACGTTGGCGTTGAACCGCGCTTATCCGATCCTCGGGCTGAGCTACGGATTGGTCTATCTGGGGAGTGTGTGGTTACCCTGGTATCACGAGAATCTCTCACCACAGGCGTTTGTCGGCGTGGGCATGATCTTTATCGGCGTCACGCTGATCAATCTCCCGCGCGCGCGCGAGTGATCGCCTGCGAAGATCGTTTTTTCTCATCTGCCCTAATCTGCCGATAGATGCCGGTAAATTTGCTCTGCAAACTGGTGTAAAGCCATGGACGATAATGTAACCGTCGTCGATCACCCGTTGATCGCGCACAAACTGACGTTGATGCGGCGCAAGACCGCATCGACCCAGAAATTTCGCAGCCTGCTGCGCGAAGTGGCCCATCTGCTGACCTACGAGATCACGCGCGATCTGGAGCTCACCACCGAGACGATCGAGACCCCGCTGGAGCAAATGCAGGCACCGGTGCTTGCCGGCAAGAAGCTATGCTTCGTATCGATCCTGCGTGCCGGCAACGGCTTGCTGGAAGGCATGGTAGACCTGCTACCCTCGGCGCGTGTGGGGCATATCGGCATGTATCGCGACCCCAAGACGCTGGAAGCCGTCGAGTACTACTGCAAGATGCCCGACGATCTGGCCGGCCGCCGCGTGATCGTGGTTGATCCGATGCTGGCCACCGGCAACTCGGCGATTGCCTCAATCAGTCATCTCAAGACGCTGGGCGCAACCCATATGAAGTTCCTCTGCCTGTTGGCCGCACCCGAGGGTGTCTCGGCGCTGCGCGCCGCGCATCCGGACGTGCCGATCTTTACCGCTGCGATTGACGAACGCCTCGACGACCACGGCTATATCTGTCCGGGGCTGGGCGATGCCGGTGACCGGATGTACGGCACGAAATAGGCTATCGTCTGCTCGCAGCGGTTTCTCGAAGGCATCGCCTCGGCCGGCGCCCCCGGCGTGCTGTCCCATCGGAGCCTGGCGTGTTCGACAGCCGGGCAATCCAGGCGTGATGACGCAGATATTGACAGCGATTGATACAGGGTATCCACTAGATCAAAGCGTGATCAAAAAAACATATGGCCGGTGCCCGCGAGACGCAGTTCCCGCAGCGCACGCCGATTCGGGCGAGGGTCGATCACGCGGTCATCATTATCGGCGCCGGATTTTCCGGCATCAACGCTGCGATCGAGCTCAAGGCGCGCGGCATCCAGGACTTTGTGTTGCTGGAACGGGCCGCCGACGTCGGCGGGACATGGCGCGATAACGTCTATCCCGGCTGTGCCTGTGATGTGCCGTCGTATCTGTATTCCTATTCCTTTGCGCCGAACATCAACTGGTCGATGACCTATTCCGGGTCGGCCGAGATCCAGAGTTATATCCGCTGCTGCGTCGACCGATATGGGCTGACCGATCGGCTGCGCTTTGGTGTAGGCATCGTCAGAGCGGACTTTGATGTGGTCGGCGGTTTCTGGCGGCTGACCGACGCCGCCGGGCGCGTGCATACTGCGCGCGCTGTGATTTCGGCGATTGGTGGCCTCGTAGAACCCTTGATGCCCGCTTTCGCCGGCATGAACGAGTTCACCGGCGACATCATGCATACCGCGCGCTGGAATCAAGACGTAGTGCTGTTCGGCAAGAAAGTTGTCGTGATCGGTACGGGCGCCAGTGCGATTCAGATCATTCCGTCGATTGCCGTTCAAGTCGCTGATCTGACTGTATTGCAGCGTACCGCACCCTATGTGTTGCCCAAGCTCGACCGCGCTATCCCCTCGGGCGTGAAGCAATGGTTTCGACGCCTGCCCTGGCTGCATACGCTGACTCGGCGTCTGATCCTTGGGCTTACCGAGGGCGTGATCGGTCCGGCTGTGATCCTGAACGGATTCATGGCGAAGCTGATGACGCGCTATGCGCTAAGCCATATGCGCCGGGTGATCAGTGACCCAGCGCTGCGTGAGGTAATGACGCCCGATTACCAGGTGGGCTGCAAGCGCGTGCTGTTCTCCAGCGCGTTCTACCCGGCTATCACGCAAGACCACGTACATATCGAAACCGTCGGTCTGGAGCGGTTAACGCCTGGTGGTATCCGGCTGGCAGACGGGCGCGAGATCGATGCCGACGTCATTGTCATGGCGACCGGTTTCAAGGTGAATATCGCGAAATCGCCGTTTCCGATCGTCGGCGAGGACGGCCTGTCGCTCGAGCAGCGCTGGAGCGCTCCCGGTGGCAAGGCCTACAAGGGGGTGGCCTGCGCTGGCGTGCCCAACTGGTTCTTCATGCTGGGACCCAATACGGGCCCCGGGCATACATCGATACTCATCTATACCGAGGCCCAGGCGAGCTATATCGCGGACGCGGTCGGCGTGCTGCTCAACCAGAACCTGACCGCACTGTCGGTCAAGCCGGAAGTGATGTCGCGGTATCACCACAAGCTGCAACGTCGAATGCGCCGAACCTCCTGGACCTCGGGATGCAAGAGCTGGTATCTGGACGAACACGGTGAAAACCACACCCTGTTTCCGGGGTTGGCCAGCGAATACGCCTGGTCGATGCGGCGGTTCAAGCCGAAGGAGTACGATCTGCGCGCGTGAAGTGCAAAAGACCGAAAACGTCTCCGCCAATGCACGCGAATCAACGCCAATGGATAATCGAGCGTGGCGGAGTATCGAACTCCGCCACGATGTTCCCGCTTATTTCACGACGTCGGCAATGGCCTTGCAGACATATTCCAGGTTCTTCGACGACAGTCCGGCGACGTTGGCACGACCCGAACCGACCATGTAGATGCTGTGCTTGTCACGCAGAGCGTCGACCTGGTCTTTCGTCAGGCCGGTATACGAGAACATGCCGCGCTGTTCCGCGACATGGGCGAACTGCTCATCCAGCCCGTGTGGCTTCAGGCCAGCGACAAAATCCTGGCGCAGCTGATTGATGCGGTTGCGCATCTCGTCGAGTTCTTCATGCCACTGGGCGGTCAGTTCTTCCGAGTTGAAGATCGTCGCCACGATCGCGCTGCCGTGCGCGGGTGGATTGGAATAGTTCTCGCGCGCGGTGATGGCCAACTGCGAGCGCACATCTTCCATTTCTTCTGTGTTGCGGGCGATGGCAATGAAGCAGCCGGTGCGCTCGCGATAGATCCCGAAGTTCTTCGAGCAGGACTGGGTGACGATCATCTCATCCAGCTGATCGGCCAGCAGCCGCACGCCGTAGGCGTCTTCATCCAGGCCGTCGCCGAAACCCTGATAGGCAAAATCCACCAGCGGCAACAAATCGCGCTCCTGCACCACGTCCAGCACGGTCTGCCACTGTTCGTGGTTCAGGTCGAAACCGGTCGGGTTGTGGCAGCAGGCATGCAGCAACACGATGTCGCCGGTCGGAATCTGCTTGAGCGCGTCCAGCATGCCCGCAAAGTCCAGCCGGTTGTTCTCGTCGACATACGGGTAGCGCTGGATATCCACGCCGGCGGCTTCGAATACGCCCAGATGATTCGGCCAGGTGGGGTCGGACAGCCAGATTGACTTGCCCGACAGCTGCGAGGCAATGAAGTCTGCGGCCAGGCGCAGCGCGCCGGTGCCGCCGGGCGACTGGGTCGCGCTCGCGCGATTGTCCTTCAGCACCTTGCTGTTGGCACCAAACACCGTCTTGAGCACATAGCTGCCGTAGTCAGGGTCGCCGTGCGAGCCGATATAGGCCTTGGTCTTCTCGTCCGAGATCAATTGCTTCTCGGCCTGCTTCACCGCGCGCATGATCGGCGTCACACCGTTTTCGTCGCGATAGACGCCCACGCCCAGATCTACCTTGTTGGGGTTGTCGTCCTGCTTGAATTCCTGAATCAGGCCGAGGATAGCGTCACCAGGGACGCGCTGGATCGGTTCGAACATGATGTGATGCCCTGTCGCGCGGCGGCGCCTGCCGCCGATGAGTTCGAGTGAGGCGCTATTCTAAACCCAAGGAGCCCGCGCCGTGGGAACCAAGTAACCTCCTGTTGTTCCAACCGCCAGAGCATGGGCGATAGGCTGTTGCCAATAATCGGAGTTGTGAGGAATGGGGTGGATCAGATGGCTTGGATGTGCGCTGGCCGGCGTGATGGTGGCGTCAGGGCTGTCTGCCTGCAGCACGACGAGAACGCTCTCGCACGGCCGGTTCGACCGGATTCCGATGGTCGAACCGCACGGCGATCCAGAAGCCCTGGTGCTGCTGTTGTCCGGACTGCACGGGATTGGGCCGCGCGATCAGGCTCTGGCTCGTGCGCTGGCCAATCAGGGCGGCCTGGTGGCAATGCTGGATACGCCGGCGCTGTTGCAGAGCCTGGCCGCCGACGGCGACGACTGCAGCTATCCGGACGGCGACCTGGAGAATCTCGGCCATTACATCGAGGCGGCTTATTCGCTGCCCGGTTATCGGCCACCGATCCTGGCCGGCGACGATATCGGAGCGACCCTGGCGATGGCCACGCTCGCTCAGGCCAACGACCAGACGTTTGCCGGCGCGATCACCACATCCTTCAGCCCCCGGATCAATACCCCAGCGCGCCTATGCAACACCGGCGCGCTCAAGACTCAGGAAGACAAGACGGGCTTTACGGTCGCGCCGGCACCACAGCTTGCGGTGCCCTGGTTCGATCAACAAACGGATATACCAGCACGCAATGTGCTGGCGCCCTTCGCCGCCGCCAGTGACAACGCGACGCTGCTTGCGCCCGGCATACCGCGGGTGAACGCGATGGGCGATCGCCCGCTGGCATTGGCGTTCCATCAGCTGCGGGCACGTCAGGAGGCCGAAGCGACTGCGGCGTTGCCAGCCAGCGTCGAAGACCTGCCGCTGACCCTGCTCAAGGCAGCGCCCGGCGGTGCGCATCCTCATACGATGGCGATCCTGCTGACCGGCGATGGCGGCTGGGCCGGTATCGACAAGGATATCGGTGATGCAGTGGCTGCGGCCGGTATTCCGGTGGTGGGCTTCGATACGCTGCGTTACTACTGGAAGTCGCGCTCGCCAGAAGAGTCGGCGCACGATATCTCGCGCGTGATGCGCTATTACAGCCAACAATGGCATCGGCCCAAAGTGCTGTTGATCGGCTATTCGCGCGGCGCCGATGTGCTGCCCTTCATCATCAACCGGCTGCCGGCGGATCAGCGTCAATCGATCGAGCGTGCCGTGATGCTGGCGCTCGGCTCGCACATCACTTTCGAATTCGAGATCAAATCCTGGTTCGGTTTTTCCGGCGACGGCATACCGGTCACCCCGGAAGCGGCCGCCTTGCCGGCCGGGCTGGGGCTGTGCATCTACGGCACCGACGACGACGACAGTATCTGCCAGCGGCTCGACCCGGCCCGGATGCAGCAGATTCCGCTGGCCGGCGGCCATCATTTTGACGGCGGCTATGAAGAGATCGCACGGCTCATTCTGAATAATCTGTCCCCGGCGGTCGGGATTGACAGGCCCAGCGTGGCGACCACCAAGCCGTGAGCCGCCACATCCTGGGCCTGCCGTTGATCGACTGTCCATTGCCTGGCGGCACACCGACGAGCGATACGTTCGCGATCTTCTTTTCCGGCGATGGCGGCTGGGCGCGCTTCGAGCGTGGCATTGCACGCCGGCTGGTGGCTGCCGGCATGCCGGTCGTCGGCTGGAGTGCGTTTCGCTATCTGTGGCGGCAACGCACGCCGGACAGCGTGGCGGCGGATCTGTCGCGCGTCATCCAGGCCTACGGCCAGGCCTGGCAATGTCGGCGCGTCGTGCTGGTGGGTTTCTCGCGCGGTGCCGATCTCCTGCCGTTTGCGTTCAATCGCCTGCCGGGTGTCGAGCAGGCGCGTGTGGTGCAGATCGTGTTACTGGGGATTGCGCCGCAGGTGGCGTTTCGTTATCGGCTGCGCGACTGGCTGCGCATCGGCCGTCCGCCACCCAGGCGCAATGTGTTGATGGAACTGGCCCAGTTGCCGGCATCGATCACGCTATGCGTGAACGGACAAGACGACACCGAGGCCGCCAGCGATACCGCGTTGTCGGCCACGGGTATCGAGGTTCAGCACTGGCCGGGTGGTCATCACATCGGGCGCGATCACGTCGGCCTGGCGTGGCTTATCAGCCAGCGCAGCGGCCATCGTAACGGCCATCGTAACGGCTTGACGCCAAGTCGATAAAAACATGCACGCCGGTGAGCCATCGCGGCGCATATCGGGTGCTGTCGAGCCCGGCGCGATACCCGCGACAGGCAAACCGTTAAGACATCGCATTCTTGCCGCTTATTCAACGCTTTGCCTCGCAGGGGCGCCAGTATCATCGGCTCATGCCCTGTGGCCCACGTGATACGAGAGGACGTATCGCCGGTGGCTGACGTCTTTTCACTACCTTCGAGGTGAAGCCGCCTGATGTCTTCTGTTCACCACGCTGCGGCTACTGAGTTTCTCGGTCTTGCCCCCTTTCTGCGCAAGAGCATCCACAACGTCGATCTGCAGCCTTTGGCTCAGGAGTGGATTGCGCTTGCCGAAGCCAATTCCGATGACGCCAATCTGTGGATGAATCTGGCCACGCTGATGCTGTGTCTGGGTGCGCGCGAACTGGGCCTGGATATTCAGGCCCAGGCACTGGCAATGCAGCAGCGTTTTTCCATGCCGGCCGCTCAACAGCCGGCGAGACTGCGTGTCCTGCTGCTGATGGCCCCGGGCGATCTGGCGGCCAACATGCCGCTGGACTGCCTGCTCGAAGACAGTGACATCGATCTCGAGTACTACTTTGTCCTGCCCTTCGAGGCACTGGAAAAAGCCTTGCTGCCCGACCATGACCTGGTCATCCTGGGGATGAGCGATTCCGACGACAATCGACCCATCCTCGAGGCCATCACGCCCGTGCTGAAAGACTGGCCCAGACCCTTGTTGAACAGGCCATCGGCCGTGGCCAACACAGAGCGCGAGCGGGCCAGTCAGCTGCTGCAAGGCGTGCCCGGGCTGATAATGCCGCCGACGCTGGCCGTCATGCGTGACGCACTGCAACGCATCGCGGCCGAAGATACCCCAATCACCGCGGCATGCGAGGGCATGAATTTTCCGGTCATCGTGCGTCCGCGAGACTCCCACGGCGGGCACGGTCTCGCCCGATTGGACGATCCCGAGATGCTGGCCGAATATCTCGCAGGTATCGACGGCGAGCATTTCACAATCTCTCCGTTCATCGACTATCGCAACGAAGACGGCCTTTACGCCAAGTATCGGGTGGTGCTGGTCGACGGCGTGCCCTTTGCCAGTCACATGGCAATTTCCGAGCATTGGATGATTCACTACGTCAACGCCGGCATGTACGAAGATAGCGCCAAACGCGCCCAGGAAGCCGCCTGGATGGCTTCGTTCGATGACTTTGCGGCTCGCCACCAACCGGCCCTCAATGCCATCTATGAGCGCACGGCGCTGGATTATGTCTGCATCGATTGCGCGCAGACCCGCGATGGCCAACTGTTGGTCTTCGAGGTGGATCACGCCATGGTGGTTCATGCCATGGACTCCGCCGAGCTGTTCCCTCACAAGCAGGAGCACATGGCCAAGGCAAAGACCGCATTGCGCAATTTCCTGCTGCGGCGTGCCGAGACAGAAGACGCTCGCACCACAGGCGAGCCGGCATGAATCCGCGTAATGCCATGAACTTCTCCGGTGGCCCCGGGGCGCTACCGGAAAGTGTGCTGCGCGAGGTGCAGCAGGCGATCATGGAGGTGCCCGAGGTCGGGCTGTCGGTCCTCGGGATCAGCCATCGCTCCGACTGGTTTGCCGGCGTGGTCGAGGAACTGGAGACCAACATTCGCCGCTTGCTCGGGGTAGGCAACGACTACCACGTGCTGCTGTTGCAGGGCGGCGCGACGCAACAATTCAGCATGGTGCCGATGAGCCTGCTGCCGCCCGACGGCGCACCGGCAGATTATCTGCATACCGGTTACTGGAGCGGCAAGGTGCTCCCGTCAGCGCGTCGCGAGGGGCCGATACGGGTAGCGTGGAGCGGCGAGCCCGATGGATTCCGGCATCTGCCTAGCGACGAAGAGCTCGCGCTGAACGCCGATGCGCCTTATCTCCACTATGTCTCCAACGAGACAGTAGAAGGGCTGCAGTTCCACCGCCTGCTCGGGCACGACCACGTACTGCGGATATGCGACATGTCGTCAGACTTCCTGTCGCGGCCGGTCGAAGCACAGCGTTTCGGCTTGATCTATGCCCATGCCCAGAAAAACGTCGGCCCGGCTGGGGTGACCGTCGTCGTGGTGCGTGATGACCTCCTGGAAGACGCACCGCAAGACCTGCCCGACTTTCTCGACTATCGCAGCCAAGCCCGCGCGCACTCTATCCTCAATACGCCGCCGGTGTTTGCTATCTACGTGGTCTTGCTGGTCACTCGCTGGCTGATGCAAGAGGTTGGCGGTCTGGCCGCCATGGCGGCGATCAATCAACAGAAAGCAGCAAGGCTCTACGAAGTGCTGGACGAGAGCCACGGCTTTTACTGTGGGCGAGCGGCGAAGCAGGATCGCTCGTTGATGAACGTGGCCTTCAACCTGCCAGACCAGGCATTGGAGCAGCGCTTTCTTGCCGAGGCACAGGCCGCCGGCTTCTCCGGGCTCAAGGGGCATCGGGCTGTCGGCGGCATGCGCGCGTCGATCTACAACGCGGTAACGCTCGAGGCAGTTGAACAACTGGCCGACTTCATGGACAGGTTTCGGCGTACTCAGCAGCGCTGACGCCGATCGAGACGGCCAGTACGCTGTGTTTAGCCATACCGGTCGCCAAGCCCGCGTCGGGCCGACACAATAACGACTTGAGTTCCACGGTTTTCTACCCGCATGTCCCATCTGCCCGTTCGTCTAGCCGTCTTCGACGTCAACGGCACGCTCATCACCGATCCATCGCAACGCACGCTGGATGCTGCCGATATCGCCATCCCCGCGCCGCGAGTGTCCTGTCACGGGTATTTTGTCGCCCCACATGCCATGTGAAAAAAAGGAGCGCCTGTGTGTCCCAATCACCGCGTTGCGTTCCTTTGCCATGGCGAGCCATGACGCAGTCGCGCGCCTTGTGCCTGGAACACACAGGCGCTCTGAATACGGCAAAATACCCGTGGCAGGACACTGGGCCAGGCCTTGTCGCACTACGTCGCCGCTGGCGGCTGTGTGCATGTCTACACCCAGCAAGACTGGTACGCCTTCGGCCCGGACGCACGTATCGACAACGAAGCCAGTGGCAAGGACGCCGCACCCAGCTTCCAGCGGTATGGATCGCGAATACCGTGCATCGCCCTGCATGTACTCGATTTCGCGAGCCATCACCAAAAAATCATGACCAGCCATGAGGGACCGAGCGGTATCAGATTTGACTCAGCGCTGCTTTTTAGCGTGTCCCCGGCCTTCTCAAGGGTGTCGAAAATTATTACAAATGGTAGGTCGCCCCCACTGTCAGACTACCTGTCTGTTCCAATGCAGGCCGAGTTCTTTATTTTTTGTCAATTTTATTATCTTGATTTCCAGTCGGTTGTACATTTTTCCTGACATGCGCCGATAATATTATCGATCTGGCGCAGGCCTTGCTTCAGCATTGATACGGGCCGTTTTAATCGAGCCTGGGGAACTATAAACAACAAGGCGCCTCCGCAAACAAAGGCGGCCGCGCATCAGAGGTCACGTCAATGTCGTACAAGACGGTTCTCATTACCCCGGTAATCCTAGCTGCAATGGCTGTGACCTATTCCGGCGTATCTTCTGCCTCCATCATCTACGATTCCCTGCAGCCGGCGCACGGCACCGGATTCGGGACCCAGGACAACATCCTGACGCTGAACAGTAATCTGGCAGCTCTTGGTGGCGTGGAAACAGGCAAGGTCGCCTGGAACGGTACGAAAGACGTCTACAGCGGCGTCCAGGTGGACACCAATAGCGGAAAGACCGCTACGTTTTCTTTTGGTGATCTCGGCATCACCAATGCCGGTCAGATTCTGCTGACCTGGAATCCGAATGAAATAGGCAATACGGCTGGCCAGAAGACACAAGTCGACAGCTTGTTTCTGTCGATTTATGCGCCGGACGGTAGCGTACTTACTAGTCAGTCGCTAGCGGCACCGGTCACGCACCTCACGACTCCGGTCAATCCGGGGCTCGGCGGTGACGGCTTTGCTTACCTGCTGGATACGGCGGGCATAGGCAGCGTGAATTCCGCACTGGCCGGCATAGGCGGGAGCTTCAGCGCCTACAGGCTTGGTCTGGAATCGACTGTGAAATTCGCGGATGCAGGGCCTGATACCTGGATTATCGGTTCGCGGCCGTATGGTGATACGAGCGTTTCCGAGCCCGGAACACTCGGCCTGCTGGCGCTATCTGTCCTCGGCATAGCTTTCACTAAACTTTATGCCACGAGACGCAGATACCGGGCATAGTAAGGCCGAGCACTGCCGACAGTGATAAAGACTGTCGTATTTGTTTACAGCGGGCGCCTCTGGGCGCCCGCTTTTTTTTGACGCGCCAAAACAGAAATTTTAGTTCTGGAAGCGCGAAGAAATAGAGTGAGTTCGAGTATGACGTGTCCCGGAGCGGCACCGAGTGCTACGACATTCACGCCAAAGACGGCAGCAAGGGCGACGCACTGATCACGCTCTGTTCAATTCTCGAGATCGATCCGACCGATACCGCTGCCTTTGGCGACGCCAATTCGGTTATCACCATGTTGCGGAATGTCGGTATTGGGTTTGCGATGGGGGGTAGGCGAGCTAGCCGGTACGCGGCGCTGCGAATCGGCATCTCGATGCGCCGGGTTCTGGGGCGCTGGAAGCGTTGCTCGCTGGTACGGCGATATAAATCGGCCGTCGCGTTCACGCTGTCGAGGAAATACGGACTCCTGATGGCACGGCAACAGGCCCTTATCGGGCGCGAGCTTGGTTTATTGAT
>JAQIBT010000055.1 GCA_027858915.1 Salinisphaera sp.
CCCACAGCCGAGATCGAGTAACCGATCGTCGGCGGATAATGGCAGGCGCGCGATCGTCTCGCGTGTGGTCGCCTCGATGTAGAACGACCACTTCGAATCATAACGACTCGCCAGTTGCGTATATTCCTTTACAAGGCAGTCTTGCCGGATTTCCGATTTCATTGGGCTCGACCCCGTGTTCGTGACATTCGACCGGACACACAGCGCGCCCCAAGTCGGTTCACGCCCGGGTGACAGGATGCGCGCGCTAAGCCGGTCAAAGGCCGATCCGCCGCAACCGCAGCGCATTGCTGATCACCGAGACCGAGGAAAAACTCATCGCAGCGGCAGCCAACATGGGCGAGAGCAGCGCGCCGAAGATCGGGTACAGCACGCCCGCGGCCACTGGCACGCCGGCGCCGTTGTAAATGAACGCGAAGAACAGGTTTTGGCGGATACTGCGCATGGACTGCTCGGACAGTCGGCGCGCCTTGGCGATGCCGCGCAGGTCGCCTTTGACGAGTGTGATGCGCGCACTCTCCATGGCCACGTCGGTGCACCCATGGCGATGCCGACATCGGCCCTCGCCAGCGCCGGGGCATCGTTGACGCCGTCGCCGGCCATCGCCACTTTGCGGCCCTCACCCTGCAGCTTCTCCACCAGGGCATGCTTGTCCTCCGGCAATGCGCCGGCGTGGACTTCATCGATGCCGAGCTGTTCGGCCACGGCGCGGGCAGTAGCCTCGCTGTCGCCGGTCAGCATGATGATGCGCAGGCCGGCTTCGTGCAGGATGCGCACGGCCTCGGCGGTGGATTCCTTGATGGGGTCGGCGACCGCGACCAGTCCGGCGATGCGACCGTCGACGGCGGCAAGCATGACGGTTTCGCCCTGGCCGCGACGCTGTTCGGCTGCATGGGCCAGGGCGCCTGCATCGATGCCGCTGTCCGACATCAACCGGGCATTGCCGATCAGGACCGGCTGACCGGCGACCGTGCCGCGCACCCCCTTGCCGGTGATGGACTCGAAGTCGACCGCCTGCGGCAGCGTAACGCCGCGCTCGCCGGCGCCGTCGACGAGCGCTCGGGCCAGCGGATGTTCGCTGGCCTTCTCCAGCGCGGCCACCCAGCCGAGTAGCTCGTTTTCGTCGAAGCCTTCGGCGGTTTCCACCGCCACCAGCTTCGGCTTGCCCTCGGTCAAGGTACCGGTCTTGTCGACCAGCAGCGTATCCACCTGCTCCATCAGCTCCAGGGCCTCGGCGTCGCGGATGAGCACGCCCTCGCGCGCGCCGCGGCCCACGCCGACCATCACCGACATGGGCGTGGCCAGGCCAAGCGCGCAGGGGCAGGCGATGATCAGTACCGAAATCGCCGCTACCAGCGCATAGGCCAGCGACGGCGCCGGGCCGACCAACGCCCAGACGATGAAAGCGACAATGGCGGTGGTCACTACGGCGGGTACGAAGATGCCGGCCACTTTGTCAGCCAGGCCCTGGATCGGCGCGCGCGAACGCTGGGCGGCGGCCACCATGTCCACGATGCGCGCCAGCACCGTGTCGTCGCCCACCTGGGCGGCAGCCATCACGAAGCCGCCGGTCTGGTTGACGGTGCCGCCGGTGACGTCGTCGCCGACGGTCTTTTCCTGCGGGATAGGCTCGCCGGTGATCATCGACTCGTCGATGGTCGAGCGGCCTTCGACGATCTCGCCGTCCACCGGCACTTTTTCACCGGGCCGCACGCGCAGGCGGTCGCCGGTTTTCAACATATCGAGCGAAACGTCTTGTTCTTCGCCGTCGGCCTTGATGCGGTGGGCGTTGGGCGGCGCCAGATCCAGCAGAGACTTGAGCGCCTGCGAGGTCTGGCCGCGGGCGCGGGCCTCCATGACCTGGCCGAGCAGAATCAGCGTGATGATCACCGCCGCGGCTTCGAAGTAGATCGGCGCGTGGCCGGCACCGCTCTTGAAGGCGGCAGGCAGCAGCTCGGGCAGCAACAACGCGAAAATGGAGAAACCGTAAGCCGCGCCGACGCCGAGCGCGATCAGCGTCCACATGTTGGGGCTGGCGTTGACCACCGACTTCCAGCCGCGGGCAAAGGCGAAGCCGCCGCAATAGACGACCACCGGCGTGGCGAGAATGAACTGCAGCCAGCCGAAAGCGGGTCCGAAGAAGGCGCGAAGGCCCAACCCCGGTATCATCTCGCCCATGGCCAGCAACAGCACCGCCGCGGACAGCGGCACACTGATCCAGAGGCGCCGGGTCATGGTCTTGAGTTCCGGATCTGGCTCGTTGCCGGAGACGGTCATCGGCTCCAGCGCCATACCGCACTTGGGGCAGTCGCCCGGTTCCTCTTGCACGATTTCCGGGTGCATCGGGCAGGTGTACTGGGTCTGGCGTTTCGGCGGGCCCGAGGCCTCCAGCGCCATGCCGCATTTCGGGCAGTCGCCGGGCGCGTCCTGTTCGACCTCCGGATGCATGGGGCAGGTATAGGTGGCGCCCGCCGAAGATGGCCGCTCGTCGGCCGGCTCGGGATTCAGAAATTTTGCCGGGTTCGCTGCAAAGCGGTCGTGACAGCCCGCGCTGCAGAAATAGTAGGTCGTGCCTGCGTGTTCGTGGCTCCGTGTCGTAGCGGGATCGACGGTCATGCCGCAGACCGAATCTTTTATCGGTGTCTCATTGCTGCTCATGGCTGTCTTCTCCATTGCTCCAGGCAGCGTTGCTTCGCGCGACTTTGGGGCCCGGCGCAGCGCGGCGGCGCAACCACGTGACGCCTTGCAAGGTCATGCCCGGACTCGGTAATAGCGCATCATGCCGTGGTCCCCATGTTCCATGTTGTGGCAGTGATAGAGATAGAGACCGTCGAAATCAGTGAAGGTCAGTGCGATGCGGACACGCTCGCCGGGAAGGACCAGGACGGTGTCGAGCAGGCCGGCATCCACCAGCCCAGCATCGAGGCCGGTCCAACCGCGCTGGCCGCCGCGCTTTCTGCGCTCGATCACCGCAAACTGTAGGCCGTGCACGTGCATGGGGTGCGGCATCATGCTGTCGTTGACGAATTCCCAGATTTCGGTATCGCCGAGGGTCACGATTTCGTCGTCGGCCACGACGGCGCCTTGGAATTGGCGACCATTGATGGAAAAGCCGCTCATCATTTCCATTCGCAAGTCGAAAGTGCGTATCGGGGTAGCCGGGGTTGTGGAAGGCGTTTTCAAGTTGGGGTCTAAAGCCTTGGGCAGCGGCGGACCCTTGTCCGTGCGACGCGTGACGCGCAAGGGCACCAATTCGAATCGGGCGCCCGCGGGCAAAGCGGCGGCGCCATCCATCATGCCGGAGTTGTAAGCGTCGCTGATCAGAGTGAGTTGATCGCCAACTTTGGCGTCGGACAGATCGACCCACAAATCAATACGCTGTCCGGGGGTCAGCGTGACATAGGGTCGTTGTTCCGGTGCGCCGAGCAGGCCCCCGCCGGTGCCTATGACGGTCACCGGGCGTCCGTCGCTCCAGGCCAGCTTGTAGATGCGCGCGTTGGAACCGTTGAGAATCCGCAGACGATAGGGGCGGGTGCCGACCTCGCGGGTCGTCGGGGGATAATCGTTGACCAGAACGCGATCACCGAAAAAGCCGCGCATCATCGATCGCATGCCGCCGACAAAAGTCAGCTCGTTATCGCCGGCAAACGTTCGATCCTGCAGGACCAGAATGAGCTCTTGATCGCCGGCGGGCAGATTGAGCGCGCGCTCGGTGTCGTCCTCGATGATCAACGGCCCGGCCAGCCCGGCATAGCTTTGAAAGCCGACGCGGCCGCCGTTAGGGCCGTGCGGATGCGGGTGGTACCAGTACAACCCGGCGCGGTCGACCACGTCGAAGGCCACCGTCATATCCTCGCCTGGCTTGATCGGAAGGCGGGGCTGGCCGTCGACGTCCGACGGGACGTGCAGGCCATGCCAGTGGACCGTCGTGTCCTCGGACAGCCGGTTTTCCAGCCGCGCGCGTACACGCTGGCCCCGGCGCAGCCGGATCAGCGGTCCAGGATAGCTTCCGCTGACTGAGGTCAGCGTGTCTTGCGGGCCCCGAGTCAAGGCAGCGGTATAACGCCAGACCTTGCTGGGCGCGCCCGGCAGTATCGATACAGTGTCGGGTTCAGCGCGCAGCCGGAAGTCCACGTCGAACGGCCCGTTTGTGATGCGCTGAGGCGGCGCCGCACGTTTGTCGTCCGCGGCGATCGCCTCTGTATTGTAGGCGGCAAGCAAAGACGCGGGAGATAGAATCGACACGCCGGCAAGGCCGCCGATATGGCCCAGCAATTGTCGGCGTTTTTTATCGATACGCTTCATGCGATGTGCTCCTGGGCGTCGGCTTGGCTATTCATCACGTTGAATCGTCCGAGCGTGTTGATAACGCTGCGGCCCGAAGCCGGCGTGCTTATTCACAGCACCTGCACGTAGCCGGTAAGCGACGAGAATGATGATCAGGCCCGCGACGATCATCGGCGCCGAATAGACTTGGCCCAGCGTCATCCAGCCGAACGCGACGAAGCCCGCAAACGGGTCCGGCTGACGAAAGAATTCCAGGAAGAACCGAAAACAGCCATAACCCAGCAGGAACGCGCCGGAAACCGCCATGCGCGGACGAGGCTTGCGTGCGTATACCCACAGAATGGCGAATAGCGCCACCCCCTCGAGAGCGGCTTCGTAGAGCTCCGACGGGTGGCGCGGCAGCCTATCGACGTGCGGATAGATCATCGCCCACGGCACGTCGGTGACGCGCCCGTAAAGCTCGCCGTTAATGAAGTTACCGATACGCCCGAAAAACAGCCCGATAGGGACGATCGGGGCGACGAAGTCGGTCACGTCGAAGAAATGTTTGTGGGTGCGCCGGGCGAACCAGGCCGACGCGACGAATACGCCCAGCATTCCGCCGTGGAACGACATCCCGCCGTCCCATACATAAAACACATGTAACGGATGGGCGAAGAAATAGCCCGGTTGATAGAACAGTACATAGCCGAGCCGGCCACCCAGCACCACGCCGAGCACGACATAAAACAGGAAGTCGCCGACCTCTTCGCGCGTCCAGCGTATATGCGCCAGTTGCGTGCGACGAACCGCCAGGGCCCAGCCGAGCAGAAAGCTGAGCAGATACATCAGGCCGTACCAGTGCACCGCCAAGGGGCCCACTGAAAAAGCGACTGGATTGACCGACGGGTGTATGAACATGGGCGTTTTGATCGCGTTATGGGTGAAAGCTAAAGGATTCGTCGGTGAATCCGATCCGGATGATGCATGCCGAAGTGGTGTTCGGCGGTTCGCGGTTCAGGTTGGCACTGCATTGCACAGCGGCTGTCAGCAGTCGACGTTCGTTGGGCCGATCTATCGAGGGTTGTTACGCAGGTACTTGATCAGCGCCAGAATGGCGAGCACGAGTAGAACGATGACGAGCAGCGCGAACAGTATCCCGACGATCATCATGGGACCGCCCATCATCCCGCATTGCATCATCGAGCCGCCCGTCACACCGGAATCGCCCATTCGGCCGGGGCCTGTCTGAGCGGCGGCCGGTGCCACGACGCTTGCCATCACAAGCAGGGTCAAGAGGGTTGCGTTGAGTTGTTTCATGCGGCTGTTTCCTTGTTCTATGGGCTCGAATGATTTTTCTGGGCGGTGCGCTTGCATGGCGAGCCGTTGTGCAAACGATCCGAAACGTTCAAGCGAATCAAGCGCGCCCTTACTGTGAGTCCAATGTCGAGCAAAGCCCCGGTCACGAGCACGTCACCGGGATCTTGGCGTCGCCGCCTACTTATTCGGCTGCCGAGTCATGCGCAGATAGGGCTTGAGTTCGTTCCAGCCGGCCGGGAAGAGCTTCTTCGCCTCTTCGTTGGACAGTGCGGGTGACACAATCACGTCATCGCCGTCCTGCCAGTTCGCCGGCGTGGCCACCTTGTAGTTGTCGGTCAACTGCAACGAATCGATGACGCGCAGGATCTCGTCGAAATTGCGCCCGGCGCTCTTCGGGTAGGTCAGCGTCATGCGGATCTTCTTGTTTGAGTCGATGATGAACACGCTACGCACCGTCGACGTGTCACCCGCGTTCGGATGGATCATGTCGTAGAGTTCGGCAACCTTGCGATCCGAATCGCCGATGATCGGAAAATTCACGGCCTGACCCTGGGTTTCCTCGATATCCGATGACCAGCGCTTGTGGTCCTCCACCGTGTCCACCGAGACCACGATCGCTTTTACACGGCGCTTGGCAAACTGTTCCTGGAGGCCGCCGACCGCGCCTAATTCGGTGGTGCACACCGGCGTGAAATCGGCCGGGTGAGACATCAACATGCCCCAGCCGTCGCCGAGCCAGTCGTGAAAATCGATCTCGCCTTCGGTGGTGTCGGCGGTGAAATTGGGGGCGGTATCGCCCAGTCGTAAACTCATCATTGATCTCCTTGGTTGAAAAATCCGGCTGCAAGCGGCCACTCACTTCGAGTGGCCGCTTTCGGCAACAGGGTCAGCTTTTCTCGGCGCTGCCCTTACTGCTGTTGGATTTTTCCATCGTGGTCTGCATCATCTTGTTGCAGGTGGCCATCATCTCGTTCATCTGGGTCATCATTTTCATCATGGGCATTTGGCCGTCGCCCATCATGCCTTTGCCCTGACCCATGCCGTTGTGGCCCTGCATCATCTGTCCCATCGAGCCGGAGTCCGTCGGCTTGTCGCCCTGGGTGGCAGCGAACAGGGCGGGCGATGCCGCGAACGAAGCCGCGACGAGCGTGGCAGCCGTGAGGTGTTTCAGTGTCTTACGCATGGTCGATCTCCTTGGTATGGGGTTTTGACGGTCCCGACAGCAAGGCGGGCTTGCTGAGGGCATTGGGATCTTGCGTCTCGGCGGCCTGCTCTTTCTTGGAGCAGGATTTCATGTTTTTCATACAGAAGCCCATCATGATCAGGCACGGCAGCGTGCTGAGCAGAATGGGCAGAGCGCCGACCGCGGCCAGCCAGTTCCAGCCGAAGGCCAGACCGAGCCCTACGATGGCGATACCGCCGAGCAACAGGCGTTGACGCTTGATCCAGCGCACCGCCGGATGGCTTGTGTCGGTGGCTGAGCCGGATCCATTGGTTTGATTACTAGAGCACGACATTAGGTGTCCCTCTCAAGATTTGTGTAGGGCGATTTAAAACGTGGCATAGACGTCGCCGCTGAGCGTGCGAACCACGAACGGGCCTTGTTTCTTGCCTGGCATGCCGGGTGTGCCGGCCGGCATACCCGGCAGGGATATGCCCTTGATGTCGGGTTGCTCGCGTAACAGCTTGGCGATCGCGGGTTCCGGCGCATGACCGACGACGACATAATGGCCAATCAGCATCGTATGGCAGGACGCGAGCTTGGGCGGGACGCCATGCTTTTCGTTGAAACCGGCCAAGTCGTCGGTATCGATCACCTTGACGTCATAGCCTTTGTTGTCGAGGTACGCCGCATACTGCTCGCAGCACATGCAGCCTGGGTTGTGATACAGGCTGACTTTCACCGGTGCGGCCAACGCGTTACCGGCAAAAATCGACGTCAAAACGAGCAGCGACAGCAACGCCGTGGCTTTTTTCAGATATAACTTCATTGGGGAATAACTCCACGTGACGTGATTTGAGGCGACGTCCGAGGGGGCGGCACGTGGGAGCGCCTACGAAAACGCAGGTCTGGACCACATCACCGCACGTCCAGCCGATGCGTCGTAACGCGATCTTAGGCAGGACGTGTAAAACCCGGACGCGAGGCGCAAAAGCGCCCGTCAGGTCAAGCGTGGGTATATCGCGGTGGGAAGGGGTCAGGCCCCTGGAGCAGGCGGCCCGAGTGCACGCGCAGATAAAATACCGGCGCCACGCGCTCAGGCGACACCAGCGCTACGGTCGACACAGCGATAGCCGTCGTCGTTGCACAAACGGACACAACACAAGCGGTTGTCATCGTGCTCGAAGGCGGCTGGCTCGTGGGATCGGCCTGGCAGAGCGTGCAATCTTTGGACGGACTGTGCGAAGGCATCGACCACGCCATCACCGCCGGGCTAGCCAGCACGCCGCTGAGCATCAGCGTTGCGATCAGGAGATGGATGATTACGCGCTTCACGTTCGGAGTATAGGGGCTCGATCGAGCGGTTACAATACGGTCATTGGATGCGCGCTGGTCAAATGTTTTCGGGTGGGGCGTCATTTACCGACGGCTCGCCCCTGGTAAATAAATGCCATCGGTTTCGGCCCTTTCATATAGCCGGTTTCGAGTTGCTTGATGTCGAATCCGCCGTGCTCGATAAGCATCTCCATGGGGCGGTTCAGGTGGCAACCGCCGCTGATTTTCGACCACACGGGCGTCAAGCGATCCTGCCATTGCCTAACCTTGTCTTCCGGCCCCAAGCCATGTTCGACGAACAGCAGCTGCCCGCCCGGTTTGAGCACGCGTCGCATCTCAGCCAGCGCCTGTGGCGCCTGCGGTATGGTGCAGAGTGTCCACGTCGTCACCACCGTGTCGATGCTGTGATCATCGAGCGGAATCGCCTCGGCCGATCCTTCGATAAAGCTCACCGGCAAAGCCGACCCGGCGGCCGAGGTTCGCGCCATCGCGATCAGCCGCGGTGAGGGCTCCAGGCCCTGGATTTCGTGCACATCAAGTGAGTAAAAAGGCAGATTGAGACCGGAGCCGATACCGATTTCCAACACATGGCCCTGCGCCATGGCGACAACACGCTTACGATATGGCAGCAAATGTTGATTACGCATCGACAGATGGCACAGTCTCGGCAAAATGATGTCGTTGTAGAAACTCATGTGTCCCCAACTATAGGAGCTGTATAGGCTGGATAAGCACCGATGGCGCCGAAGCACGCGTTGCATGGTTAGCAGCAAGCAGACGCGACTCGACGCTCGGCGGATGGCACTACATCCCGTGCTTGATGCCACGCTTGATCAGCCACCAGTTTGCGGGATAGGCGGTCGTGAAGCCGATGATCATGGCGATCTGCATCATGAACCAGAAGGTCGCCGATGCCACATGGGGTTCTTCGGGCAGCAGCAGCTTAAACGACAACGCGATGAAACCGAACATGCCGATTTCGAACGCCACGAGCGACAGCGTATCGGCCTTGATGGCATTGATGAATGCTTTGAAGGGATTGGATTCCCCCATGCTCATCATCGGCAACATCTGGAAGGCGATGCCGAATAGATAGGCGGCAATGAACTCACCCGCGAAGTGACCCAGTAACAACGACCCGGCCACGGTAAAGCCAGCGAGCGAGACGATCGGGGCCGCGATCGAATCGCCGAGCACGCAGCCGCCGGCACAATGGGTCACGCCCACGAGTACGCTCAGCGGGAACGGTTTATCGGTATGGCCGCCGGCGTCGGCGTCGGGCCGGCCGAGTCTCTGGTAGACCCACCAGCCGAACACGGGTGTGAACAAGCCATTGACTGGCCATGTAACGTTCATGATCTGCATGGGCTGGGGATGACGGATTACGTCCCGCAGAATCGCCAGCCCCGTGGCCACGCCCAACAGCACAAAAATCCAGGCAATAATTTCCAGTACTTCCACCGCTCGCTCCTTGGTTGCATCGGCGGGCGCTGCCGCAAGATCGATCACCTTTGAATGTCGATCTTTGTTTGACAGCGGTCAGGCCGAAGAGTAATTTTTCGGACACATCCTAACCCACCCCCCGTGGGGTGGAGCAACCCGTGGAGGTCCCGATGACCAAGCTGAAGATCGAAGGCATGAGCTACCAGCACTGTGTCAAGAGCGTCGATGCCGCGCTTTCGGACGTGCCCGGCGTGGATCGAGTCGTCGCGGTGCGCCTGGACGAAGGCGAGGCCGAGGTCGAAGGTTCGGCGGACCCGAACGCCCTCGTCGCGGCCGTCGAGGAAGAAGGCTACGACGCCCGTATCTTGCAATGACCGACCTCAATTCTGATGAAACCCGACTGGTTCTGGATCCGGCTGTGCGTGAAGACGCGCGCAGCCGGCTCCGGTCCATCCGGGGTCACGTCGACGGCGTGCTGCGCATGCTCGAACGCGACGATGTCTACTGCGTGGATGCGCTCAAGCAGATCAAGGCGGTCAATGGTGCGCTGGCCAAGACCGGCGACATGATCTTGCGCTGCCACCTGAAACACCATGTCGTGACTGCCCATGAACGCGGCGATGACGACGCGATCGTGGCCGAACTCATGGATATTCTGAAATACCGCTAACGCGGAGGAGGCCGATATGAGCCAGGAACCGATCCGGGACATCGATTTCGGCGTCGACGGAATGATGTGCGGCGCCTGTGTGGCCCGTGTGGAAAAGAAGCTCAAGAAGGTCGACGGCGTCCAGAACGCTTCCGTCAATCTGGCGACCGAGCGGGCCAAAGTCTCGCTCGATACCCGCGTCAACGATGTTTCCGCGCTGTTCGATTCGGTCGCCTCGGCCGGCTACGAAGCACGTACTGAAACGATTAAGTTCAAGGTCGACGGCATGACCTGCGGCTCGTGTGTAGCGCGCGTCGAGAAAAAACTGAGCAAGCTCGAAGGCGTGCTCGAGGCCACCATCAACCTGACGACCGAACGAGCCCGCGTGGCGTATGTGCCGGGGCTCGTTGATCAGGCACGGCTGTTCGAGAGCGTCGACAAAGCCGGCTATACCGCGGTCGCGCTCGACGACGAGAACGCCAATGCGGATGACGAATCGCCCAGCGAGGCCGACCGACTTAAGAAGGCGCTGATTCTGGCCGCGGCTTTCACGATTCCGTTGTTCGCGATCGCGATGCTGCATAGCGTGCCGTCGATCGCGAACGCGATGGATCGGCTGCTGCCGGCACGCGTCTGGACCGTCATCGAGTTGGTGCTGACCTTGCCGGTCCAGTTCTATGCCGGCTGGCGTTTCTATAGGCTCGGCTGGGGCGAAATGAAGCATCTCGCCGCGGGCATGAACAGCCTGGTGATGCTCGGCTCGAATGCGGCGTTCTTCTATTCACTGGTGGCCTTGGTGGTTCCCCAGGTCTTTCCCAGCGGCACGGCGCACACTTATTTCGATGCGGCCGGCATGATCGTCACGCTCATTCTGCTCGGTCGCTATCTGGAAGCCGTGGCCAAGGGCCGGACCTCGCAGGCGGTCCAGGGGCTGATGCAGCTGCAGTCCAAGACAGCGCGCGTCAAACGCAACGGCGAATGGACCGAGGTCGAGCTCGACCAGGTTACCAAGGGCGATATCGTATCCGTGCGACCCGGTGAGCGCGTGCCGGTCGACGGCACGGTACGCTCGGGCGAGAGCTATATCGACGAATCCATGATCTCCGGCGAGCCGGTGCCGGTCGCCAAACAGGCCGACGACGAGGTCGTGGGCGGCACCGTGAACCAAAATGGCACACTCGAGCTCGAGGCGACCAGCGTCGGCGGCGATACTGTCTTGTCGCACATCATTCGCATGGTCGAGGAAGCTCAGGCCGAAAAGCCGGCAATCCAGGCGGTGGCCGACAAGATCGCCGGCGTGTTCGTGCCGATCGTGATGGCGGTCTCGGCCGCGACGTTCGTGGGCTGGCTGATTCTTGGCCCGTCGCCCGCCCTCGCTCTGGCGTTTATCGCTGCTGTTTCAGTGTTGTTGATTGCCTGCCCCTGTGCGATGGGCTTGGCCACGCCAACCGCGATCATGGTCGGCACCGGCAAGGGCGCCTCGATGGGCGTACTGTTCCGTCGCGGTACCGCGTTGGAGCAACTGGCCGGTATCGATACCGTGGTGTTGGATAAGACCGGTACGCTGACCGAAGGCGCCCCGGCGCTCACCGAGTTGGAAACCGCGAACGGATTCGAGCGGGCCGAGGTGCTGGCCAAGGTCGCCGCCGTGGAAGCGACCAGTGAGCACCCGGTGGCGACGGCGATCGTCAAGGCCGCCCGCAGTGAAGAAATCGGGCTGTCCGAGGCGAGCCAGTTCCAGGCGCACACCGGTTACGGCGTGGAGGCCTTGGTCGACGAGCATCGGGTGCAGATCGGGGCCGAGCGCTATATGGAAAGCCTGGGCATCGATACGTCATCGCTGGCCGAGCGAGCCGATGCACTAGCCCGTGCGGCCAAGACACCGCTGTTCGCCGCCATCGACGGGCAACTGGCCGCATTGATCGCGGTGGCCGATCCGGCGCGTGGTGAAGCCAAGCGTATGGTCAAGGCGCTGCACGAGATGGATCTGTCGGTCGCCATGCTGACCGGGGACAACGAGGCGACGGCCCGGGCCATTGCCGAAGAACTCGGCATCGACACGGTCGTGGCCGGCGTCCTGCCGGATGGCAAATCCGACGAGATCAAACGGCTCCAGGGCGAGAACCAGTCGGTCGCATTCGTCGGCGATGGCATCAACGATGCCCCGGCGCTCACCCAGGCCGACGTCGGCATTGCCGTCGGCAGCGGCACGGATATCGCCATCGAGTCGGGCGACGTCGTGCTGATGCGGGCCGATCTGTCGGGCGTGGTCAACGCGATCGCCCTGTCGCGGCGCACCATGCGCACCATCCGTATGAACTTCGGCTGGGCCTACGGTTACAACGTGCTGCTGATACCCTTGGCGGCCGGCGCGCTGTATCCGTTCACGGGCTGGCTGCTTAACCCCATGATCGCCGCCGGAGCGATGAGTATTTCTAGTATCTTCGTGCTCACCAATTCGCTTCGGCTCAAGCGGTTCGAGGCGGCGTTGGCGCCGAGCCGGGAGTTACAGCCGAATGCATCCCAGGCCGAACCGGCTTCCAACGAAGCCCCCTACAACGAAGCGGCTTGAACCATTCCTCGGGCCAGACCCCGGGATGCGACGACTACGAACTTTATCGCGCCTCGAACCGAGGCGCGTTTCTTTTATGACATGGCTCAACATCAGTCTTGCAACATCATCGGCCGTTGGTCGCAAATAACCCTGCGTTGCGGTCTTACTTATGGCCGACACTGGCCACGGCATCAAAAAACATCGCCGGCCGCTGCCAGAGCGAGTTGACGAAGATCGCGGTCACGCTGGCGGCCATGGCGACCAGCGCCCAGACCGGATAGATCAGGCCGGTGGCGGCCAGCGGTATGCCAACTCGGGGACGGGTTTCATGGCGCTCTAACGCCAGCGGTCGTCAGGGGCTTGGTATACCAGCGGGCGAGCCGCACCGGCTATACACCGCAAAAATAGGCCAGGCGCAGCCCCCACATGAGAACAATGGTGCGAAGCGCACCGTTTTGCTCCCAGCGCCGGCCGGAGGTAGTCGCGCGCTCGCGCACGCAAGCTGGACGCGAGACGGCCTTGAGGCGACGGGACAGCGCGATGTCTTCCATCAGCGCCTGCCGCGGAAAGCCGCCCACGCAATCGAAAGCACGTCGTGTCACAAAAATAGCCTGATCGCCCGTCGCGATGCAGGTCAGGCGCGATCGGCGATTCATCAGCCATGCAATGACCGGCAGCAACGGGCTTCTTCCTTCGATGCGGACGTCGAAACGCCTCCAGTCGTGGGCGCCGCCGGCCAGCGCGCGATGAATGCGGTTGTCCGCGTCTTCGGGCAACAGGGTATCGGCATGCAGGAACAACAGCACGCCGGCGCGCGCCGCCCGCGCACCGGCATTCATCTGTGCCGCGCGGCCACATGTCGTGGTCAGCGTGTGATCCGCATGGGGCATCGCCTCGGCGAGTGTGTCGTCGGTGCTGCCGCCGTCGACGACGATCACTTCGGCACCTCGGCGACGCAGCGCCGTAAGCGCTTGCAACGCGCGCGCTATGCCGGGCGCCTCGTTGAAGACCGGCAGGATGATCGACAGGGCGGGGCGCTTGTTCATCCGTCGGTTGCGCGCTGCGTATCGACGTCGCGCCGTCGGCCGCGCCGCCAGGCGTGGAAGCGTTCCAGCCAGGCGAGCACACGTTCGGGGGCATGCGCCCGTTTCCACTCGCCGGCGGCGTATTTATTGGCCTCGATCAGGGTCGGGTAGGCATGGATGGTGCCCAGGATCTTGTTTAGGCCGAGTCCGTGGCGCATGGCGGTGACGTATTCGCCGATCAGCTCGCCGGCGTTTTCGCCCACAATCGTTGCTCCCAGCACCTTGTCCTTACCGGGCGCTGTCAGGACTTTCACGAAGCCCTGGCCTTCGCCCTCAGCGATGGCACGGTCGAGTTCGCCGAGATCGTAGCGGGTGACTTCAAATTCTACGCCGTCTTCCTTAGCTTGGCTCTCGTTGAGCCCGACGTGGGCGATTTCGGGATCGGTAAAGGTGACCCACGGGATCACCGTATAGTCGGTCTTGAAGCGGCGGATGCCCAGAAATAGCGCGTTCACCGCGGCATACCAGGCCTGGTGGGCCGCGGCATGGGTGAACTGGTACGGGCCGGCCACATCGCCACAGGCGAAGATGTTCGGATAACGCGTCTGCAGAAATTCGTTGACCTGCAGTGTGCGGGTCGGCGAGATCTCAATGCCCAGTTCTTCGAGGCCGAATCCCTTGGTATTGGGCGTACGGCCCACGGCGACCAGAATTCGGTCGAAAGCGAATTCCACATCGGCGCCCCGGTGTTCACAGACCAGAACGGGCCCGGTGTCGCGGTGTTCCACGGCCTTGGCCTTGTGCTCGGTCCGCACGGCGATGCCTTCGGCGGCGAAGCGTTCGGCCAGATGTGTCGACACGTCGGCATCCTCGCGGGCCAGCAGGCGTGGCGCCATCTCGATCTGGGTGACCCGGCTGCCAAAGCGCGCGAAGGCCTGGCTGAGTTCGCAGCCGATATTGCCGCCGCCGAGCACGAGCAGGCGATCCGGCAGTTCGCGCAGATCCCATACCGTGTCCGAGGCGAGATAGTCGATGGTGTCGAGGCCCGGGATCGACGGCACCAGCGGCCGGGCACCGGTCGCTACCACGATGCTGCGCGTGGTCAGTTCGCGGCCCTCGACCGCGACCGTATAGGGCGAGGTGATCCGGGCTTCGCCCTCGATCGTATCCACGCCGAGCGACCGATAGCGCTCGATGGAATCGTGCGGGGCGATATCGGCAATGACCTCCTGGATACGTGCCATCACGCGTGCGAAATCGACGCGTACATTCTCGGCGTGCACACCGAATTCGTCGCCACGACGCATCAGGGCGGCGATGCGGGATGAGCGAATCATCGCCTTGGACGGCACACAGCCATAGTTGAGACAGTCGCCGCCCATACGGTGTTTTTCGATCAGGGTGACCTTGGCGCGCACGGCGGCTGCGATATAGGCGGTGACCAGTCCGGCCGAGCCGGCGCCGATGACGATCATATTGCGATCGAAATGGCGCGGTTTCGGATAGTTCCCCAGCGCCTTACGGGCCTGGATACGCTCGATGACCTTGCGTGCGACCAGCGGAAACAGGCCCAGCAGCACGAATGCACCGATCAGTCCGGGCGATAGCACATCGGCGACGCGATCGATCGCGGCGATCCGGGTACCGGCATAGACATAAACGACAGTCCCGGCGAGCATGCCGAGCTGACTGACAAGATAGAACGTAGCGGTGCGCAGCGGTGTCAGGCCCATAACCAGGTTGATCACGAAGAATGGGAAGACCGGCACCAAGCGCAACGAGAACAGATAGAAGGCCCCGTCCTTTTCGACGCCGCGATTGATTGCTTTCAATCGTTGGCCGTACTTCTTTTGCACCCAGTCACGCAGTAGAAAACGGGCAGCCAGGAAAGCCAGGGTGGCGCCGATCGACGACGCGAATGACACAAGCAATGTCCCCCCGAGCAAGCAGAACAGGGCGCCGGCGATCAGCGTCATCACGGCGGCGCCTGGCAGCGAAAGGGCCGTGACGCAGACATAGGCAACGAAGAAAAGTGCGCTCGATACGAACGGCCGGCCGTCGACGACCGACTGGAGTTGCGCCTGCTGGGCCTTGAAATAGGCCAGATTCAGATATTGACCCAGATCGAACACGAAGAAGGCAGCGATCGCTATGACGACCAGAAGCACCAGGACGACTTTGAGTTTGCTCATGAATGTTGCCTTGGCTGATTTATCGAAGCGTCATTTCGAAGTGAAACGAATATCGCGGTAATACGCGCGCCCCTTGCGGCCGCTGTTGTCACAGTCGGTCATCAAGGCCACGCCATCCAGCTGCTCGAGGTCCAGTCCGTAGTAGCGTTTGAAGTCCTCGCGCACATTGCGGGATTCAGATATCCAGCGGGTTGGATCGGCCGGCGGGCCGGATTGCACCGCGACCATCATGGCCTTGTCGGTAAAGGCATTGGGCCAGTGACGACCACGGGGTTGGCTATTGGCCCAGACATAGTTGACCGCCCGCGTACGCCAGGCCAACACACCGCCGTCGTGGATGACATAGACACGGGCGGCATAATCATCGCCGCCCTTGGTCGTGCCATCCAGCCCTGCGTAGATATGGTCGACCCGCCACTGCCAACGCAGGACCGGGGTCTTGGACAGGTCCACGGATTTGCGCCGGGCAATGGCCGAGGCGGTGGCGTCGCATGTCGCCTCAAGCGCGCGCGTGGCGCCCTGGCCGACCAGCCGGTACTGGGTTTTGCCCTTGAAGGATTTATGTTCCCAGTCGGCGAGCGCGCCGGGCGCGAACATGCCTATCCTGTGCTCCGTCGCCGGCGCTGCCATAGCCACGGTCGTGAGCAGCGCGCCAGCCAGGCCGACCGCAATAACGTGCCGTCGCCTCGGCTTGTTCAGACTGGCCGCCACTCGATCTGCAGCGTTGCGCGGGGTCACGCTGCGTCCGCGGGTGGGGTGAACCGCTTTTCCAGGTAACGAATGATATCGCCCGACTCATAAAGCCAGGTTTTGCGGGTGCCGTCTTTGATATGCAGGCAGGGAACCGTTTGGCGACCGCCGCCCGCCAGCAGTTCGTCGTATGCGCTGGCGTCCAGGTGAATATCTCGCAGGGCGACATCGATATTGAGCCGGTCGATGGCGCGGCGTGTCCTCAAACAGTAGGGGCAGGTACGAAAGTGATAGAACACCAGCTGCCGCGCGGCCTGGTCCGCGGCCTGCTGATGCTGCGCGGATCGCTGAATCTTGCGCCCACTGCGTGCGGGATGCAGAAAATCGAGCGTGCGTTGCAGCCATGAATGCATCACGGGGCT
Source organism: Salinisphaera sp. (assembly GCA_027858915.1). Lineage (GTDB taxonomy): Bacteria > Pseudomonadota > Gammaproteobacteria > Nevskiales > Salinisphaeraceae > Salinisphaera. The sequence goes on from JAQIBT010000055.1 coordinate 17,059, forward strand.
CTCCTTGAGTGGCGGGGCGCGGCGGCGTAGCCGGCCGTGCGCCGGTTATCACCGGGCACCCGGTGTGTGTACATTACGCGGCACCACGCAAAGCGCCGCCGCAGCTGCTGCCCTGTCCGGCGGTACAGCCATAGCAATGATCGGCCACGCTGATCGGCGCGTTGGTGAGGTCCTGCTGCAACAAGTCTCGCAAGTGCGTGTGCGGCCGGCCGGTTGCACCCAGCGGCATCTCCAGCATCTGATTGAAATCGCAGTCGTAGACATACCCGCGCCAATCGACGCTCACCAGATCGCGGCACATCACGTTCGCCAGGTTCTCGCGGCGATAGGCGTTCTTGAGCAGCCTCATGTAGTCGCCGAACTGGTTCTTTGAAATCAGCATGCTGCCGAACCGCTTGATCGGCATGTTGGCAATCGTGAACAGGCGGTTGAACTCTATGCCGTGCTCATCGAAAAGATGCTGGCGATAATCGTCCTCCAATTGCGCCTGGGGCGGTGGCAGCGTCGCGCCGCTCGGGTTGTAGACCAGATTGAGTTCCAGGCCGCTGTCGCGTTGGCCATACCCGCGCTGGTTGAGCTGCCGCAGGGCCTCAATGCTGCGCTCGAAGACATGCTTGCCGCGCTGCTGGTCGACGTTCTGTTCCGTGTAGCACGGTAGCGAGGCCACCACCTCGACTTGGTTCTCGGCCAGAAAATCAGCGACCCACGCATAGCCGGGCTCGTTCAGGATGGTCGGGTTACAGCGGTCCATCACGTGTACGCCCAGGGACCGCGCCGCGCGCACCAGATCGCGAAAATACGGATTCATTTCCGGCGAGCCGCCGGTCACGTCCAGGGTTCGTACGCCCTGAGTTCGAAGAAACTCAATCGCGACATCAATCGTCGCGCGATCCATCAGTTCGGTCCGCTTGGGCCCGGCCGCGACGTGACAGTGGGTACAGGCCAGATTACACAGATAACCGAGATTCATCTGCAGCGTCTGCAATGAGCGGCGGCGGATACCGGGAAAGTCTGTGTGCGCCAGGCGTGGCTTGGTATCGTGCATCGCCGGTTCTAACTCCTCGTCGACCCGGGGGTGGGACGCTCTTGAACCCGTCTTTCACCACGATCGTTTCGTGGCTGCACCCGCCCCACTAAGGATCGGGCTCGATGGGTTTAGTCGTTGAGAGCCGAGAAAACTTACACAGGCGGCGGATTGAAGTCGGCGCAACGACAATGCGGGCGTATCATGTTATGTGGGAGCGACGGGGCATAGGTTTTGCCGCTATCCCGGCGACTTGGGTCGGTGCTCGCCGTGCAACGTTTGCATGAATGCCGTACAGAGCTTGTGGAACGCTGCAGTTTGGGTGGCGGCCCGACCCTGGGCGCGACTGGCACGGAGAAAAGCGATCAGTGCCTGCATCTGTCGGGTATCGCCAGGGCGCCAATGAAAGGCGACCAGTTGCAGCGCCCGGTTAATGAACATTGGCAGGGTATGATAATCCGCACCCGGCGGCCCGCTGCGGCCCGGCAACCGCCGCGCTTCGCCCAGCCCACCCTGGAAAACATAGAATGCATCGTCGGGCGACAGAAAGGCTAATTCATAATGGACTTCACGCTCGGCCTGAGTGATGTCCTGGGCCGAGTAGAACGGCTTGTTCCGGCCGGTCACCAGATAGCGCAGATTATCTGGCGTCATGTACTGGACCGTGCGGTGGGTTGTACGTCCACGACGCCAGGGGTAGAGCTCGTTGGAACGCAGCGCGGCGATCAGCCGTACCCGGTCGTCGGTCGGCAGCTCGATATCGGTGCCGAAAATATAGCTGCGCTGATCATTATGTTGCTGCAATAGCAACGCCACCGGACGCTGTGCAGCGTTGAGCACGACGCTGACAGCGGTGTAATGATCCAGTTGGTGCCAGTCGTTAAGATCGGCAATCAGCGACAGCGGCCATGCTTTCCACCGTGCCAGCCCGGCCGGCAATCCGGAGTCGCGGAATACGAAGTTGTAGGTCAGAAACGTGAACGTCGGTGTGCAGGCCAGCTTGGCGTGGTCCACGCGGGCAAACACAATCGGATGGGTCGCGTACCGCCCGGGTCGGTGCACAAACGTCACCGCGGGATGGTGCTTGTAGCGGTTGAGCAGGGCACGGTCGGCGTGGGTGCTGATGACCTTGCCACGGGCGTTGTACAGCGTACCGTGCGCGATATAGTCAGGATAAAAGCCGATGGGCGCGTCCTGCCCCGGTCCTACCCAAAGCCGCGGGCGGTAACGACGCAGCAGAGCCTGGTCGCGTCGGTTGGCAGGCCGGCTGGCGGGCGGATGCGCGGCGAAGTACGCCGCAAAACCGGAATGCTGCGAAAAGTTACTGGCCGCGAGACCCAAACCCGGCGCCGACCAAAGAGCGGCCAGTGTGACCATATACAGCATGACAGAAGGCGGCGGCACGCGGACAGCAGTCGGTGCAGCGCCTCTCGGCGATCGGAGCCGGCGAATAACTTACCCCGGCGGCGAATGAAAGTCGTCGTGCCGTCGCAGGCGTTTGCGGATACGCGCTCGGGTATGCGCGGGAAGCTTGGGCGCGACAGGGTTGGCACGGACGCGAATGAACGATCGCCGCAGCCACGTCAGTTGGCGCTCATAGCGGCGGCAGTGCCGACACATCAACAGGTGCAGCCGCAGCGAGAGGCTACGCGGCGTCGGCGCCGTGTCGTCCTGCTCTCGCGATAGCAGTGCGGCGACCTCCCGGCAACTCGGCAGCCCCATCATTGGCGTTCCTCCACCACGAATCCATTTTTTTCCAGACAGCGGCGCAGCCTCAGACGCGCTCGGTGCAGCAGGACATAGAGGTGGTTCTGGCTCACGCCCAGGTGCTCGCTGGTCACGGCTGTATCCTGATCATACAGCTCGCGCATGACGAACGACGCGCGCTGCGCGGTGGGCACATTGTCCAGACAATGGCCGACGGCATTCATGAATGCATCGTTCTCGAGTTGGCGCAGCGGATCGCCGCCCCAGGCCGCCGGCGGCTCGCGCCATCGACCATTAGCCCGAAAAACCTGAGACTCAACGTCGTCGTCGCCCATGGCGTCCACAATGGCGGAGCGTTGCTGCCTGCGTATCTCGTCAATGCATTTGTGCTTGAGAATGCCGATCAGCCATGTCCGTTCGGTAGATTCAGCGCGAAACGCTGCGTGGCTCCGCCATGCGGCCAAAAGCGTTTCCTGTACGAGATCTTCGACAGTCACGGGGTCGCATAGACGCCGCAACGCGAAGGCGTACAAAGCGTCGCCATGGCGTTCGAGCCAACCTTCGGCCGGGGATTGCGCCGTCTCAGTCATGCTGCGCTACGGGATTTGCGTTTGCATAGCGAATAAGCGCGTTCTCTGCCAATTGTAAGATTCTGCGCTTCGGAACCGACCCAGTGCCATGGCGTTAGAAGCGTCGGGGTAACTTGGAGAGTCTGCGTGAGTATTACTTGGTTTGCACCCTGGCTGGTATTGACTGCCTATGCGCTGCTGATCTGGATCATGACGCCGCGCGCGATCAGCGCTGCGCAATTTTTCGGCGGTGGCTCGCGCCGCGGCGTTGCGCCTGGCGCCTGGTTGTTGGGCGCGAGTGCGGCCATGAGTTGGGTCATGGCCAAGAGCGTCTACAACGCGATGAACCTGTCGGCGAGTTTCGGCGTCATTGGCGGTATCGCCTATGGCAGCTACTGGCTGAGCTTCATCGTGGTCGGCATCGCCGTTTATTTCATGCGCACTCGCGGTGGCTATACATCCTTGCCGCAATTTTTGCGGCGCAAGTACGGCGCCACGGCCGCGAAGATGTTCATGGTCGTGATCGCGATCCGGCTGTTCAACGAGGTGTGGTCGAACACCAAGGTGACCTCGCAGTTCTTCGGCCCGGAAGGCAGTACACCCTACTGGACGGCGGCCATCGTGATGACCGCATTCACGGCCTACTACAGTCTGCGTGGCGGCCTGCGTTCGAGCATTCTTACCGACGCAATGCAGACCCTTTTGATGGCTGTCCTGTTGGTGGTCATGCTGGTTACGCTCACGCCGACGTTTGCCGAACAGGGTTTTCCGAGCGTTGCCAACGGTGGGATATCGTCGGCTATGCACGCAGGGGGCATGACGTTTCTGGCTCTGGCGCTGGTGCAGTGTCTGAGCTATGGCTTTCATGATCCGGTGCTGACCGATCGGGCGTTTGTGAGCCGGCCCGCGAGCATGCTTCGGGCCTTCGTCATCGCAGCCATCCTGGGCGGTGGACTCATCGCACTGTTCAGTCTGGCTGGCGTGTATGCATTGGCGGTTAATGTGCCGACCAATGCCCCGGTACCGGTCGCCGTGCCGGCCGTGATCGGCCTCTGGATGGCCTTGCTGTTCAATGCCGTCATGCTCACGAGTGCGGGCTCCACGTTGGACTCCACTTTCAGCTCCGCGGCAAAGTTCGTATCTCGCGACTGGCCGGCAGAACAGGGTGAATGCACGATACCGCAGGTGCGCAAGGGACGTTGGGCCATGGCAGCGATTGCGGTCATCGGTAATCTTCCGCTTCTGAGTCTGTACATCAAGGGCGTGGGGCCGGCGGTCATCGCAGCGACCACGATCAGCGGCACCGCGATCATGGGACTCGCACCTATCTTTCTGTTGGGCTGGTTGCCGTCGGCCGGGCGCCTGAGTTTCTCGCTCGCATTCTGGCCGGGCATGGCTATCGGTGTATTGAAGGTCGTCGAGGCCTTCGGCGGGGTCTCGGTGTTTCCGTCGTCGATCGATATCGGCGTCGGTACGTACGCCCAGGATCTGGGTATCAACGTCTGGGGATTGGCGGTCTGTACCACAGGCTTCCTGATTGGATCGCTGATCGCAAGTCGTCGTGACGTGAGCGCGGCAAGTCGCATCGTATCGAACAGCGCGCGTTGACCACGCCTTGCACGTCATCGAATCTCCGGGTAGTTAGCCCTAGACCGGCGCCCGGCCCGATGTCAACGTGTGGGCGCTCGACTCAGCGTAAACAGGTTGTCGTGATCCCTCAGCAGATAAAGTGCCACACATACCGCGAGCATTGTCCAAGCGGCGAAAAAGAGCAGATGTGCGCCTTCGAAAGGCGCCAGATACGGGCGGAATGCCGACAACGTCGATACGCCGCGCAGAAGCAGGATGGCGCCGTAGGTCAGCCGCTGTCTTCGAGTGGGCGTGACGACCGCCAGGGATTGCTTCCGGGAGCGAGGCTGCGTCTACTCGGACCCAGGCCGGGGCGCACGAGCGGCTGTCGATAGCTGGATAGGTGCCGGGCCAGTTTCTGGCCCGGCACCTCGGATCACGCTGCTTTATGCCACTCGAATTTCTGGAACGGCTTGTCCACCGGGGTTTCAGCGAGGTGATTCACGTAGTTGCTCATCGTTTTCTGGGCTACGCCGAGCACAACCTCCAATACTTGGCGCTGGGTATAGCCGGCGTCAAGAAAGCCTTGCACGGCCTTGTCACCAACCGCACCGCGTTCACGCACCACGCTGAGTGTGAAGTCGCGCAGGGATTCGAGCTTGTCGGTAGGCAAGGCGGTTTCGTTGCGCAGCGCATCGGTGATCTCGTCGTCAACGCCCATCTGCTTGGCGATGCCGGTATGGGCCGGTACGCAGTAGTGGCAGCTGTGTTCCACGTTGATGCTCTGCCAGACGACGGTCTGTTCGTCGGCATTAAAGCTCGTTTCAGTGAAAAGTTGATGCAGGCGCTGATAGGCCTCCAGCAGGCCGGGTGCCTCCGCCATCACGGCATGCAGATTCGGAATCATGCCAAAACCCTTCATCGAGTTCTCGAGTAGTGGCTTGCTGTCTACTGGGGCACTCTGTCTACTGGGGCACTGTCTTGGTCGTGTAGCGGGAAATCAGACATAAGTAACACTCTTAAGGTTTAGATCTTGTGCAAAAAATTCGCTGTGCGTTTCAGGCGTTTCAGGCGTTTCAGGCCTGACTGCATCGATGGATACGAGGCTACTCGTTGTTGAGTGATCGTTCAAGTTACAATTGTCGACACCAGGCCATCCATGCACCTTGTCGATAGCGAGCGAAGAACGACGCCATGCCAAGACAGCCTCTGCACGACCGCCAGCGTAGTCTCGGCCGCGCGGTCGATATTTTCTGGGCCCAGGGGTTTCACGCGACCTCCCTCAAAGATCTGGAACGCGCGCTGGACATGCGTCCGGGCAGCATTTATGCGGCGTTCGGCAGCAAGGAGGGGCTGTTTAATGAAGCGCTCGAGCGATATGCGCAGCAGGGGCTGAAGGAACTCGAAGAACAGCTGGATGCCTATGTGTCGCCGCTCGAGGGCCTGGCCGCCTACGTGCGCTCGCTGGGTGGACTACACGATCAGGCGATCCCGTCTCGCGCCTGCCTGTTGGTGAAAAGCCTACTCGAACTGGGCGCGCGCGAGCCGGTGGCACGCGATAGGGCGGATGCCTTGCTCGCGGGCATGGAAAAGCGCTTTATCGCTGCTTTTTACGACGCGCAAGCTGCCGGCGAGCTCTTGCCGGGGAGCGATCCGGCTCAATTGGGCCGCCGATTGCAAGCCGAGGTGATGGGACTACGCGCCTATGCCCAACGCGCAGTGACTAGTGCTGCGGTACGCGAGTTGGCCGGTGATATGGCGGCATCAATTATTGATCGACGCGTACATACTCGATTCGGAGGCGACCTTCTGTGAGCTCGTGCAAGGGGTAATGTCCGGCTCAGAATGTAGCACGGGCACCCTCAAAGTTTGACCAACTTCGAGTTTTACCCACCTTGGGTGATTAGCGGACTAACGAGTCAGGCGTTATGGCCATTGGCAAAGCCATCGCCCTCGTGAGGCCGCGTTCGTAGAGCATGACCGGCAGGTTAGAGAGCATCGCTATATTGGCGAGCAAGGCAACCCTGAACCCATCAGCCCGTCAAGAAAGAACAGGCTGGCCATATTCACGGGCGTCAGGATTAAAGCCACCAAGACCCGCGCTCCGATGGGGAGCGAACGGAAGGATATCTAAATGGCCTGAAACGCGTTGGTCGTGGGTTAAGTAACTGCTGTCATGAGGTGGTGTTCTCCGAACGATGGGAGTTGCGTGCGCCGATGGAGCGAATACCACACGGCCAACGCGCCATTAGGGCAGCTGGGCCTTCGCGATCAGCTATTAGAATTACCGCCCGTGCTGAATAAGCTGATCGGCGAGATCAGTTAGGTCCGACGAAACGAAATCGGGAACCGGCACTTCTGCGGCGGGCAGAATGGCGTTGTGTGGGCGTGTGATGAGAGCACCACGACAGCCAGCGGCCTGGGCTCCGATCGTATCCCATAAATGACAGGCGACGAGGCATAGCTCCGATGTAGTCACGCCCATTGTTTCTGCCACGTGCTGGTAGGTTTCTGGAGCTGGCTTGAACTTCTGTATCGCTTGCACGCTGAAGAACTGCTCGAAGAAATCGCCGAGCCCGGCGCGTTCAAGCGGTGTAGGCGACGACGAGCTTGCGGAATTGGTCAGCGTTACGAGCCGGAAATCCGCATTGCGCAGTCGCGTGAGGGCTGGCGCAGCGTCGGGATGAGCGGGCATCGATCCCATGCGTTCCTGCAGCTCTTCGATATCGTGGTCAGCGACGGTTGCGCCGTGGATTGACGCGACCATACGAAGGGTGCCGACGCCCAACTCGCCGAACGGTGTGTAAAGGCCTGAAAGCGTCATCGTTTGAGCGTAGAGGATCAGCTGTGCGAACCACTCTCGCAGCACCGACCGGTTGTCGAAAATGCGGACAAAAAGCGGTTCGAGCGCGGTGATATCGAGTAGCGTTTCGTTTACGTCGAAGACGAGAATCGGGGCGGAGTCGTTTTGTGTCATCAGTGGGGTAGATCCTTGTTCGGATAGCACGGGCTGGGCGCGATGGCCAAGCTATGATATTCCGGGTTGCGGTGATCGAACCGGCTTCCGGCGGTTCCAGGCCTCCCGATCGTTGCCGTGGCTCGGCAAGCCGCCGGCATCCTTGAGCATGCGCGCCATGTGCAGAAGGTTCCACGTCATGATGGTGGTGTTGCGCCGTGTGAACTCATTGTCAAACCCGACCGGTCCTGTGTCGGATTCATCGCCGAAAGACGGACCCGGGCCTGCCTCCCCGATCCAGCCGCAGTCAGCCTGGGGCGGAACCGTGTAGCCGAGGTGCTGAAGCGCGTAGAGGATCGTCATGGCGCAGTGCTTTATGCCGTCCTCGTTGCCGGTGACAATCGCGCCGCCTGTCTTGCCGTAGAAGATGCTCTGACCCTTGTCATTCAGTAAGCCGGACATCGAATAAAGACGTCCGATCAAAAGGCAGCAGAGCGAGCTTTCTTCGCCCAACCAGATCGGGGTGCCGACCACCAGGATTTCAGCGGCGGAGATCGTTTGCCAGAGTTGCGGCCAGTCGTCTCGGTCGCATCCGTGCTCGGTCATATCGGGTTGAACGCCAAAGGCAAGCTGATGGTCAAGAAGGTGGATATGCTCGACCTGGGCATTGTTCTTCTCCATGATCCGCTCCGAAACGCTCAGCAGCGAACGGGTATGTGAACTGGCCCCGTCTTTTTGCAAAGAGGTATTTATAAAAACTGCTTTAATATCAGAGTAATCCGCGTTCGGTTGATTCTGGGACACGATTTTGCCCTTCAAGAAGAAGCAGGTTTACCCTGCGCCAATTGCGTACGAATCTTGATTTCGTTTTCCAAATGTAGCTTGAGCATAGGGGGCTTCTTGTGCCTTCGTGTTCGTTACCGGGTTGTCTGAATCTGAAAGTGCTGAAGCGCCCGCCGCCAAGCGCCCAGGAGCGCGTGACGGCCTGGGACTATATCGCGATGCAACCTGGATCTCCGCGACCATCCGGCTGCTTTTCCCCTTCCTGGCCGTGCTGCTCAGCGCAGCGCCAAGGCGGGGGGGGGGGTACAGCCTACAACGGGACCGGCCCGTGTGCGTTTTAGAGCAGATACGGGCCGTGAACGCCGGATAATACGCGCCTGCTGAGCATCGTTCATGATCAGGAGGCTGTGTGATTCTGAACCGATTTCCGCTTCTATCTGCCTTGCGTAGTGTCAGGAACATCCAGCGGCCGATGCCGGCGCGCTTTCTACAGGTCGTACTGCTCTCGTGCGTAATCGCCGAGGCCAACAGCGTCGAGGCGGGCCAAGGGCGCCAGGAACGTGACGTGGATGACGCCGGGATCGCGTCCGATTTCGATCGCGCCGTTGATCGTTGCCCGATTGCGGACTTCGGCAACACTCATGTCCAGCAAGGCAGCAGCGCGCGTCAGACCGTTGACAATGGCCTCGTTCATGCCGGCGGCGGTGCCGATAACCGAGACAGGCGCGACGTCTTCGATTTCGCCCACGCCCCACTGGGCGGCAAGTCGCGCGGCCTTCGCTTTTTCGATGGCGCTGAAAGGACGTGCCATCGGCGGCAGGTCTTCGAGCAACGGGAACAACACCGGCCCGTCGATCGGATAGTTCTTGAGCACTTCCACTTGAAGGGTCACGCTGCCGGACACGTCCATGGTATGGCCGGCGATTTCGCCGGCGCCCTGACCGGCGTGCATATCGCCCATATAGATGCCTGCGCCGACCACTTTGACCGGCGCCACGAGAATAGCGCCGGCGCGGACCGCGTCAATATCCATATGCCCATCGGTTTTGTGCTCGGCCAGTTGCTCGGCGGTCAGCGCGTACTCATGCGGGGCGCCAACCAGGAATGCCCCGAAGTCATCGGCGTTGTGCGAGTCGGGCATCGTCGTGGACGGACAAGTGCCCAACTGCCCCAGAAACGGGCGCATGCGCACCATGACGCCCGGCATGTCAGCCGGCGCATAGTTGAGAATCGAATGCTGGCGGCTCTCGTCGGGTAGCGCAGAATAGTGATCCGCCCGGCCCGCCATCTCCTGGGCGACCGCAGCGGGCAGCGTAAGTCCGACCTCGCGGGTGTCATCGAAGGTGACCGTATAGCCGTGCACGATCTCGAACGGTTTGACCGCGTTGCCGCACCGGTCGCACTTCACCGAATCCTGGCCAACGCCTTCGACATGGGTCTCCGGCCAGACCGTATCGCAGGCCGGACAGCGGGCCGCCACATACGGATCACCGAGACAGAAGCCCTCGGGCGAGCTGTCATGTCCGGACGCGGTGGCGATGGACGTGACAGTGATATCGCGTATACGAATGACGACACCATCGCCCGGCTCCGCGCCTTCAACATGGACGGGTCGCGTCACCTCGTGGCCACCACGAAGGCTTGGCGTGATCATTGGCCCCCAGCATCCGGGCGCGGTGTTGGCGATGATCGTGCCGCCGTTTTCAACCGGACCAAGCATCGGCGCTGACGGGTCGAGCAAGCAGTTGGTAAAGCCTTGCACAACAAGACTGCGTTGAGGTTTGCGTTCAGTGTGGCTGTCGTCTGGCATGAGCTTGCTCCGATCTGCTTGGGGGGGCGGGGCGAATCACATGGAATAAAAAAAACCCGCGGCAAGCCGCGAGGTATTGTCTTGGTACTCGCTACGCATCGATTAGTCATGTCGCAGCAAGCTGCGGGGAGTTAAATCCGCAGGGAATAAAACGAAAAATAGCACATGTCGACCATGCGTGAACCGGTTCGTCGCGTCTGGATCGACAAAGCGAATGGCAAGCAACGGCCGGTGGGCATACCGACGATTCGGGACCGGGTGGCAGAGACGGCGGCAAACGAACGCTGCCCGGAAAACCAAGCGAGGTATCCCCCAAGGCGCCCATCTCACCGCGACGGGCCAACCTCTACTTGTTTGAATGCCAATATGCAGCGTGCATGTATGTGCCTTATTCCTTCACGCTAGCCACCGCATCGAAAAACAACGCCGGCCGTTGCCAGAGCGAGTTGACGAAGATCGCGGTCACGCTGGCGGCCATCGCCACCATCGCCCAGACCGGATAGATGAGCCCGGTGGCGGCCAGCGGGATATCGATGCCGTTGAAGGCAAACGCTAGACTCACGTTCTGCAGCATCTTGCGATAGCCCCAGCGGTTGATTTCCCAGGCGGTGATCACGGCCCCGACCTGGCCGTTGAGGATGATGATGTCGGCGGCATCGATATCGGTACCGCTGCCCATGGCAATGCCGACATCGGCTTGCATCAGGGCCGGAGCGTCGTTGATGCCGTCGCCGACCATCGCGACCCGCGCGCCGAGCTGCATCGTGCGCAGCGTCTCGGCCTTGTCGGCGGGCAGCACACCGGCATGGACCTCGTCGATCCCGGCGCGTTCGGCGATATGGCGGGCGGTGCGTTCGTTGTCGCCGATGAGCATGGCCGTGCGGATGCCCAGATCGTGTAGGCGGGTTATGGTCTTGACGGTATCGGCGCGCGAGGCATCGCCGAGCGCGATCGCGCCGAGCAACTCATCGCCGCGGGCGACCCCAATCACGGTATGGCCGGCCTGTTCCGACGCTTCGACGCTATCGATGCCGCGAAGTCGATCTGGGAGGCCGCACACGAGGCACACGCGTCGGTCAATGTGTGAGTACTTCGGTTGAACTGCGCTCTTATTCAGACGGCCATAAACGGCCGGCCACGGCCCAAGCAATCAGGGCAATGACACCAAGCACCAGCAGCGTCGAGCGCGGTCCGACCGTCGAACCCAGCGCACCAGCCAGCGGATAACCGACCAGCCAGCAGGCATGAGACAACGCAAATTGGGCCGAAAACACCCCCGGACGGCTGCTGCTGTCGCTGGCCACAGTCAGCAGGCGCCCGACCGGCGTCTGGATCAGACCCAGGCCGATACCCAGCACGAACCAGACGGCAAGCAAGCCGGCAAAACCCGGCAACCAGAAACCACCCACCAGCAATGCCAGGCCAAGCAACAGGCCGCCGGCGAGCATCGCGGAGCGTTCGGAATGGCGGTCCAGCCAGTGCGGTAGCCATAACGCGGCGAGCATTGAGCCCGCGCCCGAGGCCATGAAGGCCTGCGCGACCTGCACATCGCCGCCGCCCAGCGTCTGGCGTACATAGACCACGGTGTTGACAATAATCATGGCCCCGGCGGCGGCCACCCCGGCGTATAGCGCCAACACCGCGCGCAGCCTATGGATGCCCAGATATCGGCGGACGCCGGCCGATACCCGCTGCCAGACACTGATCGACCCCGTTTCGCCAGCAACGGCCGGTAGGACGGTCGTCACGACCAGCACCGCCGAACCCAGAAAGGCGAGTCCGTTAAGCATGAACAACTGATTATAGGACACGAGGAACAGAAGTGCGGCGGCCAGCGCCGGACTGAGCAGATTCTCCAGCTCGTAAGCCAGGCGCGACAGCGACAACGCGCGCGTGTATTGGGCGTCATCAGTCACTACTTCGGGAATCGTGGCCTGGAAGATGGGTGTAAAGCCCGCCGAGCAGGCGTTTAGCAGAAAGATCAGCACATAGATCTGCCACACCTCCGTCACCCAGGGCAGACACAAGACAAACCCCGCCCGCAGTAGGTCCAGCGTCACCAGCAGCGTCTTACGCGGCAAGCGTTGAGCATAGCCGCCAACTACCGGGGCGATCCCCACATAGGCGATCATCTTGCACGCAAATGCGATGCCTAATACGCGTCCCGCGTTGCCGCCGGCCAGTTCGTAGGCCAGCAGCGCCAACGCGATCGTAGTCAGCCCGGTGCCGACCAGCGCCGAGATTTGCGCGGCAAACAGGTGCCGATAGACCCGGTTACGCCACAGGCCGCCGATGGGCTTCGTCGTCATGATGCAGTGCTCGGGTAATAGAATAGGGGGCTATACTATCTTAGTGACCCATGGCGAGAAACCAACGTGCACACGATCCGCGAGAAACAGAAGCTATTAAACCGAGTACGCCGTATTCGGGGCCAGATGGAGGCGGTTGAGCGGGCGCTCGAAGACGAAAAAGAGTGCGCCGACGTAATGCAGCGAATTGCTGGCGTGCGCGGTGCCCTCAATGGCCTGATGGCCGAAGTGCTCGAGGACCATATCCACGAGCACGTGGCCGCCGAGACACTGGCGGCTGAGCAACGGTCCGAAGGCGCGGCCGAACTCATCGATATCGTCCGCGCTTATCTGAAATAACGCCGGAGTTCGCCATGTCCGCCCAGAAAACACCCCCGCATCAGTCATTGGCCGATGACGCCCAGGCGAGAACGGTCGCGCCCGACGCCTCGCATCATCACGATCATGGCTCGCATGGCCATCATCGTGGCGACGACGGTCATGGGCATGATCACGACCATTCGTTCGAGTGGCCTGAGGCGTTGCGCATCGGTCTGGTCGCCTTGGCCTCGGTACTCCTGTGGTTTCGCGTCTGGGAACCGGTTTCGGCGATCAGCCTCATCGGGGTCGCCGGTCTGCTGATCGGCGGCTGGCCGATTCTCAAGGAGGCATTCGAGAACGTTATCGCGCGGCGTATGACCATGGAGCTGTCGATGACGATCGCGATCGCCGCGGCCGCCGCGATTGGCGAATTCTTTACTGCCCTGGTCATCACCTTGTTCGTGCTGGTCGCCGAAGTGCTGGAAGGCTTGACCGTCGGCCGCGGCCGCAAGGCGATCCGCGATCTGCTCGAGTTTCTGCCCGACGAAGTGTCGATTCGCCGGGCCGGTGCTATTCGGGCCGTTGCGGCGCAGGAATTGGCGGGGGGTGACACGGTCCTGGTCGCGCCGGGTGGCCGACTACCCGTCGATGGCGTGGTGCTTTCAGGGCATTCGTTCGTCGACGAATCCCGTATCACCGGCGAATCCATGCCGGTAGAGAAGACCGCAGGCGCGCCGGTCTTCGCCGGCTCCATCAACCAGTCCGGCGCGCTGGAGATTGCCGCCGAGCGGATCGGCCGGGATACGAGTTACGGCAAGATCATCGAGGCGGTCGAACGGGCCGAGCAATCTCGCGCGCCGGTCCAGCGGCTGGCGGATCGCCTGGCCGGTTATCTCGTGTATTTCGCGCTCGCTGCGGCTGTCCTGACTTTCCTGATCACGCGTGATATCTATTCCACGATCTCGGTGATCATCGTTGCCGGGGCCTGCGGTATCGCCGCCGGCACGCCGCTGGCCATCCTCGGCGCGATCGGCCGGTCAGCGCGATTAGGCGCGATTGTCAAAGGCGGCGTCCATCTGGAAACCCTCGGTCAGGTCGACACGGTCGTGCTCGACAAGACCGGTACGCTGACCTTCGGCCGACCCGAAGTGCAGCATGTCGTACCGGTCGCCGGCATCACCCGCGAAGAGCTGCTCGATGCCGCGGCGGCCGCCGAGTTGCGCTCCGAGCACCCACTCGGCAAGGCAATCGTCGCGTATGCCCAACGCCAGAACCGCCCGGCGGTCGAACCGACGCGCTTCGATTACACCCCAGGGCGTGGCATCTCGACCCAGGTCGGCGAGGCCACGGTCCTGGTCGGCAACCGCCCCTGGATGGCGGATCACGGGATCAACGTGCCGACCGCGTTTGATCAGGACAGCGAGACCGGCTCGGAAGTCTTGGTTGCGCGCGACGGCCACTTGCTGGGCGCCATCGAGATCGCGGATACCGTACGGCCTGAAGCCCAACGCGCCGTCGAAGCCTTGCATCGGATGGGTATCCGGGTGGTGCTCCTGACGGGAGACGCTCGTCGGGTGGCGGATGCGGTGGGTACGGCGCTCGGCATTCAAGATATCGAAGCGCAATTGCTGCCCGAGGACAAGCTGGCGCGTATTCAGGCACTGGTCGGCGGCAGGCACAAGATTGCCATGGTCGGCGACGGGGTCAATGATGCCCCGGCCCTGGCCCAGGCAGATGTCGGCATCGCCATGGGATCGGGTACCGACGTGGCACAGGAAAGTGCTGACGTGGTGCTGTTGGGCAACGATCTCGAACGCTTCGTCAAGACGCTCGTCGTGGCCCGGCGCACGCGCGGCATCATCTGGCAAAACTTTGTGGGTACCATCGGTGTCGACGCGCTCGGCATTGCACTGGCGGCCTTCGGGTTCCTCGACCCGCTGCTCGCGGCGGCTATCCATGTCATCTCGGAGCTGATCTTCATCCTCAACTCGGCTCGACTCCTGCCGGCACCTGAGAAAACCAAGGCGGCAGCGGCGCCCGAATCCGAATCCGCGGCAGCATAAGGCGTGGCCGTCGCTTCACCGTGCATCGACATCTGCAAGCTCGACCGCAAGACGGACCTGTGTGTCGGGTGTTTCCGCACGGGAACCGAAATTCGTCAGTGGCGCAAGCTCAGCGACCCCAGACGCCGTCGAATCCTCGCCGAACGCTGTCGACGTGAAGCGAAGTTGGCCTTGCGCCGCTGACGACCAAGTTCGAATCATGGTAACGATGGGCACCATCGACTGGCCGTGGACAGATACCCAGATCACCATGCGTACAATATCGCGGGCAGCGCCCGTTCCGTCGTTCTGCTGCTGGCGCGGACACTTAGCGCACGATTTTCGTGTCATGAGTTGCCCCCGATAACCGCTTAACAGCTCGGCGACCGTCGTCAGCACGAATAGCGCGAACGTGATCAGGGGATTCAAACCGCACCTCCGTCGTGGCTTTCGGATTCCGACAGTGCGGCGAGAATGCCGCAATCCTGCATCTGGTGATGACCGCCACAGGCTGCTTGCAGGCGTCGCAGCCGGGCTTCGAGCTCACACAGCTGGCAGATACGGCTTGCCACCGAATCAAGCTGATTCGCGAGCAGCGTATCCATGGCTTCACAAGGCTGCTGCGGGTGATCGGCCAAGCGGAGCAAGTCGACGACCGACGCAATGGAAAACCCCAGTTCGCGTGCACGATTAACGAATGCCAGGCGCTCGATATCCGCCGACTGGTAGTAGCGATAGCCGTTGTTGCCACGTTGCGCGGGCGGCAACAATCCCACTCACTCGTAACACCGGATCGTGGAGGCCGGACATCCGGCTTGCCGCGCTGCGTCCGCTATCGTGAACATTGCCTGTCTTGTACTTCCCACACGCCACCGCGGCGACAATGTGAATATGCGTTCCTCCTGGATCTGTTCGCGAATGGTGGCGTGTTAATCGCCGCAATTCTAGTCGCGTTCACGAACAGCGTATGGCCTGACGTCGCAGTGGGCACGATCATCGCGGGATTATTCCTGCATTCATCGATGGATGTCTTGCGTGATGCACGAACGTGCTTTTCGACCCGGCTACCGTGCCTGTTAACGAATAAGGCGTCGGCGACCTTTTCCTTATTGGCCAAACCCGCAATTGTGTAACGCAGTTATACAAACATATATTCAACTATAACAGTGACGAAGCCGTTCAGCGACAGACCACCCCGCGTGTCAGTCGTTCGAGCGTAGCGAAAACGGAGCTTTTTATGAGTCATGATCATAGCCATCACGATCACAGCCATGCCATTTCTGCCGATGCTGATCGACGCTATCTGTATACCGCCCTCGGGCTGCTAGTCGCCTTCATGGTGGTCGAGGTGGTGGTCGGTATTATCGTCAATTCGCTGGCATTGATCGCAGACGCCGGCCATATGCTCACCGATGCGGGCGCGATCGGGCTGGCACTGCTAGCCATGCGCTTGGCGAGCCGCCCGGCCAGCGGACGGTTCACATTCGGGCTAAAGCGGTCTGAAATCCTGAGCGCACAAGCCAACGGCATCACGCTGCTGCTGTTATCGGCGTGGTTCGTTATCGAGGGCGTTCTACGGCTGGTCGCACCGCTGCAGGTTGACGGGCTATTCGTCGGGGTGGTGGCGCTTGTCGGCATCGTGTTCAATCTCGGCGCGACCTGGGCACTGAGCAAGGCCAATCGCGAAAGCCTCAACGTCGAGGGCAGTTTTCAGCATATCCTGACCGACCTCTATGCTTTTATTGCGACCGCAATTGCGGGCTTTGCCATCTGGTGGACCGGCTGGTATCGCCTGGACGCAGTGGCCGCCCTTATCGTGGCCGGGCTGATGCTCAAGGCGGGCATTGGCCTCGTGCGCGAATCCGGACGCATTTTCCTCGAGGCCGCTCCCGCCGGCCTGCATCCGGAAATATTGGATGCGGCGATCCGCGATGTACCTGGCGTTCTGGGTGTAGATGATCTGCACGTCTGGGAAGTCACGTCGGGCATGGCCTGCCTGTCGGGCGATATTCTGGTCGGCGCAAACGCCGACTGCCATGCGATCCGCCGCGCCGTCCAAACGATGCTGCACGACGACTTCAAGATTGAGCACAGTACGCTCCAGGCCGAACATGTGGCCGATGACTCGGCGCGTATCGGTACAAGGGAAGGTCCGGGCGATTCCTGTGTGTTCGCTGGCGGGCACGCATAAACGATGTCGTCCGGGCGCTCCTTGGCGGAAATGGATCGCTCACAACGGCTGGTGTCAGGTGCAAAACAATAAATTTCGCGAAAACCGCAATCACGGCACGCCGGGTTACTTTCAGGCCATGAGCGCAGTGCTGTCGTGTTGCTGTCCCTGATTCTCTCGCTCGCCGAAATTAAGCCTTTTTAGGCTTCATGAGTTGAGTTGCCCGGAAGTTCATATGGCGTGGGACAAAAACGAGTTTCGCAAGCGCTACAACACACTGGCCCGTATCTACGACCCCGGATTGGGGTTATATCGAGCTGTTGGTTTGCGTATCGAGACATATCGACAAGAGACCGTTGCTGCGTTGCAACTTCGGCCGGGCGATACCGTGGTCGATCTGGGATGTGGTACCGGTTTGAATTTCTCTTATTTACATGCCGCGGTCGGTGACTCCGGTCATATTATCGGTGTGGATCTGACACCGGCGATGTTGGCAAAGGCCAAGCATCGCGTGCATAAGGCCGGCTGGAACAATGTCACGTTGATCGAGGCGGACATGTCAACGTTCTGTTTGCCGCCGCAGGCGAACGGCATTTTATCGACCCTAGCGCTGGCGACTGTGCCCGATTATGGCGACGTGGTCGCGAAAGTCGCATTCACTCTGAATACTGGCGCGCGAATTGCCAATTTTGAGTTGCAATGGCCGGAGCGCTGGCCAACCTGGCTGGCTCGGTTGGCTGTCTTTTTGAATCGGCCGGCCGGGGTGACACCCGATATCGTCAGGCGCCGACCGGCGACTGCGATCGAACGGTACTTCGAGCAGGTTGAGACCCGCGAACTTTATTTTGGCGCCGCTTATATCTGTTCCGGCATGGCTCCGGAAAGGAGCTAATTACGAGTGTGTGCCGCCTAAACCAGCCGTAAAAAGCACGTCGATCCCTTGGCCATGCGCGATTTTCAGACCATTCTAGCTTCAGTCCACGCCGTAGTGCCCTCTGAAAATGCATAAAAGCAAATAGCCAATCCGGCCAGCGGATCGGCCCACCACCAGTGGAACAAGGCGTTTAGTACGAGATCGAGCAACACCGCCCCCGCGAGTCCCCCATCGACTAGCGTCACACGGGCCTCGGTCTTTGAGTACGGTATTGTCGAGCGCTACGCCCGTGGCGTGTTTGCCCCACGCTAGCGTCAGCATCGCGGCCACGGTCAAGACGAGCCAGCCGATACCGGGGAGTGACGCATTAGGATGTACACCGACGGCAAATGCATAGGCAGTTTGTCCCAGGATGTAGAGCCCGAGCGCAAAAAATGCGATTGAAATCAGGCGCAGTGCCAGCGGCTCGCGGCCGTCGTGGATACCGCGCAAGTGCCAGATCACGACCGTGGACGCGCCGATCTAGACGAGAGAGTCGAGGCCGAAGCCGGCCAGTGCAATCGAATGGGCGACAATCGCAGCGGCGACGACAATCACCGTGCCCACGACATTCCACGCCAGGGTCACGTATTCGAGCCACAAACCGCGCCGTAGTAGCGCGGCGGTCTCAATCTTGTTGGTCATACGCTTTCCGGCTGTTGCAGCGTGCCCCAGGCCTCGCACAGCACGCCAACGGCCGTGTAAGCAAACAAGAGCGCGACCAGAGCACCCACGATCCAATCGGGCCATGGCAGGTCAAAGGTGAGCACCAGGCCACCCGCGACTACGGTTGCGGCATTGCCAATGGCATCGTTACGCGTACAAAGCCACATCGCCCGCATGTTGATATCTTGGTGGCGATAGCGCATTAGAAGGCCAGCGGAGGCCAGATTCGCCACCAGCGCTATGAAGCCCATGCCGATCATAAAAGTGGCGACGGGCAATGCGCCGATCACGATCTGATGAATCAATTGGGCACCAATGCCCGCCGCAAGCACAAGCTCAATAAATGCGTTTGTGAAACCGGCGCGGGTGCGAGCACGAAGCGTACGGTTGAGAGCGAATAGCCCAATCCCCAGACCCACGGCATCAATCAACATATCGACTGAATCGGCCTGCAGGGCGCTCGAGTGCGCCCAGAGCCCGACACTCATTTCGGCCACGAACATCACGGCATTGATCACCAGCGCCGCGATCAAGGCGCGTCCTTGTGCCCCGGACGCCTCACTGAGATCGCTATCAGAACAGCCACAGCAGCTCTCGGCCATCGTTGAATTCCTCGTCTGTTGTGTTGCCGCCTGCCTACAAAGTAGCGACCGACGCCAGCCGATCACGGTATCAGTGCGATCCGTCGCACCGGACTCGCAAGATATTTGCTGATCGAGTGAATGGCGATAGTCGAAAAGCGTCGATCCGTACGATCGGACAACGATCGCAACGCGGTAATAGTTTTTCAATACAAAGCGCTACGGTTCAGCATATGGGCGAGAGCGTAGCCTGAACTCAACAATAAAGCATAGTAATACATTGATTGTTATAAGTTTTTATATATAGTGCGCCGCAAGCAACCTGCCTGTATCGCTTGAGAGATATCCGACGTGTACGTACAACCGCTGCTCTACACGCTGATCCCAGTGGCTGCAGCCGCACTGTCCGGGGCAGTGGCCGCCGTTCGCGTTCCGGGCGAACAGGCGACTAGCGCTGTACAACACCTGGCCGCCGGCGTCGTATTCGCGGCGGCAGCTATTGAACTCGTTCCAGGGGTACTGCACTCGGCGCCGTTACCCGCCATCGTGGGTTTCGCGCTCGGGATTGTGGTCATGTTTGCCCTGCGTCACCTCAGTGATGCCGCAGAGCGGCGCGCCGAGCATCGGGGGTTGCCGCTGTCGATCGGACTGATCGTGACCATCGGCATCGACTTTTTCATTGACGGCGTGGTGCTCGGCGCCGGCTTCACTAACGACAGCCAAACCGGCATCTTGCTCACCATCGCGATCACGCTGGAATATCTGTTCGTCGGCCTTTCCGTGGCCGCTACTCTGCCCACCCGGTCGCCGTGGGCATTAATCGCACTCCCGACGGGCCTGGCGCTGTTCACGATAGGTGGCACCGCATTGGGAGTGGCAGTGCTCACCGGCGCCTCAAAACCGGTTATGGCGGCCGTGTTGGGTTTTGGTGCCGTGGTCTTCATGTATCTGGTCACCGAGGAGCTTCTTGTCAAAGCACATGAGCAAGGCGACACCGCATTTGGATCGGCCACTTTCTTCGTTGGCTTCCTCTGCTATCTCCTGATCGAGCAGGCGCTGGCGTAGTTCCTAGCCACGAAAGATTAAGCTAACGGCAAAAACTGATAACCAACGCCGTGTAGTGTTTTGATTACGCGTCGACCAAACGGACCTTCAAGTGAGCGGCGCAAGCGATGGATATGTCCCCGCAGGGCTGCCTCTGATGCGGGCGGTTGGTCATCCCAGATGGCATGTTCCATCTGAGCGCGGGTGACGATTCCGGGAAAGGCTCGGACGAGCAACTCAAGAATTCGAAAACCAGTCGGTGGCAGCTCCACCACGATTTCACCCCAATAGACGTGCCACTGATCCAGAACCATATAGATGCCGCCGGCAGAAATCTGATGACAGGTAAACGCACGGCGACGCATGATCGTTTGGAGGCGAAGGCAGAGTTCGGGTAGCGAAAACGGCTGGCTCATACAATCATCAGCACCGGCCTCGAGACCTCGTATATGGTTGCTTGCGCGACCGCCCGCGGCAAGCATCAAAACCGGTGTGGGATCGCCGGCGTTTTCCCGAAGTCGGCGGCAAAAATCGGTGCCGTCCATATCCGGTAATTGCTGATCGAGTACGATCGCATCGTAGCGGTTGCTGGCGCATAGTCGAAGCCCGAACGCGCCGTCACTGGCAAAGTCGGGATCGCTGCCCTGTTGTTCCAGATAGCCGCCGATATGGCGGGCCAGCCTCGCATTTTCTGTGACGATCAGAACAAGCATGGCAATAAGGATTACAGGCAAAAACGACTCCGCTCAGTGTAAAGTGGACCCCACTTTAGTTATGCGCGCTGACGCGATGAACGAGCGGTGAGTAATTTGTAGAGCACTGGCAGAAAAACCAGGACCAGAGGGATTTGTACCAACAGCCCGGATATGATCGCGATGGCCAGCGGTCGTTGCATCCCGGACCCTTGGCCTAAACCAAATGCCAGCGGCAGTAGCGCGAGCGCGAACGCCAAGGCGCTCATTACGATGGGCCGCATACGGTTGCGCCCCGCTCGGATCAGGTTCCAGGCTAAGGGCAAATCATTCTTGATAAGGCGCAGTTCGGAAAAATAAAAGATCGCGATTTCGGTGACGATCCCGATCACCATGGTCATGCCCATCATGGCCGTGATGTTGAGTTCCACCCCCGTGAGCCAGAGACCGATGAATACGGCACTGGCAGCCAGCAACGGCTGAACCAGAATAGCCAGCGCCACGCGGAAGCGTTCGTAGAGGAATAACAGCAACAGGAAGATCAACGCCACGGCGGCCACGAAGACCTCGATCAGGCCGCGAAACGCTTGCTGTTGCTGCTTGTAAAGCCCGCCAAGCTGGTAGTAGATATCTTTGGGAATCAGGCCCGGCTTTTGTAGCACTTTCTTGACATCGGCGACGGTAGTACCGAGCGAGCGTCCACTGATACGGGCCGTAACCGCCACGTCGCTCTTGAGGTTATAACGGGTCAGCTGGGGTTGGCCTGAGAGGATCTTGACGTTGGCGACTCGCTTGAGCGGCACCAGATGACCATCCGGCGCTCGCAAGAGTAGGCCACCGATTTCGCTGATTTTATCTCGCCGGTTCTTCGGTATCCAGACTCGTACGCCGATAAACTTCACGCCCTTGCGCACTTGTGTGGTGACGACGCCGCCCAGATAGGCCTGCAGCTGCTGGGTCACGGCTTGCGGAGACAGCCCCTCGACCGCGGCCTTGATCCGATCGACGTGAATGTTGAGGGCAGCACCGGCAATCACGATCCCGTCTTTGACGCCGACTACGCCGTTGACGCTACCGATAGCCTGCGCCACCTGGCCGGCGACCTGACGTAGCTTGGTCTCGTTGTTACCAAAAAGACGGATATCGATGGGCTGCGGTACGGAGGTGAGATCGCCGATTTCGTCCTCGATAAGCTGATACAGCTCAATATCCAGACCCGGCACCTGCTGGTTGACTGCCTCACGAACCTGGGCCATCACGGCCTCGGTCGACGGCCGCGGCGGCGGCTTGAGCCGCGCGAACAGATCGCCGGCATTGGTCGTGGTGATCGCGCCGCCCAATTGCGCGCCCTGGCGTCGGGACCAGGTGTCCACGTACGGATTTTTCTTCAGGATCGCGGCGACTTGCATCATGAGACGGTTGGTCTCAGCCAGCGAGGTGCCGGGCGCGGACCGGTAATCCATCGTAAAGCCGCCTTCGTCCATAGTCGGCATAAAGCCCGAGCCCACGTGGCTAAAGGCCAGATAGGCGACGGCAAGGAACGGCAACAGTCCGACCAGGACCCAGGCAGGACGCCGCAGCAGCCGCACCATAAGTTTGGTATAGCCGCGGTTGACCCGGCGGGTGATCCGGCCCACTTTTTCGCGTTCGGTATCCTTGGGGCCCAGCATGAAATCTGCTAGCAGCGGCACCACCAGCCACGCCACCAGAAAAGAGATCGACAGGCTGATCGCCATGGTTAGCGACAAGGCCTTGAAGAAAGCGCCAGTGACGCCGCTCAGAAACGCCAGTGGCAGAAATATGATAATCGTCGAGGCGGATGAGCCTACCTGGGGATGGGTGAATTCCCGCGCGGCGGCCAGTACGCGTTCAATCCCATGCTCGCCGGTTTCCTGGACCCGGCGTACAACCTGCTCAATCATGACGATGACATCGTCGATGATCAGGCCGACCGCCGCGGCCATGCCGCCCAAGGTCATGATGTTCAACGACATGCCGAAGGCGTAGAGCAACAGCATCGTGGCGGCTAGCACCGCGGGTACGGCGATGATCGCGACTAGTGTGATCTTCCAACTGCGCAGGAATACCAGCAGCACGAGGCCCGCGAGCACGATGCCGATGACAATCGCGTCAACGACGCTACTCCGGGAGACGCTGACCAGCACGCTCTGGTCATACCACTGGTGGAGTTTCACGCCTTTGGGCATCTGTGGCTGGAACTGTTTCAAGCGTGCCTCGAGGCCTTGCGAGAGTTTGATCACGCTGGCCCCGGGCTGCTGATAGACATTGAGCAGGACCGCTTGCTTGCCGTCGGCGGTAAAGCGGGTGTACTTGGGCGCCGTGGTCAGACTGACCTGCGCGACATCATCGAGCTGCACTTGGCCGTTGTCGCCGCTCTTGAGTACGGTGTGGCGAATTTCGTTTAGGTTTCGGAAACGCGTGTCGGAGACTTCCAGATACAGCTTGTAGTGGTCCTGAAGACGTCCGACCGCGGTGAGCACGTTCGAGGCCGATACCGCCCGGGCTACGTCGTCGATGGACAATCCGAGCGCGTCCAGCCGTGCCGGGTCGACACTGACCCGGTATTCGGCGGTGTCCCCGCCTTGCACGGTTACCTTAGCAACGCCTTTCACACTCGATAAATAAGGCACCATCTGGTACTTGGCCAGATCGTGCAGCTTGACCTGGCTGGCCGTGTTCGAAGTCAGGCTATAGGCGACCACGCCCGTGTAATTGGCGGGATACATGCGCTGGGCTTCGTAGCGTGTACCGGCCGGCAGGTCGGGTTTGACCTGGTTGATGGCCGATTCGACCTGCAACACGGCATTCACCATGTTGTGGCCCCAATCGAAATTGATCGAGATATCGGTGCTGCCACGGCTGGTGGTGGAGCGCACCGAGCGCACGCCGGGCACGGCGCGAACCGCGCGCTCGACCGGGCGCGTGACCTGCAGCATCATTTCCTGCGCCGGCCGCGCGCCCGCATCGAGCGAGACACGCACGCGCGGGAAGGATACTTGCGGAAACAAGGCGGCCGGCAGTTGCAAAAGACTCGCGGCGCCGCTGAGCGCCAACAGCGTCAGCAGGAAAAGCACCGAACGTCGATGATTCTGAACCCAGGTTGCGAAATTCATGGCTGGACTCGCACGGGCATGCCGTCGGAGAGTTCATAATTGCCCTGTATGACGATCGATGCCCCGGCCTTGAGGTGACCTGTGATACCCACCAGGTCGTTATTCTCAAGTCCGGTCTGAACGTTGATTCGTCGCGCCTTGCTCTTGCGCACCACAAACAGATAATCGCCTTGGCTATCGTGAAGCACCGCGGAGCGCGGTACGGCCAGCGTGTTATGGGCCGCGAGCTTGAGCACGCCTTTGACCCGCATCCCGGGTAGAAACGTTTCGGCCGCCGCCCCATCCAGCGGCACAATGACATTCACAAGGCGGGTATTGGGGTCGACCACGGCGTTGACTTGTGTGATTTGGCTCTCGACGCCTTGTCCTCCGCGGAATAGAGGCAGAACTTGAACGGTCATGCTTGTTTTAACGCGCTGGTATTCACCTGGCTCGATCCCCAGCGCGACCTGCAGACGATCTCGTTTAGCCAGTTGAAACAACGGTGTACCCACCGTCACCTGATTACCCGGCTCGATTGGGAGCCGGCTGACAATCCCGGCGAACGGTGCTTTGATCACGCGTGTTTTCTGACCGGTGCCTAAGGCGTTCTGGGCCGCGAAAGCGGCCTTGGCCTGGGCCAGTGCCTGTTCGGCGGCGTTGACGTTTGCATGCGTGGCCAGTTGTTGTTTCAGTAGTTTTCGCGTGCGCGCCACTTTTTGCCGGGCAAAATGCACATTGGCTTCGGCGCTACGATAGTTGGCGTGGGCCGAAGGCGCGGTACGCAGAATGAGTAGCGGATCACCTTTAGCAACCGGTTCGCCCAGCGTCACGTACAAACGCTGTACGAATGCCGCATACGTCGCGTCCTTAGTAGTTTGGGCTTCCGGATCAGGGCGTACGACGCCAAAGCCGGTGAGGGTGTCGTTCATTGAACGCGGCTGAACCGGCGCGGTCTGCACTGCCACACTCGGCTGCGCGGCCGCCCAGAGCGGGGCCGCGAACCACAACAACAGGCATAGGGTCAGTGCTTTGATCACGATTTGTCTCTATTGGACGTGGCCCCGCGGGTATCGATGGTCATCCCCAACAGGGTTTCCAGCGCCGCCTGTGTTTGCGCAAGAGACGCCTTGAGCCTTATTGCCTCCACCTGCTTGGATAACAAGCTCGAACGCAAATTGATGAACGTGCCGGCACTCATGTTGCCGTGGGCGAATGCGCGCTGAGCCGCGTCTGTGGTCTGTTTCAGCGCGGGCAATCGGTCTTCGAGTTGCTGTAACTGGCGCTGCATGATTTGGATTTCGCGCCAGGTCTTATGTGCCTGGTTGACTGCTTGATCCAGTCGCGCTTGGTAGGTTTGACGTAATACGGCCCGTGTCGCTCGCGCCACCGCGATCTGGCCTTGATTTTGATTGAACAATGGCAGCGACAGATTGGCCCCGATTCCGATGGTGGTCACCTTGCCGGTGTCGGTGCCGCCGGACGGGCCAATGCTCAGCGTGGGAAACTGTTTGAGAATCGCTTCGCGCACGCTAGCTTCCTGGCTTTGATACCCGGCTTGCAACGCAATCAGGTCGGGGCGACGCTTCGGCAAGCGGGCTACGGCCAACTTGAACTGGGCCTGGCTAAACGGCACCGGCCCAACCGGGCCGGCCAGCCGCGGTTTTGTATCCGGCTGCAGGTCCAGCAGGGCATCCAACGCGTGCCAGGTGCTGTTGTGTTGGCGCTGCAGCTGGCGTAACTGAGTATTCGCATTGACCAGCAGAACTAGGTCGGCGGACGTGGTCGACAGAGTCAGATTGCCTTGCCCCAAGGCTTTTTGTTCGCGCCGGTAATTAGCGGCATATAGTTTTTGCTGGGTCACGAGCAGGGTGTCCAGGCTGGCCTCGGATCGCGCCCGTATATAGAGTTGACGAGCGCGTTGCGCGACCTGCCATTCCTGCCAGAGGATATTCATGTTGACTTGCTTGGCGTGTGCGCGGGCGCTGGCGCGCTTCGCCCCGCGGCTGATCAGGGCGGTCAGATCCTCGGTCAGCCCCAGGCTGTAGCCATTGCCGATCGGTGGCGGCCCCCCGGTAGGATGCAAAAAACTGACGCTGATCTGCGGATTGGGCAACAAACCGGCGACCAGCAGCTGGGCTGCGGCGACGCCAGCCTGGGCACGCTGAGCCTTCAGATCGGGGTTGTTTACCACCGCCAGAGTGACCACGTCCGTCATATCCAGACCCTTGGCCGCGTTGAACGGATGCGGTTTGAGGGCTGGCACCTGCAGTTGTCGCACCGGCAACGTGAGACGTTTCGCCGAGGACCAATCCGGTGACTGCGGCAGCGGCTTAGCGTGATACGTCGCGCAGGCAGAAAGCACCAGGGGTGCGGCCAGCACCGACATCCGTTTGACGACGTATCGCGCCGAGCGCATTAGGCGAGTTGTGTGGCTTGAGTTCACACCGGCATTATCGCGATCCCATCGCGCGCTGGGGGCCGCAGAACTATACGGTTTCGCAATGTTGCCAAACCAAAGCGCCGGCCAGCCAGGTCAGCGCACGCCAGCTCATTAGCGATTCTTGGCGAACAAATCGAGTGCCCGCCTCGGGCGAAGTCCACGCCCCATCAAGATGGCGCGCTTGCCCTCAGCATCGTCAAACGCGGGCAGTCGTCGCGAACGCGATGGTTATCCGTAGGCCGGGATGGTTGTCCTCGACCTTGATTGGGGCCTCATGCAGTTCAGCTATGGCCGCGGCCAGGCTCAAGCCCAGGCCATTGCCGGGCGTGTTGCGGCTGTGTTCGAGACGATAAAAACGGCGGAGTATTCGTTCGTGCTCTGTTGCAGGGACACCGGGGCCGTTGTCAGCCACCACGAGGCGTGCCTGCGGATCGCTCGTTTCCAGGCGCACCTCTATTCGAGTGCCGGCGGGCGTATGGCGGATGGCATTCCCAAGCAGATTCGCGAGCATCTGGGTCAACAGTTCGCGGTCACCGCGAATGCAGCACTCGACCGGCAACGAGACCACGATAGTCTGCCCTGCATCCTCGGCGGAGGGCGTGAACGCTTCGGTCACGGTGGCTACTAACGCGCTCAGATGGATGTCGTCGAATCCCGCCCGGCGCGTGCCAGACTCGATCTGCGTTATTCGAAGAAGCGCGCCGAATGTATCCAATAACGCATCTGTTTCCAGGACCGCGGCGTCGATCGCACTTTGGTACTCTGCGGCGGAGCGCGCGCTGTTACGCATACTTTCCAGATCTTGGCGTAAGCGCGTCAGCGGCGTGCGTAAATCATGCGCGATATCGCTGGAAATCTGGCGCATGCTTTCCATCAATAGCGCGATACGATCAAGCATACGATTGAAGGTATGTGCCAACCGATCGAGTTCATCGGCCGTTTCGCGTTCGGGCACTCGTCGCGTGAGGTCACCATCGATGATGGCCTCGGCGGTTTGCGCAATGCTATCGACACGGCGTAAGAATTCGGCGCTTAGAATCAACCCTCCGATAATGCCCAGCACCAGGGTCACGCCAAGCCCCCACTGGAATGCCTCACGAATCGCTTCGTCGACGTGCCGCACACGATCCCGGTCGTCGCCGACCACGAGTAGCGCGCCGCCCGTCAGAGACACAACCCGAGCGTAGACCTGCTCTTGATCTGTATTGCTCTTGTCGATACCTACGTCGCGGGCCTGAAGGGTGATCCAGCCGCGACGCTCGCCGGGTGATGGCAGGCGACCTGCCAAGCGTTTTCCGGCCGCATTTTGTACGCGATAATCGAGTGCGCTCGAGGCTTGGTCACGGTCTCGAACGGCGGCCACTAAAGCGTCGAGTCCGCCGGCGCGGAATACGGGTTGTAATATGGAGACGTCGGTCTTGATCCTATTGTGGACTTGTTGATCGAGTACCGAGTGTGTGGTCCAGAAAACAACGGCACCCAAAACCAAAATCGAGCCCGCAAATAACGCGACATAGAGTGACGCGAGTCGAAAACTTGTGGTGGCGAAGATTCTAGGGGGCCGCATGCAGTCTGTACCCGGCGCCCCGTACGGTTTGGATCAAAGCCACATCGTGCCCGCGGTCGATTTTTGCGCGCAGACGGCTGATGTGTGTCTCCACGATGTTGGTTTTGGGGTCGAAATAATACCCCCAGACGTTTTCGAGCAGCATGGCACGAGTCACGACCTGGTCCGCATGACGGATCAAATATTCGAGCAGTTGGAATTCACGGGGCTGTAGATCAACCGGGATATCTCTACGGCGCACCGTACGTTGGAAGAGGTCTATCTTGAGATCGGCTACTTGCAGGAGATCACGATTCGCGACTTGAGTGGACCGCCGCGCTAACGCATGGATACGCGCCAGCAGTTCGGACAACGCGAAAGGTTTGATCAAATAGTCGTCGCCCCCGGCCTCCAGCCCTTCGACGCGATCGTCTATGCCGTCTAAAGCGGTCAAGAACAGTATCGGTGTCTCGACCTTGGCCTCGCGCATCGCCGTAACGGCGCTCAGTCCGTCCATAGCGGGCAACATACGATCGACTATCACCACATCGTAGACTTGTTTGGACGCAAGAAATAATCCATCACGGCCGCTCACGCGGTGGTCGACGCGATGACCTTTTTCACAGAGCCCGCGGACGATATACGTTGTTGTCTTGTGGTCATCTTCGATGAGCAAGATTTTCATGTAACCGTATCTATTCCTACCGGTTATCGGTGATCCCATGGCGAATGGTACACAGCCGGTCGGGCTGGCCTTCGGATTTACTATACAGCCGGACATCGGGATCGGTCTCGCATTCATGGATGTCTAAACGCCGGGCCGCGCTCTTAAAGTTGATGCGTTCCAGCGCTACGACGGGTCGGCGGTATACGAATAGATGATCGTGTCTATTCATAGTGTGGAGCGGGGAATACATTTGCTGTAAGAAACGTGCCGGTGGTAACGACTCATATGCACAAGAAAGATGCCTGGGTCCGCCGGGCATAACGGCGACAGCCGGCTATTTCTCCAAAGAAGATAGAGGATTGAATATGCATCTATACGCACGCGGCTTACTCGCCGGCTTTTGCGCCACGCTCGTATTGTCGGCATTCATGATCGCCAAGACGTTTCTCGGCATACCGCCGCCCATGAGCGTGATCCACTTGCTGGCCGGGCTGGGGCACCACCTGTTCGGCACACCGGCAGCCCCGATACTCGGTTGGGTTGCGCATTTTGCCATCGGCACGGTTGCCTGGGGCCTGATCTTCGCCGCGCTTTACGCTCGCCTGCCGGGTTCGCCGATTGTTAAAGGGCTGGTGTTTGGCACCGGCGCCTGGGTGCTCATGATGATTATCCTGATGCCGCTCGCCGGTAAGGGGTTGTTTGCAGCAGGGGCCGGCCCGGCCGTTGCTATCGCGACGCTGATCCTGCATTGGATCTATGGCGTAGCGCTTGGCGCAGTCATGGGTGCGTGGGCATCGCGCTCCGCTGTATCAAGATCTGAGCACGCGGCATAAAGCGAGCGAGGTCTTTCCAAAATCGCGCTGGAAGCCGTCCACTTTCTTACCTGCCATGGGGTGCGAACTCAAGTAGAAAGCGCCCCATGGCTTGAGCTATAACCAGATTCAGCAGACGAATTACGTCAAGCGCGATGTCTTCAGGTTCGCCAACAATCATCAGCTGTCGCAATTATTTACAGATGCAGGCATTACGAATCTGACCGGCAGCTTCGACGCAGCGAACGAGCCCGCCATCGATAATCTGGTCCACAATTTTATTGGTTCGACGGTCACTGCCCATCGCTTCACGCTGCCTATTCCAGCCTTTAAAGCACAAGTCGGCGATGGCAACTATGGCTTTTCGCTGGCCTCGGGCACGCCTTCAGGCCAGGTTAATGTCGCCGGCCTCGATTACCAGAGCGCCAGCGGATCGCCCACGGGCCAGGAGCGAGGGCGTGCGGTCTTCAACCTCACCGCATTGCCAAAAAATAGGGCCGGTCTTGCGCCAGGCGGCAACACCAAGTCCATCGCCGGTGCCTACCGGGTGCGTTCGACCAATTTCCAATTCGACAGTTAGGTCTTACGCAAATGCTCTTCGGCTGCACCGCAGTGCTGTTTACGTAGCGATGGGCGATTAGGCGATTCGCCGAACTGCGGCCAATTTGGTATGAACGCCGCACGCCGGCGGCCAGGCAGCAAAGTCGTGACCTCGTTGGCCGACAAATGCCTTCAATATCAGGC
This sequence comes from Salinisphaera sp., assembly GCA_027858915.1. Lineage (GTDB taxonomy): Bacteria > Pseudomonadota > Gammaproteobacteria > Nevskiales > Salinisphaeraceae > Salinisphaera. The sequence goes on from JAQIBT010000055.1 coordinate 47,519, forward strand.
CGCAACAGACACGCCGGCCGCGCTCTCACGCCGCAGACACGCCGTATACACACCCCTCCCCCAAAACCAGCGATAGTAGCTGGGGAATAAATCGGTGATGGAACACGTCTTTTATACGACGGCTATCCAATGCCGATGAGGAGATCGACGTGTCAGTAAAAGTTTTTCTAGTAGCGACCGGCGTTTTGGCTTTGGGCATTTCCACCGGGGCCTTTGCACAGGCCCCAGTGATTAAGACCGGTAAAGCACTCGCTCATGAACAGCCATTTCTCTCGGAGAGCAAGGCCGCCATGAAAAAGATGATGGCCGGCATGGCAATCAAGCCGACCGGTGATGTCGACAAGGATTTTGTGGACATGATGGTCCCCCACCATCAAGGCGCTATTGACATGGCAATTTTAGAGCTTCGCTATGGCACCAGCGCGCGTCTCAAGGCGATCGCGCAAGAGATCGTCGTCACCCAGCAGCAGGAGATCGCTGCGATGAAACTTGCCGTCGGCGAGCCGATCCCGCCATCGCACGCTTCACCTGTATCACCTGACAAAAATGATAGTCAGGCCCAACCAGCAAAGGAATCCAACGAATGAAAACTCCCTTGATTGCTGCGATCTTGGCGACTGCCCTCGCCAGTGGCGCGGCCTCGGCCGGGCAAGCTCCCTATGCCGCTGCGGACAAAAACTTTCCGATTAGTCATCGGGATCGGGTCTATTCGGCCGACCAGTATTCCAACACCGTCTCGGTCATTGACCCGGCCAGCAACAAGTTGTTGGGAGAAATCCGCCTGGGAGAAACGCAGCCCGGCAACCTCAGCCCGCTCTACGGCGGACAGGTACTCGTGCATGGGATGGGTTTCTCGCCGGACCATCGAACCCTCGCCGTGGTTTCCACCGGATCAAATTCCATTACCTTTATCGATACCGCCACTAACAAAGTCAAACATGTCACCTATGTCGGCCGCTCTCCGCACGAGGCGTTCTTTACCCCCGACGGCAAGGAAGTATGGGTCACGGTTCGTGGCGAAAATTATATTGACGTGCTCGACGCCAAGACCTTCGAAGAAAAGACCCGAATCACGACCGCATTCGGCCCCGGCATGCAGATATTTTCGCCTGATGGCAAGTACGGCTATGTCTGCACTTCATTCAGCCCGGTCACGTATGTGATCAATGTGCACTCGCACAAGATCATTCACCGCGTCAAGCAGGCGAGCGCCTTCTGCCCGGATATTGCAGCGACCCCCGATGGCAAGCAGGTCTGGTTTACCCTCAAGGATGTCGGCAAGACCGAGGTCTTCAACGCCAAACCACCTTTCAACGTCCTGAAGACGATCGATACCGGGCCGATCACCAACCATGTCAATATCGCTCATAACAAGGACGGTACGTTTGCTTATGTCACGGTTGGCGGCCTGAATGTGGTCAAAGTCTTTCGCACTGATGATTTCAAGCAAGTAGCCACGATCCCGGTGGGTAATCTACCGCATGGCGTCTGGCCCTCGGGTGACGGCACTCGAGTCTACGTCGGATTGGAAGGCGCATCGGAGATGGCGGCAATCGACACGCGCAGCAACCAGGTGATCGCGAATATCCCAATCGGTCAGGCACCACAGGCAGTCGTCTACGTACCCGATGCGGTTCCTGAAGGCGATGCGGGGACCGCAAACCTCGAACCGCTGGGACTGGCCGGAGAAACCGCGCATCTGACGCTCGACAAGCCCGGCGCGAACAAAGGACAAAACGCTCCGACCTCGGTTGCGCTATATAACCAAGGCCTCTCACAAATTCTCGAAGCCTCTGTCACCGGCCTGGAGCCCGGCAAGCATTACGTGCTCGCCGTCGCACAGAACGCCGATGGAAGTGGCCGGCTGCAGACGCTGGCAGACTTCAAGGCCAATCCGGCGGGCGCCTCTATTGTCAACGCGGTTGGACCGATTCGGCAAATCGTGAAAGGAGAGGATGGCAGCGCGCAGCGTTATCTGGTGATTGCCGCTGGCTCAATGAGCAATCCTGGGGCACCGGTACAGGTACAGCGCTCGGCGAACTAGCCGATGGTCGCCGCGTATTGCGAGCGGTTCTGATAGGACGATGCGGGAGCGGCGATATGTGCCGCTTTCGCATCAATCACCGCCGTGGTGACGTGCACAAAGCCGAGCCATGTCGCTGCATCGGCGGAGAGGCGCCTCCCGGAATCGGTTGGACGCACCCGCGCCGACGTTCCAGCGGACCTGTCGTGGGTCATTGCCCGGCACGAATCCGAATATACGGCGCGGTGAGCGGCACGCCCGGGAAGCAGCTCAAGCCCAACTCAACGCCCCCGTCCACACTTTACCGCGCATGGGCGGCCTGCCATGGATGGCGTAGTGCCGGGCAAGCTGCGGGACCGAAGCCGTCAATCGCTGGATTGGTGTTGGCATAGCGTGAATCGCGGCGCGCCCGTGTCGTAGCTGGCCTATAAAGACTCTTTCGCTTGTATCTGATCGAGCTTTAAAAACCGGCGTGTCCACGCCTGGTGGCTACAAGCTGACAGCAACAAGACTTTGCACCGACATGGGCCCGATCAGCACCGACCCAGCGTCTTTGCCAGGCCAAGCAACGACACCGTCCTTCCCAACTGTGGCGCTATAGCGGCCCTTGTCAGCAACGGCATTGCGAACCGCTGGCTGGCGGAAAAACAATCCCTCGCTCACCAGGTACTGCACGATTACTCGGTTATGGAACAGATACGCTAGCGCGGCTGCCGGTTCGCCGCGAATATGTGTCGGCCAAGCGGCGATCAGATTTTTCCGTAAAGACGGGATCGGCGTCACCCGAAACCGCACTTTGCGCTGCAAAGCGGCTATCGAAGTCGAGTTGGCGACCGGTAATTCGCCGGCACTCAGTTGATAGTGGTAGTCCGCTAGTGCGGAAGCCACCATAGGAATGGCCTGAGGACGCGATACGCTGCCATAGTTGATATTGAGTACCAGGGCCAACGCAAGACAGGCGGCGATCGCCCATCCGGCCCAACCCAGCGCCCGCTGCTTTTGGCGCCAGAGACGTCGCGGGTGCGACACTGTATTACCTGAGTCGAGTTCGAGTTGGCTCTTGATCCGGTTGCGTAACGCCGTGGATGCTCTCTCCAGCGGCTGGGCCGCCAGGCGGTCGCGGATGGAGCGCTGCATGGACAGCTCACGCCGGCAGCGCTGACAGACCGTAAGATGCTCATCAACGGTCGCGCGCTGATCAGCCGTGAGTTCGTCGTCGATATAGCCACTCAACAAATCGTCGGGATGCGCGGCTGATAACGTAGCGGTCCTACGTGTGGTATTCATTGATCGAGTGCTCTCGTGGCTTGATCGGAGCCTTGGCCGGCGGCTCGCTTGAGCGCGATATCGCTTGTATCCTGATGCTTTAGCAGGAGGCCCGCCAGCACGCGCCGCGCTCGGCTGATCCGGCTCATCACCGTGCCGATCGGCGCATCGGTGAGCTGGGCAATTTCACGGTAAGCAAAACCTTCAACATCGTGCAGCGTCAGCGCCTCGGCAAACTCGTCTGGCATCAGTGCCAGGACATACGCCATACGCGTGCCGCTCATTGAGTCGAGCACATGCTCGAATGGATCGGCGCCTTCGGCCTGAATCGCTTCCAGTGCACTGTTTCCGAGGTCGACTATCGGCATCAGCGCGCTGCGCCTGGCGCGAGTTCTATAGTAGTCGGCCAGTTCGCGCCGCATGATCCGGTACAACCACGGATAGACGCGCAGTTCGTCATCGAGTGAAGCAAAAGCTCGCCATGCTTTGAGATAGGTGTCCTGTACGAGGTCCTCGGCCAATTCATGCGAGCTGAGATGACGCCGCGCAGCACTGACTAGCCGGTCCAGATACGGCAGTGTCAGAGCCTGAAAGCGTTGCTGTTGCGTATTCATTGAATGAAGCGCCGGGTTACACCGCTGAAATAGAGATTTTGCTTCACCTGCTGGGCCAGAATCTGATTCGCGCCCTGATGGCCGAGTCCGCGCGCGTTCCGGATCGCGTGCTGCACACCCAGTATAAGTTAGGCATAAGGCTTAGCAGTTCCCGATCGACTTTTCGTATACCTGCCTGGTGCCCCGACGGGCTGTTCAAGTTTCTTTCGCGACTGCCGATTATCACTATTAAGTGCGGCCTCATGACGCCTAACTAACCAAGTGATGATCGACTATCCGACGACAATAACTCTGGCCGGTCAACGACAACTATTTTGGCCGGTTGCTCAAGTAATCTCGACTGCTATCCCCGCATCGCTGCAAAGGGAGGCGGATGGCGGTCACCGAGCAACAGATCAGGGTTTATATGTCACAAAGACGAGCAGGAAAAAAGCAGGTCACGGCCGCGGCCAAGGCCGGGCTTTCGGAGCGGACAGCGCGGCGTGTAGAGCAAGGCCAGGGTGGCCATTCGGGTAAGCCGCGGCACTGGCGCACACGCGCCGATCCATTGGCCGATGTCTGGGATTGTGAACTGGTTCCGCAGCTTGAGCGCGACGGTGATCTTCAGGCACTGACGCTTCTGGAATGGCTGCAAGAACAGCATCCCGGGCAATACCCGGACAAGCTGCTGCGCACGCTGCAAAGGCGAGTCAAGGACTGGCGGGCGCGCCATGGCCCGGACAAGGAGGTCATGTTCCCGCAGGCCCATGGCCCAGGCTTGCAGGGGCTGTCGGATTTTACCCAGCTCAAAGGCGTGGCGATCACGATCGCCGGCGCCGTGCTCGCCCACCGGCTCTATCATTTCCGCCTGGCCCACAGCGGCTGGTGCCACGTGCGGATCGTGCTGGGCGGCGAGAGCTACACGGCGCTGGCCGAAGGGCTCACCGCAGCGCTTGAGCGGCTGGGCGGCGTGCCCGCCGAGCACCGGACCGACAGTCTTTCGGCCGCTTTCAAGAACCTCGATACCGCGGCCGCCGCGGATATCACCGAGCGCTATCAGGCCTTGTGCCGGCATTACGGCATGCGGGCGAGTCGCAACAATCCGGGCATCGCCCATGAAAACGGCAGTATCGAGGCCGCCCATGGGCACCTTAAGCGCCGTATCCAGCAACGCCTGTCGCTGCGCGGTTCGGTGGACTTCGACAGCATCGAGGCCTACCAGGCCTTTATCGATGAAGTCGCGAACAGCATCAACCGACGCAATGCCCGTCGTATCGCCGCAGAGCGCGCGGAACTGGCGCCCTTGCCGTGTCAGCGCGGGGTCGATTACACCGAGACCGTGGTACGGGTCACAACCTCCAGCACCATCACGCTGGGCCGCGAGCTTTACAGCGTGCCGGCGCGATTGATCGGCGAGCGTCTGCGCGTGCACCTGTATGACAATCGCCTGGTGCTCTATCACGGTGGCCGAGAGCTGATGACACTCACGCGGGTGCGCCCGGGCCCCGGCCGCCCGCGGGTACGCTGCATTGATTACCGCCACGTGATCCGCTGGCTGGTGCGCAAACCGCGGGCATTGGCCGGTCTGGCCTTCCGGGACGAGCTGCTGCCCGGCCCGGCATGGCGGGCGATTTACCACCAGCTGAGCCAACAACGCGATACCGCCGACGTGTGCAAGCGGGTGGTCGCCGCGCTCGGCCTGGCCGCCGAACACGACTGTGCCGATCAGATTGGCGAATACTGGCTCGACGCGCTAGACCGCGGGCACAACCCGACACTGGCCGAGCTGCAGGCGCGCTTTGCCCCACCGGCCGAGGCGGTCCCCGTGTTGTCGAGCTCGCAGCATGACTTGGCTGACTACGACGCGCTACTGCCGGGCTATCTACCAGTAGACACGGCCCCGCCGGCCGAGGCGGTGTGCCATGGCTGATGCAGCGACACTCCCGGTCTTATTGCGCCAGCTTCGGCTGCCGACCATCGCCGCGTGCTGGCAGGACACCAGTGATCGAGCGGTGGCGCAGGGCTGGAGCCTACCCCAGACGCTGGCGACCCTGTGCGAGTACGAACTGGCCGAGCGCGAACGTCGGCGGCTGGCGCGTCATCTCAAAGAGGCCCGGCTGCCAGCGGGCAAAACCCTGGAGCGCTTCGAGTTTGAGGCGGTGGCCGGCGCTGATCGCACCCGACTCAGTACGCTAGCCTGCGATACGGACTGGATCGACAACGCGCATAACCTGCTGTTATTCGGGCCCTCCGGCGTTGGCAAAAGCCATCTCGCCGCCGCTATCGGGCATGCGCTGATCGAACAAGGGCTGCGGGTGCGCTATGTCCCGGCGTCCACGCTCGTCCAACAGCTGCAAACCGCCAAGCAGGAACTGCGGCTGGCCGACGCCCTGGGCAAGCTCGACAAATACCGCCTGCTGATCATCGATGACATCGGCTACGTCAAACGTTCCGAGGCCGAAACCTCGGTGCTGTTTGAACTCATCGCCCATCGCTACGAGGCCAACAGCGTGCTGATCACGTCCAACCAGCCGTTTAGCGCCTGGGACAGCGTGTTTCCCGACGACATGATGGCCGTCGCCGCCATCGACCGGCTGATCCATCATGCCCACGTCTTCGAACTCAGTGGTGAAAGCTACCGCAAGCGCACTTATAACCAGCAGCGCAAGGAGGTGAACAGCGACAATTAAACGTCAATTAAAAGCAACAGCGTCAACCGGCCATTTTAATTGACGCCGACCGGCCAAAGTAGTTGACGTCGGACAATCGACACATCGCCATCTATTAAGGAAGAACCAATGACGTGCAAGCTGAACTTGGCCACTTTACTCGTGGCCGCGGCCACAGTATTGACCGCGTGCGGCGGCGGAGGTAACAATTCCCCATCGACCACTTTGAGTTCGACTTCTGCCTCGAGCACCGGAAGCGTATCGCTTGCGGCCACCGATGCGCCCGTCGACGGTGTTAGCCAGGTGCAGGTCACATTTGACGCTATCGGGCTCAAGCCACATGGGAAACCGATGCAGATGATCACGCTGGATACACCGGATGTGATCAGTAACCTGCTTGACCTCACCGATGGCAACGCGTCACCGCCCATTCTGGACGGCCGCGCGGTGCCTGCAGGTCAATACGATTACATACGTTTGTATATCGCGCCTCGCGCCCCCGATTCATTCGTGGTCGAAGACAACGGCGGACAACACGATCTCCTCCTTCCGGGGCAGCAGGCCAATAACAACGCACAGCGGTTCCTGCAGCTCAACACCGGCTTCACAGTACCCGCGGGCGGTACAGCCGACTTCACCATTGATTTCCAGTTGCGCAAAGCGCTAGTCAAAGCGCCAGGGCAAAAAGGAGATTATTTTCTACGGCCGTCGCTGCGATTAATCAACAACGTTGAGGCCGGGACGATCAAGGGGACCGTAGCCGATTCACTGGTTCAAGATGCGAGTTGTAGCAACGATCTCGTGGCCGATAAGGGCGACGCGGTCTACTTGTATGCGGGTAATCCTCAAACGCTAGGCGACGTCTATATTAATAGCCAAGGCCAGCCGGTTGATCCCGCGACTAATCCGCTGGTGACCGCCGAGGTCAAGCAGAATCCGGATACTGGGGCGTACGAATTCACTCTTGGGTTTGTCAAAGCCGGCGCTTATACGCTCGCATTCACTTGCCAAGCGTTGGCCGATCAGCCCGAAACGGCTGATAGCATTTCATTGATTCAGTCGCAGACCGTAACGGTTAAAGCGAATACCCCGACGACGGTGAACTTCATCGCGCCTTCGCCTTGAATTGAAGCGCGTTGAGATGGAGTGGCTCAAACAGCGGTCTTGAAAGGTAGCCGATGGTTGTTCATAAATAACCCCGCGCCGCGGAGTTATTTATTCCCCACGCTAGCCACCGCATCGAAAAACAACGCCGGTCGTTGCCAGAGCGAGTTGACGAAGATGGCGGTCACGCTGGCGGCCATGGCCACCATGGCCCACACCGGATAGATGAGCCCGGTGGTGGCCAGCGGGATGCCGATGCCGTTGAAGGCGAACGCCAGACTCACGTTCTGCAGCATCTTGCGATAGCCCCAGCGGCTGATCTCCCAGGCCGTAATCACGGCCCCGACCTGGCCGTTGAGGATGATGATATCGGCGGCATCGATGGCAATGTCCGTGCCGCTGCCCATGGCGATGCCGACATCGGCCTGCATCAGCGCCGGGGCGTCGTTGATCCCGTCGCCGACCATGGCAATCCGGGCGCCCTGCTGCATCCTGCGCAGCTGTTCGGCTTTCTGATCCGGCAGAACACCGGCATAGACATCGTTAATCCCGGCCTGCCGGGCGATATGACGGGCCGTGCGTTCGTTGTCACCGGTGAGCATAGCGGTGCGGATACCCCGTTCATGCAGCCGGGCCACGGTATCCACCGTATCGGCGCGCAGCGCGTCACCGAGCGCGATCGCACCCAGCAACTGCGCCTCGCGGGCGATGACAATTACGGTATGACCTTGTTGCTCCGCAGCTTCGATGCTCGCGCTCAAGGCATCCAGCGCGATCCCGGTCGCGGCCAGGAACGCCGGGCTGCCGATCCGGATCGTCGACGCGTTCACCCGCGCGGTCACCCCGCGCCCCGACTCGGCCTGAAAATCATCGATCTCGGGAAAGTCCAGGCCGCGCGCCAAGGCCGCTTCGACCACGGCCCGCCCCAGCGGATGCTCGGAAGCCGCTTCTACGGCGGCCGCGATCGCGAGCAGGCTGTCTGCGCTGTTGTCGCTGGCGTCTGTGGTCTGGATATCGCGCACCGCCGGTCGGCCTTCGGTGAGGGTGCCGGTCTTGTCGAACACCACGGTCGTGACCTTGCGCAGGGCCTGAAAGGCTTCGCCGGTGCGCATCAATACGCCCTTGTCGGCGGCTTCGCCGGCGCCGCGGACAATTGATAGCGGTGCCGATATGCCGACCGCGCAGGGGTAGCCCATCACCAGTACCGTCAACGCGGCAAAGACGGCTCGCTGGTAGTCGGGATCGGCGCCGAGCAGTATCGGCCCGATGATCCAGGCGGCGAACGCGAGCCCCGAGATCGTCAGTACCGCTGGCGCATAAACCTGCAGCACACGATCTACAATATGTAACAAACCAGGCTTGAGTGCGCGTGCGTCTTCCACGCTACTGATGACTTGATGCAGGAAGCTCTCCTCACCGACCGCCGTGACCTGAATTAGCAGTGTGCCGTTGCCATTGATGGCGCCGCCGACGACCGTATCGCCCACGGTCTTTTCCACCGGCAGCGGCTCACCGGTAATCAGCGCCTCGTCCACCGCCGAGCCGCCGCCGATAATGTCGCCGTCGACCGGAATCCGCTCGCCGGGGCGTACCCGGACCTGCATGCCGGCGGTGATCTGCTCGACCGGCAGGTCCTGCTCGTTGTCGTCAATGAGCACATGCGCGGTATCCGGCTGCAGATCCAGCAGGCGTTTGACCGACTGCGCGCTGCGCGTCTTGACGATCAGCGACAGCCATTCGGAGAACATGTGATAGGTCAGCACCATCACCGAGACCGCGAAAAAGGCCGCGGTGGGATAACCCGCCGGTTGAAGCACGAGGCCGATCACGCCGCCGATCAGGCCGGCGAAGGCGCCGATCTCCACCAGCACGTGTTGATTGAGGATGCCGCGGCGCAAGGCTTGAAATGCCATAACCAGCATATGCCGTGCCACACCGAACATCATGCCGAGCGCGAGCGCGGCGACCAGCAGGGGCTCGAAACCGGCCAGCACGCCACTCACGCGGAGTGCGAACAGGATCAGTCCGCCCGCGGCTAGGCCGGCGCTGCCGGCCAGCGCGATGGCGGTGCCTCGCCCCCGCAGCACGGCGTAGCCGAAGCCGACCAGGCTGACATAGACCAGCGCCGACAGGCCCAGGGTCCAGACCGTAGCCGTATCGACGATGAGCCCAACCGCCGCCAGGCTTAGAGCCAGCGCCAGCACGAATCGATTGCGCTCGATGGCCAGCGCCTGTTCCTGGCGTTCGAAGGGCTCGACCTTGCGTGGATCGCTCAGGGTATATCCGATCTGCTGGAGCGTGCCCATCAAGGACGCCGCGTCGGTCTGGGCGCCGTCATATTCCACCAGCGCCTGCTCGTGGGTCAGGCTGACGGCCACACGCTTCACACCGGGCTTGGCACCCAGTGCCCGCTCTATCGTGCCGGTACACAGCGAGCAGTGCAGACCGCCGATATGGGCTCGTACGCGACGAATACCCGAGTCGTTGGTGGCTTCTTCGCTCCAGGGGGTTAAGTCGTCCGGGGTGGTCGTTGCGTCGTTCATGGTGATACTCCAGTGCCTGGATACCGTGTTGATTAGCGTGCTAGAACGCCAGCGAGATGGACCACAAGCCGAGCAGCACCAGCACTGCGCCGGTGACACGCGGCATGCGCGAAGCCAGTCGGGCAATGGCGTTCAGCATCCAACGCCCGCGCTGAGTGAAAACGGCGAGCACGAGCGGACTGGATAGTGCCAGGCCGAAAACGAGAAGGGTCGAGGCGCCGTACACCACGCCGCCACCGGCGGCCGCCTGGGCGGCCGCGCCGCCCAGCAACACGGCCAGCAACGGCGCCACACAGGCCGGCACATTCAAACCGAATACCGCCCCCAGGGTGGCGCCGCCCGAGGTGGTTGAAATACGCGGCAGCAAACGATCGGTCTGACGGATCATCCAGCGCGCACCGCCGCCGATATAGATCAGCCCGAGCACGATATACACACTGCCCAGAACGGCCCAGAGCGCATGCTGAAGCCCCAGAAAACGCGCGCCGATCAAGGCTGCCAGCACGCCGAGGCCAGCCATCAACCCAGCGCGTACGGCGGTGAAAACCAGCGTCTGCCAGGCGCGTTGCGACTCGGATAACCGATCCAGAAATTTCAGGAATACCAGGTGGCTTCCAACCGAGCACGGTTCCACGAAGCCCAGCAGGCCCAGCCCTGCCGCCAGCACCAGCGTTTGCGCCAGCGCCATGGCTTATCCGGCGGTAGGTGTGGCGTTATAGCCGGCGTCCTGAACGGCCTCGGCCAGGGCCTGGGCCGAGACGCGGTCAGCGTCGTGGGCAATACGGGCCTGCTGTGGGTCTAGCGCTAAAATTGCATAAAAAAGGCAGATTCCGTCCAACTATTTGATATAATTGGATTTACCACAAAAACGCTTCGGACGAAGCGAACCGGAATCTGCCTTGTGAGCTATTCTAAACCAGAGCCACTTCGTTTTCATGCCATCGACGGCATGACGGTACGCGGCGATTTCGAAGGCGGCGCCTTATCCAGCGATTTCGGCCCCCTTCTGCTGCGCGAGACAGAAAACCAAATCGGCCTGATTGATCGACTCACGGGGGCCATCAACGACCGCCGGCATCCGTCCTACATCGAGCATTCCATGCATGATCTGCTGACACAGCGGATTTTTCAGGTCGCCTGCGGTTATGAAGACGCCAACGACAGCAACACACTGCGCCACGATCCCATGTTCAAGCTGGGCGCCGGTCATCGCCCATTGGATGCCGACCAGGCTCTGGCTCACGCCTCGACGTTTACACGCCTGGGCCAGGCCCTGAGTCGAACCGACATTTACCGTATCGCCAAGGCGTTTCTGGAACACTTCGTATCGTGTTACGCCACACCGCCCCAAGTGATCGTGCTGGATCTCGACCACACGGATCATCGGGTCCATGGCCAGCAGGAGCTGGCCTTGTTCAATACGCACTATGGCGATGACTGTTATCTGCCGCTGTTGATCTTCGAAGGCTTGAGTGGCCGGCTCATCAGTGCCGTACTGCGCCCCGGCAAGACGCCGACCGGTCATGAGAACACCGCCATCCTGAAACGGGTATTGGCCGGATTGCGTCGCCATTGGCCGGACACGCACATTGTTGTGCGCGGTGACACGGGTTTCGCTCAGCCGGCATTGATGCGTGAAGTACAGGCCGACCCGCGTGCGGACTTCATCTTGGGTTTGGGCGCCGGACACCCGAAGACGCTGCGACCGAAAGCGGATGTCTGGCTGACCGAGGCACGGCAATCAATGAACGAAGGCATGGCCTTGGCCGCAGCCAACAACCAAAGTGGCCCGGAGCGAGTACGCCTGTATGGCGAAGTCGATTACCGTGCCGGCAGCTGGGATGGCATTGAATGCCGCGTCTGCTGCAAGGCCGAGGTCAATCGTTTGGGTGACAATCCCCGCTTCGTGGTCACGTCCATTAAAAATGCCCATCCCGAAACCGTGTACCGTGATCTGTACTGCGCTCGCGGTCAGGATGAAAACTACATCAAGCAACTCAAGATCGACCTGGTCAGCGATCGCATGAGTGAACAAGGCTTCGTCGGCAATCACCTGCGCTTGTTTTATGCCTGTGCCGCCTATGAATTGATGCACGCATTGCGCATCAATACGCTCAAGGGGACAGCACTGGAACGGGCGCAGCCAGCCACGCTGCGCCACAAGCTGTTCAAGTTGGCGGTGCGTGTCGTGCAGCACACCGATCGGATCAAGCTGCATCTGCCCACGGCGTGCCCGGTGGCCGGCCTGCTGGCCCGTGTCACCGAGATCTTCTATCGCACACCGCGGCTCAAGCCCGGATAGGCTTGCCGGTCGTTCCATCGAAACGATATTGGGCTTGTGAACACGCAGGCCAGGGCCGGCTGTGGCCGAAATCGGCTCGAACAGTACTATGCGCACACAATGCGGGCACCACAGACGTCGATCGGGTCGCTATTGGCTAAAAAACAGCCCGTGTGCGAACGAGTTGCCAGAGCAATTGGCTGAGAATTAGATTTATTGGGGCCGCAGCGCCGGTTTATGCAACATCTCGGCTAGCGATACCGAACAGCCTTTGGCGCCGGCCTGTTGTTCCAGCACATGCTGGACAATTTGTACGCAGCCGGCACAGTGCATGCCGTCGATTTCCAGTGTTGTCGTCTGCATCGTCCACTCCTGATGAGTCGGTATTCGGGAGGCGCCGAACACCCGCTTGTGTATGTGCAGACGAGTCTATTAGCTGGAGTCGACTCAAGGTCAAGCATTCATTTCAGAAGATTTGCTCGGACCGTAAAGCAGGGATCAATCCAGTGTATCGAGACCGTCGATGATCGGGCAGCCGTGGTCGCTGCCGCGGCACAATTCGAGGAGTCGTTCGAGTTCCTGCTGCAGTTGATCGAGATCCGCCATACGATGACGTATTTCCTGCAGCTTCTGCTCGGTCAGCTGCGCCACTTCCGGCCGAGCGGCACTCCGGCAACCCTTGAATTCGAGCAGTTGCCGGATTTCGTCAAGTGAGAAATTGCAGCGTTGCGCACGTTGGATAAAACGCAGTCGCGAAAGGTCTCCGGGCTCGTAGCGTCGGCGTCCGCCCGGGTCGCGTGCAATTCGTGGCAGCAGGCCGATCTTCTCGTAATAGCGCAGCGTATCGATAGACAAACCCGTACGCTGTGCTGTTTCGCCAATGCTTGGCATGGAATCTACTCCTTAAAATCCAACGGTTATCACCGCCGCGACGCGGTGCTCATCAACCCGTAAAGCACCGCGGTGCCCAATAGCGCAAACGTAGTCATGACCAGGGTGAAATCGAATTTTACCTGCAGAAAACCCATCAGGCTCTGGCTACTTAGCCGGGGCGGTATCCAGTTCAATGCGCTAAACAGATACTCCATCAACACGGCACTGGTGGTCATGGTCAGGAAGAACACGACGAAGATATACACGGCTGCTTTCCAGCCGAAGAATTTCTTCCACAGGTTCAGAATAGGCACCGTGATCAGATCTGCGTAGATACAGGCGATAACGCCGGCAAACGATACGCCGGAAGCCCACAGCGCCGCCGCAAAAGGCACGTTGCCGATCGAACCGATGAAACTCACCACGCCGGCCAACACACCCAGCGTGGCGTTGCCAACGATGCCGGCCGGGCCGGTGGGCGCTGGAAACAAAGCACTCCAGAATGCGGTCGGCACCAACGCCACAATGACGCCGGCAATAAAAAAACCGAAAAGCGCGCTCTTGTAGATCTTGCCCAGGGTGTGGAAGTAATTGCGGGCGATGCGCTGCCAGCCTTCGCGGCTGGTGAGCTGTTCCTTCCAGCCCATGGGCGCGGCGACGCCGCGGGTAAAGCGTACCGGCGCCGGATCATCCGGAAACTGTTCCTGCAAACGGGTCCGTGCCTGTTCGAACAGTTGGCGCGGTAACGTCAGCCGCACCAGGAGATAAACGATGGCGATCAACAGGAATCCGCCGAGCAGTTCAGCGACCAGGAACTGCCAGCCGAGCAGGGCATAAATGAGAATACCCAGTTCGAACACCAGGTTGGTCGAGGCGAAACTGAAAGCAAAGGAGGCCTCGGCGGACGCTCCTTTCTTGAACAGTGTCTGGGTGATGCTCAGCGCGCCGAAGGTACAGGCCGAGCTGGCAACGCCCGCCGCCGTGGCCTTGCCGGCGGTCAGCAAATCCCGCCCGCCGAGGATATCGGCCAGCCGGTCCTGGTCGATCAGGGTTTCGATCAGCGCGGTGAACATGATGCCGAACAGGATGGGCCACAAGGCCTTGTAGAACAGGCCGAGGCCGATAAGCAGGCTGTCGCTGAGTGCGTCAATCATCGATAAGTTCCGAACGGCGTTGAAGACCGTGTCGTGTGGTGGCAGTCCAGGGCGCGACGTGGCCAGGCGCGCCCGGTGAAAAAACACCGGCAGAGCGGGATCGGCCCTGCCGGTAGTCCGGTGGCTTTATGCCGAAGCCCGGCAAGCGTCAGCGCAGTCCCGGCAGCGCTGCGCCTCGTGCTGGGCATGTGGTTATCGCTGTCCTTTTGCTCGGTCTGGTACCTCGGATCGAAACAACCGGATCGAACCCAGGGCGAGTATCAATTCAATCACCGCAAACAACGCCAATGCGGTGCCGAAGCCCAACCGCAGAACCTCGCCGAAAATCAAGCTGCCCAGGCCAAAACCCACGAACAGGGTAAACACGTTCAAGCCCATTGCCTGGCCGGGCCGCTTGCCGCCGAGCGAGGTGACGATGCCGGCGAACAAGGGTTGGGTCGTGTCATAGCCCAGCGACAGCAGCATCGCGACGACCGGCGCAAGAAGCACCGGGAAATCGAACAATAAGCCCCCCGCGGCCAACGCGCTCAGACCGAGCCCGATCGGCAACAATCGCGCGCGACCCCAGCGGTCCGCCGCGCGGCCGATCAGCGGGCCAAACAACAAACCGGGCACGCCGTAGCCGAGCAGGGCCAGACCAATGCCGACCGGCCCGAGGCCGTAGCGTTGTTCGAGATAGACGCCCAGCCAGGTGAACACACCGGAATGAAACATCGAGTTCACAAAAACATAGCCGTAGGTGCGCTGGCCGCGGGCGGTGCCGAGCAGGCCCAGATAGCCGCGCATCAGATCGCCGAATGTGCCGCCTACTGGCTGCATCGCAGTGGCAATCAGGCGGCGATAGGGTAGAAACAACAGCAGGACTATCCCACCTGCCGCGCTGACGGCCAGGAAAAGCCCACGCCAGCCGATAACGGGCACCAGTATCGAGCCCAGCGGCGAGCCAAACGCCATCCCCCCGGCCATCGCCGCAAACAGCCAGCCGAGTGGCCGGCCGCGCTGCTCGTAAGGGAAAAGCTGTGCGACCAGCACGAGTGCGAGCGGCACCACGCCGCTGGCGCCCAGGCCGGTCAGCACGCGCCACAACACCATCTGTTCGACGGATGTGGCGGTCGCCGTGAGCGCTGTGAGGACCGCAAACATCGCCAGGGAAGCCAACATGACCCGTTGAACCCCGAGCCGATCTGCCAGCAGGCCGGACACCAGGGTGGCGATGCCGTAGGGAATTAAATACGCCGGAACCACAAAGCCCGCGGTATGGACCGAGGTGGCAAACGCGTCGGCGAGCGCCGGTATGATCGGCGCCACCATATAGGCCTGGAAAAAGATGATGAACGTGGCGAGCGCGAGCATCCGCAGCAAACGCTCGCGTTCATGATGGGTGGATACGCGCGCGACGGCCTCGTTTGACATGGGGTCTCCTTGGATCGATCGGTTGATGAGCCCAGCCAGGTCGGCCCACCGGCGAATAATCGGGCCGGCGTGCCACGCACGATTCGCAATGCAACTCGTGGCCCAGCCGACCCGACTGGATGATCTTGCGACTCGGCGGGAAATCTATCCCGACTCGGCCGGCGTCGTAACGCCTCGCCCGAGCAGCCAACGCACCATCGGGTAGGCGGTCATGAAGCCCAGCAGCAGCCCGCCCCACATGACGAACCAGAACGCGATCGTGGTGGGTGGATAGCCCAGTACAAAGGCGACGATCAGCATCGTCACACCCATGCCGGTATCGAAGGCGACAATCGCGAACACCGAGATCTTCAGCGCCACCCGCAGCCGCAGGCCGGCCGAGCGGATCTGGCCGGCCCGGGTCAGCGATCGATATTCGAAGACAATCAACAACGGCAGAGCGAAGGCAGCAATGAGCAGGATCATCGGCCACACCCCCTTGCCGGCGATCGTCAGGCCGGTGCCCACCACAATCGGCACGGCAATCAGATGACCAATGAACGACGCCGCACCGCCCGGAATCGTCTCAATGGCCGCGGTTTCTTCCAGGCTCGTTTGGGCGGGTGCACCGTGGCGCTGCTGCCATTGCGGGGTGGCTGGCCGGCCCCATCGATAATAAGCCCAGAGCGCCAGCGGGCCGGCATAGATGGCCGAAATAGGCCATATCGCCTCCCAACTCTTCATGACTTGTCGGCAGCCGCCGAGATAGATATCGGCAACGATCACAGCTGCGCACAGCAGGCCGATGCCGGTCACCGACCAGGCCAGTATTGTCAGCCATAGGGGTATCATGACGGCGTCCTTTTGAGTTCTTTACAGCGAGAAGGGAAGAAAGCGGGCTGGATCATTCAGTGATCATCCATCGTCTTCCCACCCATCGGTATGATGAGATGGGCATAAGGCGTATTGGCTTTCATCACCCAGGGCATCCCGCTTTGGGGCGTCGTGGGGAAAGATTTAAGGCTCGAAAGGTCAGGCACGATCAGCATGACGTGCGGCGGCATGTGCATACCCGTGCCCATCGTCATGCCATCCAGCATGTAGGTGAGGCCGACACGGTCAACCTGTGGTGTCTTGCCTTGCGAGCGGGCTTTGAAATAGGCACGGGACTGCGAATCCAGACAGGTCGGCGTATCGCCGGTCAGGCCGGCAAAGCGACAGACCCATTCGCTGTCGCCTTTTTTCAGGATCTTGCCTGTCCGGGATAAGACGGTCGCGTGTTTTGCCACCGATTCGGGCGCGGCGCTCATGAGCGTTTCGACGACCGTCGGTGGCTTATTGTCGGCCGATGGTTGGCCCATGTCCGAGCCCGCGAAGGCAGCAGGCGCGATGGCAAGAACGCACAAAACCAGCGCGATGGCCGCGGGCAGGCGGTGTTTTATGGTGTGCGCTTGCATGAGGTATCTCTGTTTCAAAGGGGTTTGCGCCTGGCTGGTTGCTCGATGCCTTGGCCATGCGGGCGATCCGATTGGCCCCGGTTGGGGCCAGCCGTGACATTGAATCCAGGCGAGCCTAGACCCTGGATTCGAGTCCAGGTCAAGACTTTTGCGGACAATAAAGAACCCCGCGGCAAGCCGCGGGGTGCTTTATTGGGGAGCCAGCTTATGCCCCGGATGCCGGTACGCTTTATTTGCGGGCGCCCCGATATCGACGCCACATAAGAACGCCAAACAGAATCACGCCCACGACGATGAGAGCACCGGCAGCGGTTGGTCCCATAGAGTGCAGCAATAGCGGAAAATGACCGCCAAACCAGTAGATACCAAACCCCCAGACCATAACCCATAGCGCTGCCCCGAATGCGTTACAGAGCATAAACGTGGGCGCCGCCATACGGCTGATACCGGCAACAATGCCATTGAGTTGACGTAGGCCGACAAAAAAGCGCGCGACAATCACAATCGCGCCGCCGTAGCGGGCGAAAAATCGCTCGACCCAACTCAGACGCGCCTCGGTGATGCCGACGCGCCCACCGAAGCGCAGGACAACTCGTCGTCCGGCGTAACGCCCGATGGCATAGCCGATGTTGTCACCCAGAACGGCACCAAGCCAAGCGGCCGGCAATAGCCATTCAATCGGCACTTTGCCTTGGGAAGCAAGTACCGCGGCCGTGATGAGTGCCGTCTCGCCGGGGACGGGCACACCGAAGTCTTCAATCAGCACTAAAGTAAATATCGCCCATGGCCCATACGTTGTAATCATCTGACTGATATCGAGCATCACGGGGTCTGATGAAAATGCATAAGTGGGCTCGCGAACCGGCCGGGCGCTTGTCTCGGGCTCGTATAGCGCGTTTTGAAAGACGCTGGACAACTCATGACTTGTCCAGCGTCATGCCTAGCAGTGTTTCCAATGCGGCCTGGGTTTGTTGCAGCGTCGCCTTGAGCCGAATGGCCTCAACTTGTTTAGCCAACAGACTCGAACGCAAGCTGATATATGTGCCCGCACTCATATTGCCCGCAGCAAAACTGCGCTGGGCGGCATCGGTGGTCTGTTGCAGGGTCGACAAACGAGCGTGGAGTTGTTGCAGCTGACGGTGCAGGATGTCGACCGCTTGCCATAGCTTATGAGCTTGGTTGACTGCCTGATCCAATCGCGCTTGATAGGTCTCGCGGAGCACGGCCCGCGTCGCCCGGGCTACTGCAATTTGGCCTTGATTATGGTTGAACAACGGCAACGACAGGGTCACACCGAAGCCGATGGTATGGACCGCCTGTGTATCGCTGCCCTGCGTCACACCCACGCTGAGCGCCGGAAACTGTTTGAGGATCGCTTCGCGCACGGCCTGCTGCTGACTCTGATAACCGGCCTGTAGGGCAAGAAGATCGGGGCGACGTTGCGGCAGACGGGCAATCGCCGCCCTGAACTGCGCTCGGGTCATGGGTGTGTGCTTGATTGTGCCGGTCAGCCGCGGAGTGGTTCCGGGCTGCAGACCCAGCAACGCATCCAGCGCATGCCATGTGCTATTGCGGTCACGCTCAAGTTGACGCGATTGCGTATCGGCATCGACAAGCCCCACCAGATCCGTGGATACGGTCGCAAGGGTCAAGTCACTGCGACGTAATGCCGCCCGGTCGCGTCGATAGTTTTCGGCGTTAATCTGATGCTGTTTTTGCAGCACGTGGTGCAGGCGCGTCTCTGCGCGCACTTTGATATAAAGCTGGCGCGCCTGCTGGGCCACTTGCCACTCCTGCCACAGGATCTCGAGATCGACTTGCTTCTGATGGTTTTTAGCGCTCGCCTTGGCGGCCCCGCGCGCCACCAGCGCGGTCAGGTCCTGGGCCAGCCCGAAGCTGTCGCCGTTGAAAAGAGGTGGTGGGCCGCCGGTGGGGTGGATGAAATCGGCGCTCAATTGCGGATTGGGTAGCAGGCCGGCCTGCAGAAGCTGGGCGCCGGCGACGCGCGCTTGCAGGCGCTTGGCCTTGAGATCGGGATTATTGAGTACCGCAAGCGTGACGACTTCGGTCATATCCAGCCCGTTCGCGGCGTCAAACGGATGCGCTCGCAGGCCGGGTATCGCAAGCGCCTGGGCCGGCACCGTAAGCGCTGGGGAAAGCGCCAGATCTGGACCTTGCGGCAATGGCTCGGCGTGATAGGAGGCGCAGGCCGACAGCAGCAGCGGCGCAATTAAAATAAAGAGTCGCTTTACGTCTTGTCTGCAAGGGCCTGTTGCCGCTTCATACGACGCCGCGCCGGCCGCCATTTTTCCGCAAGCCAAGGCGCAGCGAGCGTAGTGTAGCCGAGCTACAGTAGCGAGCTGTAACGCCGGATTGCGGAAAAATGGCCCCGGCCCTTCGGGTTGCGGCCCAAAATCGCGCCATCCGGCGTTGCAGAGCTTGACCTTAGAGTGACTAAGGCCGGCGCTCTGCGCCTTGGCTGACACGATTTTGGGTCGCAACGCGGTGCCGTATGAAGCGGCAACAGGCCCTCATAGGTAGGTACTTAAGGCCAAGAGCGCTTGAAGTGACGCGCCGTTGTTTTCCAACCGCTTGATTTCGTACTCGTTGTTGAAGATCCATTCGATTCCCCTGAAGCTGGAAGTCAGCAAAAGAACCCGGCAACAGAGGAACGAATGGATCGTCGTCAGCTTAGCGAATGGATGACACAATTCAAGCACTTCATGGCTCCCGAGACGGTCGATGCCCTGGGCCGGCATGTCGGCTTGTGTCAGCGGCGACGCCGGATCACGCCCTGGCGGATCGCCTTGAGCCTGTTGTCTGGATTTGCGACTCAGCGATTGGACAGTCTGGCCGATCTCCAGCGGCAATATAACGCGCTGTTTGGATCGGCCGTGGCCTACAAGCCGTTTCACAAACAGCTGGCCAAACCCGCGTTTGCCGATTTCATGCGCGAACTGGCCGGCCGGGCGCTGGAACAGCTGCGGATACAGGTGCTCCAGCCTGGATCTGACGAGGTGCTGAGCGCGTTTGATCAGGTGGTGATTCAGGACGGCAGCTCGTTCGGTGTGCGCGACGAACTGGTGGATGTCTTTCCAGGCCGTTTCACCCACTTCAAGCCGGCGGCCGTTGAATTGCAAACCACGATGGCGCTGTTCGAGGGCCTGCCGTGCCAATTGCATCTGACACCCGATACCGCGTCGGAGCGAGCGGATCTGCCGTCGCCTGAGGCCTTGGCCGGTCAGTTGTTGCTGGCCGATCGCGGCTACTTCGAATGGCGTTATCTCGATCAACTGGCGGCACACAAGGCGTGTTTCATCATGCGCGTCTGTACGACGATCAATCCGCAGGTCGTT
The DNA here is from genome assembly GCA_027858915.1 of Salinisphaera sp. GTDB lineage: Bacteria > Pseudomonadota > Gammaproteobacteria > Nevskiales > Salinisphaeraceae > Salinisphaera. Next base: position 68,230 of record JAQIBT010000055.1, read on the forward strand.
GGGGCCTTCGACAGCCGGGGCCGGCGTCAGCGTGGACTCGAAGGACAGTCCCTCAAGGCGCTGCGTCGTCAACCGCATCAACCGCATCAGGTACTGGATCTGGATGTCTATCGCACCCAGAGACACGGCTCGGGCGTCTTCCGGTTGATTGTCAGCTGGACACCGGGCCAGGCCACGCCGTGTCTGATCATCACCAACCTGGATCGAACACGCTACAGCGCCGACACGGTCATACGGCTGTATCAATTGCGCTGGCAGATCGAGCTGTTGTTCAAGGAATACAAGTCCTACGCGCAGCTGCGTGCGTTTCGTACGGGCAATCCGGCGATCGCCGAGGGCTTGATCTGGGCCGCCGTAACCGCCGCCACGATCCAGCGTTTCATGGCGCACTTGAGCCAGCGCGTACACGGCCTGGAGATCTCGACCCAGAAGACAGCCAAGGCCGCCGGCTCGGCCTTGAGTGGCGTGTTCAGGGCATTGGCGGTCGATCGATCATCGCGTATTCGACGGGCGCTCGAGGCCGCGCTGTCTTACTTGGCCATCAACGCTCAGCGCGCCCATCCACGACGAGACAGGCGCAGCGGACGATCACAGATCGGACTGGACAGTGTGGGGGTGGCGGCGGCTTAAGTACCTACCTATGAGGACGCACAGGAGTAAGGCCTGCGGCGACTCGCCCTGTTTGGCACGCGGTTCAGCATGCAAGGAAGCTTTTATCCCGAGGTCTTCTCTGCGCGGGGAATAGAACTGGTATTGCCCGATCCGCAGGATCAGGCGTACATCCACGAGAAATACATGCAAGAATGGGTCAACGGCGTGTTCGACCCGGACGTGCGACAGCGTATGCTCGATATGGTGCAGTCGCTCAAGCAGCGCGAGCACATCCAGGGCGTCATACTGGGCGGCACGGAATTGCCGCTGATACTCAGCGACAACGGCTCAACCGGGATCCCATTTCTGGATACCGCCGCGATCCATGCCGCCGCCCTGATCAAGCATCTGCTGGCGGGATAGCCCCACCCACATGATCAGAACATCTCGTCGAATAGCTGCTGGATGCCGCTGCTGTTTTCCTTGAAGCCATCGCGGCCGCACACGGCAGAAGCACTGGCCGCTCCGTGTGATGGGCGGCGTGGACGATGCATACGTCAAGGTCGACAAGACTCGAGCAGCCCGTCTGCTGCCTGATCGTCGATGCTTGGCGGTACCTAAGAGAACCCGCCCCGCGAGCGGCGCGCTGTCGCGCATGAAACATGGGTCATGGTATGACAGCAGATGCGCGGACACGTAAAAGGCCGATCAGCCATTGGTGTGTTCGCACCCGACTAGGAGAGTGGCCCGCACGGTATCGGCGTGGAGTCGTTGAAGGCAG
>JAQIBT010000088.1 GCA_027858915.1 Salinisphaera sp.
AAGAAGTACGGCTATCTGACCACTCCGGCCTGATCGGCGGCAGACAACGCAGCGGACTTTTTGCTGGCCTATGCCGGCAACAATAGCGCTTGTCTATAATCAGGAATCTTTCACGCTAAACCGCGGCGGACAGTCGAGTCTTGGCCGGGTGGTCTCGCATGGCTTCGGCCAGGGCTGCATCGCTGGCGATCGCGCGCCAGATCATCGTGAACAGCGCCGGCGCCTTGGCTGCCAGACCTTCGCCCTTGCCTCGCATCAGCCACATGGCGACGTTGCGATTGGCGATGCCCCAGATGAAATCAGAGATTTCGATTTCGTCGACTTCGTCTGTCAATACGCCGGCCTCTCGTCCTTCTCGGATCACCCCCAGAAATACCGACATCAATGCAGGCTGACGGAAGGTATCGTCGTCGCGCCAGGTATTGAGATAGACCGAACTGAGAATAATCTGAGCCACCTCGGGATTGCGCTCAAAGTAGTCGAGCAGAACCCAGAACACCTTGCGCAGACGGTCGCGAAAATTTTCGATTCCCTGCAGATGATCGATCATGCGGCCGGCCAGGATGCCGAGCCAGGTGTCCAGGCTCGCAAACAAGACGGTTTCCTTGCTGCCGTAATACTTGTAGAGCGTCTGCAGGCTGATTCGTGCGTGCCGGGCAATTTCGATGAGTTTGACGCGATGGAATTCGCGCTCTGCGAACAGAACCAGCGCGGCTTGTTCGATGCGGCTGCGCGTCTGCGGGTCGAGTCGAGCGAGCGCCTGTTCGCGCTCGGCGGTGGTTTTCGGGTAGCGGTCGATCACGAGTAATATTCCTTACGGTTCTGTCGAAAGGACTTTATCAGCGCGCGCGTCTGCGCCCAAGCTTCGTTGGTGGTGTTTTTAATTGCGCGCAATACGAGCAGCGAACGTTTTAGCCCAGAAGGAGGGCGCCCATCGTGTTCGTACGATAATCAATATTATCTTTGTGCGCTGCCGCAAGCTTGGATAAGCTGTAGTCCTTAGAACGTTTCTCGAATCGACGTTGTATGTATCCGCTTGCCTTTTGACCTGGGGGTCTGGAGTTCAAATGTTCGCAATCCTGCTTGAAAAGATAAAAGCCGCGCGATTATTACCTCGTATTTCCGACACCGAACGCCAGGCACTGGAAGCTGGCTCGGTCTGGGTTGACGGACAATTATTTTCCGGTAATCCCGATTTCTTGAAGATAATGGCCGAGACCTATCCGGAGTTGTCCCGCGAAGAACAGGCGTTTATCGATGGTCCTGTCGAAGAGCTGTTGCATCGAGTGGATCGATGGCAGCTACGCCAGACGCGCCGAATTCCCGACGATATCTGGCGTTATCTCAGAGAGCAGGGATTTTTTGGGCTGATTATTCCCAGGCAATACGGCGGCTCCGAGTTCTCGACGCTGGCTCGCAGTGCGGTGATGATGAAAGTGGCCCAATTGGGGCCGGTCGGCACGCTGATTGTTATTCCGAACACGCTGGGCGCGGCCGAGTTGCTGATTGCCTACGGTAGTGAAGCACAAAGAAGCCAGTATCTTCCCCGATTGGCTACCGGTGAACTGGTCCCGTGCTTTGCGCTGACCGAGCCGACCGCAGGTTCCGATGCGGCCTCTATCAAGGCCGAGGGCGTCGTGTTTCGAGATGATAACGGCAGCGTTCAGGTACGGCTGAATTTCTCCAAACGCTATATCACGCTCGCACCGGTAGCCAACCTGGTGAGTCTGGCCTGTCGGCTGCACGATCCCGACAATATTCTTGGCAAGGGCATCGATCCCGGTATTACCGTGATTCTGCTGGAAAAGGGTATGCCGGGCCTGACACTCGGCGAACATCATCTGCCGATCGGCGCGTTCGACAACGGGCCGATATACGGCAAGAACGTGATTGCGCCGGTAGAGAACATCATCGGCGGTCCGGACAATGCCGGTCAGGGTTGGCGCATGCTGATGGAGCAACTCGGCGGCGGTCGGGCTGTGTCCTTGCCGGCGGGTGGCGTGGCGGCCGTCAAATCGAGCGCGGCGGCGGTTGGGCCGTACAGCATGGTGCGCGAGCAGTTCGGTATTCCTGTGGGTTTGATGGAAGGCGTAGAGGCCAAGATCGCGCGTATTGCCGCGTTGGCGTACACGATGGAATCGTCACGCGTGTACGTGTGTGCTGGCGTTGATAACGGTCATCAACCGCCGGTCATATCCGCGATCTTGAAACAGCAGACGACCGAAATTGGTCAGCAGGCGCTGATCGACGGCATGGATATCATGGCGGGCGCTGGCGTGATGCAGGGGCCAAACAATATTCTGGGGGATGCCTATACCGGTGCACCGGTAAGCGTGACTGTGGAAGGCGCGAATATTCTTACCCGGACGCTGATGATATTCGGGCAGGGGGCTGTGCGCTGTCATCCCTATGCATTGCCGACACTCAATGCGCTGCAAAACGACGATGTGAGTGCATTCCGCAAGGCTATTCTCGGCTGGGCTGCCCATTCAATCGCGAACTTCGGGCGTGGCATCGTACGCGGGCTGACGCGGGGCGCGACGGTGAAAAGTCCGGTGGGCGGCGAAACTGCCCGCTATTTCAGAAAACTCGGCTGGGCCTCCACTCGCTTTGCGTTTCTGACCGATCTGGCGATGTTTTTCGTAGGCGGCAAACTCAAGCAGCGAGGCAAGCTGTCCGGACGTTTCGCCGATGCGCTGTCCTGGATGCTGTTCGGGCTGACAACGCTGCGCCGTTTCGAAGCAGAAGGCGCTCGCGCCGAAGATTTGCCGGTGGTCCACTGGGCGCTGAGCTACTGTCTGTTGCAGATCCAGAACGCCTTCGAGGGCATCTACAGCAACTTCGACGCGCCGGTAATCGGCTGGCTGCTGCGCCACCCAGGGCGTTTCTGGCTACGAATCAATCGTCTCTCTAACGGTCCGACCGACGCGATGGATCGCGCAGTTGCCGCGACTATCCAGACGCCTGGTGAGCAGTATCAGCGCATCGCCCTGGAGGGGCTGGGCACTCCGCGCGATAATGAGCCGGGTATGGGCCGCCTGCTGCACGCATGGAGACTGGTAAGCGCAGCTCAGCCGGCGACGCTCAAGGTGAAGAAAGCGCTGCGCCACAAGCAGATCGAGGCGGCAGATATGACCAGCGCGATTGAGCCTGCATTGCAGGCAGGCGTGATCACCGACAAGGAAGCACAGCAGATTCGCGAGGCAGAAGCGGCCCGGATCGAGGCTATTCAAGTCGACAGTTTTCCCAGCGAGGAGTACTACCAGGACAGTCTTGCCGCGCATGAGAATGACCCGGCGACAATGGCACGCGCTGTCAATCAGTAGTACCGACCTTTGAAAATCCTGGCCAATGATCGCGGTGCACAACCGCTGGGCTTGCATCGATGGCAGACATCGATCGGCGGGCGCTTTGCTCGTTGGCTTGGACCGGCCATGGCAGAATGCGCGGATGAGCACGATTTACGACGTCCCGCGCGTCAACACTAGCGGCTATACGCACGGCGAAGAGGTCGCCAACGCCATTACCTCCGGCATCGGTACGGCGCTGTCCATCGCCGGATTGGTCGTGTTGGTCGTCTACGCTGCCCTGGAGGGCGGCGTCTGGCGTGTGATCGGGGTCACGATATTCGGTACCAGCCTGATCTTTTCGCATCTCGCATCCACGCTGTATCACGCGATCAGCCGCCCGCAACCCAAGCAGGTGCTGAAGCTGGTCGACCATCTGGCAATCTATGTCTTGATTGCGGGCACCTACACACCGTTTGCGCTGGTCAACCTGCGTGGCCCGTGGGGCTGGTCGCTGTTTGTGCTTATATGGTTGCTGGGACTGTCGGGCGTTGTGATCAAGACGACGCGTCTGGCGCAGGTGCCTTTTCTGTCGACGGCGTTCTATCTGGCCATGGGCTGGACCGTCATCATCGTGATCAAGCCCCTGTTGGCGGCGGTTGCACCCGGCGGCATCTGGCTGCTGTTGGCAGGTGGCCTATCGTATACCGCAGGCGTGGCTTTTTACGCCTGGAATCGGCTGCCTTACAACCACGCGATATGGCATCTGTTCGTAATCGGCGGCAGCGTGTTTCATTTCCTGGCTGTCCTGTTCTATGTCGTGCCGCTGGCGTCGGCGGCTCTGTAGCGCAGAGGAAGCAGAAGACTGTTTATTCGCAGATTCACGCAGATGAACGCCGATTGACAATACGCTGACTGAGGAACTGTTGAACGCTGATGGATAACAGAGCACAGAAGACGCCGAAGCAGGTACTGCAGTCGGTTTTCGGCTATCCCGAATTTCGCGGGCGTCAGGCCGAGATCATCGGCGCGGTATGCCGCGGTGAAGATGCGCTGGTGCTCATGCCGACCGGCGGCGGCAAATCCCTGTGCTATCAGATCCCGGCGCTGGTGCGTGAGGGCATAGCGGTTGTGGTTTCGCCGCTGATTGCGTTGATGGCCGATCAGGTCGCCGCACTCAAGCTGCTCGGCGTTCGAGCGACTTATCTCAACTCGACGCTGGAATTCGCAGAGCAGCAGGCCATCGAGCGCGACATGGCTGCCGGCGCGCTAGACCTTATCTATGTCGCACCGGAACGGCTGATGCAGCCGCGAATGCTGGAGCTGATCGAGCGCTGCAACGTATCGCTGTTTGCGATCGACGAAGCGCATTGTGTCTCGCAGTGGGGTCATGATTTTCGGCCGGAATATCGGGGGCTGGTGGCACTGGCCGAACGGTTTCCAAACGTGCCGCGCCTGGCACTCACCGCGACCGCTGATCTCCCGACGCGGGCCGAGATCATCGAGCAGTTGGGCTTGCAGCAGGCCGCGGTGTTCCTGCACAGCTTCGATCGGCCGAACATCCAGTATCGCGTGGCCGAGCGTGGGAGTGCGCGCCAGCAGCTGCTGGACTTCATCGACCGCGAGCACGCCGATCAGGCCGGGATCGTCTATTGTCTGTCACGCCGCAAGGTCGAAGAAACCGCTGAGTGGCTGACGGCACGCGGCAAGACAGCATTGGCTTACCACGCGGGTCTGTCGCCGGCGCTGCGACAGACCCATCAGGCGCGTTTCCTGCGGGAAGAGGGCGTCATCATCTGTGCGACCGTAGCCTTTGGTATGGGTATCGACAAGCCCGATGTGCGTTTTGTGGCGCATCTGGATCTGCCGGCCAGCGTCGAGGCCTATTATCAGGAAACCGGGCGTGCCGGACGCGACGGCACGCCGGCGACGGCCTGGATGCTCTATGGGCTGAACGATGTCATTCAGCGCCGCAAGATGATCGAGCAGGGCAACGCACCTATCGAGCGCAAGCGCGTCGAACAGGCCAAGCTCGATGCCATGCTGGCCTACTGCGAGATTGCCAGTTGCCGACGTGTGAACCTGCTGGGCTATTTCGGTGAGTCCCGCGAGACCGACTGCGGCAATTGCGATACCTGTCTCAATCCGCCCGACACCTTCGATGCCACGCGTTATGCCCGCATGGCCCTCTCAGCGATCTATCGAACCGGACAGCGCTACGGCACCGGCTATATCGTCGACCATCTGCGCGGCGTGTCCGGTGACCGGTCGAAAAGCCAGGGTCACGAAGTGCTGTCCACCTTCGGCGTTGGCAACGAATTGGAAACGCGAGCCTGGCGCTCGATCCTCCGGCAGCTGATCGCACTCGGCCATGTCCGCGTGGACGATGCCTACGGCGGTTTGAACCTGGCGCCGGAATGTCGCGGCCTGCTAAAAGGCGAGCGCAATCTGGAACTGCGGGCCGATCGTAAGGCAAGCCGTAGCCGGCGCGCGCGCGTCAAGAAGGAACTGCCGCCGATAGAGCTCGAGGACGAACCGCTCTGGGAAGCCTTGCGGGCGCTGCGCATGGCGTTCGCACGCGAGCAGGACGTGCCGCCCTACGTCATTTTTCACGACGCGACGCTGCGGGAAATGCTCGCCCGCAAGCCGACCGCGGTTATCGAGCTGGAAGACCTGCCTGGCGTGGGGGAAAAGAAACGCGACGCCTACGGCCGCGCGTTCGTTGAGCTCATCGGTGAACATGCCGATTCATGTTCTAGCAGAAGACGAAAGCCTGGCCGCCAATAATCGAGCACGGAGCAAGCGGCCGGGGCGCAAACAAGACACATGATGTGGATAAGCACGATCCAAGCGGTTCAACTTGCGCAGATAAAAAAGCGTTCTACTGCGGCTGGCACGAACACTCGCAAGACTTGTATATATCAGCGGTATAATGCTGAACATTCAGTCTCTCCGTCCTGAATCTACGCTATCTGCGGACAACGGTCGTGAATTGCCACGATTCCGGGTAGGATTGATGGGATCCAAAGAGTGATGATGTCATGACACCGTTTGAAACCATCGAAGCTGCGGCGATTGAGCGTCTTGGTGGGCTGGATGAGCTGGAATCTCGCCTGGTCCGGCCAGAGCCGCCGGAATCATTGGCAATGATCGGGGACGATCGTTATCTGTCGGTCATGTGCCGGCGCATATTTCGTGCCGGGCTGACTCATCGCCTGGTGGACAACCGTTGGCCAGCCTTCGAAATCGCGTTCGATGATTTCGAGCTGGTGCACGTCGCTGCATTGTCTGATGAGGATTTGCAACGACTGGCCAGGGATGAAAGTCTGATCCGTCATAAAGGGAAGATACGATCGGTTCGCGACAACGCAATCGCCATGCAGGCCATTGTCGAAGAATTTGGCAGTATGGGATTCTGGCTGGCCGAATGGCCGGAAAAAGAGATAGTGGATTTGTGGGCAGAGCTGAAGAAACGCTTCACACAGCTCGGCGGCCAGTCCGGGCAGCGCTTCTTGCGCATGGCCGGCAAGGATACGTTTTTGCTGACGGACTGGGTCATCAAGGGGATGGTGCACTGGTCAATCTTTGCCGAACGAACGACCAGTCAGAACGCAAAGCGTGAAATTCAGGCGTGCTTCAACGAATACATGGAAACCTCTGGACGTCCTCTGTGTCAGATCAGCCAAATTATTTCTTTTTCAGTGGGTTGAATATTATCTTGAAGAATTCGAATGCAGCCGGCAGGCATTTGCTGATGGTCGCTATCGCGATTGGCTTGATGGTCACGCTTTCGGCCTGCGGGTCCAGGCAAAGCGATACCGTGCAGGTAGAGGGTCAGCTGAACACGGCCAACAGCGGACGAATGCCCAAGAACGCGAGTGCCCGAATCAGTCTTGTCCAACATGCGGGTGACAAGGGGCACATCGTAGTCGAGCAAACGCTGCACGGCCTGGGAAAACCGCCGGTTAAATTCAATCTGGACGTGCGCCGAGCCTTGCTGACTCCGGGGGGGCAGTACGGGCTGAATGCAGAGATTCTCAATGCTGACGGCAATGTGATCTGGCAGACACCCGTGCCGCAATCGGTTCAGCCGTTGGCCAGCACGCCACCTGCGCCGTCCTCGTTGATGCTCCAACGCGTCTCTGATACCCAGGATGTCGAGTTTGTAAATTTTGTTTGTGCTGACAAGTTCAGCTTTGGTGCTGCGCGACAGAACAAGCAGGCATTGGTCCATCTGGGGCGTCGACAGCTCAAGCTAGCCGCCGAGGCGTCTGCTGGAACCCGTACAGCAACCTATACAGACGATCACAAGAACTCTCTGACATTTAAAAAAGATTCCGTCGCCTTGACGTTAGACGGCGTAACGCATTCCGATTGTCACAGTGTGCCGGCTCACGCCGAGCAGCCGGCTAAGCCGGAAGCGGTGAAGGGCGATAATGACTCCAACAACACGCAGCCGGCTGAGAATGCCGGTGGCACCCACGATGCGTCGGATAATTCGCAAGTGAATGATAAGAAAAGAAATAAAGAAGAAAGTGTCGACCAGAAAAAGGGCGACTAGCATCCGCTTTCCGCAACCAATCGCTCGGCCGGAGTTCGCTAGAGATATCGACGAGGGAAGTTTCCTGTGGCTTCTTCACACAGGTAAGCTGATATCCACTAACCAGCCCGCATCGTAGTTCCATTACGCAGATCTGATATCGTAAGACTCCTGTGAAAGCGGGTTGTTTTCGGTACCAAACGTGGAGGTGCATCGTGCCTGGCAATCGGTTGGATATGGGTTGGAAAAGCAGCGTTGGCATGGCCTTGCTGGCTGCTCTGATTGGCATGAATATTCCGATCAGTGCCTACGCACAGTCCGAGTACACCGAACATTGCCAGCGGCTGTGGCCGAGCGATCCAGACGCGTTCTCCCTGTGCCAGAATCTGCAGAATCGTAACCGCCGCGAGTTCACCGTTTTTCTCAAGTCACATCGGTTGAGCGCTTCAGATCTCGAACAACGCGCCAATGCCGGCGACCGGTCGGCAACCATTGCCCAGGCATGCCTGACCCGCTGGCGTCCTGATTACGAGATGGTATGGCGCTGTACCCGGACTTCATACGCCACCCAGTCGCCGGAGTAAAACATCCTTCAACTTTGACGCGGGATGTTTTACTGCGAGCGAGGACCTGCCCAGCGGTCGAGCGACCGTTGGCAGGGAATTGGTGAAATGGTCATTCGGCATCGGGCAGGTGGCGGCGACGCTATATTGTTAGCCAGAACGGCCGATAACAGACCAGAAGAACTCGAATCGGCCATAAAACTGAACACAGACTCGAGCATCGGATAGTGGCAAGGACACGACGTCAGCGCTCGCCTGAAGATGTGGCGGTTGGCAAGACGCTGCCGCCACATCGCCTCGCCATATTGAATACGTTGTTCGCCTTCGTGGTATTCGCAGGGCTGATTTTTGCTGCCTTGAACGTGTACGTCGGTAACTCGCCTCTGGCTTTGGCAGAAGTGTGTTTGGCGGCGTTCACGCTGATTATCTGGCGACTGGTGCGCGCCGGCAAGCATCCAGCGTTGTGTATCAGCCTGTATCTTTTCGTACTTTTCTCGGTAGGGCTGCTGGCGATGGCGTTGCCCAAGACCACCAGCAGTGTGTTCTGCTGGGTGCTATTGATACCAATATTGTCGCACCTGCTTCTTGGGCGATGGCTGGGGTTGTGCTATTCGGGCGTTTTCCTCAGTTGTGCCGGGCTGATTTTCTTCATGCGTTTTGGCGGGGAGCCAGGTTTTGATGATCCGGCTTCGGTAGCCAACGTCGTTATATCCGCGATCAGTATCGTGTGCTTCTCTCACGTGTACGAGTTCAGTCGTGAGGCAACGGATCACAAACTGCGTCGGATGGCGATGATCGATCCGCTGACGGGCCTCGCAAATCGAATGCTGTACCGGCAGTGGTTTGAAACCGCGCGAGCCAATGCGCAGATCGCGAACAAACCGCTGTCACTGGTCGTGGCTGATATCGATCACTTCAAGAATCTCAATGATACCTACGGACACGAAGCCGGTGACCGTGCCCTGTGTTTTGTGTCGAGCGTGCTCGAGAGAACACTCGGTGCGCGTGGTCGCCTCTGTCGTATCGGCGGCGAGGAGTTTTCGATAATTCTGCCTGCAACGGATGCCGCCCAGGCCGTCGCCATCGCTGACGAACTCTGTCGAACGATGCGGCAATCGCCATGGCGATTCGATTCGACCGCCGTATCGGTCACGTTGAGCATGGGGGTTGCCCAGCTCGGTGTTGACGGCGATGAATTGAAAACCCTCTTCCAGGCTGCAGATCACCGTATGTATCGAAGTAAATCGCAGGGCAGGAATCAGGTCAGCGGATCCGATCTGGAGGGCGACAGCCTGGCGAACTGACAAGCTAGCGAGATACGCCAGCGACCGCGAATAAAAGCGCCGAAGAAACAGATGCGGCTGCGAACGATTCCTACGGCCCAGGTTCCTGAGAGATTGTTGGACCAGCTCGACGAATGCCGTTTGGTTTGCAAGTCAGAGATGGCTGGCTCAGACCATCTCGAGACCAGAGCCGGTCTCGAGATGTCCGCGCCTTCGGGCCGGTGAATGCTGTCTGGTCTTGCGCGCATCGGTGGATCCGATGCCCCGGCTTTCAATCCAGGAAAGCCGGAGCATTGGTCGGGTCACCGACAACAAGTCAATGCTGACGAAACCAATACTACTTCTGAATCGAATCCCACAAGTCGCAGTGATGATCCTGCCGCAGCGACGACAGGCTCATGGCGGCCGATTTCGGCACATTCAGCGACATGTATTCATCGGCTGACAACAGTGGCCACTGAGGCGCCGCGCCTCCATTCGGATTGCCGTTTTTTGCGAATTGCGTCCAGTACTGGATCATCGTGGATGAGAGTTGTTTCTGGCTGGCGTTCAGCGTCGTTTCTCGGCCCCTCGCTCCGTTGAAACCCTTGAAGAGATACTGAATCTCCCCTGAGTGATACGCGCCGTAGGGAATCGGCGCCTCGTGCTGATACACGGGCGCCGTCCGATCCGCAAACTCGTAGTAGTAGGTCGGCACTTTCTCTTTGATCAGAGCGGATTTTCGCAATCCCCGACAGACAAACACACTGTCTGTCGCCGGAGCCGCCAGAGCGATATCAGCTCGAGAGTAATTGGTAACTGGATACGCGGCGAGCACTTTAGATGCGTTTGCGCCGTACGTCTGTTGTACGCGGATCTTGTATTCGGCGTCGTCGATAGCCTTGCCTGTTGCATACTCTTCGAGGCCGACGAAGTTTCTGTATTCGTCCCTGTTGGTTCCGATCAGTACCGGCACCTGATTGAAGTTGCCGCTCGTAAAAGCTTGGCCCTGTGTTTTCGTCAGAATCGTGCCGTCGATCGTCAGTGGCGGGTTGGCTTGGACGAACTGACTGCCCTGGGACTGAATCTCGTCGACTGATAGTGCTCGCAGGCACTCGACCGTTTGCGACGGGGCGCTGCTTTGACAGTTCACCGCTTTTGCAAATGCCTTGCCGCGATCCTCGGCCGAAGACAGCGACTCGGGCGATGCCAACGAGGTGTAACTGCCACTCTCAACGATGGCCTTTTCAAACAGGCCGCTCGCCGTTGGCGAAATCAGGTTGGTCAGCACACTTAAACCACCTGCAGATTCGCCGAAGATTGTCACGTTTGCCGGGTTGCCGCCAAACTTAGAGATATTGCTTTTTACCCATTTCAAGGCAAATTGCTGGTCCATGATTCCATAATTAGCAAAGTCATGGCCTTCGCTGTCCAGGCCGGGGAGTGCAAGAAAACCGAATACGTTGGTTCGGTAATTGATGGTCACGACGATCACATCGCCTTGGCGCACCAATTCAACCGGGTTGTAATCGTTGGCCGACCCGTCTTTCAAGCCGCCGCCGTGAATCCAGACCATGACCGGCAGTTTGGCGTCCGCGCCCGTTGTATCGGGTGCAAACACGTTGAGGAACAGGCAGTCCTCGTTAGTGCTCGTGGTTCCAAAAAGGTCGATGGTCGCCCCGGCGGAGCATCGGCCCGCATATGCAGCCGTGTTCTTTACATCGGTCCATTTGTCGGGTGATTGCGGCGGCCGCCATCGAAGGTTGCCGACCGGCGCTGCAGCATAACGAATACCAAGGAACTCCTGGATGCCTTGATCGACTTTCCCCTGAATAGGACCATTCTGGGTCTGCACCACGCTGGTACGCTTTACGGCGTTGGATAGGTTGACGTTGTTGCCGTCATTACACGCCGCAAGGCCGCTCGCCAGCACAAGAGCCAGTATCGCCCAACAGGCTCGATCGACTATTTTTCCCGGTTGCATAAGTCCTCCAGAGCGCGGCAGTCGAAGACTCGAGGCAAGCGTGTATTGCCGCTGCACAAGACAACGAAATGCGCCGGTTATGATCTCCCATCGATCAACTTGAATTTGCTCTTGTTCGAGGTCTAAAGCAATGCTTTAGGCTTCGTTTCCGGTCTCGCGACGCTAATCATTTCGTCTTATGATTGTTGGCTTATATTTGCTGGACGGGAAAAGAGCCCTTTGAGATTGGCATTAAGCTGGATACCCCGGACGGAACAGCACCAATTCACTCGCCGACCATAAGGGGACAGGCGCGGTGGATTCCTTTGTCCAAGATATTCAGGAAGTTGGCGACTATTGGCGTGCCGTCGTCACGGCGCCAGGCCATGCCTGTCTTCAGAAACGGTGGGTCACGTTGCAGACCGACGTAGCGGGTGCCGGTCCGTGTCAGGTGGCGCAAGGACTCGGGCAAAAGCGCAATGTCCATGCCGGCCGATACGAGGCTGACGATGGTCTGCATCTGAATCGCACGCTGCGCGATATGGGCCCGATCGCCGCAGGTTTCGTAGTAGGCCGCCACCAGATCATGGAACGAGGGTGCCACGCGATGAGGAAAAACGATCAACGGCGGGGCGATGACCGCGGCCGGCGAAAGCAGGCCGTTGGAGAGCGTCAATTGACCGCTTTCGAGCCAACTCTCGGGCACCCGCCGCCACCAGCGGCTCCGTTTGTAAGCCAGCCTGTCCGGCAAGGCTGCATAGGCTGGGGGGAATCACGATGCCGACGTGGCTTTCGTTGCGCAGCTTCACGCAGTTCGTTTCCGGCCATGTGCATCTGAAGGATTTTGGCCAGCTGGTTGCCGGAGAAGTCGTTAGCGCCGGCGGCGTGGCAAAGGAGTTCAACACCCGCTATCTCAAATCCAAGGGGCTGGGTAAATCCTGCGAGCTGATAACAGACGGGCGTTTTTCGGGCGGAAGTTCCGGTCTGTCCATCGGCCATGTGTCGCCAGAGCCAGCAGAAGGCGGGCTGATCAGCCTGGTCGATACCGGCGATACGATTACGATGGATATTCCCAACCGAAGAATTCAGCTTGATGTGGCCGACGACACGCTGGCCTCCCGGCGTGCGGCGATGGACGCGAACGGCACCAACGCCTGGAATCCGCAGAACCGCTTGCGCAAGGTATCTCAGGCTCTGCGTGCTTATGCAACGCTGACCACCAATGCGTCGCGTGGCGCCGTACGTGATGTGACAAGTGATGCGGTAGCCGCGCCTGCAGCAGGTCGCGACGGTGGTGCGCCCGGTAGGATTCGAACCTACGACACCCGGCTTCGAAGGCCGGTGCTCTATCCAGCTGAGCTACGGGCGCCAAGCCGACGCGCTATTGTAGAAGAGGACGCTGCGTTATTCATCCCTATCCGGTCAAAAAGTCGGCCGGGCGCGTCCGTGGACATTGGGTGGCGGATCGCCCGCGCCGCGCATTTCTGCCGGCAGAGAACACGCTGTGTTCCGATCGACTATCGGCAGTTTCTCGGCCAACGCAATCGATCGGCTATCATAATCGGTCTGCTGCTCAAACCCTGTTGAAGCTCTTGCCCACGCTCGCGGCCATCTATCGCTATCCGATCAAATCCACGGCTGCCGAACCGCTGGACCGAGCTCTGGTACTGGAAGAAGGGCTTCAGCAGGATCGGCGCTTCATGCTGGCCAGACTCGATGGCTCGTTTGTCACGGCGCGCCGCTATCCAGGCCTGCAACGCATAACGGCCCGCTTCGACGGCGAAACGCTCTGCCTGACCCATGACGATCACGTCGCGGTGACTGAATCCCGACATATGTTCGCGCTTGAGCGATTCGCGACGGGCGTCTGGGCCGATGAGTTCGCCGCATTCACCACGACCATTCGGCTCGACGCCTGGTTCAGCCGTATCATCGGTCAGCCGGTGCAGCTGCTCTGGCTGGGCAACGAGTCGCCGCGCTATCGCAGCGGGATTGCCAGCCGGGTCAGCTTCGCCGACGGCTACCCGTTGCTGCTGACGTCCGAGGCTTCGCTCGCCGACATCAACGCTCGCACGGACGGCACACATCTGATGACACAGTTTCGGCCGAATATCGTAGTCCGCGACAGTGCCGCCTTCGCCGAGGATCGCTGGCGACGGATCCGTATCGGCGAGGTGATATTTCGCGTCGATGCACCCTGTGCGCGCTGCGTGATGATCACCGTCGACCCGACGCGTGGCGAGTGCCGGCCGGACGGAGAACCTATGCGCACCTTGTTGAGCTATCGCAAAAGCGATACGAACGACGTCTATTTTGGCCAGAACCTGGTCGTCGAAGCCGGTGGCGAGCTGACAGTAGGCCAGGGCATCGAAGTACTGGAGTGAGCCTGCGATCGCGGCCAGGCGCCGCAGATTGCCGATTTCGGTCGTTTAGCCTGACTTGCAATGTCGCATGTGCTCAAAACCGCGCACGGGAAACATTTTCGATGCCAATAGCCTCGGTGATGCCTCCCACGAAAGGGTCAATCGGTGCACAATGCGCTGCCCGATTAGTTCGCTGGTCAGGAAGAATCAATGGAGCAGACAGTCCCGCTGCTGATTGCCGCTGTGATCGTCGGTATGTCGAAGGGCGGGCTCGCGTCGGCCGGCGCAATCGCGGTGCCGATGCTGTCGTTGTTCATGAACCCGATCGAGGCTGCTGCGCTGTTGTTGCCGGTCTATATTGTGACCGACTGGGTCGCTGTCTGGCTCTATCGCCGACGCTTCTCTGGCCGCAATCTGGCGATTCTCATTCCGTCGATGCTGCTGGGCATTGTCGTCGCCACCATCATCACGCCGTACACGCCAGAAAGTCTGTTGCTCATCGCTACCGGCCTGATCGGCTTGTGGTATTGCCTGAAGACCTGGTTCGGCAGGGCGGGTAGCGAACGCAGGCCGGCAAACCTGGCGCTCGGCGTGTTCTGGGGTACGATCGCGGGCATTACGAGCTTCATTACGCATTCGGGTGGCCCGCCAGCACAGGCGTATCTTCTGCCCCAGCGTCTGCCAAAACTGCAGTTCGTCGGCACGGTTGCGATTGCTTTTGCGGTCGGTAACCTGGCCAAGCTCCCCGCCTACTGGGAGCTGGGTACGCTGCAAGGCCTGAACTGGAAGATGACTCTGGGGCTGGTGGCGACCGGCATCGTCGGGACGCGAATCGGCCGTGCGCTTGCGCTTATCCTATCGGAGAGCGCATATCGCCGGATGATCGAATTGTTGTTGTTCGGCTTGTCTATCGTGCTGCTCGTCAAGGGCGGCTGGATGTCTTTGGTCGGCTGACTATCAGCTGTTTGCATTTGGTGCGTCGTATCGCGCGGCAGTGATCAGCGCTGCAGGGTGCCTGAGGATTACACTTCAGCTGCAGCGTAAACCGCGCAGCGTGGACGCACTTTTTCGCAAACCAGGGTCTGAGCGTGACAAACGGTGAAAGTTTCTATACCGAGGCCGGTGCGACTCCCAATCCGCCGGGTGGCGCGGGCACAGACGTACCCGAACCGGGAGCCTTCGGGCTGATGGCTCTGGCGATGGCCCTCGTCGGTGCTGGGCCCCTAAGACATCGCCAGCGATCCAAGGCGTAAGAATAAACAGCCAATGCCCGATCGTTTGGTCCGATCGAGCCGTACGATGAAACCACCGCGGCACGGTCGCGGTGAGAGGATGGTCCGAGAGATGGTTCGCCGTTTTTCCGATCCTCGCTTTCGCCCGATTTGTGACGACGGTTGGCCTGGAACGCGGAACGCCGGCCAGCCTTGATCTCGTAGTAGCTGTAGGAGCGTTGATGAAAGCAGCCAGACCCGGCGCTGCATTCATGCATCAACGTAGCGGCGGTCTATTTGAGATTTGATTGCTGTACCCCCACCTCTTGTGACAGCGACGGCAACCATCGAGGCCAGCGAAGCGCGCCATCATGTTCGGGTTTTTACAAGGCTTTGCCTACGGGCTGTTTTTGTCCTGCCTGCCATGGTTTCTGATCGGCATGGTCGACCCACGGTTGGCAGTGCCGACGCTGCCGCCATCCCGCTGGCAGGCCGTGTTGCGCTACTGGGCCGTCGTACCGTTTGTCGCCTTCCTGCTGTGGCTGACTTCTCTGTGGGGCGGCTTCGGTCCTAGCTTGCTGGGGTGGATTGCCGGCCTGGCAGCCGTCGCTTGCGAGGTGCCGGCGGAGCGTTGGTGGCGACGATGGCGCACGCGCCGGTCGATACGTCGCAGCGAGGCGACTCGGGTAGCCGAAGCACAGCGCCAACGCGCCGATTTCGAACGCGCAGAGCGCGAAGAGGGCGTGGCAGTTCTGGACCCGGGGACGCCGCCGGTAGATGCCGATGACGTTGTGCTCGCACTCTGCCGTGCCAAGCAGAGTCTGCTGGACGTCCGGCGCCCTGATCTTGCCAGCCAGGCCGACCGGCTCTACACCCGATATGCCCATGTGGTCGATATCCTGTGCGCCAAATTCGACCGTCGCGAGGTAACGTTCGATCGGTCCCGGGCGATGGTTGCCCAGGTCTGTCTTACGGCTGCGGATAACCTGAACGCGATGAACTCGCTCGCTGCTGGCGTCGTCGGAATCGATACTGCGTTCGTCCGCCGGCGTCTGCAACAACAGCCAAACCGGCTGCCTGCTGAGGAACGCGACGCACTGCAACAGCGTCTCGACCTGGCCGCCGACACCGAGCGGCGCGTACGCGATCTCAGCGCGCGCAACGAGGCGGCGCTGACAACCCTGGATAATGCGGCGGTGGTCATGGCGCGGGTGGAAACCGATCGTCCGCAGGCCTCTGTCGCGGCTGATCAGGCGCTGCACGATTTGAAACAATTCATGGACAAGGCGGAGCGCTATGGACACAAAACGTGACACGACGGACCACCACGATACTCAGGCCGCCGAGCGCAGCCCGCTGAGCTTGTCGCTCCCGGTAGACGAAATCGCCACTGAAATCGAACCGGAGAGGCCAGCCCGGAAGCCAGAGGATCCGGAGCTGGCGTCGATGGCCGATGCGTTCGTAGCCGACGTTCTGGCTGCGGACGAAAGCGAAGCCGCCGCTGCGCATCGCAAGCGCCAGGCCGTCGACGGCATGGGAGTGGAGGTGCAGCGACAAGCCGCCCATCGCAGTGCCATGCTGGAAGCGCCGATTCGCAAACTGGCCCATCAGGGCGACGACGGCGGGCCGGTGGCCAAGGCGCTGGTCGACCTGCGGGGCCGGATGCAGGAACTCGACCCCAACCGCCGCAAGCTCTCGGATGGGCCGCTCGCCCGGGCGTTATCGTTCATCCCCGGCGTCGGCAACCGCCTGCAGCGCTATTTCCAAAACTTCGAGACGGCCCAGGAAGCCATCGACGCCATCATTCGCGACCTGGAGTCCGGTAAGGACATGCTGCGCCGAGACAACCTCACACTGGCCGACGATCAGGAGGCGCTGCGTGCCAGTCTGCAGCAACTGACACGGCAGATCGAACTGGGGCGGCTTATCGACCGGCGACTGGGCACCGCCATAGCCGAGCTCGACAAGGACAGCGCCAAGCGGGGCTTCATCGAAGAAGAACTGATGTTCCCGCTGCGCCAACGTATTGTCGACCTGCAACAACAACTCGCCGTCAGCCAGCAGGGCGTGCTTGCACTTGAAGTGGTGATTCGCAACAACCGCGAGCTCATGCGCGGCGTGGATCGTGCGCTCAACGTCACAGTCTCCGCGCTCAACGTCGCGGTGACGACAGCCCTCGCGCTGGCCAACCAGCGGCTCGTGCTGGATCGCGTCGAGGCATTGAATACCACCACGTCAGAGATGATCGCCGGTACTGCAAAACAACTGCGCTCCCAGGGCGTTGACATCCAGAACCGCAGCGCATCTGCCATGCTCGGCATGGAGCAGCTCGAAAACGCCTTTGCTGACGTCATCGGCGCTATTGACGAAGTGTCTCGCTACCGCCGTGAAGCGCTGCCGCGCCTGGACGAACAAATCGATCGTCTCGGGAAGATGGCGCAGAAAGGCGATGCTGCCATCGCCGATCTCGAACGCGGCAATGCAGCTGCAGTCCAGCAGGGGGATGCCGTCTGATGCGGCGAACGACAGATATCTTATCCGGCGGGTAAAGAAGCGTTTGGGTTGCGGTCTTCTATTGTTTATCAAGCTGGAGCAGCCGCCCGAAATCAGGTGTCGCTACCGAAAGGCCGACGGTTCCGTCGTGGCGATAGATGCGTTTGGCGCCTTTGCCAAGTCGCAGGATTGCACAGTACGAAACCTGACGGTAACGCCTACGACGGGGTACGCGCTTGCTAGTCAGACGCCGTATCACGAAACAGTCCGCAACCGATAGGCCAGCGATGTCGGCAGGGTCACCTGCTCGCCAATGACTCATTTTCGTTTCTTTGCGTCTATGCCGTCGCCTCTGAATTGACTGTGTTCGTCCAAGCCTGTTTCTACATCGGTGTTCACTAAATTGGCGTTTCCATCGAACGCTTTGAGCGAATCAGGCTCGCGATCTGTCAATTCGGGCGCGCTGGTGGATCGATCCCGCGTGAATGGCTTTACCAACTGGAGGCCGATCGATGAGGGCATCGGCGTGTCAATTCCGTAACTGTTCGGCCAGTGATCCGGTGAATGGAATGTGCCGAACAGCCGGTCGACGAACGGGAGCATCGCCGCATAGTTTCGATCACGCATGGCGCCATTGGTGTGATGCCAGCGATGGAAAAACGGCGTGGCAATCAGGTTTTCCAGGAAACCAAAGCGCCAGCGCAGATTAGCGTGTATGAAAAACCCCCAGAGCGTAGCAATGACCAGAACCAAGGCCGAGACTGCCGGGCCGCCGGTAAGCCCCAGGGACAGCACGGGGACGAAACCGCACATCCGGGTAAATACTATATCCACCGGATGCGCCCGGCTGTTGGTTAGAAAGTCAACATCCTCGGCGCTGTGGTGGATTGAATGGAAACGCCACAGAAACGGCATTTCGTGGCTAAGCCGATGACCCCAGTAAAAACCGACCTCCGCCACCAGTAACGACAGACCCAGACGGACGCCACCAGGCAAAGCCGCGACAGCGTCGAGTACTGCAGAAGGGATGAACTGATGGACGGTGGCGCCAATCAGTACCAGCGGCGCACCCAGAAACATGCCGATCAGGATCGCGTTGATTGCATAATAACCGAGATCCGTGGCGAACTCGGGGCGCAAGAATGCCTGTCGCTTGACGCCAGCCAGCCGCTCGAGTGGCACGAAAACCGCGCAGAGCAGTAGCAGCCAGGCGGCGATGCGAGCAATTTCGACAAGCAGAGGATGCATGGATACGACCTTACAAGCCTATCGCCCGGGCGCCAAGGCGTCCGGGCGATAGGCTACTAGCCCGTCAGTCCCGTTAGCCGCGTCCACCTAAGCGGCGACGCGCAGCCCAGCCGAGCCCTAGCAGGCCGAGGCCGAAAAGGCCCAGCGAGGAGGGCTCCGGAACCGCATGGGTTACCGACACATTGGTCAGGACGGCTACTGGCGGAAGACCACCCGGGGTGCCAACAGAGAGGAAATTCAGGACGGAGGAAGACGAATCTGCCACGAACTGAAACGTATGACTAAACCAGCCGGTGAAGCCTCCGCTGGCATTGTTCAGAACCTGGGTATTTTGAGAATTGCTACCCAGCGACACTGTAAGATATTCCGTCGTAGCGCCACTGCGGCTCTGCAACTGCGTGCCGCCCCAGTCAAAGCTGACATTGTAGAGGTCGCCGGCAGTGAGACCAGTGAGCGTCTGGCGGATGCTGGCCTGGACGTTGGCTATGGTCGAATCCCCATCAAGGCCAACAAACGCACTGCCAGACGGCGGCGCACTGATAGTGCCGTATAGCTTTTCTTTCCCGCTGCCTGAATATTGGCCGGCAGCATTAACCGTAGACGCAGCGGTTGCGTTCGGATACCAGATTTCATAACCGTTATTGCCGGTCCAGCCGGTGATGAAGTTTCCGGCGCTGTACCCGCTACCGAACTGGGTGGGCGCACTAATGCCCCCGCTGACAGCAGAGAAATCGCCGTTCGTGACGATATTCGCGTGGGCGATGCCGACCGTGACCGTTGCCAGAAAGACTGGCAGGCAGATGGTTGATAAGCGCATTTGTAAACTCCTCTTTTGTGGTTTTCAAGCGCGGAGCAGACAAAGCAAGTTATGTGCCATAAATAATTGATTTTATCAATCATGGCATTGCGCGCATGAAAATTTCTAACACAAAAATATTGTAATAAATATCGACACCGGCAGTTCGCCGTTGACAAATCGTAAATGCAGCCTTGGGCAGCTCGTGTCCGATGCCGTAGCTGATCAGGACAACGATATCGCTGGAGGCTTGTCCAGGCATGGACGTTTGGGACTGGAATCGTGGTCGACCGATAGTGTAGGGGGCAGTCACTCCGACTGGCGTGACCAGGCGATCTGTGGTGCCAAAAACTATCGCCCGCAATTAAATTGATTAAGCCAAGGGCGATGCGAAGATAGATCAAATACCCCGATGCGAGGAGAGGAGGAGAAAATGGCCGGGCAAACGCTTTATGAACGGCTGGGTGGCGCCTACGCGATCGCCAGCGCGGTGGATTATCTGATCGACCGACGGCATTCCAACGTCACGCTCAACAACGCGAATGACAAGGTCCGGGAGTTTCACGCCACGCAGTACAAGGCCGGATATAAATTCATGGTCACCGCCTGGAGTATCGAGGTCAGCGGCGGTCCGGCCTGCTATCCCGGACGCGACATGTTCGAGGTCCACAAAGACCTGGGGTTGTCGGACGACGAGTTCGACGTCACCGCTCACGAAAGCCGCAACTCCCTCTACCAGGTTGGAGTGCCGCAGTAGGAGGTTGGCGAATTCATGGACATCATTGAAAGTTATCCGGAGAAAGTGGTGGCCGCGGCCGCCTGATCTGGATCCCGAGCGTAGCAATCAGCTCCAACCGGAAGTCGAGCCTAAAGCTGCGTGGCGTTAGCGTATGCTTTGGCATCAAGAAGCACGGATAAGCCGTGTTCGGGAGAACTGTTTACGCGGTTTGATGAGGGTGGGCAGGCCAACATGGCCAGGCTTGGACCAGTGAGGTAGTGCCAGATGCAAGTGACAGCAACCCCGATAGGCCAGTGCTACCGGCTTGGTAACCTGCTCACTAATCTATCCGGCAAGGCAGACGAATTCGCGCGTGACGCGGCAACGACCCGCTTTGGCAAGATGTTTGGTTCGCTATAATATGACGCGACAGCATAGATTGCATTGCAGCCCATGCTGTCTCAGAGATACGCCAAAATTGGCGCCGAAAAGTCTTTCCGTCACAAATCTTTGCCACGTACCCCTGTTGTCTGGGGGCGGACTTGCGTACCAGTCACTCGTTCAGCCTATCCGCCAAAATATATGAGTCCGACCAAGGTGGATCCCTCACAGCTCCAGACCCAGTCCATGTCGGATAAAGGCCTGTCGTCCCGCGCGCCGGTTACGACGAGCAGCCCGTCATGGACAAACGACCCGCACCGCGAGTCACAACGCCTCGATCGTTTCTGGATGGGTATGCTCTACGCGGCTCTGTGCGGATATGGCGCAGGCGCAGTCACCATCCTCAGCTACATCTGGCTCACATGGTTGCAAGCTAACCGGTTAGCCATGCTGCTGGTGATTGCAGCAGCGCTCGCTAGCTGCGTCACGGTATTTATTCTGCGCTATCGGCTCGTGCAAGCCAGTCGCAGGCAAGCCATATTTGCGTGCCTGGATGCGGCGACTTTCGTACTTATCGTACTGCTGTGCGTACTGGATAGCGGTATCAATAGTCCGATGACCTATCTCTATATTCTGCCAATGCTGTATCTGGGCATCGGTTTTTCGATGCGGCCGGTACTCGTCACCGGCTTCATCGGGTTGGCCGGCTGCGTACTGCTGATCGCCCTGAACCAGGGCCCGGTATACGGGCCGACAAATATGCTCCAGCTTATGACGCTGTGCGTCGGCTGGCTGCTGGCGATCCTTGGCGCGTTGAATCGCGACCGGCAGGCCGAAGTGCTCGACAAGATGCGTGCAGGCCTTGAAAGGCTGGCGACAACCGACGAGCTGACCGGCTGCCTGAATCAGCGTGCGTTCATGGCAGCGGCAAGCCTGGAACACGAGCGCGCTCTCCGATACGGCCACACGATGGCCTTGTTGATGATCGATATCGATTACTTCAAGCAGATCAACGACGAACATGGCCATATGATGGGCGATGCCGTTCTTCAGTACATCGGCGCGACACTGCGCCAGACCGCCCGGAAGGCCGATGTTGTTGGCCGGCCGGGCGGCGACGAGCTGGCTTTGCTTGCGCCGGAAACGGGCCTTGCCGATGCCAGCACGCTGGCCGAGCGCATTCGCGAACAGATCAAGTCGAAGAAGTCGCCGGTACCGATGACTCTCAGCATTGGCGTGTGCGCGACAGACACGACGGGTGAGGATATCAAAACCCTGTTCCAGCGGGCGGATCGAGCGCTCTATGCGGCCAAACGAGGTGGCCGGGATCAAGTCATGGTGTTTGACGGCAGAAACGATAGCGCAGGCGTCTCGGGACTTGTCTGAAATGTGGCATTAAGTCGAAGGCCAGATTGTCTTTGACTCGTATAATCCATGGGTTTTAGATAGGGGCAAGATATTGAAACGTGCAAGCGATTGACTTTCAGTAACGCGCAGTCGGCGCCCGATATATCTCTTCGGTGTCCCCATGTCCAGACGCACATCTCCCGCTCGCCGCTTTCAATTTGTTCGCACCTATGCCGCGCCTGCGGCTTGTCTGTTCCTTTGGCTGGGCGTTGGTCTTGCGGGTTGGGTGAGTGTGAGCCATCTCACGCCGGGTCGGTGGTCGTCGGGTGCTACCCCGCGTGGCCCGGCGGCACAGCCTGGGGCCCAGCCGAGCAGAGACGTGGGTTCGCGAGAATCTTCTTCCCGCAACGACAATAGCGCCCGCGATGAGTCATCGCCGGGCCGCGTTGCCCATGCGAACAATAAGAACACCAAGGCAACGGATATCAAGTCCGCGCCGCCACACGATGTGGCAACTGCCGAACGTCCCAGCCACGCTCAAGATGGATCCAGTTCCAAGCCTGAGACCAGGGCTGACAAGGCCGAGCGCCATGCGGATAAGGTTGAGGCGTCTGCGCATAACAAGCCGGCCGAGACAGTCGAAACCACTCAGGATGAGGACAGCGCACCGGCCAACGGTCAAGCCGCGTCTCGGTCGGTTATCTCGAGCCATGTCGCGCGCGCCCAGTTGACCAGCGGCATTAAGGATATGGAGCCAGTTGACCGGGTCACCGACGTGTTCCACAGCAACCACAAATCGCTTCGGCACCTTTATTACTTTACGGACCTTGTGGGGCTGCGCGGCGAAACGGTCACCCATAGCTGGTGGCATGAAGGCCGGCGCATCGCCCGGGTCACTTCGCACGTGCGCAGCAACTCCTGGCGAATGTCTTCCAGCAAAAAGCTCATACCCAGTATGGCCGGACCGTGGCGAGTAGTGGCCACCGATAGCCAGGGTAATACGCTGAGCGTTGCGCGATTTGTCTACCAAGTACCTTGAAACACGCTCGCGAGGCGATGCTTTGACGATATTCAGGTCGGCCTGTCCGATACGTTTGCAGCCCGGCGCGCGGACTGCCTTGTATTGACCCCGTACGCTGCCTGGTGGCACCGGCCGATATAGATGTTCCGTGCCAGGCTCTGCGAGATGCGCCCGTGTTATACGCGGTAAAGCAGCTCGCACGAGCGTGTCGATAAACAGACAAGCTTTGTGTGCCTGAATTGCCGGAGGGGGAAGTATGCCGTCTCTAATTCACATCCGAGCCGATGATCGCGAACAGCGCAGCGCTCTGGTCGCGGAGTTGCGTGGCCGATTGGAATTCGAATTGACTGTGGAACGCTTGCGGTTGGGCGATTACTGCGTCGACGGGCGCTTTCTGGTTGAGCGCAAGACGCTGACCGATTTGGCCGCGTCAATCAAGTCTGGGCGGCTTTTTACACAGGCGCTGCGACTCGCCGAAGTGGACGACCTGCGATCGGCTTTGCTGCTAGAAGGACAGTCTCGTGATCTGCGGCATTGCGGGATGCGATGGGAAGCGTTTCAGGGCGCGCTGGTGACGGTTTCGGTGTTCATCGGTCTACCGATCCTGCGCGCTCGCTCGGCCCAGGAGTCGGCAAACACGCTGTTATCCATTGCACGTCAGGGGCGCAGCGTCGCTGCCGGCGCGATGCCCAGACGTGGCCGGCGGCCCAAGAACAAACGCGCGCTGCAATTGCACTTGTTGCAAGGCCTGCCCGGCGTGGGCCCGAAGCGGGCGGCGGATTTGCTGCAATATTTCACTAATGTAGCCAACGTCTTCGACGCCGATCCATGTGAACTGGCGAAAGTCGCTGGTATCGGCCATCAAACGGCCCGGCGCATTAATTGGGCAGTTGAGGAATCGCCGTCTCGTTACGGGCTCGATTGATCAAGCGGGTCGAAGTAAGTACGAGGGAGGGCGGGCAATTCTACTGTCAGCCTGCCTTTCTTCGGATGGCCATCTATCGAGGCTCGGACCGCTGTGCCGGCTCGGTGGCGTTGGCGAGATTGAGTACGGTCTGGGCAATCGACTGCGTGGTGGCCAGGGTATCGATGGCGCCGGTCCGCAGGGCACCGAGAATACCGGTGGCCTTGGTGGGCTCGCTGGCGATCGCGATCACTTCGGGGATATGGCGCAGATGGTCGATGGTCAGACCGATTACCCGGCCTACCAAGGGGGTGCTGGACAGGTTGCCCTGGATATCGATGAAGTCGTAGCCCATGATGTCGCCGACTACGCCGAGTCGACGCACGGCGGCGATCTCCTCGCTGGTAAACCAGCCCATACGCACCATGTTGCTGTCTTCCAGGATATCGCCCACCCCGACCAGCGCGATATCGGCCTGCTGTGCCTTGTTCAATGACTGGCGCACGGTGTCATTGCGCAGCAGCTCCTCGCGAGTCAGTTGATCGTTGACGATGGCCGGGGCATAGAGGGTGACGCTCTCGCCGCCGAAGCGCAGCGCCAGATGACGACAGATCTGGTCGGAGTTCATCGCTTCACCGCCGCGGTAGGAGCCACCGATCGCGCACACGAATGTGCAGTGGCGGCTGACGTTCGACACGACGTGCCGCGGGATGGCGCTGACGTTACGGCCCATGCCGACGGCCACGATGCTGTTGTCGGCAAGGGTGTGGTCGAGATACGCCGCCACCAATCCCGCCAGCAGTTCGCGCTGCTGGTCGATATCCTTGTGATCGACTGAAATGATGGCCTGCTTGATGCCAAAGCGTTCGACCAACGCCTGCTCCAGCGCTTGGGTCTCCTCCGGCGGATGTCGCAGACGTACGCGGATTTCAACCACCCCTTCCTTGACCGCGCGCTTGAGCAAGCGCCCGACCTTGATCCGCGAAATATCGAACCGACTCGCAAGCTCCTCCTGGGTCATGCCGTCTATGTAGTAAAGCTTGGCCAGTTCGGTGAGTTCTTCGGGGGGCATGAGTTTCAGATCTCGACTGTCTGTCGTTGGGCATGGATCCAGGCTTGCAACAATGGTGTCGGGTGGCCATGGGGCTGGCAAGCACACGCGAGTGTCGGCAGGGCGACGACCCGTTGGCATATAAGTTGTTCATGAGAACAATGTACGATCATTTGTTCATTCGTCAATGCGAATGCAACAGTGAAAGCGCCGAATCAATGAAAGCTATTGTATCATATATAAAAACTTGATAATTTTAGCCGGAATTGCGTTCGATTCGAGACGAAAGTCTAAGATAAAAACATCGAAAATAGCGTTGACAGCCTATTCATTGCCCCAATAATATTGGCCTTAACGAAACATGTGTTGTTTGATCGAACATTTGATCATGTGAGTGTGATGGATTTTGATCTCAAGCGCTGTCGAGTGGATGCTCGTATGTGCAACAAGACATGGCAAAGTCGCGTGCCGCCAGTCTGCCTGGCGGGCTGATTGTTCAATGATCGAAGCGTGGCTTCTGGCTGCAGCTGCCATCCGAAATCCACACTGCCCCGACCCATCACCGAATTCAGGAGTCCGCGCCATGTCTGAAGTCACCCATCGTCCCCAGAGTGCCGTGTTCGACAAGACATCGCTCGGCGATATTCCCAAGACCATGCAGGCGGTGGTCTGCTACGCACCCGGCGACTATCGACTGGAAGAAGTGGACGTGCCGACACCAGGTCCTGGTGAAATGCTATGTCGAGTGGAGCTGGCCGGCATCTGCATGTCGGACGTCAAGGTCTATCACGGCGCGCCATCGTTCTGGGGCGACGAGACCCAGCCGCGCTACGTCAAGCCGCCGATGATTCCGGGACATGAATTTGTCTGTCATGTCGCTGCGTTAGGCGAGGGCGTCGAATCGATCAAGGGCTTCAAGGTCGGCGACCGCGTGATCTCGGAACAGATCGTGCCTTGCTGGGATTGTCGCTACTGCAAGCGTGGCCAGTACTGGATGTGCGAAAAGCACGATTTGTACGGATTCCAGAATAATGTCCAGGGCGCGTTTGCCCAGTACATGATTTTCACCAAGGAAGGCATCGTGCACGGCGTGCCGGATCATGTGCCGGCCGACGAAGCCGTGCTGACCGAGCCGCTGGCCTGCTCATTGCACGCTGCCGATCGGGCGCAGGTCACGCCGGACGATATCGTGGTTGTTGCCGGCGCAGGGACGCTGGGTCTGGGCATTATCGGCCAGATCGCGCTGCAGAGCCCGGCCAAGTTGATTGTGCTCGATCTCAAGCCAGAGCGGGCCGAATTTGCCTTGCGCCTGGGTGCCGACGAGGTCTGGAATCCGGCCGAGGAAGACGTAATCGAAAAGATCAAGTCGATCACCGATGGTTATGGCTGCGACATCTACGTGGAAGCCACCGGTTACCACAAGGCGGTGAACCAGGGCATTCATATGTTGCGCAAGCTGGGCCGCTTCGTGGAGTTCTCGGTCTTTGGCTCTGAAGTCACGCTCGACTGGTCGATCATCAGCGATCGCAAGGAGCTGGATATCCTGGGCTCGCACCTCGGGCCTTACACCTATCCCCGGGCGATTGACTTCATTGCCACGCGCAAGCTCGATCTGCGCGGCATGGTTACGCATACCTATCCGATGAGTCAGTTCCATGAGGCGCTGGGCGTGATGGAGCGCGGCGATAAATCGCTCAAGGTCGCGATCGATCCGCATAGTTAATCACGCATCACGGAGATTGCCGCATGAGTGCTGCCACCGCTGACACATCGTTTCGAAAGTCTTTTAGCAAGCGCCAGATCGTGCTGGCTGTCATTTGCGTGGTGGTGCTGATCGCCATGGGCCTGAATACCAGGATCGTGGCCACGGGATCCGGCCCCGCCGCAACCGGACAGTTCTCGCAGGAGGCCTACGGGAAAAAAGAGTTCCCCAAGGTGCAGAAAAAGATCAGCGAGCGAGCCGGTTCTGCGGCTGAACTGGCGGCTGCGATCGCCAAGGACAAGGATGCAGCCGTCAAGAAATACGGCGTACCAAGCGATATTGCACCGCTTATGTCAGTGAAGTTCAGCGGTGTTGTTGGCGAGGGCGACTCGGGCGTATTCGATGTGGCTGTCAAGGGTTTGCCAAAAGATCTCAAAATCCGTTTGCAAACCGGGCCGGCGATTCTCGGCACAACGCTGCGTGACGCGGCCGGCGGTATCAAATTTGGCGACTTCGAGAACCAGATTCAGTATCAGAATGCGGCGGCGGGCATCAACAATGCCATGAAGAAGCTGGTTCTCTCAGGCCTTGATCGCGATCATCTCAAGGGCAAGACGGTACAGGTGGTCGGCGCGTTCCAGCTGATCAATCCGAACAACTGGCTGGTGACGCCAGTCGAGCTGAAGGTCGGTTCATGAGCGCGCAGGCCAAACACGCCGAGCGCGGGGCCGCTATTCTGTCTGCCCGCGACGTGCGCAAGCACTACGGCGGCGTGAAGGCATTGAAGGGGGTGGATTTCGATATCTATCCCGGCACGGTGACGACGCTGTTTGGCGAGAACGGCGCGGGCAAGTCGACGCTGATGAAGATTCTGTCGGGCGTCGAACAGCCGACCGAGGGCCAGATCGTTCTCGACGGCGAGCCCGTCAGGTTTGCCTCGACGGTGGATGCGCGCGAGCGCGGCATTTCGATCATCCATCAGGAGTTGTCGCTGGCGCCCAATCTGTCGGTGCGCGATAACATCTTCATGGGCCGGGAGCTGGTGCGCAACGGCAGCGTCGACTACGCCGAAGAAGCGCGCCAGGCCGCGGCCCTGATGGCCGAACTCGAGGAAGACATCGATCCGTTGACGCCGGTCGGCGAGCTGCGTGTCGGTCAACAACAGATCGTCGAGATTGCCCGTTCGCTATCGGTCAATTCACGCATCCTGATCATGGACGAGCCGACCTCGGCGTTGTCGGCGACCGAGGTGGAAGTCCTGTTCAAGGTGATCCGTGATCTGACGTCGCGCAGTGTGGCGCTGGTATATATCTCACATCATCTGGAAGAAGCACTCGAGATCACTGACTATGCCGTCGTTCTGCGCGACGGTTCGATGACGGCCAAAGCCGAGCGTTCCGAGATTGATCTGCCCTGGATCGTCCGCAAGATGGTGGGCGAGAATTTTGATCTGGGGACGCCGCCGACGGGTTACGAGTTTGGCGATGTGGCCTTGTCGATCGAATCCGTCTCGGTTGCGGATGTGTCCGTTGCCGGCCGTTCGGCCGTCGACAAGCTGTCCCTGGACGTGCAAGCGGGCGAAATCGTCTGTATCTACGGCTTGATGGGCGCCGGTCGCACGGAGTTGCTCGAGGCAGTCGCTGGCGGCAGCCCGCTCAGCGGTGGTCGCGTGTTGCTCAATGGTCGGAATATATCGGGCCTGTCTATTGCGCAACGCATCGAGGCAGGGCTTTGTCTGGTCCCCGAGGATCGTCAACGCGACGGTCTGGTCCAGACCATGACCGTCGGGCGCAATCTATCGCTGGCCAGCATCGGTAGCTTCGTCCGCGGAATGCTGTTGTCCCGGCGCGCCGAAAACGATCTGGTGAACGATGCAATTCGTGACGTCACCGTCAAGACGGACGGGCCGCACGCGATGATCGGCTCCTTGTCTGGCGGCAATCAGCAGAAAGTGGTTATTGGCAAGATGCTGACCACGCAGCCAAAAGTCATTTTGCTCGATGAGCCGAGTCGCGGTATCGACATCGGAGCCAAGGCTGAAGTCTTCCGCCTGCTTGCTGAGCGCGCAAAGCAGGGTACGGCGGTTGTGTATTCGACTTCCGAAGTCAATGAGTGCCTGTCCATCGCCCATCGCATCGTCGTCATGGGCCGCGGCCGCATCGTGGCGGAGTTTGGCCCCGATGTCCCAAAGGAACAGATCATGGCAGCCTCCGGCGAATCCGCCGCGGCCTGACCCGCAACCGATCAGGAATCAGATCATGAGTCAGACAAACACCGACAAGGCGACCGGGGAATCAGCCTCTGGCGGCGGATGGTTCAGCCGCTTTGACCTGGTGGCGCTGCTGCTTGAAGGCCGGGCGTTTCTTGGGTTGATTGTGATCATTGTCGTCTTCTCATGGCTGTCGCCGAACTACTTCAACGTCGATAATCTGCTCACAATGACGTCCCATGTGGCCATCTTCGGCCTGCTGGGCATGGGCATGCTGCTGGTCATTCTTACCGGCGGTATCGATCTGTCGGTCGGTTCGACCCTGGGACTATGCGGGGTGATGACGGGTTTCTTCATCCACGGCGTTGATCTGGGTAGCGTGACGCTGTATCCGGCGTTGTGGGTTGTCGTAATCCTGGTTTGTTGCGTTGGTGCACTGGTGGGCCTGATCAACGGCGTACTCGTAGCCTACTTCCGAGTGCCGTCGTTTGTGGCCACGCTCGGCTCGCTCTATGCCGTGCGCGGGGTCGCACTGCTGATGACCGGCGGCTTGACCTATAACAATCTGGACGGCGAGAAAGCGCTGGGCAATACCGGCCTCAGCTGGCTCGGTTTCAACTCCCTGTTCAAGATTCCGGTGGGTATATTGATCATGATTGCAGTCGCGGTTGTGCTTATTGTGATGCTCAATCGCACACCCTTTGGACGCTGGCTGTACGCGACCGGCGGCAACGCACGGGCAGCCCGTTTGTCTGGCGTGCCCACGAGTCGCGTGACGGTACTGGTGTTCGTCATGTCCGGAATCTGTGCTGCTATCGCCGGCCTGGTATTGACGTCCGAACTCACATCGGCCGGTCCGACGGCCGGCACGACATACGAGCTGACCGCGATCGCTACCGTCGTCATCGGTGGTGCCGCGCTGGCCGGCGGCGTGGGCAATATTCGCGGCACGTTGCTTGGCGCGTTCGTCATCGGCTTTTTGTCGGATGGGCTGGTGATCGTTGGCGTCTCGAATTACTGGCAGATGGTCTTCACAGGTGTGGTCATTGTGTTTGCGGTGCTGCTGAACTCGATTGAATACAAGGGCGGTCGTAAAGCCGGATAGCTATCGGCGTCCGGCGGTACTGCGCGTTGGACCGTGACACAGACAGATCAACAAATCGCCCTCGTCGTTCGGGACGTCGACGGGATTCCAGGCACGACACGTCCCGAATAAAACCGCCGGTCAACGGCGGGACCACAATCGCTAGAGGAAGGAGATGAACATGCTTCATAAGAAACTGGCCGTAGCAGCCGCGAGTCTGGTACTCGCCTTTGCTGCCTGCGCTGGTATCTCGACGGCTTCGGCTGCGGGATCCAGTAATGGCAAGCTGATCACGATCATCGTCAACGACCCGTCCAATCCATACTGGAAGACTGAGGGTCAAGTCGCTGCCGAAGAGGCGAAAAAGCTTGGCTACAAGGCCAATGTCGTGGCGCATCACGGTGACACCAACACCGAGCGCAATCAGATTGATACGGCGATTACCAACCATTCAGCGGCGATCATTCTCGATCCGGCCAACGCCAAGGGCTCGGTTGGTTCGGTGAAAAAAGCCGTGCAGGCCCATATCCCCGTCTTTCTTGTCAACGCCGAGATCGACCAGCAAGGCCTGGCCAAGGCACAGCTGGTATCGAACAATGCGCAAGGCGCTGCGATGGGCGCCCAGCAGTGGGTGAAAGCGGTCGGCGAAAAAGCCAAGTACGTCGAGCTCACGGGCGCACCGTCTGACAATAATGCCGCGACGCGATCGAATGGTTACCGGACCGTGCTGAGTCAGTATCCGGGGCTCAAGAAGGTCGCTTCACAAGTCGCCAACTGGGATCGTACCCAGGGCCACGACAAGATGCAGGGCATGCTGCAGGCACACCCGGACATCACGGGCGTGATCAGCGGCAATGACGAGATGGCGCTGGGTGCCATTGCGGCTCTGAAGCAGGCTGGCAAGCTCAAGCAGGTCACCGTGGGTGGCTTTGACGGCTCGCCCGCCGCCATTGATGCGATCAAGAATGGCGAACTGGCTTACACCGTGCTGCAGCCCGTGGCCGTGTTCTCGAAAAAGGCCGTTCAGGAAGCCGACAAGTACATCCGGACCGGCAAGACTGGCGTCGACCACGAGAAGCAGCTTTTCGACTGCATTCTGATCACCAAGAAGAACATCGGCGACTACGTCGCGCCGTTCACTCTGAAGAGCATGCAGTAAGCCAGCGGCACGATAAGCGGTAATTGCAACGCGCGGGCCACGATGGCTCGCGCGTTCTATATCAGGAGGCAGTCATGACTTATCTGGTAAACCAGCCCACGGATTTCGTCGATGAAAGCATCGACGGCTTCGTCGCTGCCAACAGACATCTGGTGCGTCGCGTGCACGGTGGCGTGGTACGTGCGACGCGTACGCCGCCGGGGCAGGTGGCCGTCGTAATCGGCGGCGGCTCCGGCCATTATCCGGCGTTTGCCGGTCTGGTAGGTCAGGGGCTGGCGCATGGCGCTGCCATGGGCAACGTATTTGCCTCGCCCTCGGCGCAACAGATATATTCGGTTGCCAAGGCGGCGGCCTCTGACGCCGGGGTGCTGCTCAGCTTTGGCAACTATGCCGGCGACGTACTCAATTTCGGCATCGCCGAAGAACGACTCAAGGCCGAAGGTATCCCCTGTCGTTGTTTCGCTGTCACCGATGATGTGTGCAGCGGTCCGGCCGACAAAACCAGCGAACGCCGCGGTATCGCCGGCGACCTGACCGTATTCCGCGCGGCCGTATGGGCCGCCGAGCGCGGCGACTCGTTGGAAAAAGTCTATGACTTTGCCAGCCATGCCAATGAACGTACGCGCTCGTTCGGGGTAGCGTTCTCGGGTTGCACCCTGCCGGGCGCCGAGGAACCGCTGTTTACCGTACCGGAAGGCCGAATGGGCGTCGGCATGGGTATCCACGGCGAGCAGGGCATCGACGAAGTCGACCTGCCCAGTGCGCACGAGCTTGGGCAAATGCTCGCAGACCGACTGATCGAGGAACGACCGGCGAGCATCGACTCCGCCAATTCGGCTCGGGTGGGCGTCATGCTCAACGGCCTGGGCGCGGTCAAGTATGAAGAGCTGTTCGTGCTTTATGCCAGCGTGGCCAATCGGCTGACCGATGCTGGGCTGACCATCGTGCAGCCGGAAGTCGGCGAATTGGTGACCAGCTTCGAAATGGCTGGGGTATCACTGACCTTGTTCTGGCTCGACGACGCACTGGAAAAAGCCTGGACGGCACCCGCCAATACGCCGGCCTATCATCGCGGCGGCGTGCCGCTTGAGGGCGTGCCGCGCGACGCCAGCGACGATATACAGGCAGCCGAAGAAGAGGTGCCTGCCGCCAGTGACCTGTCAAAAGCCGACGCGGCCGGCGTCTTGAAGATCGTAGAGGCGATCGAAGCCAAGATTGATGAGCAAGCCGACACGCTCGGCAAGCTCGACGCGATCTCCGGTGACGGCGATCACGGCATTGGCATGCAGAAAGGCGCCACCGCGGCGCTGGCCGCTGCCCGTTCGGCGGTCGACAAAGGCTGTGGCGCCGGCAGCGTGCTGGCGCGCGCCGGCGACGCCTGGGCCAACGAGGCCGGTGGCACGTCGGGTGCGCTGTGGGGTCTCGGCCTGCGCTGCGTTGGTCATGTGCTGGGCGACGAGCAGTCGGTGAAGGCACCAGCGGTGGCACAGGGCGTAAGCGAAGCCACTGCTGCACTGCGCCGGCTGGGCGGGGCAAAGATTGGCGACAAGACCATGCTGGATGCGCTTCAGCCGTTCACCGATATTCTGCAAAGCGAGGTCGAGGCCGGCAGGCCGCTGCGCGAGGCGTGGGACAAAGCCGCCAAGGCAGCCGAAAGAGCCGCCAACGACACCGCTGATCTCAGGCCTCGTATCGGTCGGGCCAAGAATCACAGCGACAAGAGTATCGGCCACGCCGATCCCGGCGCGATCTCGTTTGCCATGATTGTCAGCGTGGCCGCCACGCATATTGAATCATTCCACCAGGAGACACCATGAGCGACCCACTCAGAATCATCATCGGTTCGGACGATGCAGGCTACGCCTACAAGGAAGCCTTGAAAGCCGATATGGCGGCGAGCGATCTCGTCGCCTCGGTAGAGGACATGGGCGTAGACGAAGCCGCGAAGACGCCGTATCCGACCATTGCCATCGCGGCGGCCGAAAAGGTAGCAGCAGGCGAGGCGGACCGTGCCTTGCTGATCTGCGGGACCGGGCTCGGCGTGGCGATTTCGGCCAACAAGGTGCCAGGTATTCGTGCGGTGACCGCCCACGACAGCTATTCCGTGGAGCGCGGCGTACTCAGCAACAATGCTCAGGTGCTGTGTTTTGGCCAACGCGTGGTCGGGCTGGAACTGGCTCGCCGTCTGGCCGCGGAATGGCTGACCTATCGCTTTGACGAGTCCTCCAGCTCGGCGCAGAAAGTGGCCGTGATCTCCGCGTACGAAAATCAGGATTGACTTGCCATCGAGGCTAGAGCGCATGCCAGAAGCGATCCCCAAGCGGCCAAGGCTGATCGGCGTCAGCCTCAAGATGTATTTCGATGTCGCGCGCACGTTGGCCTGGAGCAAGGAGGTCGCCGCGATAGCGGGGCGTCATTCAGCGCTCGCAGGCGGGCAGACGTCGCTGCTGGTGCTGCCGTCTCTGCCCGTATTGGCGAAGACCGTCGATATATTTGCCGATACACCGGTGCAACTCGGAGCCCAGGATCTGTTCTGGGAAGACCGAGGGGCGTTCACGGGTGCTGTGAGCGGTGCCGATCTGGCACAGATTGGTTGTCGCTACGTCGAAGTCGGCCACGCTGAGCGACGTGCATTGTTCGGCGACGATGATGCAGCAGTACGCCTGAAGACTGCGGCCGCCGTGCGCAACGGGCTGATCCCGTTGCTGTGTATCGGTGAACAGGAACAGGGCTCGGTGCAGGACGCTGGCGACGCCTGTGTTGCGCAGTTGGAATCGGCACTGGATCAATTCGATACAGTAGAAGGCCGCGTGGCGGTGGCGGTTGCCTACGAGCCGGTATGGGCTATCGGTCAAGCCGAGGCAGCCAGCGCTGAACACGTGATCGCGGTGTCACGCCGGATCCGTGCGTGGCTGCGTGAGCGTCCGCTACTCGCAGGCGCCGCCCTGATCTATGGCGGCAGTGCAGGACCGGGAACGCTTGCGCAACTGAATGATGCGGTTGACGGCTTGTTTCTTGGCCGGTTTGCACACGATCCGGATGCCTTGTCGACAATACTCGACGAGGCCAGGCGGCTTGAGTAGTTCAGCGCGCAGCGTCGGCCATCAGCTGCTCAAGTTCCGCCGCAGATGGCATGCCGGCTTGCGCACCTTGCCGACGCACCGACAGCGCGCCGGCCGCCGCAGCGCGTCGGATCGCGTCTTCAATCGACCGGTTCTGCATTCTTGCGACGGCAAACGCACCGGCAAAAGTATCGCCTGCGCCGGTTGTATCGACCACGTTGGTATCGAACGCTGCGGCATGGCCGTGCGAGCCGTCACGGGCGATCCACAGTGCCCCCTGTCGTCCAAGCGTGAGCACGACACCGGTGGCAAATTTACCCGCCAGCATCTGCCCGTGCCGCCGCGCGGTATTCAGGTCCGTGCTCTCTATTTCATCAAGCAGATAGGCCGCCTCGCCGGCATTGACCATCAGCCAGTTGACACGGGCCATATCCAGAGCATCCAGTGATGCCGCGGGCGCTGCATTCAGCACCACTTCGGCGCCGGCATCGTGTGCCCGATCGATCGCAGCCGCCACAAAGGCCGGCGGTGTCTCCAACTGCAAGAGCACGACGCTGGATTGCTCAAAGACCGCCGGTGACAGGGCGTCGGCTGCGAGCGTGCCATTGGCTCCAGGAATGACGATGATGCGGTTTTCGCCGCCGTGTTCGACCGTAATCAGAGCAATGCCGCTGCTGCCAGATACTCGTTTGATGGCCTGCGTATCGATACCTTCGCTGTCCAGACCACTGAGTAGTTGGCCGCCAAAATCATCGTCTCCTACCGCGCCAACAAAACGAACCGGTGCCCCCAGACGAGCTGCTGCCACCGCCTGATTGGCACCCTTGCCGCCGTGATGCACTTGATAATCGCGGGCCACAGTGGTTTCACCAGGGCCCGGAGCATGGCCGACCGTCGCGACCAGATCGATGTTGATACTGCCGACGACAGTAATCATGAGCGGCGAAAATTATTCATAAAAAAAGCCAGAAACAGATTGGAGAAAGGATGGCTACGAGTGGTCTTCCGCACCGGTGATTGCGGCCACGATCTGTTGGCGGGTTGACGTCAGCAATACGCCAGTGAGCCATGGTGGTACCGCGCTCGCGGCCTGTCTAATAGCAAATCCGCATTGGTAGGCCATGGCTGTCCAGTGGCGCCGGATCGGGCAGGCTGACGTGAGCACCGGCGGCGATACGCTCAGCCGTGAACAGACAGGCGAAGGCATCGGCAATATCATCGTCTGCGGCTTGCTTGCGGGCAATCATGCGCCGCGCGTCGGCAAACGCGTGCGTCCCGAACTGTGCGGCGATCAACCCTTGACGCAGAGCCGCACCGACCGCGCTTTTCTTGCTGTCGTGCAGTGGCTGCAGGATGCTGCATCGCTTGTTCATCGCCGCGAAGCTGACTTCCGGATGGGTCTCCCACAGCCTCTCGAGGTATCTGGACTCGCCGTCGAGCAGTGCATCCACCGCGCGAATCTTGGCCAGGATGTTGAACGTCTGAGCCGATAATCGTTTGCCGCAGGCCGCCTGGTTGAGATCGCTCGCGTGGGCATGGTCGCAGCCATTTAGGGCGGCTCTCATCGGGACGGGAAACACGCTGGCAGCACGCGGACGGCCCAATAGACCGCGGGCGATCTGCTCGCATCCGCGCGGCTTGTTATCGGGCAGCCCCATGGGCATGTCGAGTGCGACCACTCTGGCGTCGAATGTCTCGATCAAGGTCTCGAGAGAGGCAGCAACGCAAACCGCCCGACGCGATACGCCCACCCAGCCACCGGGACAGCCATCGACGCCGATCGAGTGTGAGGTAAAGAAGCTGTCGCTTGGCATGCGCGTGAGTGTAGGCTCTTAGCAGTGCTAATGTCAGGGCTGGTTTCTAACCCAAGGAAGTTGTTATGCCGATGATGAAGGTTGCCCAGATCGACAAGGCCGGTGCAGATTTCCAGCTGGTCGAGCGTCATATTCCCGAGCCCGGTCCGCAGCAGGTTCTGGTGAAAGTTCAGGCCTGCGGAGTGTGTCACTCGGACGCATTTGTCAAGGACGGCGGGTTTCCCGGACTGGAGTTCCCGCGCGTGCCGGGTCACGAAGTGATTGGGCATGTAGAAAGCGTCGGCGACGACGTCGACCACTGGCAAGTCGGGCAGCGGGTGGGGATTGGCTGGCACGGCGGCCATTGTTTTTCCTGCCGGTCATGCCGCAGCGGGGACTTTGTCACCTGTGAAAACCAGCAGGTCTGTGGTATCAGCTACGACGGCGGCTACGGCGAATACATGGTGGCGCCCGCGGAGGCGCTGGTGGCAATCCCTGAATCGTTGTCGTCAGTCGAGGCCGCACCGTTGCTGTGTGCGGGGGTGACGACGTATAACGGCATGCGCAAGACGGGGGCCATGCCCGGCGATGTAGTGGCTATTCTGGGCATCGGCGGGCTCGGTCATCTGGCGATTCAATACGCCCATGCCATGGGATTTCATACGGTTGCGCTATCCCGCGGAACCGACAAGAAAGCGCTCGCTATGGAGCTGGGTGCCGATACGTATATCGACACCGAAGCCGGTGACGTGGTGGAAGCGCTGCAGCGACTGGGTGGTGCGCGCGTCATCGTTGCGACCGCACCCAACCCAAAGCTGATGAGTTCGGTGATCGACGGACTCGGCGTAGGCGGCCAGCTGCTGGTGCTGGGCGCGTCTCCCGAACCAATCGAGGTGTCGCCGTTTCAGCTGCTCATGGCGCGTCGGAGCGTCGCAGGACATCCCAGCGGCACCCCCCAGGACTCGGAAGAGACGCTCGGTTTCTCGGCGCTGCGCGACATCAAGACGCGTATCGAGACTTATCCGTTGGCCGAAGTCGAAGCGGCCTATCAGCAGATGATCAGCAACAAGGCACGTTTTCGTGTAGTACTGACGATGGACGAGTAGTGTCGTTGCGTGTCTTTGCGGACTGCAATTTTCTGGTAGCCCGCGTTTGGAGCCTTTGCACAGAGACGGTTGCTAAGCACTTCAAAGAGTATGTCTGAGCCGCTGATCGTCGGCGTGACGCGCCAGGGCAAGGTCGATCAACCGCGATACCAACGCGGAATAGCTGAGCCCTGATGCCTGCCAAAGTTTCGGGTACATCGAGATACGCGTGAAACCGGGCAGCGTGTTGATCTCGTTGATCACGACCTGACCGTCAGGCTGTAGAAACACATCGACACGTGCCAGCCCCGCGCACTCCAGTGCCATATAGCCTCTCAGAGATACCTCGCGGATGGCCGCCAGACTGTCGAGATCCAGCTCGGCCGGGATCAGCACGCGCGCTACGTCGGCATCGACGTACTTGCTGTCGTAAGAATAGAAACCGCCGTCGCTGATCACAACTTCACCGCAGGTGCTGGCTTCGGGCAGGTCGTTGCCGAGCACCGCGCACTCGATTTCCCGGCCAACGACGGCGGATTCAACCAGTACCTTGTGATCGAAAGACAAGGCCAGCGCCATGGCATCACGAAAAGACGCCTCGTCAGTGACTCGCGAAACACCGACCGATGATCCCTGGTTGGCCGGCTTGACGAACAATGGCTGCCCAAGCTCGGCGGTCAGCTGCGCATGGTCGGCCTGCGCTGCTGTGGTCCGATTGAAACAGGCGAAAGGCGCGACCATGAGTCCGGCGTCGCGCAGCAGGCGTTTTGTTACGTCCTTGTCCATGGCCGCGGACGAACCCAGTACGCTGGAGCCGACGCAGGCCAGATCAGCCGCCCGCAACAATCCCTGGAGCGTCCCGTCTTCGCCGAAAGTGCCGTGGATGATAGGAAACACGACGTCCAGATCCGC
Organism: Salinisphaera sp.; assembly: GCA_027858915.1. GTDB lineage: Bacteria > Pseudomonadota > Gammaproteobacteria > Nevskiales > Salinisphaeraceae > Salinisphaera. Next base: position 38,155 of record JAQIBT010000088.1, read on the forward strand.
CAGCTGATTGCGCCCCTGGGTATCGATCAGTTTGGCGTGCTCGCGCCCCGGTACGATCGCCAACTCGTCGTCGCCGTGCTTCAGCGCGATGCGTCGCGGATCATCGGCGTGATACAGAAAATCCGACCCATCGACCGCGTGCCAGCGGCCTGTCTTGTCGACCCCGATCACCGATACATCAAAGCGATCGCGATCGATCGCGTTCACGATGTTGCGTGCCGACTGCAGCGAGACTTCGTGTTCGGCAGATGGCCCACCGCAGATAACGCCGACGTGGTGTTTGTTCATTTAGGAACCTCTGATTGAATCGTCGCGGTCGCGCCGGAGTGCTTTGCGCCTGGCTGGCAAGGAAGCGGGAGCGTAGCGTGCTCATTGCACGGTAGCGAGCGCTGACGCCGTCCAGGCGCGCGCAAAGCCCCGGCTTTTAGAAAAGTTTGACCTCAAAGACCCCGCTACTGCGTTGCAAGGCTTGACTCGGGAATGACCCGAGCGCTGCGCTTTGCGCCTTGTATCGACGTCTTTGAGGACCCAAACGCGATCCGCGAGGATTCGATCAGAGATTCCTTAGACCTGTTCCAGTAAGACGTGGCTGGCGCAAAGCATGCCATGTCCGGCGCCGATGTCGCAGCCGGTTGATCTGCCGCCGCGCTTGAAAAGCACGTCGAGGGACCGCACTGATCGCTATCAAGACGATAGCCGCTATCGTCGCCCAATCCATCGACTCACAACCGACGACATACGCCATGAGCGACAACGACGCGAATAATCAGCATCAGAACAAGGAAACGCTGGGTTTCCAGGCCGAGGTCAAACAGCTGCTGCAGCTGATGATCCATTCCATGTACTCGAACAAGGAGGTGTTCGCGCGCGAGCTGATCTCCAACGCCTCGGATGCGCTGGATACGCTGCGCTTCGAAGGTGTCAAGAACGATGCGTTGTTCGAGGGCGACTCCGATCTGCAGATCTGGATCGATTTCAACAAGAACGCCCGCACCGTGACCATCGCCGACAACGGCATCGGCATGACCCGCGAGCAGGTCATCGACCGCATCGGCACCATCGCCAAATCGGGTACCCGCGCGTTTCTGGATTCGCTGTCGGGCGACGAAAAGAAAGACGCGCATCTGATCGGTCAGTTCGGTGTCGGCTTCTATTCGGCGTTCATCGTGGCCGACCAGGTCGTGGTGGAGACACGCCGCGGCGCCGAGGCCAAGGGCGTGCGCTGGACGTCGGACGGCGGCGGCGAATACACGCTGGAAGAGATCGACAAGGCCACGCATGGCACTTCCGTCACGCTGCATCTGCGCAAAGACGAGGACGAGTTTGTAGACCGTTATCGCTTGCAGCATCTGGTGCGGACTTATTCGGATCACATCGCCTTCCCAATCAAGATGCGTGAGCAGCTTTCGGAAGACGACGAAAAAGAGGGTAAGGAAGCCGGTTGGGAGCAGGTCAACCGCGGTGCGCCGTTGTGGACCCAGGCCAAAGCCGAGATCTCGGCCGAAGACTACGCCGAGTTCTACAAGCACTCCTGCCACGACTATGAGGATCCGCTGACCTGGACCCACAACAAGGTCGAGGGTTCGCAGGAGTACACCTCGCTGCTGTATCTGCCGCAGCGCGCCCCGTACGACATGCTTGACCCCAGCGGCAAGCAGCACGGCGTAAAGCTGTATGTGCAGCGCGTTTTCATCATGGACGACGCAGAAAAACTCATGCCGCGTTATCTGCGGTTCGTGAAAGGTGTGATCGATTCCAACGATCTGCCGCTGAACGTCTCGCGCGAGATTCTTCAGTCCAACCGTATTCTCGACAAGATCCGTGCTGGCTCGGTGAAGAAAGTGCTCGGCCTGATTGAATCACTGGCCAACGACGACGAACCCGAGAAGTTCAAGACCTTCTGGAAGGAATTCGGCCAGGTCTTCAAGGAAGGCATCGTCGAAGACAACGACAACCGCGACAAGATCGCCAAGCTGCTGCGCTTCAAGACCACCAAGGATGAGACCGCCGAGCCTGGCGTAAGCCTGGACGATTACATCGCACGCATGCAGCCGGGCCAGGAAAAAATCTACTACATCACCGCAGATACGCTGGCCGAAGCCAAGCACAGTCCGCATCTCGAGATCTTCAAGAAGAAAGACATCGAGGTGCTGCTGCTGACCGACCGCGTCGATGAATGGGTGATGGCCCACATGACCGAACACGAAGGCAAGGAGTTTTCTTCGGTCGCCAAGGGCGCGCTGGATCTTGGTGACGCCGAGTCCGAGGAAGAAAAAGAACAGCAGAAGCAGCTCGAGGAAAACTCTAAGGACCTGGTCGGGCGTATCAAGACCGCGCTCGGTGAACGGGTAGGCGAGGTGCGTGTGACCCATCGTCTGACCGATTCGCCGGCCTGTCTGGTGGCAGACGAACACGGCATGTCGGCGCATCTGGAGCGGATTCTCAAGGAAGCGGGTCAGGCCATGCCCAGCAGCGCGCCGCATCTGGAAATCAACCCGACCCATCCGCTGGTGGAACGCTTGGCGGATGAGCAGGGCGAAGACGAATTCGAAGCGTTTTCGCAGCTGTTGTTCGAGCAGGCAATCCTCGCCGAGGGTGGCGAGCTGGATGATCCCGCCACGTTCGTACGTCGTATGAACCAGATGCTGCTGGCGGTCTCGCGCGGGGCCGCTTGACCTCCTTATGTTCGTCCGTGTGCGGCGGCCGAGGTGCATAGTGATGCCTGCTGGTAAATCTTGAGACTATTGCCGATATGAATCTGGACAGACTGAAGAAATCCGCACCGTGGGCGTTAGCGATCGTGATTGCGTTGGCGACTCCCACCGTATGGGCTCAGAGCGTAGACATCGGTGGAACGACACTGACGCTGGGCGCCTCGCGCGCCCAGACGCTCGGTGTGGCCAGCGCGGAATTCAACGTAGCCCCCGCGCACGCCAACGGGCAGTATTTTCTCTATCCGAAAGTCCGCCCGATGAACGACGGCAAGACTGTCGCGCCGCACGCTGTCGGCTCGATCAATATCCAGAACGGCGAACTGGTGCGTGTCACCCGTAATCTGGGCTCGTTTCGCAGCGCTGACGGCCAGGCAGCGATTCAGAACATGATCGAGGCGTTTGCACAGGCGCCGAGCCAGGGCCGTCGGCCAGCGGTGCATACAGATACCAACATGACCGGCGACGCCAGTACAACGCGCGTGTACTTCAGCTATCCGGATCGCGTGATTCAGGTATCGGTATATCAGCCGGCAGACATGTCGGTCGCCGCGACAGTGGATATCACCGAGCAGTATGCGCTACCCACCGCTGGCCAGCCGACCACGGCGCAGCCTGATCAGTAAGTCGTTCTCTCGTCATTCATGGTCGATGGCGATAAAACCGTGACGGCACCGATTTGTTCAAACACTGATTCAGCAGTCAGCGATCACAGTCGCCAGCCTCTCATACGCCGAACAAGGTCTGGTAGATCAGAAAGATATTGAGCGCGACAATCACGATCGCAATGATCCATGCAACACCGGTGGTGATTCGATGGTTGACCAGTGTTCCCATCAGTCCACGATTAGAGCAGAAAATAATCAGCGGGATCAGCGCAAACGGGATGCCGAAGGACAGCACGACCTGACTGAGGACCAGCGATGTGCTCGGGTCCAGGCCAAGCCACAATACGGCGAGCGCCGGCAGCATGGTGATCAGCCGCCGCACATAGATCGGAATCTGGCGGTTGATATAGCCCTGCATGATGACCTGGCCGCTCATCGTTCCCACCGATGAACTCGAAAAACCACTGGCCAGCAGGCCCAGGCCGAACAGGGTCGCAGCAAATGGGCCGACCTGGTTGCCGAGGCGAGCGAACGCGCCTTCGATGGATGAGACGACGTCGCCGGTGCCGAAGAACAGCCCTGCGGCCATGACAAGCATGGCGCCGTTGATGATGCCGGCGAGGGCCATGGCGATCAGAATATCCACGAATTCGAAGCGGAATATTCTGCGTTTCTCTTCCTCGTTGCGTCCCACGACCCGGCGCTGCATCAACGCTGAATGCAGATAGATCACATGCGGCATGACCGTCGCGCCGAGAATACCGGCGGCGAGCAACACACTGTCAGAGCCCGCAAAGTGCGGCACGGTCAATCCATAGAGCAGGGCGCTGCCGTCCGGTTTCGCCATGAAGACTTCATAGGCGAACGACACCACCACGATGCCGACCAGGCAGACAATGCCGGCTTCCAGCCAGCGGAAACCACGTCGCTGCAACTCGAGCAGTCCGAACGAGAACACGCCGGTGATAAGCGCAGCAGGAAACAACGGAATGCCGAACACCAGGTTCAGGCCCAGTGCGCCGCCGATGAATTCGGCAAGATCGGTGGCAATCGCGATGAACTCGGCCTGGATCCACAAACCAAGAGTCAGCGGTCTGGAAAAACGCTCGCGACAGACTTCCGGGAGATTTCGGCCGGTCGCAATGCCGAGCTTTGCCGACATGGACTGGATCAGGACCGCCATCACGTTCGATAACAGAACCACCCAGAGCAGCATGTAACCGTAAGTCGAGCCGGCCGCAATGTTGGTTGCGAAGTTGCCCGGGTCGATATATGCGACAGCCGCGATAAACGCTGGCCCGAGAAACGGCCAGAGTCCTTTCAGGCCGCGACTGTGGCCGTCCAGTGCTGCTTGTGCCGCGCGGATTGTCGCTCCTTCACCGGGTAGAGGTGTGGTGGCGGTATCCGTCGCGCTCATCGGCGCAAAGCCGGCAGGAAACCGTCAAATAGCCGTATTTGCAATACGGCGACGCTGGCTGCGCGGGCCGCGGCAGGCCGGGTGTTACTTGTCATCCATCTAGTCCTTAACCAAAGCCGAAGCCTTCGACCCGTATTAGCCTTGGCATAAATGTAGGGCTAAAGGTTAAAAACGTCAAGAGAGCATATAAAGCCAGACGCTGCCAATCGTTCAATAAGCCGGTAGACATATGCGCTCGTGGCCCTTGGCTTCGGATACTGTGAAAAGCAATTCAACCAGGGATTCAAGATCAATAGGGATACGTGTAGACGTTCCCTGCGACACGAAAACTGACAGTCTGTCCGATTGCCGGAAGATCGAAGCCGGGCACCGTTGCGGTGAACGGCTGGCCATCGCGCAGACGTAACTGGATGCGTGCATCGTGCCCGTAGAACAGGATTTGCTCGACGCAGGCCGTGCTCGGAAAAGCGTCGGACCCGATCGTCTGATTGTCCGCGGCGTGATCGACGCAGAGCCGGAACTGCTCGGGACGAATCAGGACGTTGACGTCCCGCCGGTCACCGACACCTGGGCGTGGCACCTGTGTTGTCAGCTGCAGCCGGCCGAAACAACAGTCGACGGTGTCTCCGGCTGTGATGCCGGGTACCAGCACAGCTTCGCCAATGAAGCGTGCGATATCGAGGTTGGCAGGGCGATCGTAGAGGGTCCGCGGTGAGGCGACCTGGGCCAGTCGGCCGTTGTGCATGACGGCCACCTTGTCGCCCATGGACAATGCTTCGTCCTGATCGTGAGTCACCAGGATAGCGGTCGCGCCGGCGTCTCTCAGGCGTTTGGCTACCGCGTTGCGTGTCTCCACCCGCAGACCAGCATCCAGCGAAGAAAATGGCTCGTCCAGCAGAACCAGGTGCGGGCCTGGGGCCAGTGCCCTGGCAAGCGCAACCCGCTGTTGCTCGCCACCCGACAGGGCGCTTGGTGCTCTGTTCGCATAGCTTGCCGGCAGACCGACCGCTGCCAGCAGATCTTCCACGTCTGTGGTCGCGCGCTGGCGTCGTGACAGTCCGAACTCGATGTTGCGGCGAACATCGAGATGGGGAAACAACGCCCCTTCCTGCGCGACATAGCCAACCCCTCGACGTTCCGGCGGCATATGAGTTTTCCGGCCGTCGGCCAGCAGGCGGCCACTTAGGCGAATCACGCCGGCGTCGGCGCGTTCAAAGCCGCAGATCAATCGCAGCAGCGTTGTCTTGCCACTGCCCGATGGGCCAAGAACCGTGATGATCTGGCCGGCGGAGACGTCAAGATCAATGCCGTCGAGAACGGTCTGTGAACCAAGCACCTTGCGCAACCCGGCGATCGATAGATCAGGGTCGTTGGCCCGGTGTTCGGCAACAGGATGTGGCTGCGGCACTGGTCGAGACATCGATTGATCCTCAGGCGACCGCAGCGCGGCCAAATCGGTTGGCAAGTAACCATGCGGCAAGCATCGAGATCGCTGCAAGCACGGCGGCATAGGGTGCAGCGGCCGCAAACGCGAAGTTCGAGCTTTCAGCCCAGATCTCGGTCGCCAGCGTATGCGCACCGGTAGGTATCAGTAATAGCGTCGTCGGTAGTTCGGTACATACCGAAATGAAAACCAGCGCCGTAGCAGATCCGAGCCCGGGCGCGGTCAGCGGCAGCGTCACGCGTCGGAACACACCAAACCGCCCGACGCCGAGCGCGCGAGCACTGTTTTCCAGGCCCGGTTCGATCTGTCCGGCCGTGGCGCGGATGCTTACGACCGCGAGCGGCATGAAGATGATGGCGTAGGCCAGTACCAGAAGTATGGCAGTCTGATACAGCGGATACAGCAGTTGGAGGCTGAGCGTGACCAGCGCCAGGGCAACGACGATGCCGGGCACGCCTTTCGGCAGATAAGTCGTACGCTCGATCAGCTGCACGGCACGATTGTGATAGCGCGCGGCAAGATAAGCTACCGGAAACGCCAGCGCTGTTGTCAGAATCCCGGCCGCCACCCCGTAGCCGATCGATGAGAAAGACACCCGGATGATCTGGGCGGTGGATACGGCCGTCGTCGTCATCGCAGCCGCGTCGGTCCTGGTCAGCCAGTAGCCGATCGTGGCCAGCGGTACGCCGACCGCGGCCGTGAACACGGTGCCCAAAAATATCAATGCCGGAATCCTGCCCCAGCCAAGCGAGTGCCGTCTTGGCATGCGCCGCACGCCGGCGCCGATCGACGCATAATCGTGCTGGCCACGCAGGCGTTGCTCGCCCCAAAGGCACAGAAAACACAGGAATAGAAGCACGCAGGCAAGCAGCGCGCCTTGCTTGACCTGCAGGCCAGCGTTGTAAGCGCTGTAGATAGCCGTGGTGAATGTTCTAAAGCGAAGCAGTGCAAACGCGCCAAACTCGGTCAGCACGTGCAGCACCAGCAGCAGAGTGCCACCCAGCAGCGCCGGCCGGAGCTGCGGAAGCGTCACCCGGCAGAACGCGGCCAGCGGGGACAGGCCCAGACTGCGAGCGCTTTCTTCCTGCGCCGGGTCAAGCCCACGAAGAGCGGCCGCCAGCGGCAGATACACCAACGGATAATAACTGGCGCTCACCACCAGCGCTGCGCCGGCGGCCCCCTGAAACGATGGACTGATCGACAGCCAGGCATAGCTTGAGACAAACGCGGGCAGCGCAAGGGGTAGAGGAGCCAGCACGCGCCATATGCTATAGCCTGGCACGTCGCTGCGCTCGATCAGCCAGGCCATGGCCAGGCTGACCAACCCAGAGCCAACCGCACAGACGACGGCCAGGCCGATCGTATTCAAGAGCAAGTGGCCGATGACCGGGCGAAACAGCAGGGCGAGCGTACCGACAACGCTGCCACGAACCGCATCGAATACCGTGACTGCAATCGGTGCCAGAACAAGCGCCGACACCAGAATCGCCAACAGCAACAAGACGGTCGGCGGCGCGTGGTCGCGGGGCGCCGCCGCAGTGCTGGCGGCGGCGCGATACGGCGACGGACTGTTCAACGGTCCAGGGCCTGATACTATTTAATACGGCGCCGCGCGACCTACAGCAGCCCCGCTTCGCGCACGAGCTTGATCGCAAGGCTATTGTCACCCAGATCATTCACGTTGATCTTCGGCGGGTTGAGTTGATCGAACGGCTCGACCTGCTCGTTGGCCGCGATCCCCGGACGCAGCGGATACTCGAAATCGATCTGGCTGTTGGCCAGCATCGTCTGCGCCTGCTTGCTTACCATGAACTTCAGGAATTTCTGAGCAGCCTGCGGATGGGGTGCGCTGTCCAGAATGGCGACACCCGACACGTTGACGAGATTACCCACATCGCCGCTGGCAAAATGCGCGATCTGGGCCTTCATGGCGTCCTTGCCGGTCTGCTCGCGCACACGATAGTAGTAATAGTCGTTGATGTCGCCGAGCGCTGCCGAACCGTTGTTGACCGCGTTCACCACGCCTTCGTCTTCATTATATATCTTCGCATTGGTCTTCAGTCCCTTAAGCCACTGCAGGGTCTTTGCCTCACCATGTTTGATTGCCATCGCCTTGACCAGTGGCAGGAAATCGCCTTCGGCCGGCGACACAGCCACCTTGCCCTTGTAGGCGTCGCTCGCAAGATCCATGAGCGACTGCGGCAGATCGGCCTTGTCGATCTTCTGCGGGTTGTAGACCATCACGTTCTGGCGGGCGAGCACACCCAGCCAGCGGCCGTTGGACGCGCTGTATTGGCTGGGAACCTGGGCCAGCGTGTTCGGGGCGACCTTGGCGAGTCGATGCTCGTTGTCCAGCCGGACGAGCTCGGGTGTGTTCTCGGTGAAGAAGACGTCGGCTGGGCTGCGTTTGCCTTCTCTGAGGATCTGGCTGGCCAGCGCGGCACCTTCACCCGGCCGTACGTTGACGGTGATGCCGCTCTTTTTCTCGAAGGCGTTTACCAGCAGCCGAACCATCTGTTGGTGTTGACCGGCATACAGCGTGATCGACTGCTGGTCGGCAGCGGATGCGGTCGTGTTCATGCCAAACAGCAGAGCAGCACCGAGTGTCAACGCGGTCAGCAGCCGCCCGGGCCGCGAAGAGGCGCAGCGGCGTGGATGATTGAACATGCAATAAACTCCTGAATGTAGAATTAAATAGAAGCCGGCCTTCCGACAACCCGCAGCGGGCAGTTCACAGCGCGAAATCGCGTCGGTATGTCGGCATACAGAGATGTCTGATCATGGCAAACCGACGCGAACCGACACATAGCAATTGAAGATCAGGCCGGTTTCGCAGGCCATCTGCTATGTGCACTGCGGTGGCGCGCATTCGGCAATTTTTCTGACGCCGTAAAAGTTCTGGTACGCACGACGCAGGGTTTCCGATCCATCGTTGACCAATACGGCGAGTCGCCCGCAGAGAGTGTCGGGAGTTACCGGGTCGCCGTCGTTATTATTGGCGGTCAAGCGCGATCCAATCTGCTTGCTGATGTTCAGGTCGGTCTCCACTATCTTGCCGTGCAGGCTGTTGGTCATGCGCAGATCGCTGTTCCTGCCGATGGTCATGGCGCGCGAGAGTCGTGCCTCGGCTCGTGGTGTGAACTTAACTATAAATGAGAATCGTTAACAATGAAAATCCAGATCAATTTGGCCGGTCCCTCGGGGTTTGCACAACGCTGAATCAACCCGATCACCGGGTGCCGGCCGGCCTTTCGGCCCGCTAGATCGGCCAGATCGAGCCCACCAGCGTCAGTAAGCATATCTGAAAAATCAGCTCGGGCTTTATCGTTGTTTTAACGCGTCGGTAGTGGTGCCCGTAGCAGACTTCTGTGAAAGCGGGGCCGTCATGTTGTCGATGGAGTGATCCCCTTTGATATGAGACAAAGACGCTCCCTGGCATTGGCGTGGGCGTGATATATGTTAAATCGTAATACGAACGATTCAAAAATAAGGTCTGCAGCCTGCGCCGTGGCAGGTCAATGAAAACAGACCTTGAGGTCTCTGGCTCGGGGCGCGCGCGACGGCCAGTGCGCGGGTCTGGCACAACCGTCGCGGCTCAGTCGGAGCTTGTTCCCGTGCCGATATCCACTTCTACGGCGCGGCTCGTGATCGGGAGTGGAGGCACGGTTACTGAAAGCCGTTTTCGCGCAGAGCAGCGCGGCATCGATCAGTAATGGTCGCAGTGTGCGGCCGAGTCAGCTCGCGGGGCCGGTCGGACCGAAACAATCGTAGCCAGCGAGGTTCGAGACAGGCTCAATTGAGCCAGGTTCTCACCCGATGCGCATCGCTCTTTAATACGACATGCCGGGATGGGCAGGCCGGCCTCAACCGCCGGTCTTGGCGTGTAATCGATCCGCAACCACACCGGGTACCAGCCCTGCGATACGACCGTCAAGAAACGCGATTTCACGAACCAGCGTTGAGGATATGTGCGCGAATTCGGGCGAGGGCGCCAGTAGGATTGTGTCGATCTCGGGTGCCAGATGTCGGTTCATGACCGCCATCTGTTTTTCGTATTCGTAGTCACCCACACCCCGGACGCCGCGCACCAGCACGCGTACCCCGTGACGTCGCGCAAAATCGACGATCAGGCCGCTGGCCGGCAGCACCTGAACGTTGGGCACGTCGTAGAGCACCTGTTGCGCCAGTTCGACGCGTTCGTCATGGTCAAAGATCGATTTCTTCGAGGAATTGCTGGCCACCGCTACGATCAACTCGGTAAACATGCCGGCGGCGCGGCGGATGACATCGGCGTGGCCGTTGGTGATCGGGTCAAAAGTGCCGGTGTAGGCGGCGCGAACAAATAGCGGGTCACTCATGGTTGGTCATGCCCCCTGTGAATCGCGCCAGACAATAGCCGACCTGTCCGGCCTGCTTGTCGCGACGTATCTCGAACCCGGTTTGTAACAGATTATGGATGGCGGCGCGCTGGCCGACCGGATATTCAACATAGACGCGTCCGTTCGCGGCCAGCAACTGCCGGGCGACCTTAATCGCGGGCGCATGCAGATCGGCGTCGAAGGGAGGATCGACAAACACGATATCGAAAGGCCCGGCGAACGGCGCGGAAAGGCTGTCGCCAACCAGCACGCGGGTGCGATCGTCTGCCCCCAGCTGCCGCAATGCTTGTTCGATACTCGCCGCAGCGGCCTTTGATTGTTCTGCCAATAGCGCAGATGCCGCGCCGCGCGACAGTGCTTCGATTCCGAGCGCGCCGGTTCCGGCGAACAAATCCAGACACCGAGCGCCGTCGATGATCGGCGTCAACCAGTTGAACAGGGTCTCGCGAATACGATCGGAGGTCGGTCGCAGTCCAGGCGCGTCGAGAATCGGCAAACGCCGGCCGCGCCATTCGCCGCCAACGATTCGCAGACTCGACGGCCTGCCATTATCGCTGCGGCGCCATCTACCGTACGCTGGCGACTTCACCATGTGGCGCTCGACCTCTGTCGTGTCACAGTCGCAGCCATCAGTCCTGCTGGGTACCGCCGACAGTGATCGCATCGACCCGCAAGGTTGGCTGACCGACGCCCACCGGTACGCTCTGACCGTGCTTTCCGCAGACGCCTACGCCGGTATCCAGCGCCCAATCGTTGCCGACCATCGACACCTGGTTGAGCACGTCGGGGCCATTGCCAATCAGCGTGGCACCCTTGAGCGGCGCGCCTAGCCGGCCGTTTTCGATGCGGTAGGCCTCGTCGCAGGAGAATACGAAATTGCCGGAAGTGATATCCACCGAACCGCCGGAGAAGTTCGCAGCGTAGATGCCGTGTTCTACCGAACCTATAATGTCGGCGGGATCTGACTTGCCGGCACGCATGTAGGTGTTGGTCATCCGCGGCATGACGGTATGTGCGTACGACTCGCGCCGAGCGTTGCCGCTGGGCCTGGAACCCATCAGGCGCGCGTTGTGCTTGTCCTGCATGTAACCGACCAGAACGCCGTTTTCAATCAGCGTGTTACAGGCCGACGGCGTGCCTTCGTCGTCGACGTTCAGAGAGCCGCGGCGGCCATCGAGCGTGCCGTCGTCGACAATCGTGCATAGCTCGGAGGCAACTTTCCGGCCGATCTTGCCAGCATAGTTCGATGAGCCGCGGCGATTGAAATCGCCTTCCAGACCATGGCCCACGGCTTCGTGCAGCAGCACGCCAGACCAGCCAGCGCTCATGACCACCGGCAGACTGCCGGCGGGTGCGGGCTCGGCTTTCAGGCGCACCAGCGCGCGACGAACCGCCTCCCGCGCATAGTCGGCCGCCAGGTCCCGCTCATCGGTGAACATGTCGTAACTCAGCCGGCCGCCGCCGCCGGCCGAGGCCGATTCGCGCACGCCGTTCTCTTCGACCTGAACCGAGACATTCATGCGCACCATTGGCCGCACGTCGCCCGCCAGGGTGCCGTCGCTGGCTGCGATCAGCATGGTGTCGGATGAGCCGGCCAGCGACACGGTCACGCGCACCACGCGCGGATCAGCATCGCGCGCAATCTTGTCGGCGTGATGGAGAAGCGCGACCTTGGCATCAGCACCCAGCGTCCCGGCCGGGTCGATCGGCTGGTAACGTACCGCCGGGTGGCTCTGGCCGACCAGCGCATTGATCTGGCCGCTGCGACCTGAGCGGGCGATCGCTGCGGCTGCCGATGACGCCTGGGTCAGCGCCGGGAATGCCAGCTCGTCGGCAAAGGCAAAACCGGTCTGCTCACCGGCCAGCGCCCGCACACCAACGCCTTGGGCAGTCGAAGCGCCAGCACTGCGTACTACGCTGTCTTCCAGCATCCAGGATTCGTTGCGCAGGATCTGAAAATACAGATCGGCATAATCAACGCCGGGCGCCATCAATCCGGACAACGTCTTTTCCAGGGCGGCAGCGTCTATCTGGGCCCGGCCAAGCAGATGATGACTGGCAATATCGAGAGTTGTTTGCATCCGCGAAGGTTATCATCTGCGCGGCACCGCGGGCGGTTCCCGGCGCCGATCCCCGCGATTGCCGGCTTGGTTTGCGCCTGCGTGGCTGGGCTGCGCGCCTCAACCCTCATAGTCCGACAGGCGGCGCCAATCCATGGCGGGCGAGCGTGTTTTTCAGCAGATCCAGCGAACGGGCATCGCCACTGCTCACGGTCAGGCCGAGCGTCGCGCATTCGGGAAACGCCTGCCCTTCAAGCAGGCTGGCCACTCGCCGCGCAATCCCCTCGGCGCCGTCAACAAAGCGTAGCGGCTGCCGGGCTGCGCCGGCCAGGTCGCTAACTACCAGCGGAAAATGCGTACAGGCCAGGACGACAACATCCATCTCCCGGCCGCCCGCTTGCTCGGTCAGGCGAGCAAGCGCCTGCCCCGGTACGTCGGCATCCACGGCGACACCACGCAGGCGATTTTCGGCGTAATCAACCAGCGCTGGCGCGCCAGCGCGCAGGACCCGGCAATGGCCGGCGAACCGGTCGGTCAGGTCGTCAACATAGGCCTGGCGGATGGTCGCCGCAGTTCCCAGCACGCCGATCACGCCGCTTCGTGAGGTCAGCGCGGCCGGCTTGATGGCGGGCACGGTCCCGACGACTGGCACTTCCAGCACCTCGCGTACGGCGGTTAGCGCGATAGTCGAAGCAGTGTTGCAGGCAATCACGACCAGCCGTGGACGATAGCGTTCGACAAGTCGGCCGAGCAGCGCAGGTACACGCGTATTGAGTTCGGCGTCGCTACGCTGCCCGTAAGGATAGCCCGCGGTATCCATGACGAAGACAACCGGTACGGTCGGCAGTCGCCCACGGATCGCGGTCAGCACGGACAAGCCGCCAACACCGGAGTCGAACACAAGAACAGGAGCCTGGTCGGATCGTATTGAAGACAAGATCGCAGCGCGTATCGACAAATTCCTGCGCATTATTAACGCCGGACCTCTATCTTGGCCAGCCAGATCAGCAAGATGACTCAGACGATCGATGCTTTCCCGATTCACTTTGCGTCAAGCATTATCAACCTAGGTTAGGCCGCATTCCATAACGCGACCATCGCCGGTAATTGCTTGTCTGCGTACCCGATGGTCCAGCCGGAAAGCACTATGAGAAATTTGTCGCTCGAACAGAGCGCCGCGGCAGAATCGAGCGAGGAACGCGTACAGCGCCATCAAGGGGTGCGCATGAATCGACTCGCCATGTCGGCGGTTTCATACGCGCTACAGCTTGCGATTGTTGGGTCTATCTGTGTTCTTAGTCAGCTCGAACCGATCTATTTCCTTGGCTATGCGTTCTGCTCGCTGTTGATAGTGGGGGGGTTCTACGCCATGTTTCGCTGGCGCTGGAATCTGTATTTCCGTTACCCGAGCCTTGCCTTGCCACAGGTCATTGCGCCGGTCCTGCCATCGATGATCCTGCTGTATCAACTGCAGGACGCGCAGGCGCAGGCGGCGATTCTGATCACCGCCGTGGTGCCGCTGGTGTACGGTCTGTTCGATCTGTCGAGCGGCCGGTTCATCATTGCCGGGCTGGTTTACGCGCTGGGCTATCTGGCGGTGCTCCTGACGCATTCGTATTTCCACCCCGGTGATCCGCTGTTTCGCCACAACTGGGTTCTGATCATTTCAGTCAGCGTCGTCATGGCCCAGATCGGTTTGATCGGCGGTTTCATCAATCATCTGCGCCGCGCGCTGCGCAGCCGCAACGAACAGTTGAAGCAGGCGATGCACCGGATTTCGGTCATGGCGGTGCACGACGATCTGACAGGTATCTACAATCGACGCTGGCTGATGGATGTGTTGGACAAGGAACGCCAGCGGCTCGATCGCGGCGAGCATGCGTTTTCAGTCTGTCTGCTCGACATCGACTACTTCAAGGAGGTGAACGATCAGTACGGTCACGGCGTGGGCGACCGGGTGCTCGCCGGTCTGGCGGAAGCGATAAGCACTACCGTGCGCGATATCGATACATTCGGCCGGCTTGGCGGCGAAGAGTTCCTGTGGGTCATGCCGGATCAGGATCTCGAACAGGCGCGCGAAGCGGCCGAACGCGTCCTGGCGCAGACTGCCGCTTTGCGATTTCGTAATGGCCAGGGCGGTGAGTTGTCGGTCACCGTATCGATGGGAGTGGCTCACTGTAATGTCGATAATCGGCGCAGTAGCGAAACGCTGATGCGCATCGCCGACCAAGCCCTGTACAAAGCCAAAGAACGTGGTCGTAATCGTGTGGTGTGCGCACCCGACAACACACAAGCCCGCGGCAGCACTCGGCTTGACGAATCGGGTATCGCTTGTACCCAGGCGCAGGACTGTGCACTGGCCGGATAGTGGTTGGCGCAGCCGCGCGTTATTCGGCCTGTGCGGTAACCGAGTGGTTTGAGCGTTCATGCCAGGGCGACGGAATGCGCTCCAAGTATTTCAGCGCAGATGTGAAAGCAGCGCACTAGCTGGATGCTGGGGGCGAAAGCCGGACAGCCGTGCGCTCTGGCTGCGACAGCTGTATCCCGGAACCAGCGGAATGGCATCAGTGCTGGCATAGGCCGGCTGCCAGCTGAGGGAATAGATAGTCGCGGAGATATCGCGATGTCGCGCCTCGTGGCCGTAGGCGCCGCTCATGCCGCAGCAGCCGAGCCGGGGAATCGATAGTTTGATGCCCAGCGCCGAAAACGTCTGTTGCCATTGTCTATTGCTGGCCGAGGAGCGGGCAGTGGCAATACAGTGATTGAACAGCGCGTAGTGCGTCGGCCCCCCGACCGCCGGGTGGCCGGCGCGGTCGAAACCGCCCACGGCATCAACCAGCCAGGACTCGAGCGTGTTGACCTGCGGCGCAGCCCGCCCGGTCGTCGACGGGTAGTCGTCAGCGTAGGCCAGGGTAATACTCGGTTCCAGGCCGATCATTGGCCGTTCATAGCCAGCCAGCCATTCGAGTTGGCGCTGCGTCGCCTGTGCACGGCGTTCGAACTCGGGTAGAAAGCCCTTCACCTGGAGCGGCTTGCCACTCGGCATGAACGGCACGACGCGAGGCACGAACCCCAATCGCTCGATCAGTTGCAGTATGTCGATGGCAACGCCTGCATCGAAAAAGCTGGTGAAAGCGTCCTGAATGATGAATACCGTACGCGCTCGATCGGCATGGGATGTCAGCAGCCAGTCGTCTGGCATGAATCGATAGTTTGGATGGTGGCGCAGATAGCCCGGCAGACTTGGCGCCGACAGAGCAGGCATATCGACCAGTCCAAGCGTGTCGGCCAGCCAGTGCCGCACAGCCGGCCGGGTCAGCAACCGATTGGCCAGTCGTGGCCAGTGACCGGCGAGCTGTGCCCCGCGTTCCAGGGCGCCCAGGGCGTAATCGCCCAGCGGCCTTGAATACCGGCCATGATACAAAGCCAGAAAACGTGCCTTGAAATCCGGCACGTTGACCCGGATCGGACACTGGGTAGCGCAGGCACGACAGGACAGGCAGCCGTCCATCGCCGCCCACACTTCATGCGAGAAATCGGGCGTCGCAGGGACTGCCCTGGCCTGTGCGCGGTAGTCGGTCGCGGCCCGCAGCCATAGAGGGCCGGATGCAGGCGCCAGCGTTGCTGTGGGGGCATCGGCCAGGGCCAGCTGGCGCAGCCACTCGCGCATGGCGCCGGCGCGGCCTTTGGGTGAATGCAATCGGTCGCGCGTGGCACGATACGAAGGGCACATCACCTCGCCGGGATCATAATTGAAGCAGGAACCGTTACCGTTGCAGTTCAGGGCATTCTGAAAACGGTGGCGTTCGTCAGGCGCGATCTGGCGATCGAAGGCGCCGCGCGTGGTGGCGTTCATCGAAGCCAACGCAGCACGGCTATCGTCGAGCGCTACGATCTTGCCCGGATTGAACTGATTGCGCGGGTCGAAGGCGCGCTTAACGCGGCCCAGCGCGGCGTACAGCACCGGGCCGAAGTAGGCCGGATGATATTCGCTGCGATGGCCCTTGCCGTGCTCGTTCCAGAGCATCCCGCCATACGACTGAGCCAGTTTCGCGACGCGATCGGTGATCTCGCGCATGATGCGCTCGTCCTCCGGATCACACAGATTCAGCGCTGGCCGAACATGCAGGCAGCCAACGTCGATATGCCCAAACATGCCGTAGCGCAGGCCGTACTCATCGAGAATTGCGCGGAAATCAGCGACGTATTCCGGTAGCACGCGTGGATCGACCACGGTGTCCTCGACGAAGGGCAACGGCTTGCGATCGCCCGGCGTACTGCCAAGCAGGCCCACGCCACCCTTGCGCAGGTCCCACAGGGCGGCAATCGCGTCGGCGCTTTCGGCCCGATAGAAACCGCTGGCCGGGTTGCTTGCCGTGTTCTCGGCGAGAGCCGCGGCCAATGCTTCGACGCCGTCGGGAAGGGCGTCGACGCCGATGAATTCGACCAGATTGACGGCGGCGGGCGTGCTGCCGTCGGCGTTCTCGATATAGTCGCGCACCCGCTCATAGATCGGATTGTCGCGCGCCAGACCCATGACCGTGTCGTCCAGGCTCTCGATCGCCGTTGGGTCAAACGTTACCAGCCGCTGGGCATCGCGCAGGGCCGCGTCGAAGCTCGCATAGCGCAGGGCGAACAACGTACGAGTCGAGGGCAAGGGGGTAAGCCGGAGCGTCAATTCGCTGACGATAGCCAGCGTGCCTTCGGCGCCGCACAACAGCTTGTTGAGGTTGAACATGCCGTTGTCGTCGAACAACTGGGCCAGGTTGTAACCGGACAGATAACGCGACAACTTCGGATAAACGCGCGCGATTTCGTCGCGGTTGTCTTGAACCGTGCCCGCCACTTCGCGATGGATATGCCCGACCAGGTCCCGGCGTTCGATCAGTAACGCCAGTTCGCGCTCATCGCGCGGCGTCACCGAGAAACGACTGCCATCCGAGAGCACAAGCCGCGATGCCAGCACGTGATCGCTGGTTTTGCCGTACACCCGCGATCCCTTGCCGCAGCCGTCGGTACTGGCCATGCCGCCTAGCGTGGCGCGGCTACTGGGTGCCACGTTGGGCGCAAAGAACAGGCCATGTGGCGCCAGTGCGTGGTTGAGCTGATCCAGCACCACGCCGGGCTGAACGCATACCCGGCCACCCTCAATATCGATTTCAAGAATCCGGTTCATGTGCCGCGAACAATCGAGCACCAGACCTGCTGTCAGAGAGCAGCCGATCGTGCTGGTCCCGCCACCACGTGGAGCCAGATAGATCTCGCGAAACTCATCCTCGGCGAGTAGCGAACAGACGGCCGCGATATCGTCTTCATGTCGCGGGAACAGCAGCGCCGACGGCAGTTGCTGGAATGCACTGTTATCGGTTGCCAGGCTCAGGCGTGCGGCGTAGCCCGTATCGATGTCGCCGGCAAATCCGACGGCGAGCAATTGGTCGATGAATCGTAGATGGAGTGGATCAATCCCGGCGTCGGGCGACAGGGTGGGCAGCATGCATCGGCTCCGGTGACGGTCAGCGGCTGATTATGCAGCGGGAGCATCGTAGGGAACCAGGCGAGCGCACGCCCCACCCCGCAGGGCACGCCACTGCGGTGCCCCCGCTTGCGGCATAGCCCGTGTCCGCTACTATCACAGAGGCCGTTCACCAGCTCAGGTCTGTCATGCAGCTTGATGTTCTATCCGCCACGGGTTCGCCAGCCGCTTTCGGCCGTTTGCACGGCGAGCATTATCGCGATGCCATTCGTCGCTTTGCGGCAGAGCGCGTACAGATGGCTGGCGACAGCGCGTGGGTCGGGCGCGACGTGCCCCGGACACAGGTGATCGAGCTGGCCGAGGCCTGTCTGGAATCGCACCGCCACTATGCGCCGACGCTGGTCGATGAGCTTGACGAAATGGCTCTCGCGACCGACCTGAGCTCGGCCGAGCTGCTGGTTGCCAGTGGTTTCACCGATTTCATGGATACCGCCCACGCAACGTTCGCGCAGGCCGGAACACAGGCCGCAGACGTGGACGATTGCACGGCCATGATCGTGCCCGGTTCACGGACAGATCATGGGGCGCCGTTGTTCGCCCAGACCTGGGATATGCACGAAACAGCGACAGATCACGTTTTCATGCTCGACGCGCACCCGGCAGCTGCCCCGTCGTTCAAGACTTTTACCTCCATGGGATGTCTCGGGATGATCGGCATGAACGATGCCGGCGTGACCATCGGCATCAATAACCTGTCTGGCGGCGATGGCCGCGTGGGCGTGACTTGGAACTTCGTGGTGCGCAAGGTGCTGGCGCAGACCAACTTCGAGTCGGCACTGGCCTGTATTGCCGAGGTCCGCCTGGCCGGCGCACATAACTATCTGCTGCTAGGCCCAGACGATCGAGGCCGTTTCCAGGGTGCGAATATCGAGGCGATGGCAACCGCGCAAGTCGTAACCCGCCTGGCGGACGAGCCGCTGATCCATACCAATCACTGTCTGGCCGAACCGACACTGGCGTTGGAGCGCCCGCGCCTGCCAGCGTCCCAGCGCAACAGCGAACAACGGCTGGCGCGAGCACATGGGCTACTGGACGATGCGGAGCAGGTGTCCACGGATACGCTGGCGCAGGTGACGCGTGACAGGCAGGCAATCTGCTATCCGCCAACGCCGGCATTACGAATGACTACCTGCGGCGCTGTACTCGCCGATCCGGCCCGTGGCGAACTCTGGGCTCTACGCGGGCGACCCAGCCAACAGCGGTACCAGCGATTCACAGTGGGGGCAGGGCGCGACTGACGATTCAGCGCGGCGCATTGCTCCGAGCCGGTGAGTGTGCCGCCCGCCAGCGTCTGTGATTTCCGGTGTCCAGCAAGTCGCTGTTTTCAGCCCGACGGCTGGGTGAACTGATCGTTCAGGCGACGCACGATGGACTCGTTCGATCGCCGAATTTTCTTCACGCGACGACGAGCCAGCCAGTGCCAGCCCTTCGGGTGCAGACGGAACAGGCTGCGCCACCAGCGCGTGTCCCGCAGGAACGCTGCCCGCAGATCGAGCCCGAACGCCTGTTGCCTGGCCGGCTCGATCGTCTTGGCGATCTGCTTGGCTGCGATGCGACGAAAACCAAAATGCACGGCCAGACACAACACGATGGCCGCGACGATCAGTCCGATGCCGATTGCGGTAAGCGACAGCATCTGGCCAGCGACACCCATGGCGGCATCGTGCGCCCAGATGAACGCGGCAATACAAGCAAGAACGACCGGCACCGCCACCAGTGCGTCATAGGTGAGGGTGCGGCGTCGCCAGCGCGTGGTCAGCCGAGTCAGACCTTCGGCACCTGATGGCCCGGCCAGCGCATCGGCGGCGCTGGTCATGAGTTCTACCACACGATAGCCGCGATCAACCTCCACGCCGTGCATGCGCCGGTGGATTTCCGCCAGATCGATATCCTTCTTGGCCTTGAACCGCGCAGCCAGCGATTCGTCTTCGATCGGGCTGGCCGAGTTCTCGTCGTAGATTCGCAGGAAACGGCCGGCGGTTAACCCACTGGAAGCCAGCGCCCGTTGCCAGGCGGCGACTACATCCTCGGGGTTGTCCTCGCGTGCGGTGGCATCGATCTGGTTGAGCACGAATACGAATTTGGTCGCATCGTCGCGGCCGATGGTGCGTGACACCAGATGTTCCAGGGTATCGCGCATCGCCCCCGGTTCTGGATGACGGGCGTCAAAGAACACCAGCACCAGATCCGACAGGTCAATGATGTGATCGGTGATACGCAGCGTCGCCGAGCGCTGGCTGTCGGCGTCGAAACCCGGTGAATCAAGCAGAATCTTGCCGCGCAGCACCTCCGCATTGCAGGTCCGCAGTTGCAGATAGGTATTGATCCGCTGGCCTTCACCGGCCGCTACTTCATCGATGTCGCCGCTGATGCGATAGAAGGGAAAACGCTGGTCGGCATCCAGTGCCGAGCCGGGCAGGGTTCGTGGTTCGGCTTCGTCGCCGTAGCAGATGACCGAAAAACGATCGTCCACGGCCTGATTGCCGGTCCGTTGCAGATCCGTGCCGAGATAGCTGTTGATGAAGCTCGACTTGCCGGACGAGAACGTACCCAGAAGCGACACGACCGGCCACCAGGGCACGCGCCGGGTCAGGCTGTCGTCGCGCGGCAGCAGATGCATGCGGTGCGCGATTCGGTCCAGTCGGCGGAACGCCGCCAGCGGTTCCAGCAGCAAGGGATTTTCGCGCTGCAGATGCGCCTCGAGGGTATCGGGACGAGCCTTGGCTGCCTTGGAACTCATGGACGTAATGGAAAGCGCGCGGATCAGGTGGCGATATCCTACGTCAGTTGCGCCGTGTTTGCCGCGTCGCGAACGAAACGGCAACAGGCCCTGGAGCGTAATCGGCCGGTCAGCGATCGCGCTCATTGGGTCGAGAGGGATCGTGGCGAGCGAAAGTACGGCGGAACATCACGATATACGCGCCGAAGAAAATCGCTGCGATATAGAACGGCGCGGCGAGATAGCCGCTGCCGAAGAACAATCCGGCCGCCAGCGGACCGATCGCGCGTGGCAGCTGGATGGCCACGCTGGATGTGCTCGCTGCCGTGCCGCGTCGATGTTCGCGCACCAGGCTGACCGTGAGTGCCTGGCGTGCCCCGGCGGTGCCGCGGCTGAGCGCTGATCGCACGATGTGCAGCACGGCCGCCATCCAGAAGGCCGGCATGAGAGGCAAGGCCAACAGAATGAACACGCCGATGCTGCGCATCCACACGACCGAGCGCACCACTCCAATGCGCTCGACCAGACGGGCGGCAAAAACCGACGACGCCGCCGTCAGAAAATAAGCCAGCGCCATCACGCCGCCGATATCTGCCGGGCCCTTACCGAAGCGGACCGCAAACCAGTAGGCCATCAGCGGCCCGATCAGGCCGATCGCCACACCGTTCAGGGCGTTGATGCCAAACAGGCGGAACAAAAGACCGTTCTCATCACGCTGGGTCTGGCGATCGCTGTCCAGCGGCTCAGCTGCCGGCGGATTTCTGTGATCGACAGTCAGATACAACAGGATCAGGCAAATCAGCGAGCCGCCAAGCGACAAGACGAACAGAGGACGATAAGCCATCGCCCCCGGCAGGATATCGCCAAACAGCACCGGCAGACCGCCCAGCAGGGCGCCCAGGCCCATGCCGGAAAAACCGATCGCCATATTGACGCTGTACACGCCGCCACGCGCACTTGGTTTCAATCGCTGCGACAGCCAGGACAGCTCGACCGGCGCAAACGGGCCGCTGCTGCCATTTGCGCCGCGCCCGAAGCCGCCGATGACGGCCGCCAGCGCCAACAGAATCGGTTGACTGGTCGCCAGCGCAACGATGGCCGCGCCAATCTGCAGCCCTTCATAGACGAGTAGAAAACGTCGGCGCCCGAACTGATCCGATAGCGGGCCAGAAATCGTCGTCAGGCCGGCGTCGATCAGCAGACCGACGGTGAACAGGCCGCCGATGGCCGGCGCCGACCAGCCAAGAGCGTGCAGATAGAGTGCAAAAGAAACGATCAGCGCGCCCTGGCCGACGCTGCGGGCCGCCCGTGCTCCCAGAAGGAAACGCGTATCGCGCGGCAGCGTCGTGAAGAACGACGAAATCGAGGTCATCGTGATTGGGGCGGCTGTTGTGGAGTTTGAGACAGCGCGCAAGTATACGGGCTTGTAACAGCGCCGGTAGGGCGCCATATTTTACAACAGCCGAACGATATATAGCGGAGGGCAATCGTGGCAACCGGTTGGGCTCGCGAAGGAGCCGTACAGGAACAGATCGACGATACGGTGAACGACGCAGTCGCCCAGGCGCGTCGCGAGCTGACCCATGCCGGCGCATCGGCGACACATTGCGATGAATGCGGCGAGCCGGTTCCCGAGCGACGCCGCGATGCAATACCGGGCGTGCGCCTCTGTGTTGCCTGTCAGGAAGTGCGCGATAACCAGCGCCGTGGCGCCGGCTTCAATCGCCGGGGCAGCAAGGACAGCCAACTGCGCTGAGTTGGATACATCAGCAAAAGATATGTCGTGGTTTTGGCAGCCGTAGGCAGCGCATGTTTCCCCGATCGAGCGCGCCGCATCGCTTGGCCCGGCCCGCTGGCCGGATGCGGTTCAAGCCCGTATCTGTTAGGCTTCGCCGCCTTCCGCAGCATGTTTGGTGTATTCGGTCAATGGCGTGCGGCCATCTGACGCTACGCCTTTAGTCGATCGTGTTCGACGCATCGCTGCCCGCCCCTATTGAAGTCGAGCTGTCATGCTGCAAATGATCCGTGAGCACTGGTTGTCCAACATCCGGGCGGATGTCCTGTCGGGTACCGTGGTGGCGCTGGCACTGATTCCCGAGGCCATCGCGTTTTCCATTATCGCCGGCGTTGATCCCAAGGTCGGTTTGTTTGCCTCGTTTTCCATCTGCGTGGTGATTGCGTTTGCCGGTGGCCGTCCGGCCATGATTTCGGCTGCGACCGGCTCCATGGCGCTGGTGCTGGTGTCGCTGGTATCCAGGTACGGCGTGGAGTATCTGTTCGTGACGACCATCCTCACCGGTATCTTTCAGATACTGGCCGGGGTGTTCCGGCTCGGCAGCCTGATGCGCTTCGTATCACGATCGGTGGTCACGGGCTTTGTCAACGCGCTAGCGATTCTCATCTTCATGGCCCAGCTGCCCGAACTCACTGACGTCAGCGTCTATGTCTATTTCATGACCGCAGCTGGCCTGGGCATTATCTATCTGTTTCCCTACGTGCCTGTCGTCGGCCGCGTTTTACCTTCGCCGCTGGTGGCTATTCTGGTATTGACGGGCGTCTACATGATCAGCGGCATCCATATTCACACGGTCGGCGACATGGGGCAGTTGCCCGACAGCCTGCCGTCGCTGATCTGGCCGGACGTACCGCTGAATCTGCATACGTTCTTCATCATCGCCCCGTATGCGCTCACGCTCACAGTGGTGGGGCTCATGGAATCGATGATGACCGCGACTATTGTTGACGATCTGACCGATACGTCGAGCAACAAGAACCGTGAGTGTCGCGGGCAGGGCATGGCCAACATCGTGACCGGTTTCATCGGCGGTATGGCCGGTTGCGGGATGATCGGCCAGACCGTGATCAATGTGAAATCCGGCGGCCGTACCCGGTTGTCGACCCTTACCGCGGGTTTGGTGCTGCTGATCATGGTGACGTTCCTCAACGACTGGGTGGCGCAGATTCCGATGGCGGCGCTCGTTGCGGTCATGATCATGGTGTCGATCGGGACTTTCTCCTGGGAGTCGATCCGCGATCTGCGCAAGCATCCGCCCAGTACCAATATCGTGATGCTTACGGTCGTCGCAGTGGTGGTCGCCACTGGCAATCTGGCGATTGGTGTGTTCATTGGCGTGCTGATGTCGGCGCTGTTCTTTGCCAACAAGGTCGGCCGGCTGCTGCATATCAACAGCATTGTCTCGCAGGATGACGAGACGCGTGTCTATGAGATCACCGGCCAGGTATTCTTCGCCTCGGCCCAGCAGTTCCAGGATGCCTTCGATTTCGACGAGACGCTGGCGGCCGTGCGTATCGATCTGCGGCGCGCCCATTTCTGGGATATCACAGCGGTTGGTGCGCTGGATAAAGTGGTATTGCGTTTCCGGCGCGAGGGCGCCACGGTCGACGTCGTCGGCCTGAACGAAGCCAGCGCCACACTGGTGGATCGAATTGCCGTGCACGACAAGCCCGACGCCGAGAAACTGCTGAACAACGGTTGATTTCAGCCGGTGAAGACACTCAAGGAGACGAGATGACCGATCGCACAATCACCGCCTGTATCGATGGCTCGGCCTACGCTGCGGCGGCCTGCGACGCGGCGGTCTGGGCAGCGGGCAAGCTGTCAGCCCCACTGACGTTCGTGCACGTAATCAGCCGGCGCAAGCATGCCGCTGCCGTGGATTATTCCGGTCAGATCGGTCTGGGCAGTCGCGAATCTCTGATGACCGAACTGGCCGAACTCGACGGCCAGCGTGCGCGCCTGGCCCAGGAACGTGGACGCGACATGCTGGCCCGTGCCTGTGATCGCGCACTGGCTGCGGACCTGCCCGTGCCCCGGACCCGCCAGCGCAACGGCGAACTGGTCGATGCGCTGCATTCCATGGACGATGAAATCCGGTTGCTGGTGATTGGCAAGCGCGGCGAAAGTGCGGGCGACGATAAACACCTGGGCTCCAATCTCGAGCGCGTGATACGAGGGCTGAACTGTCCGATCCTGATTACCATGCAGCAATTCGAGCCGCCGCGCCGCGTACAGATTGCGTTCGATGGCAGTGCGACCGGTCAGAACCTGATCGACCGCGCCGCCGGCAATGCCTTGCTGGCTGGGGTCGAAGTGCACCTGGTATACGTCGGTGATCCCGATCAAGCCCGTCAGAAACAGATCGATACCGCGGCCCAGACGCTCACCCAGGCCGGCACGACCGTCATCACGAAAACGCTGCAGGGTGAGGTCGAGCCGGCGCTGCACGATTACCAGCGGGAGCAGCAGATCGATCTGCTGGTCATGGGCGCCTATGGCCATTCGCGGGTTCGCCAGTGGCTGGTTGGCAGTACCACGACCGACATGATTCGGCGTGCCGACATCCCCGTACTCATCACACGCTGATCGGAGCGTGCGGACAGGTATAGCCACCGGCGTCGATCCAAGGCATCTTTGCCACATGATCTTGAACTGGCGAATAAATGCCTACTGAAGAACAGCGGCTGGCCATGCAGGGCGCATGGAAATTTCGTGGTGGCGAGCGGCCATCGTTTGCGGCCACGCCCCGAGCCGGTCAGGAATCGGTCTGGGATTATCCACGCCCGCCGATCCTTGAAGCCTGCACCCGGCACGTCCAGGTGCGTCTGGGCAATCGTCTGATCGGCGACAGCCGGCGTGCCCAGCGGCTGCTTGAAACCGCGAGCCCACCGACGTTCTATATACCCCCAGAAGACGTCGACCAAACGACGCTGGAAGCGGCTCGCGGCGGCTCTTTCTGCGAGTGGAAAGGCCGGGCGCGCTACTGGAATGTCGTGGCCGATGATCGCCGAGTCGAACAGGCGGCTTGGGACTACCCTGAAGCCGGCGGTGAGTTTGCTGCCATCGCAGGTTGGCTTGCGTTCTATCCCGTCTACCTCGATTGCAGCGTTGACGGGGAGCCGGTGCGTGCGCAGCCGGGGGGGTTCTACGGCGGCTGGGTGACCGACGATATTGTCGGCCCGTTCAAGGGTGAACCGGGTACAGGCAGCTGGTAACCGACCGTCTGATGCGAGGCATGAGCCGGGTGGGGTAGGCTGGGCGCCTGATTCACGAATGCGATGTGCCCATGGATGATCTGACTCACCGCGTAGCGCTTGTCACCGGCGGTTCACGCGGTATTGGCGCCGGTAGCGCCGTGGCGCTGGCTCGCGCGGGCTGCGATGTCGCGATCGGCTACCACACCAGCGCGCAAGCTGCCGAAGTAGTTGCCGAACAGATTCGTCAGACCGGCCATCGCGCTGTGGCCATAGCAGCCGACATGGCCGACGATCAGGCGGCAGAAACGCTTGTCGCCGCGACCGAAAAGCAGCTTGGCCCGGTCGATGTGCTAGTCAACAATGCCGGAATCAACCCAATCTATCCGCTCGAGGAGATCGATCTCGCGCGCTGGAACGAAACGCTCCAGATCAATCTGACATCGTCGTTTGCCGTAGCGCAGCGAGTGATTCCCAGCATGCGCAAGCGCGGCTGGGGGCGCCTCATCATGATGTCATCCGTCGCCGCGCAGCTTGGCGGGGTGATCGGCCCGCACTATGCCGCCAGCAAGGCCGGCCAGCTTGGCCTGATGCGCAGCTACGCAAGACTGCTGGCTGGTACCGGTATCACGTCGAATGCCATCGCCCCGGCACTGATCGAGACGGACATGATCATGCACAACGACCGTATCACCCCGGAGCTGATCCCACTCGGACGTTTTGGCAAGGTGGACGAGATCGCAGAGCTGGTGGTGCACCTCGCCGCCAACGGCTACATCACGGGCCAGACCATGAACGTCAACGGCGGCATGTATATGAGCTGATTCTGTCGCTGCGGGCATTTACCTGCGTGATACAACAGGCGTAGGTTGGGCATACAGACTTACCCTGGAGAAAATCGTATGCCATCTGCATCCAACCGTGGCGTCGGCTATGTCGACATGGGCGGCTGGGTCGGTGGGCAGGCCGAATACGTGATGGTGCCGTATGCCGATTTCCAGCTTCTGGTCTTTCCCGACAAGGCACAGGCCATGGAGAAGATTCTCGATCTCACCATGTTGTCGGATATCTTCCCCACAGGTTTTCACGGGTGTGTGACGGCCGGCGTCGGCCCGGGTTCTACGGTTTATATCGCCGGCGCCGGCCCGGTGGGCCTGGCAGCGACTATAGCAAAAGCCGTTAATGTACAGACCATTAGTCTGGACAGGCGCCCGAGGGCTACGCAGATTTCGACAGCGGGGTAGCCAAGAAATTCGTCATCGATCCGCATGGCGTGCTGTAACGCCGATTAAAGCCCGTGGTTACGCCGCGCGACCTGTCCGATCGCTGAGAGGCGTACCCACGGTTATTGGCTGGTAGCACATCAGTCCTGTCGATAATCGGATTCAATTATCATGGCTAAATAACTGAAAATAGAATGGTTAAATAACCGTATTCATACAATGCATGCGCGCGACCAACAAGGTCGGCGTTCTGAAATAGCTGTCACATATCCTCGACCTGATCGATATAGGCCTCGTAACCTTCGGATTTCATTGATTCTCGGGGAATGAATCGCAATGACGCGCTGTTGATGCAGTAGCGCAGGCCGCCGCGATCGCTCGGGCCGTCGGGAAAGACATGGCCGAGATGGCTGTCACCGTCGGCCGACCGGACTTCCGTCCGCGTCATGCCGTGAGACTGATCCTGCAGCTCGCTGACGTGTCGAGGCTCGATCGGCTTGGTGAAGCTGGGCCAACCACAGCCGGATTCGTATTTGTCTGACGAGGCGAATAGCGGCTCGCCGGATACGATGTCCACGTAGATGCCGGCTTGCTTGTTGTTTAGATATTCGCCGGTACCCGGTGCTTCGGTGCCGCTTTCCTGCGTTACGCGGTACTGCTCGGCGGTAAGACGCGAGATGGCGTCCGGGTCCTTCTGGTAGTTACTCATGGTTATCCTCGCTTGAGATGCCTATGTGTCGGGCTATGTGTTGGAAGTGATGTGTATTGGCGGGGAATCAAGCATCAGCGTGCGGGGTCTGCTGAGTGTCGGACTCATCCAGCGGCCGGTTGTAGCGTACTCAGTCGATTGTCCTTCACGCCGCCGGCCGGGGCGATCAGCGCAATGCGCCCAGCCAGTGGGCGCAGGACGTCGACGAGACCGGCCAGCGGCGCGCTCATGGCCTGGATGTCAGAGATCGTGGGTGCGTACGCGCGTGCCCAGCCGTTCAACGGCCATGTCACGCAGATGCTGATGATGAGTGAAGAACAGAACCTGGGTTTTCTCTGCCAGGCCAGCCAGCGCGTCGAGGCCGGCCATGGCGCGGTCGTCGTCGAAGTTGATGAACAGGTCGTCCGCGACGACGGGCAGGGGCGTGGCACGCTCCAGATAATCCTCGATCGCGGCGATACGCAGCGCGAGATACAGCTGGTCGCGCGTGCCTTCGCTCATACCGGGCGGGGCGACACGAGAGCCGTCGGCGCGCACGCCGACAATCTGCAGCTCGTCCTTGTCATCGAATTCCCCGGTCAGTCGCTCGACTGAACCGCCGGTGAGCTGGTTTATCAGGGCCGAGCCGCGCTCGATCAGCGGGCGCTGCTTATCCATGGCATAGCGTTGGCCAGCCCATTTGAGCAACAGGGCGGCGGTGCCAACCCGCAGGTAACGTTCGGCGGCGGCCTGCATATCAGCCAGGGCGGTCTGGCGTTGGGCCGCTGCGGTCACCGCGCGATCGTCGCCGCCAATAGCCTCGAACGCGGCCCGGGCTTCGTTGCGGGCGTCACGGGCGGGGCCGATCTCAGTGTCGAGATCGGCAAGCTGATCCGCCAGTGCATCGATCTGTTCGCGCAGGGTGTCGAGGTTGCTGGCCTCCACGGCCGCAATGAGATCGTCGATCGACTGGCCGTCGCCCTGGTCGGTCAGCGTGTCTGCCGTCGCGGTCTGTTCAAGAACGAGTGCGTGGCGCCGCTCGGCGTGGCGGATGACCGTTTCGAGTGCTTCCGGCCCGGCCACGCCGGCCTGGCGGCAGAGTGCTTCGATACGGCGTTCGGCCTCGGCGCGCGTGGCTTCGTGCTCGGCGATCCGTTGACGATGGGCCGCGCGGTCGGCCTCGCGGGT
This sequence comes from Salinisphaera sp., assembly GCA_027858915.1. Lineage (GTDB taxonomy): Bacteria > Pseudomonadota > Gammaproteobacteria > Nevskiales > Salinisphaeraceae > Salinisphaera. Next base: position 67,117 of record JAQIBT010000088.1, read on the forward strand.
CTGGCGTCTTTCGTACTGCGACCGGGCCTCACGCAGCGCCGTAGTCAGCCGTTGCACGGTCTGCTCGCCGGATTCGTTGTAACCGGGCGTGCGGCCCGTGGCCTCGAGTACATGAGCGAGCTGGGATTCGAAACGCCTCTGGCGGGCCAGTAGATCGCGGTGTTCGGCAGCGCATTCGCGAGCGCGCCGGGCATGTTCGCGCCCGGCTTCGAGCACATTGAGCGCGGCTTGGCCGGCCGCAGCGTCGAGACTGGAATCGAGCCCCAGTTGGGTGATCGCAGCGGTCCAATCCTGTTGCCAGTCGGCGTATGCAGTCTCGGCCTGCTCATATTCGGCGCGTAACTTGCCAAGGCGGCTGACCGGTTCGCTGCGCTCGTGGGCGATGCGCTGCTGTTCGTCGCGACGGCGATTCTCACGATCCACGAGTTGGCGCGCGCGTTCGATGAGTACGGCTAGCGGGGCGTCAGCGACCTGTATCTGGTCGATGCCGAGCGCGACAAGATGGGGCTGTGCGTGCTGGCGATGCGCTGACATACGCGCGGCGAGGTCGTCGTGGGCGGCGACGGCATCGACGCGATCGGATCGGGTGGCCAGCACGGCGTCACGCCGATCGAGCCAGTCGCGCATGGCGCTCGGGCTGGTCGGTTCGAGATCGGCGTTCAGCCAGAGCGCGTTCCACTCGACCTGCAGGCCGTCGGCACGGGCTTTCGCGACGTCGCGACGCGCCACGGCCTGTGCGAGCGCCTGTTCGCGTTCGGCCACATGGCGCTGACGCTCGGCGTCCTGGGCGATCGCTTCGGCATGATCGAAGCGGGCGTCGGCGAGTTCGTCGGCGTCTTTCGACATGTGCTCGAAGGCTTCGACCGGATTCTGTCGGGCAGCCGCGTCGAGCAGGTCTGGGCCGGCCGGGTCGAACAGATCGCGTTCGCGCTGTTGGACGTAGCGACGGCGCACGAGCTGCCAGCAGCGATCGCGCCTTGCGCGCGTCGTCGTCAGCGCTTCGGCGCTGGGCAGGTGGTCGTCGGCGCGGCGCCGGGCCAAGGCATCGCGGGCGCGCTCGACTTCGTCGGTCAGTTCGTCCGCCCGCTGCTGATGACGGTTGCGGGCATCGCCCGCCTCGGCCATATCGGCCTCGAACTGGTCCACACGATCACGAGCCGGCACGTCCAGCGTAGCCAGCGTATCGCCGTCGGCTACGGTGGGTTCAAGCGCCGCCAGCCGGCGGGCGATATCGCGATCCAGCTGATCGACGTTCGCCTGGGCATTGCGCTGTTCGGATTCGAGATCGCCTTCGCGGCCAGTGGCGGCCAGCCAGGCCTCGAGCGCCGCGGTATCGGCGGCCCTACCCAGGGCTTCGGACTCAGCGGCGAGCCGCGTGTCGGCCGCGCTCGCTGCCTCCAGATTGCTCGCAGCGTGCTGCACGCTCTGGCGACGTGTGGCGTCGTCTGCCACCAGCCGGCGAGCATGGGCAAGGGCGGCGGCGGTCGGCCATTCGGCGTTCTCGTTCGTCCAGCCAAGTTCGGCGCGGTCATGGGCGAGCGCACTGGCCAGATGTGCCTGTTCGCGATCGATCTCGGCGATACGCTCGCGATCGGCGGCGATCTGGCCACGGTGTTCGGCCAGGCGCTCGATCGGCTCACTGGCCTCACGCAGCGCCAGGTCATCGCTAAGCGTATCGATCTCGGCGGTGACCTGGCCGATCTGATCCTGGATCGATTCGATGGCCACGCGGGTGGAGCCGATCGTCTCGCGCGCCTGCTCGAACGTCGGTCGGGCTCCGGCATCGAGCGTGGGTATCTCGCTTAGTTCCGCCAGTGTGGCCGCAATCTCACGATAGCGGCGCGCCGGCTGTGCGACGCGGCGAATGCGTTCGAGTTCGCGCCATTGATGGCTCGCCGCGCGGCGGCGTTCGGCCAGTTCTTCGTACCGGGCCTCGGCGCTCTCGAATGCTTCGCGCTTGCGCTGCCAGTCACCGACCGTGACTTCGTGTTCAAGGATGGCTGCGTCGGCGGTCTTGAGCCGGGACTCGGCCTGGTAATAGCGCCGGTTCTGTGATGCATTGGGTGACCACAAGCCGTCGGCTTCGGCCACCAGCCGCGCGCGCTCGGCCAGCACGTCGGCCAGCCCCGAGCCGGCGGACAACAGGGCGGTATCAGCGTTGGCATCGGCAGCAGCCAGCGTTTTGCCGCCTGCGCGCAGGCCCTGGTGGTCGAGGCTGAACATGCGGGTGAAGAACGCCCGGTCCGCGCCGGCGAGCTGGCGTTCGAGATCGCTTTCCAGTCCGCTTGCGGCTTCGCCGTCCGCGGCCAGCAGCGTGTTCTTGCGGCCTTTCTTGCGGATCGCCTCGATCTCGGCCTCGTCGGCTTGGACACGGGCGCCGATACGCAGGGCGCTGTAGGCGTGCCGGAAGTTCAGCGGCGTCTGGGCGGGAAAACCGAACAGGAAATCGCCGATCGCGCTGCGGGCGGTGGATTTACCGGCCTCGTTGGCGCCAAAGACCAGTTGCAGATCGGTGTCATCCGGCGCGAAGGCCAGTTGCCGATCCGTAAAATGGCCGTAGGCCAGCAGATGGAGTGAGGCAAATCTCACGAGGCGTCCTCGGCGGCGAGCCGTGAGAGCAGATAATCGCTGGCGCCGTTGATCAGCGCGGCCGTATCACCGTCGATCGCGGCGCGTAGCAACGGATCGTCCGCCGACTCGCGAATCTCGTGCGGCAGGCGTTCGGCGAGGCGCCGGATATCCTTTTCGATCATCTCGCGGATATCCGGGTCATCGGCCGCCTCGTCGAGCAGACGCTGCATCTCGCCCAGCGCGTCCTGGCGCTCACGGCGAGTGGCGGCAGCGACTGTCGGCGCGGTGCCCAGCTTGATCTTCTCGACGTAGACCTGGGCCGAACCCACTCCAGCGGCTGCGGCACGAGCCTCGGCCAGCAGGCGCTCGGGCGCAGCGATCAGTTGATCGTGCAGATCGGTGGTCCCGGTCAGGCGCAGCCGGATCGCCAGCAGACGCCCGTCGGCGGCCTCGACGCTGGCTTCGACAGCACCACGCATGGCAGCGAGCACGTCATTGAAATCCTCGGCGGACGAGATATCCACGGCGCTGTCCGCCCACCGGGCGACGTCGCAGTGGATCGCTTGCAGCTCGGCAACGCGCCCGCCCTCGACCACGACCTCGTAGGCACTCTTGGCGCCGGTCTCGCGGATCGAGCGGCCCTGCAGATTGCCCGAAAAAACCACGTGTGGATGCTCGGCCAGCACTTCCGCGCCGTGCACGTGGCCAAGCGCCCAGTAGTCGTAGCCCTTGGCGGTGAGCTCATCCAGCGAGCAGGGCGCGTAGTTGGCATGGCCGTCGCGCCCGCCGAGCGCGGTGTGCAGCAGGCCGATGTTGAAGCAGCCGCCCACCGGCGCCGGATAGCCGGGCACCAGGTTGTGGGTCACTGCGCGTTCGGCGTAGCTCACGCCGTGCAGGGCCACGTCGAATGCCTCGACGGTTTTCGTCTCGGCCGCCTCGTGCGAAAAGACATGCACGTTGCCCGGCAGGCTCAGGCTGCGCGTCATCTGGTTCTGGGCGTCGTGGTTGCCGTGGATCAGATAGACCGGAATCTCGGCTGAGGCCAGTCGGTTCATCTGACGCACAAAGAACACGCCGGTCTGATAGTCGCGCCAGTCGCCGTCGTAGAGATCGCCGGCGATGATCAGAAAATCCACGGCCCGTTCGATGGCCGCGTCTACCAAGGCCGTGAGCGCCTCGCGGGTGGCCAGTCGCAGCCGCTCGGCCACGCCGGGCACGTCTTCGGACAACCCGCGCATGGGGCTGTCCAGATGAACATCGGCGGCGTGAATGAATCGAAACGAGCTCAAAAGTGGCGGTTACCGGGTGGAGTCTGCTGGGCTGGCATATTACGGCCCGTTGCGGTGTTGCCGCCAACGTCAGCCTGACAGAAAGGAGGATTTTTACCACCAGGCATCGGCATCACGACCAGGGCAACTTGTCGAGATCGACGTTGCCGCCGGTGAGGATCACGCCGACGCGTTGACCGGCGAACTGCGGCTTGGCGGTGAGGATCGCTGCGAGCGCTACCGCGCAGGATGGCTCGATGATGATCTTCATCCGCTGCCAGACAAGGCGCATGGCAGAGACGATCTCCTGCTCGTCCACCGGCACGATCCCGGCTACATGATCGCGCACGATCGGCCAGGTCAGGTCGCCCAATGAGGCCTTGAGCCCATCGGCGATGGTATCCGGCGCGTCGTTGTATTGCTGCGTCCCTGTGCCCAAAGAGCGAAACGCATCGTCAGCTGCGGCGGGTTCGCCGGCATATACCGATATATGGGGCGCGTAGTGTATGCAGGCGATTGCGGTACCGCTGATCAGGCCGCCGCCGCCGATTGGCGCGATAATGGTATCCAACTCGGATACATCTTCCAGCAGCTCGGCGGCACAACTGGCCTGGCCGGTAATCACACGCATGTCGTTGTAGGGCGGCACGAATTCGGCGCCGCTTTTGGCGATAACGGCGTTCAGCGTCTCCTCGCGCGCGGCGTTGGTCGGTTTGCAGAACACGATGTCGGCGCCGTAGTGGCGCACCGCTTCGATCTTGGGCCGCGGCGCGCTCTCCGGCATGACGACGGTCGCCGCGATGCCGCGACAGGCTGCGGCCCGCGCCAGTGCCTGGCCGTGGTTGCCGCTGGAGTGGGTGGCTACGCCCCGCAGGGCTTCGGCCTCGCTGAGAGACATCACGGCGTTGGTGGCGCCGCGCGCCTTGAAAGCACCGGTCTTCTGAAAATTCTCGCATTTGAAGAACAGCGAGGCATCGGCCATGTGACTCAGTGTGTCGCAGGTCAACACTGGCGTGCGATGGATCCAGGGCGCGATGCGCTCACGGGCGCTGGCAAGATCGGTTTCTGTTGGCAGGTTCATGAGAGATCTGTCGAGCGGTGAAGGAATTGGCATACTGCCATTACTGCAAGGATCGGTTGCCATATACGAGCGGAAAAGCGGCTCGCAGCGCTGACCAGATCATCACTCTACGGGAGACACGCTCTTGATTCGCTACGTCTGTGAAGTCGCCGACCACGAATATGTCGTCGAGGCCGATACGCCGGAACAAGGCGCGCGCAAGGCGGCCCAGAGACAGGCGCGCAAGGACGGCCCCGGCACTTATACGGTCAATGTGGCAGAAGCCACCGACTACGATCTGCCGTTGATCGCGGGAGAGGATTACCGAGTCACAGTCGATTGATACGCCGGCGTTTGGTCGCCGCCATCTATATCGTCCGGCCGGGCTTTTTGCGTATACTCCGGGCGGCATACTTATTGCTACAGGGAAATCCAACGCGTGACTTCGGCCAACGCCCGACCCGTCGTATTGTCGGGTATCCAGCCCTCCGGCGAGCTTACGCTGGGTAACTACATCGGTGCGCTCAAGCACTGGGTGACTATGCAGAATAGTCACGATTGTCTGTTCGCGCTGGTGGACATGCATGCGATCACGGTTCGCCAGGAGCCAGCGGCTCTGCGCGAGCGCTGCCACGAGTTCCTGTGTCTGTATCTGGCGGCTGGTATTGATCCGCAGCGCGCCACGCTGTTCGTGCAGTCGCACGTGCCGGCTCATGCCCAGCTGGCCTGGCTGTTGAACTGTCATACGTCGATGGGCGAGCTCAATCGTATGACCCAGTTCAAGGATAAGTCGTCGCGAAACGCCGACAATATCAACGCGGGGCTGTTCGATTACCCGGTCTTGATGGCGGCCGATATTCTGCTCTATCAGGCCGATGCGGTGCCGGTGGGCAACGATCAGAAGCAGCATCTGGAACTGGCGCGTAATCTGGCCGAGCGCTTCAATGCACGCGCCGGCAGCCAGGTATTCACCGTGCCCGAGCCGTTCATCCCTGAAGTGGGCGCGCGCATCATGAGCCTTGGTGACCCGACGGCCAAGATGTCAAAGTCGGATGACGTAGAAGCTAACGTCATCAAGCTGCTCGACGAGCCGAAAAAGGTGGTTAAGAAGATCAAGCGCTCGGTGACCGATTCGGACGGCGAAGTGCGCTTCGACGAAGTCGCAAAGCCCGGCGTATCGAATCTCCTGTCGATCTATTCGGCGGTTACCGACGAATCGATCGCGGATCTTGAAACCCGCTATGCAGGCGCCGGCTACGGCGCGCTCAAGGGCGACCTGGCGGATGCCGTGGTCGCCTTTCTCGAGCCGCTGCAGGCACGCTACGCCGAGTTCCGCGATGATGTTGCCGGGTTGGATGCCATTCTGGCCCGGGGCGCGGCCGCTGCCCGCGAGCGTGCGCAGCCCACGCTTGACAGCGCCTACGCGGCCACCGGCTTTTTGGCAAGGGAATGACCCTTGCCGGCGCGACGCGCCTTGCCACAGACACGCGCAGCCTCGCTGAATGCGACAAAATACCCGTGACAGGACACTAGGTTGCCAAGCGTTCCGGTCGAAACCGAGTTGGCGCCGGCCCGCAATAGCGTGCGGGTGGCAGGCCAGCCGTTCGAGGATTTTCCGGACGATCTGTATATTCCGCCAGATGCGCTGCGTATCTTTCTGGAGGCCTTCGAGGGACCGCTTGACCTGCTGTTGTACCTGATTCGGCGCCAGAATCTGGATATTCTGGATATTCCGGTGTTCACCATCACCCAGCAGTACATGGCTTATATCGACCTGATGGAAGAGATGGCCATCGAGCTGGCAGGGGAATACCTGCTGATGGCCGCCATGCTGGCCGAGATCAAATCGCGGATGTTGTTGCCGCGCAGTGAGGACACCGACGAAGAAGAGGGCGGCGATCCGCGCGCCGAGCTCATCCGCCGGCTGCAGGAATACGAGCAGTTCAAGCAAGCCGCCGAGCATCTGGATGACTGGCCGCGCGCGGGTCGTGATCTGGCGCCGGTGCAGCATCCGCCTTCCCGGTTGGCAATCGGCCGGCCCGAACCGGAGACCGATCTGCGCGCGCTGCTGGCCGCCCTGCATGATGTCCTGACCCGCGCCGAACTCTTCACCCAGCACCGGATCGAGCGCGAGCCGCTCTCGGTGCGCCAACACATGGCGCGAATCATGGAAGGCATGGCGGCCGGTGGGCCGGTCGCCTTCGTGGCTTTGGTAGCGGTCGAAGAAGGCCGGCTTGGCGTTGTGGTGTCGTTCCTGGCCATTCTGGAACTGGCGCGCGAATCACTGATTGCGATAATCCAGCCGGAACCCTACGCACCGGTCTCTCTACAGCTAGCCGTTGCGTCCGCGAGCGAACCTTCATGAGCGAACAGCCGACTGAACAGGCACAGGCCGATCGATCCGGAAATGCCTCGGCGGCGCTGGTTGTCAGCGGCGATTGTGCCGCGTCGGACAAAGCAAGGGACGTACCAGAGCGTCTGCTGCGCTGTGTGGAAGCGTTGTTGATGGCGGCCGACGCGCCCTTGTCGGTGGACCAGCTCGTCCGCCTGCTGGAAAACACCGAATCGGTTGAACGCGCTGAAGTCCGCGTGGCACTCGACGCCTTGGCGGCATGGTATGAGCAGACGGCTGTGGACCTGATCGAAGTCGCCGGCGGCTGGCGCTTCCAGGTCGGCGCGGATTACGCCAGCCTGGTGGCGCGCCTCTGGGAGGAACGGCCGCCGAAACTGTCACGGGCCATGTTGGAGACGCTGGCGATCATCTGCTATCGACAGCCGCTCGCGCGCTCGGATATCGAAGCCGTGCGCGGGGTGTCGGTGTCGTCAAACATCGTCAAGACCCTGCAGGAATTCGAATGGATCAAGGTGGTGGGGCATCGCGAGGTGCCGGGCCGGCCCGCACTGTTTGCCACCACCCGGAAATTTCTCGACGATTTCGGTGTCAAACGTCTGTCGGACTTGCCAGCACTGCCAGAACTCAAGGATATGGACGCCCTGGATGCGGCCGTCGCGCGTCTTCGGCAGGGCGATGAAAGCGACTCAGCAGCCGACAATGCGGATCAGTCGTCGACTGACACCGAGCCAGAACTCGAGCGCGTCGAACACAGGGAACCGGCGGATGAATCCCGCGAAACTGGCTCCGCGAACGATCGTAAACGCGCGTAAACGGCGCGAACACAGACGACGTTTATTCGACCCGCCTGGGCGCCGCGCCAAATCAGCGCAAGGCATTCGATGCGCAGTGCGGATTTGCACCGCAGCCGACTCAACACGGTCTTTCATCAGCGCAATCTGCGTGTCTGCGGATAGGATTGAGAAAGCAACCGTGAGCTGGGTAGCGCACCGATCTGCCGATCAGCCAGGACAATTCAAGCCGCAAGACTTGGATCGCAACGCCTGCGCACCCATAATCCCGCCTCAGCCTAAAGTATGAGTGGCTGGCGACTCTCCGCCACAGATCACGGGATAGACCATGGCAGCTCTGAATACCGAACGCGTGCTCGGCGTACGGCACTGGAACGATTCGCTGTTTTCCTTCACCACGACGCGCGATCGGGCTTTGCGATTTGAAAACGGCCAGTTCGTGATGATCGGCCTCGCTCGGGATAACGGAAAGCCGCTGCTACGCGCCTACAGCATTGTGTCGGCCAACTATGAAGAACAGTTGGAATTCTTCTCGATCAAGGTACCTGATGGTCCGTTGACCTCTCGCCTCCAGCATCTGAGCGAAGGCGACGAGGTGCTGGTCTCGCGCAAACCGACCGGAACCTTGTTGATCACCGACCTGCATCCCGGGCGCAACCTCTATCTGCTGTCCACCGGCACCGGTCTGGCGCCGTTCCTGTCGATCGTACGCGATCCCGATACCTACGAGCGGTTCGAGCGGATCGTTGTGGTTCACGGCGTGCGCTATATCGAGGATCTGGCGTATAACGAGCTGCTGGCAACCGAGTTGCCAAACGACGAGATATTTGGCGAACTGGCCGCCGACCAACTGCTGTATTATCCAGTGGTCAGCCGCGAACCCTTTCGCAACCATGGCCGTTTGACGACCTTGCTCGACAACGGCCGGATGACAGCCGATTTGGGGCTGGAGCCTTTGGATCCGGCGCAGGACCGCGCCATGATCTGCGGCAGCCCGGCCATGCTCGACGACACGGCCGGCCTGCTGGACGCGCGCGGTTTCAAGGTATCACCCCATATCGGCGCGCCGGGCGATTACGTCATCGAACGGGCGTTCGTCGAAAAATAGGACAGGAATAGGCGCAGCATCTGTCTGCAAACGAACGCGAATCAACGCAGATAAAGACGATTACAGACGTCGCCGAAGAGCGCGAGCGTTGCTGGTTTTAATCGGCGCAATCGGCGCAATCGGCGGATAAAATGTCTGTCTGGTGTAGCGCGAACACATACGTCCGGATTGATTGGCGTGCATTCACCGACGATCGATTTCTTTGTCCTGGCAATCATGCCGATTCGTCCGCGCCGCGGTATTAATTTAACTGAGCAAGCCCAGCCGGAGCCCCATGGCCGATCGAATACAGAAAGTACTGGCGAATGCCGGTTTCGGCTCGCGCCGCCAACTCGAACGCGTGATTGCGGACGGCCGTATCCGCGTCAACAACAAGATTGCGAAGCTGGGTGACACGCTGGGGCCGCAGGACGAGATCCGCATGGACGGGCGCGTGCTCAATATGGAGAAACGCCAGCACGTACCGTGCCGCGTACTGGCCTACAAGAAACACGTGGATCAGGTCGTCACCCGCAAGGATCCGGACGGTCGGCCTACCGTGTTCAAGGGCCTGCCGCGGCTGGTTGCCGGGCGCTGGCTGTCAATCGGGCGGCTGGATGTCAACACCTCCGGTCTGTTGCTGCTGACCACCGACGGCGAACTCAAGAAACGTCTGGAACATCCCAGCTACGAGATCGTGCGCACCTACGCCGCCCGCGTGCGCGGCACGGTCGACAAGCCCATGTTGGAACGCCTGGTCGAAGGCGTCGAACTGGATGACGGCACGGCCCATTTCGATACCATCCGCGAGGCGGATGATTCGCATCGCGCCAATCGCTGGTTCGAAGTCTCTGTTCGCCAGGGCCGCAACCGCGTGGTGCGGCGCCTGTGGGCTAGCCAGGGTGTGACCGTATCGCGGCTGATGCGCACCAGTTTCGGGCCGGTCGCTCTGCCGGGCGGCGTCAAGGCCGGTGGTTTTCGCGAGTTGGACAAGAAAGAAGTCCGCGCGCTTGCGGCGCTGGTCGACTTGAAACGTTGACCTGATCGTGCATCGAGCGTAGCGAAGACGATGAGCATTTCGCCATCGATCAAGCGGCGGTTTCGAGCCGCTGCGCGATGCGAGCGAAATAAATAAGTTTGGTGGCCGAGTGCCTGTATTGGCTTGTATCCCCCTTGGGCATCGATGCGAAGCATCGACGCAAGACAGGGTGCCCTTTGTTTTGGATACTTTGATTTGGGCAAGCAAACAAAAGTATCTCGCGCATCAGCGCGAAACCACAGCCCGGACCGACGACAATGTATAGACGAATCGATTGGCTAGGAAACGAGACCTTACTGGCTTTGTTCAGTTTGATGCTTGACCAAGGGCGCTGATGATCGACTCCATAGACCCGGCGGCGCTAGAATATCTATTCGATACCCTGGCAGCCACATACGGCCCACAACACTGGTGGCCGCATCAGGACACGGACAATCCGCGCTTCGAGATCCTGGTGGGCTCGGTGTTGACCCAGCACACGGCCTGGACCAACGTCGAGCGCGCCGTCGCCACTCTGTTGTCAGCAGGCCCGCTGACCGCTGAAGCATTGCTCGCCTACGATGATCTGGCCGACTTGATACGTCAGGCCGGCCCACATCGGATCAAGGCAGCCCGATTGCGGGCACTGTGCCAGTGGTTTATCGACTGCGGCGGCTTTGCGGCGATCGACCAGATGAGCACCGATACGCTGTGTGCCGAGCTACGAGCCATTCGCGGCATCGGTCCGGAAACCGCCGACGCCATCGCGCTCTATGCCTGCGGCCGGCCGCGATTCGTGGCCGATGCCTATGCCTTTCGTATTTTCGAACGTGTCGGCTGGTGGCAGGGCTCTCGACGCTATGAAGGGCTGAGACAGAAAATCGAGCACGCCGCGCCAAATCGCGACGCTGCGTTTTTCGATGAGCTGCACGCACTGATCATCGAACACGCAAAGACCCGTTGTCACAAACAGCGGCCGGACTGCGCGCACTGCGCCCTGGCCGAGCGTTGTGCCCGGGTTGGCGTCAGGCCTGCTGGGTTTGAAGTCGTTTGATCGCCGGAGATAGGTCGGCAACGGACACCGCGATCGCATCGGCCAGCCAATCGTTGGCATCGTCGCCCACCGGCACGTACCCGTAGGCCACGCCAATCGTCGACATGCCAGCGGCGCGGCCGGCGGCAATGTCGCGATCCGAGTCGCCGATATAGATACAGTCCGTCGGATCGACGCCCATGCGCTCGCAGGCCAGCAGAATCGGAGCGGGATCGGGTTTGGCCACGCCCGCGGTGTCGCCGCCAATCACACAGCCCGGCAGCGGATCGAAGGCCATCGCGTCCATCAACGGGACCGCCAGTCGTTCGGCCTTGTTGGTCACTACGCCCCATCCGATCTGCTCGGCCTGCAGCGCCTGCATCAGCTCGCGAATGCCGTCATAGGGCGCGGTTTCACGAGTCATCCGGACTTGATAGGCCTTGATGAAAGCGTTGTAGGCGGCCGGGTATTCCGCGTGCTCCGGCAACATGGCAAGGCCTTTTTCGAGCATTCCGCGGCCGCCGAATGAACAGAACGGCGCCAGATCCTCGACCGGCAGCGCTGCCAGCCCGCGTTCGATCCGCATATCGTTGATCGCACCGGCAAGGTCTGGTGCGGTATGCAGGATGGTGCCGTCAAGATCGAACAGGACCGCGCGCCGAGTACGCCTCATTCGGCACCGCCGGGTTTGCGTGCATGCACGAAATAATTCACATCCGGTCGATGACCCATAGAGGCGTTGTGCGTGAGCGGGTTGTAGCGCATACCGGTGACGTCGGCCACATGCAGGCCGGCAGCCCGGCAGAAGCGCGACAGTTCGGCGGGTTTGATCAGTTTGCTGTACTCATGGGTGCCACGGGGCAGCAGCCCCAGCACGTATTCCGCGCCGCCGATTGCCAGCGCCCAGGCCATCGGATTGCGATTGATGGTCGAGAAGAAGATATGGCCGCCGGGGGCCGCAAGAGCGGCGCAGTCGCCAACCACGTGCGCCGGTTCGTCCACGTGTTCCAGCATTTCATAGCCGACGACGATATCGAAGGTGTTGGCCATTGCGTCGACCAGATCGCGAGAGGAGATCACGCGGTAATCGATAGCCAGATCCGACTGCTCGGCATGGCGCCGCGCGGCCTCGATGGTCCCGCCGGCCAGATCGATACCGGTCACCTTGGCGCCGCGCTGGGCCATGGCTTCCGACAACAGTCCGGCACCGCAGCCGACATCCAGTACCTGCTTGCCCTTCAGGCCTGCCGCACGGTCGATATAATCGGTGCGCAGCGGATTGATGTCGTGGAGCGGGCGCATGTCGCCCTTCGGATCCCACCATTCGGCGGCCATGGCGTCGAACTTGTTGAGCTCGGCTTGTTGGTTGCTCGGCATTGTGACTCCGACTATAAAAAGAATACGCGGCGCGAGAACCCCGGCCTGAACGTCTGCAGTCTCTACGCGTAGAACGGCGCGGCGGTTGTATTCGCAGATGCGGGCAGATTGCCACAGATCGACGACGGCAAAGAACGAAAGCGCGGCAAATCGCACCACACCGGTATGATGGCGCGCGTTGCGCCAGGTCTTGCCGGCGAGACCGCTACCGGCATGACGCCGCGGCCCGCAGCCCTCGTCAGCGGGCGTGCGAGGCCAACTCGGCCTGCCAGTGTTCGGCGCGCCGCCTGATATGTGTCTCGTCGAGTGTAGTCAGCCGGCGGTTGGCGAGCAGACGGCGGCCCGCGACCCAGGTATCGGTTACCTGTTCGCGGCTGGCGCTGTACACGAGGGCGGCGATCGGATCGAAGACGGGCCGGGTTTCCAGCGCGTCGAGATCGACCGCGCACAGGTCGCCGGCCTTGCCGGGCTCGATCGAGCCGACGTCATCGGCGATACCGAGGGCGCGTGCGCCCCCCAGTGTGGCCATGCGCAATACCGAATCGGCGGACACGGCCGATGCGTCGTCGGCAGCGATCTTGCCGATCAGCGCGGCGGTGCGCATCTCGCCCATCATGTCGAGATCGTTGTTTGAGGCTGCGCCGTCGGTGCCCAGGGCCATATTGATACCGGCATCCAGCAGCTGCTGGACCGGACACAGACCGCTGGCCAGCTTCAGGTTGGATTCGGGTGAATGCACGATATTCACCCCCTTGCGGGCACACAACGCAATCTCTGCATCGGTGAGCTGGGTCATGTGCACGGCCATGAACTCCGGCGTGAGCAGACCCAGATCGTCCAGTCTGGACAGCGGGCGGTGGCCGTGTTTTTCCAGGGCTTCCTTCACTTCGAACGCGGTTTCGTGGACGTGCATGTGCACGCGTACGTCCATCTCGTCGGCGTAGGTTCGTATCTTTTTCAGTGGATCGTCCGAGACGGTATACGGCGCATGTGGAGCAAACGGTGTGCTGATGCGCTCATGCCGGCGCCAGGCATCGTGCAGTGCCAGCCCCTTGTCGAGATATTCGCCGGCGTTGGCCGCCCAGACGGTCGGAAAGTCGATCACGATCATGCCGATCGATGCGCGCATGCCGATCCGGTCAACACAGTCGGCAACCACATCGGGGAAATAGTACATATCGTTGAAGCAGGTGGTGCCGCCGCGCAGCATTTCTGCCATGGCCAGTTCCGTGCCGTCGGCGACGAATTCGCGCGACATGTGTTCGCCCTCGAGCGGCCAGATGTGTTCGGTCAGCCACGGCATCAGCGGCAGGTCGTTGGCGATCCCGCGCATCAGGTTCATTGCGGCATGGGTATGCGCATTGATGAAGCCCGGTAGCAGGATATGTGACCCGAGACTCACAGTATCGGAAGCCTGGAAACGCGCGCTGGCTTCGCCGCTGGGCAATATCGCCTCGATCCGGCCCTGGCTCAGCGCCACGGCATGATCTTCGAGCAGTCGCGACTCGCCGCCGACCGGCGCGATCCAGCGGGCATGGATAAGGGTATCGATGGTCGTCATGACAATCCAGGGAACAATTTTTCGCCTATTCATACACGAGCGACCGGCACTCGTGCATCTGTGAGCGGTTTTCAGATGGTGATCGACGCGCCTGAAACACGGTGGGCGACCACCTCAAGCGCAGCGGTCGGCAGCTCTTGATCAGGCAGGGCCGAACGCCTGTTGCTGTGCTAATATATCGCGCTTCGCGCGGCAGTCAGAGCGGTCGCTGCGCGTAATCGAAACTCAGCTCATCGAAAGGCCCGGGTCCATCGCCTATGTGCGTTCCCGGTCGCCAATTCGTCTGGTCGCTGATCTTTCCGATCGTCAAACTGCCTGTTCGTCAACTTGAAGTAGCCTATGGCCGACGTCGCAAAAGAGATTCTGTCGATCAACCTCGAAGACGAGATGCGTCAGTCGTATCTCGATTACGCCATGAGCGTGATTGTTGGTCGTGCCTTGCCGGATGTGCGCGACGGGCTCAAGCCAGTCCATCGGCGCGTGCTGTACGCCATGCGCGAGCTGTCCAACGACTGGAACAAGCCCTACAAGAAGTCGGCGCGCGTAGTCGGCGACGTCATCGGTAAATACCATCCACACGGTGATTCGGCGGTCTACGACACCATCGTACGCATGGCCCAGAAGTTTTCCATGCGCTATGTGCTGGTGGATGGCCAAGGCAACTTCGGCTCGGTCGATGGCGACGCCGCCGCCGCCATGCGCTACACCGAAGTGCGCATGTCGAAGCTGGCGCACGAGATTCTGGCGGACCTCGAAAAAGACACCGTCGATTTCATCCCCAACTACGACGAATCCGAGTCCGAGCCCGCGGTGCTGCCGACCCGGCTGCCCAATCTGCTGGTCAATGGCGGGACCGGTATTGCCGTGGGCATGGCGACCAATATCCCGCCGCATAACATCCGCGAGATCATCGGCGCCTGTCTGGCGCTGATGGAAAACGAAGAGATCACGGTCAGCGAGTTGATGGTGCACGTGCCGGGGCCGGATTTCCCGACCGCGGCCATGATCAATGGCGCCGACGGCATCCGCGAAGCCTACGAGACCGGCCGTGGCCGCATCTACATGCGGGCCCGCGCGCACTTCGAGGATATCGACGTGCGCGGCAAGCAGGCGATCGTGGTCACCGAATTGCCCTACCAGGTAAACAAGGCGCGGCTGCTGGAAAAGATCGCCGAACTGGTCAAGGACAAGCGCATTGATGGCATCACCGAGCTGCGCGACGAGTCCGACAAGGACGGCATGCGCATGGTGGTGGAGCTGCGGCGCGGGGAAACCCCCGAGGTCACACTTAACAATCTGTATCGCCACAGCCAGATGCAGACGGTGTTCGGCATCAATATGGTCGCGCTCGACGATGGCCAGCCGCGCACGCTCAATCTCAAACAGATGCTGGAGGCGTTCATTCGTCACCGGCGCGAGGTGGTCACCCGGCGTACCCAGTTCGAGCTGGCCAAGGCGCGGGCTCGGGCGCACGTGCTCGAGGGACTGACGGTCGCGCTGGCCAACATTGAAGAAGTCATTGCGTTGATCCGAGCCTCTTCTGGCCCCACGGAAG
Organism: Salinisphaera sp.; assembly: GCA_027858915.1. Taxonomy (GTDB): domain Bacteria; phylum Pseudomonadota; class Gammaproteobacteria; order Nevskiales; family Salinisphaeraceae; genus Salinisphaera. The sequence continues at coordinate 82,791 of JAQIBT010000088.1, forward strand.
CCCGCGAGGGCCTGATGGGGCACGAATGGGCGCCTGGCCAGGTCAACGCGATGCTGGAGCGCGCGGGTGCCGATGCCTCGCGGCCGGCCGAGCTATCGGCTGCGTTCGGCCTGCAGGCCTCCGGCAAGTATCGGCTCACCCAGACCCAGGCCCAGGCGATTCTCGATCTGCGTCTGCACCGTCTCACCGGCCTGGAGCAGGACAAGATCGTCGAGGAGTTCGAGAAGCTGCTCGAAGCGATCGCCGACTATATCGACATCCTGTCGTCGACCGCGCGTCTGTTCGAAGTCATCCGTGAAGAATTGGAAGCCATCCGCGAGGAATATGGCGACGAGCGCAAGACCGAGATTCTGGACCATCATCTCGATCTGACCACGGCCGACCTGATTTCGCCGGAAGACGTGGTGGTCACGCTGACCCACGAAGGCTATGTCAAGAGCCAGCCGCTGGATGCCTATCGTGCCCAGCGTCGCGGTGGCCGCGGCAAGTCTGCGACCCAGACCAAGGACGCCGACTTCATCGAAAAGCTCTGGGTGACCCATACCCACGACACGCTCTTGTGTTTTTCGTCCCATGGCAAGGCTTACTGGCTCAAGGTCTACGAGTTGCCCAGCGCCGGGCGCGGTGCGCGCGGCAAGCCGATCGTCAACCTGTTGCCGCTGGAGAACGACGAACGGATCTCTCAGGTTCTGCCGATCAAGGATTTCACCACCAGCGACAACGTGTTCTTCGCCACCCGCAGCGGTACGGTGAAAAAGACCGCGCTGGAGCAGTTCTCGCGTCCGCGCACCAACGGCATCATCGCCATCGATCTGCGCGACGACGACGCCTTGGTAGGCGTGGATCTGACCGCCGGCGACGACACCGTCATGCTTTTCTCCACCGGTGGCAAGGTCATTCGCTTCAACGAGAACGATGTCCGCCAGATGGGCCGTAACGCCGCTGGCGTACGCGGTATCCGTCTGCCAGAGGACGACAAGGATGCTGCAGTGATCGGCCTGATCGTTGTGCGCGAAGGCGAGATCCTGACCGTGACGGCCCAGGGCTACGGCAAGCGCACACCGATCGACGACTACCCGCTGCGCGGACGTGGCGGCCAGGGCGTGCTCTCCCTCAAGCAATCGGCCAAGACCGGCGCCGTCGTGGGTGCCACACAGGTGCTGCAGGACGACGAGATCATGCTCATCTCGAATATGGGCACCCTGATTCGCACCGCGGTAGCCGAAGTATCGGTGCTGGGTCGGAATACTCAGGGGGTGCGTATCATCCGAGTCGCTGATGAACAGCATCTGGTGGGCGTGGATCGTATCGCGGTCGAAGACGACGACGTCGACGAGTCCGACGCCGACGTGGATGCGCCCGCAGCCGATGCGCCCGATCTCCGTGCCGACAGCGATGTGAGTCCGGATGACGGCGACGACACCGGCCAGGACAACCATGACGACGATCATAGCGCCGACGACTGACGCCGTCGGCTCCCGAGTTTCTTTCCAGTAATGGGTGGGTTTATGTCACGTGTCTTCAATTTCAGTGCAGGGCCGGCCACCATGCCGGTCGAGGTGCTAGACAAAGCCAAGGCCGAGATGCTCGACTGGCACGGCAGCGGCATGTCGGTGATGGAGATGAGCCATCGCGGTTCCGAGTTCGTCTCGATTGCCGAAGACGCGACCGCGCGGCTGCGCCGCCTGCTCAAGGTGCCGGATAATTACAGTGTGCTTTTCCTGCAGGGTGGGGCAGCCGGCCAGTTCGCTGGTGTGCCGATGAATCTGCTGGGCGGCGACAAGACCAGCGCCGATTACATCGTCACCGGCAACTGGGGCAAGAAAGCGGTTAAGGAAGCGGCGAAGTATGGCCAGGCCAGCACGGCAGCTTCCAGCGAAGACGACAGTTTTACGCGTATTCCGTCACGCGACGCATGGCAGCTGCGCGCCGATGCGGGCTACGTGCATTACACCCCGAATGAAACCATTCAGGGCGTGGAATTCCACCACACGCCGGATACCGGCGACGTGCCGCTGGTGGCCGACATGTCCTCGTCGTTCCTCTCGCGGCCGGTCGACGTATCGAAATTCGGCGTGATCTACGCCGGCGCGCAGAAGAACGCAGGTCCTGCGGGCATCACGATGGTGATCGTGCGCAACGATCTCATGGGCGAGCCGCAGGCCGGTTGCCCGATGGTGCTGGACTACAAGCAGCAGGCCGATGCCGACTCCATGCTCAACACGCCTGCCTGCTATGCCTGGTATATCTGCGGGCTGACCTTCGAATGGTTGGAGAACAATGGCGGCCTCGAGGCAATCGGCGAGATCAACGCGCGCAAGTCGGCGAAACTCTACGACTTCATCGACAATTCGGGCTTCTACTCGAATCCCGTCGACCCGACAGCGCGTTCGCGTATGAACGTGCCGTTCCTGTTGGCCGACGATGCGCTGAACAAGGATTTCCTGGCCCAGGCCGAAGACGCCGGCCTGTCTACCCTCAAGGGCCATCGATCAGTCGGCGGCATGCGCGCCTCGATCTACAACGCCATGCCCGAAGCCGGTGTCGATGCCCTGATCGATTTCATGCGCGACTTCGCAAAGCGCAACGGCTAAGACAAAGACATATCGATCCGCAAAGCACGCAGAGTACGCAGATTATCAAGACAGTCGTTTAAGTTGCTGATTGTGTTTTTTAATCTGCGAAATCTGCGAAATCTGCGGACCTGCTTTTTGAAGAATCTGCGGACAAGTTATCTATGACTCTGAAAGTTCAAACGCTCAACAGCATCTCGCCCAAGGGCCTCGATCGCCTGCCGCGCGACAAGTACGAAGTCGCCTCCGAGCTGTCGCAACCGGACGCGATCATTCTGCGTTCGCACAACATGCACAGCATGGATATTCCGGACTCGGTTCGCGCGATCGGCCGGGCCGGAGCGGGCGTCAACAATATCCCAGTCGCCGACATGACAAAGCGCGGTGTGCCCGTGTTCAATGCGCCGGGTGCCAACGCCAACGCGGTCAAGGAACTGGTGCTGTCCGGCATGCTGCTTGCGGCACGCAATATCGTAGCCGCATCGCGCTACGTCGAAAATCTGACTTCCACCGGGGAAGACCTCAAGAAAGAGGTTGAAGCGGGCAAGAAGAAGTTCAAGGGCGTCGAACTCCCGGAGCGCCGTCTGGGCGTGGCGGGTCTGGGTGCCGTGGGCGTTCAGGTCGCCAACGCGGCTCGCGATCTGGGTATGGAAGTGCGCGGATTCGATCCGGGTATCACCATCAACAACGCCTGGCGTCTGCACGCGAACGTCGCCGAAGCATTGTCGATCGACGATCTGCTGTCCAAGTCGGATTTCCTGACGTTGCACGTGCCATTGGTCGACGGCACGCGCGGATTGATCAACGCCGAGCGGCTCAAGCTGATGCCGGAAGGTGCGGTACTGCTGAACTTCTCGCGCGCCGAAATCGTGGACGAGGACGCCGTGGTCGACGCGCTGGAAAACGGCAGTCTCAATTATTATGTCTGCGATTTTCCCTCGGAGAAGCTGCGCGGCCACGCCAAGGTGGTCACGCTGCCGCATCTGGGCGCCTCGACCGACGAGGCCGAGGACAACAGCGCGGTCATGATCGCCGATCAACTGCGCGACTACCTCGAGATCGGCAATATCCGCAATTCGGTGAATTTCCCCGAGGCGATCATGCCGCCGACCGCCGACGCGCACCGGATCGTGGTGATCAACCGCAACGTCCCCAACATGGTCGGCCAGGTCAGCTCGGCGCTCGCCCGCCACAGCCACAATATTGCCGATCTGCTCAACAAATCCAGGGGCGAGATTGCGGTGACGCTGGTAGACGTCGATGCCGCGGTTGCCGCCCCGGCGCTGGACGAACTGCGCACGATCGAGGGCGTGCTGTGCGTGCGCTATCTGGGCGCAGTAGGCGCGGCGGCTTAGAAAAACCCGACGGCATTGCCTGCGGACCATGAGCCAGGCAACGTCGTCGATTAGCGCGGTGTTTTCCGGTCTGGGCCCATGGATTGCGAGGCGATCCATGGGCCTAGTAACGCAGTCCGGGATTCGTCGCTAGTTGTGATTCGACCACCAGGCATTGGTTATGAGCAGTCAATCCGACGATCAGGCGCTGGCGAGCGCGCGACGCCAGATCGACGAACTGGATCAGCGTCTTCAGGCGTTGCTGGCCGAACGTGCCGAGGTGGCGCTGAACGTCGCCCGCATCAAGCAGGCCCAGGGCCGCACTGACTTTTACCGGCCCGAGCGCGAGGCCGACGTGCTCAAGCGGGTGGCCGAACGCAACCACGGGCCGCTGGACGATGCCGCGGTCATGCGTATCATGCGCGAGATCATGTCGGCCTGTCTGGCGTTGGAGTCGCCGTTGCAGGTGGCCTATCTCGGGCCCGAGGGCACCTATACCCAGGCGGCGGTCTACAAGCATTTTGGCCACGCGGTCAATGCGATTCCGCGCACCGCTATCGACGAGATATTCCGCGAGGTGGAAGCAGGCAACGCGCAGTTCGGCGTCGTTCCGGTAGAGAATTCCACCGAGGGTGTGGTCACGCACACGCTGGATCAGTTGGTTGGCAGTCCGCTGTCGATCTGTGGCGAGGTGGCCCTTGCGGTCCACCATCATCTGCTCTCGCACGCCGATCAGCTGGCGGGCATTCAGCGGGTGGTCGCACACGCCCAGGCGCTGGCCCAGTGTCGGCACTGGCTCGACACCAATCTGCCGGGCGTGGTCCGCGAGGCCGTCTCCAGCAACGGGGAAGCCGCGCGCCGGGTGGCAGGCGAGACCCATGCGGCGGCGATTGCAGCGCGCGCGGCCAGCGATTTCTATCATCTGCCTATCGTGGCCTCGAACATCGAGGACGAGCCCAACAACACCACGCGTTTCCTGGTGATTGGCCGGCAGCAAGTGCCCTCGACCGGCAACGACATGACGTCGTTGCTGGTGTCTATCCGCAACAGCCCGGGCATGTTGTATCGGCTGCTCGCGCCGGCCGCCGACGCCGGGGTGGATCTCACCCGTATCGAGTCGCGACCGTCGCGCCGGCAGGCCTGGGACTACAATTTCTTCATCGATATCGAAGGGCATGCCAGCGACGTGCCGGTGCGGCAGGTCATCGACGCCATTCAGCGCGAGGCAGCGCTCCTCAAGGTTCTTGGATCCTACCCGCGGGCCGTCGGCCGCGCGGACGACTAGGCCCTCATCATGGTAAAGACATTGTCCGAGCAGTCGCACGCTGGTATCCATCGTCTGGATACCTATGTGCCCGGCAAGCCGATCGCCGATCTCAAGCGCGAGCTGGGGCTGGACTCGATCATCAAGCTGGCGTCCAACGAGAATCCGCTGGGTACGGCACCCGCCGCGCTGGCCGCACTCGCCGACTTCGATGGCGCGTTGTATCGCTACCCGGACGGCAGCGGCTTCGAAATGAAGACGCGGATCGCACAGCGGCACGGCGTTGATACGACCCAGATTACCCTGGGCAACGGATCTGACGATATTCTCGAGCTCACCGCGCGCGTCTTTCTCGGCCCCGGCAAGAACACCGTCGTCTCCCAACACGCGTTTGCGGTCTATCCGATCGTCGCAAGAGCGGTGAACGCCGATGTGCGCGAGGTGCCGGCGTTGGACAGCAGCGCCGACATGCCGCTTGGTCACGATCTCGACGGCATGCTGGCGGCGATCGATGAGCACACCGGCGTGGTGTTCATGGCCAGCCCCAACAACCCGACCGGTACCTGGCTGTCCAATACGGCGCTGGAAGCGTTCCTGGAGCGTGTGCCGGCAGCGACCGTGGTGGTGCTTGATCAAGCCTATATCGAATACCAGACGGTCGAGGCAGCGCCCGATATCGTGGCCTGGCTGTCGCGTTTTCCCAATCTGATCGTCACGCGGACGTTCTCCAAGATCTATGGCATGGCAGCGCTGCGCTTTGGCTACGGCTTGAGTTCGCCCGAGGTGGCCGATTATCTGAATCGCGTAAGGGCTCCGTTCAACGTCAACAGCGTAGCCATGCACTGTGCGGCCGCCGCGATCGGCGATACCGACTTCATCAAGCGCTCGATCGCCAGCAACGATATCGAACGAGCGTCGCTGTCGAGCCAACTGCAGGCACGCGGATTCGATTGTCTGCCGTCGCAGGCCAACTTCGTCACCTTCGACTGCGGCCGCGAATCCAGGCCGGTATTTGACGCACTGCTGCGTGAGGGCGTGATCGTCCGGGCGCTGGCCGGCTATGGCATGCCACAGCATCTGCGCGTCACCGTGGGGCAGCCGGAAGAGAACCAGCGGTTTCTGTCCGCGCTGGACAAGGTCACCGGTTGATAATGCCCGCCGCATCGACAGCGCTGCCGGTCAGGCATGTTGCGATCGTCGGTCTGGGCCTGATCGGCGGCTCGATCGCGCGCGGGCTGCGTCATGCCGGCTACGACGGCGCGTTGTTGGGCCTGGTGGCCGATGCGCAGGACGCCGAGCGTGCCTTGGCTCTCGAGCTGGTTGATCGTGCCAGTGACAATCCCGAACAGATCCTCGCCGCGGCCGAGCTTATCGTTGTGGCGGTGCCTATCGGCGTGATGGATCGGGTGTTCACCGATATCGCACGACTGGCGCCGGCCACGGCCGTGCTGACCGACGTCGGTAGCAGCAAGTCCAGCGTAATCCAGACGGCGCGGGATAACATGCCGGCGCGTATGGCGCGTTTTGTCCCCGGCCATCCGATTTCCGGCACCGAGCGCGGTGGTCTGGAGTCTGGCTTTGCCGGCCTGTTCGACAGTCGCCGTGTCATCCTTACGCCTACCGTCGACACTACGCCCGATGCCATGGCCGTGGTAGCGCAACTATGGCGTTTGCTGGGTGCCCAGGTCAGCGTGATGGATGCCATGCATCACGACGACGTTCTGGCGGCGACCAGTCATCTGCCGCATGTGCTGGCCTACACGTTGGTGGATACGCTGGCCGGGATGTCGGAGCGCCAGGAGATATTCGATTACGCAGCCGGCGGTTTTCGCGATTTCACGCGTATTGCATCGAGCGATCCAATGCTGTGGCGCGATATTGTCTGTTCCAACCGCGCGCCAGTGCTTGCGGTCCTCGACCGGTTTATCGAGCAGCTGAGCGAAGTTCGCCAGGTCATTGCCGACGACGACCGCGACACGCTTGCCGCCGGGTTCACGCGGGCCAAGCAGGCTCGCGATCAATTTGCTGCACGTTTCCAGGAGCGTCGCCATGGGCGGACGACTGTTTGATATAGCGCCGGGTAGCCGGCTGACCGGTACCCTCCGCGTGCCCGGAGACAAGTCGATCTCGCATCGTGCGGTGATGTTTGCCTCGATAGCGAGCGGCACCAGCCGGATTTCCGGCTTTCTGGAAAGCGCAGATTGCCTGGCAACATTGTCGGCGTTCGAAGCCATGGGCGTGACCCATTCGCTGGACGGTGAAACCCGGGTAATCAACGGGCGCGGACGGGATGGCCTGAAAGCGCCGGCATCGGCGCTCGATCTGGGCAATTCGGGTACCTCCATGCGGCTGCTGTCGGGTCTGATGGTGGGCCAGGCGTTCGACAGTACCCTGACCGGGGACGCAGGCCTCTCGCGGCGGCCGATGAAGCGCGTGATCGATCCGCTGACCCAGATGGGTGCGGCGATTGAAGGCAGCGAGGGCGGCCGCGCACCGTTACATATCCGGGGCGGCCAGGCGCTGTCGGCCATCGAGTACACGCCGCCGGTGGCCAGCGCGCAGATCAAATCCTGCGTACTGCTGGCCGGGCTGTATGCCAACGGTCAGACACGGGTCAACGAGCCGGGTATCAGTCGCGACCATACCGAACGCATGCTCAGCGCCTTCGGGATAGACGTCGAACGGGGAAACCGGCATGTCGCCATCGCCGGCGGGCAGCGTCTGGAAGCCGCCAACGTGGCGGTACCGTCCGATCTGTCCTCCGCCGCCTTCTTCATGGTGGGCGCCGCGATAGCGCCCGGCAGCGAGCTGCGCCTGCGCGAGGTTGGTATCAATCCGACCCGGCGCGGCGTCATTGATGTATTGCTGCGCATGGGCGCCGATATCGAACTGGACAACGAGCGCGAACAGGCCGGCGAGCCGGTTGCCGACATCATCGTTCGCGGTAGCGCGCTGCACGGCGTCGAAATCGATGCGCACGACGTGGAGCTGGCGATCGATGAATGCCCGGCGCTGTTTGTTGCCGCGGCCTGTGCTGACGGCACGACACGGCTGACCGGCGGCGGTGAGCTGCGGGTCAAGGAGTCCGATCGAATCGCGGTCATGGCACAAGGCCTGACGACGCTGGGCGTCGCGCTGGAAGAGACCGAGGACGGCATCATCATTACCGGCAATCCGCATGCCCAGGCGTTTGGCGGTGGGCATATAGCCAGCCACGAAGATCATCGTATTGCCATGTCCTTCGCCATGGCCGGTTTGCGGGCAAGTCAGCCGATTGTCATCGACGACTGCGATTACGTGGATACCTCGTTTCCCGGTTTTGTCGATCTCGCGGCTCGCGCCGGGCTTGGTATCCGCAGTCGGAGCGTGTCTTGAGCGAACAGGGACACGTCATCACGCTCGACGGACCGGGCGGCGCAGGCAAGGGCACGCTGGCTTCGGCGCTGGCGGACCGGCTCGGCTGGTCACTGCTCGATAGCGGCGCGCTCTATCGACTGGTCGCGCTCACCGCACTGCGCAACCGATGGGATCCGAACACGACGGCCGACCGCACGAGCGCAGAGCAAAAGGCCGCAGCACTCGATATACGGTTTCTGCCGGACCGTGGCCAAGGCCGACGGGTACTGCTGGGTACTGAGGACGTCACCGACGCCATTCGCAGCCAGAATGTATCTGACGCGGCGTCGAAATGGGCGGTTCAGCCGGCCATTCGCCAGGCGTTACTGGCGCGCCAGCGTGAATTCGCCAGGCCGCCGGGCCTGATCGCGGACGGGCGCGACATGGGCACCGTGATCTTCCCGGAGGCAGAACTCAAGCTCTATATCACGGCCTCGGCCGAAGAACGGGCGCGTCGGCGCTTCGAACAGTTGTCGGCGCTGGGTGTTACTGCTAATCTTGACCGGATATATCGGGAAATCGTAGAACGTGATGCGCGCGATGCCTCACGGGAAGCGGCCCCGTTAAAGCCGGCGGTCGATGCACATATTATCGATACCACCGGCGACAATGTAGCGACGTCATCGCAGAAGATATGTGATCTCGTGGCTGCCAAGGGCTGGCTCGCCGAGTAATGGTGCAGCTGGTTGCACTCTGGGTCCGGCGGCGGCGCAACGTTGCGGTCGGTGTATCTATTCAACAACCGATGATGCCATCCATTTAACCGGCATCGCAGGATTTTCCCCACTCATGTCTGAAAGTTTCGCCGAACTATTCGAGCAAAGTCTGCAGGGCCGTACCATGCTGCCCGGTTCTCTGATTGACGCAGAGATACTAGAGATCAAGAACGGGGTCGTGATTGTCGATGCCGGCCTCAAGTCCGAAGGCGTCATCCCGGTCGATGAATTCTACGACGAGAACGGCGAACTGACCGTTGCCGAAGGCGACCGGGTCGAAGTTGCACTGGAGGCCGTCGAAGACGGCTTTGGTGCCACGCGCCTGTCGAAGGAAAAAGCCCAGCGTATCCGTACCTGGGACTTCCTCACCGATGCCTACGAGAACGCCGAGTCTGTGGTCGGCCAGATCAGTGGCAAGGTCAAGGGCGGCTATACGGTCGACGTGGGCAATATCCGCGCGTTCCTGCCCGGTTCGCTGGTCGACGTTCGCCCGGTACGCGATACCACATACCTCGAGGGCAAGCCGCTCGAGTTCCGCGTCATCAAGCTCGATCGTCTGCGCAACAACGTCGTCGTTTCGCGTCGCGATGTGCTCAAGGAAGAGTACAGCGAAGAGCGCAAGCAACTGCTGGACACCTTGCAGGAAGGCATCGTCCTGCGCGGCATCGTCAAGAACCTGGTCGACTACGGCGCGTTCGTGGATCTGGGCGGAATCGACGGCCTGCTGCATATCACCGACATGTCGTGGAAGCGCATCAAGGACCCAACCGACGTAGTCAACGTCGGCGAGGAGATCGAGGTCAAGGTGCTCAAGTTCGATCGTGAGCGCACCCGTGTCTCGCTCGGCCTGAAGCAGCTGGGCGACGATCCGTGGGTCGATATCGCGCGTCGTTATCCGGAGCATACTCGGCTGTTTGGCAATGTCACCAACATCACCGACTACGGCGCATTCGTCGAGATCGAAGAAGGTGTGGAAGGGCTGGTGCACGTCTCCGAGATGGACTGGACCAACAAGAACGTCAATCCCAACCAGCTCGTCGACGTCGGCGACGAAGTCGAGGTCATGGTGTTGGAGATCGACGAGGAACGTCGTCGTATCTCGCTTGGCATGAAGCAGTGCAAGACCAACCCGTGGGAAGACTTTGCTGCGCAGCATCAGCGCAACGACAAGGTGTCGGGCCAGATCAAGTCGATCACCGACTTCGGTATCTTCGTCGGTCTGCCGGGCAACATCGACGGTCTGGTGCATCTGTCGGATCTGTCGTGGAACGAGTCCGGCGAAGACGTGGTACGCAACTACACCAAGGGCGAAGAAGTCGAGGCCGTGGTGTTGTCGATCGACGCCGATCGCGAGCGTATTTCGCTGGGCGTGAAGCAGCTGGCGCAGGATCCGATCGGCAACTTCGTAGCCGATCATCCCAAGGGCAGCATCGTCTCCGGCAAGATCGGTACGGTCGATGCGCGCGGCGCAACGGTCGATCTCGGCAACGACGTGGTCGGTTATATCCGCGCCTCGGACATCTCCCGTGACCGCGTGGAGGACGCGCGTAGCGCCTTGTCCGAGGGCGCTGCTGTCGATGCGCGCTTTGTAGGCGTTGATCGGCGCAATCGCACGATCAGCCTGTCGATTCGAGCCAAGGACGAGAAGGACGAGCAGCAGGCAATGCGCGATTACGCGGATACCGATGCCTCGACCGGCACGACCAGCCTCGGCGACCTGCTCAAGGAGCAGATCAACGCCAGCGATCGCAACAGCTGATTGCGAGATCGGCCGGCGCACGCCCGCACTCGTTTGTGGGTGACCGGCCCGAGGTGGAAAAAGAGGGGAGAACCAACGGTTCTCCCCTTGTCTCGTCAATGCGACCGGGTGTGTCTTTCGGACGACAACATCAGGTGACAGCGCTACGAAATCACGAAGAGTGCTTGCGCGCGCTCTCCTTTTTTCATAGCCTTTGTTATTAATGGGGGATGTGACTGATTGAACAGCACATCATTTTCTGGGGGCGGCGTTTCTAGGGAGAGCGCTGAATGACTAAATCGGAGCTAATCGAGCGGTTGGTACAACGCCAGCCGAATTTATCGCAGCGAGACGTCGAGCTTGCTGTCAAACTGCTGCTGGACGGCGTAATCGGAGAGCTGGCCGACGGCGGGCGAGTCGAGATACGCGGCTTCGGCAGCTTTTCGGTTCACCATCGACCGGCTCGTCGAGGCCGTAATCCAAAAACCGGTGAATCGGTCGATATCCCGCGCAAGTATGTGCCGCATTTCAAACCCGGCAAGGAACTGCGTGAGCGGGTCAATATCGAGAACGGCTGATATCATGGGTTATTCGCCACTTGGCGACAACCTGTCTTCAGACAATACGGACACCCGATGCTACGCCTGATTCGCAACCTGATCATCATAATCGCGCTGTTCGTTGGCGTCGTATTCGGATTCCTCAATTACGCATCGACTTCGGTCGATCTGCTTTGGACGTCTGTGGATGCGCCCTTGGTGTTGCTGCTGGCGATCGCGTTCGTGATCGGGCTGGTTCTTGCGCTGATTGTCTGTGGGTTGCGTATCGCCAAGCTACGAACGCGTCTTTCCAGCACTCGCCGCAAATTGAAGGACGCAGAAGCCAAGCTCTCCAATTTTCGGAGCGTGCCCGTTCAAGATGCGTGAGGCCGATAGCCCCTGATCCCTGTCCCGCTGGCAGCCGCTGATGTCGTCCCGTCGAAATTTATTGGGGGTTGCGGCCCCCCATAGTCGATAAAAGATGGCACACCATCCGGCGTTGCAGAGCTTGACCGCAGAGGACTGCGGCCGGCGCTCTGCGCCTTGCCTGGCGCGCCATGGTAAATATTTTCAGGGGTCACAACGCGGGACCGTATGAAACGGCAACAGGCCCTAATAATCATTGCCTTCCTTGACCCCGCGGCGACACTCCGACTCCGACCAGGCGCGCCGGCAGGCGACGACCATCTGGTCGCGCAGCGCGTGCAGCCGCGACGTGTTGTACGGGCTGAGTTTGGCCGTCTGCAGCGCCGTGCGTAGCTGGTTAATCGCCTGCGGATAATCGTCGAGCATCGCAAAGTAGCGCGCCTGGCGATAATAGGCCTCACCGAGTTTGCCCTGATCGCCCGCGCCCCGTGCCAGCAACTCTTGGGCGAGTGGATAGGTCGACAGAATATGTTCTTGTGAAATCAAGAAATTGCGCATGGCGCCCGGCTGCCCTTGAGCCTGCAACGCCTGGGCATAGGCGAGTTTGGGCGTATCGCGGTTCGGGAACCGCTTGAGCGCAGCTTTGAGAATCTTGTCTGCCTGTGCGCTGTCCCCGATGTGCGTCTGTGCGTTCGCCAGCGCCATGGCCCAGGCCAGGATATCGGGATGAGCCTTCATTCCGGCGGTCAGAATCGGGATCGCTTGTCGGGTGCGGCCAAGCTGGACCAGCACCAGGGCGTAGCCGTAGCGCTCGGCAGCGCTCGGGCTACGGGCCAGCCGGCGCTGGTAGTAATCATTCAGGTCGCCGTAGTTGCTGGTCTGCAACACGCGCGCCCGTTCCTTCATGTAGGCATAATCCGGGCTTACATGAACCGGCACATCCGGATAATCTTTTGCGCGCGATTCGGCCTCGGCCATGCGGGTCGTACTCACCGGGTGAGTCAGCAGGATCTGCGGCAGCTGTTGGCCATAGAGATCGGATTGACGCTGGATTTTTTCGAAGAACCGGGCCATCGCCGTCGGATCGAAGTCGGAGCGCGCCAGGGTACGGATGCCTACGCGGTCGGCCTCATACTCATGGGCGCGCGTATTGCTGATCTGCTGCATGCCCAGATGCGACATCCCGCCCATGATGGCGGCGGGTACCGCTTGCCCGGCGCCGGCAGCGGCGCCGATCACCGCCGCCGCAATCGCGGTTGCCATCGTGGCAATGGTGTCGCCGCGGCTCTCGGCTATCTGCCGAGCGATGTGGCGCTGCGTGACGTGGGCGATCTCGTGCGCCATCACGCTTGCCAGTTCGCTTTCGCTGTCGGTGGCCGTTATCAGGCCCGAGTTGACGCCGATATATCCACCGGGCAGCGCAAACGCATTGATCTGGTCCGATTTTATGACATAGAAATCGAACAGATTCGGGCTGCGGTCGGTATGCCGGGCAAGCCGTCGGCCGATACGGTTGATATAGGCTTCGAGTTCGACATCGTCGACGATCGCCTGTTGCGAGCGCAGTTGGTAGACAACCTGCGCGCCCACCTTTCGCTCCTGAGCCGGGGTCATCGCGGTGTCCGCAGGTTGGCCCATATCGGGCAGGTTGTAGTCCGAGCCGGCGGCAAATGCTGTCATGCTTGCAGCGCATGCCATTGCCGCGACCAGCACATGAATCCGCTTCAGCATGGTGTCACGATTGGAAGATAGGCTAATCATCATAGACCGAGACCAGGGCGTGTTGCCATTTCATACGACGCCGCGACGCAGCAGCCAACCACAGCCAGCAACAAAATCAGGAGTTGATTTGTCACAGCCATACGATGCGGTCGTCTTGCGACGGCCGATTGATCCACTGTTGCCGGAGCCGCAGCCATGAACGTACTGCGCGCCTGGTTCTCGCGCCATTTTTCCGACCCGCAAGTGGTATCACTGATCCTGATTCTGCTCGCCGGTGTCCTGCTCGTGATGTTGCTGGGCCGTTTGATGACGCCGGTACTGGCGGCGCTGGTGCTTGCCTATCTGCTAGAGACGCCGGTTCTCTGGCTACGGCGCCTGCATGTGCCACGTTCGGTAGCGGCGGCGGTGGTTGCCACCGCGCTGTTGATCAGCGTCGTGCTGATCAGTTTCGCGCTGCTGCCCTTGCTCACGCGCCAGGCCGCGCAGATTCTTCAGGAACTCCCCGGGCTGGTGCATCGCGCCCAGGAATGGATCAGTTCGCTGCCGCAACGTTATCCGGCGCTGATCACCCCGGATCAGATCGCGGCGCTGACCGGCAACGTCTCGTTCGATGTCGGTTCCATGCGCAAGACCATGCTCAGTAGCTCGCTTATGGTAGGCGCGAGCCTGCTGTATCTGTGCGTCTACATGGTGCTCGTGCCGCTGATGGTCTTTTTTATGCTGCGCGACAAGCAGGCCATACTGGTCTGGGCGTCTGGCTTCGTGCCACGTAACAGCGCCCTGGTGCGGCGGGTCTGGGGCGAGGTCAACGTCCAGCTGGGGAATTACGTGCGCGGCAAGGCCGTGGAGATCGTCATCGTCTGGGTGGCGGCCTACATCACGTTCTGGGCGCTCGGGCTCAACTACGCCATGCTGCTCTCGGTGCTGGTGGGCCTGTCGGTTCTCGTGCCTTATGTTGGCGCTTTTGGCATGACCATTCCGGTCATGCTCGTGGCCTATTCGCAGTGGGGCGCCGAAACCCACACACTCACTGTCTTGATTGCCTATACCGTCCTGCAGATGCTCGATGGTAACGTCCTGGTGCCGATTCTGTTCTCGGAAGCCGTCAATCTGCATCCGGTCGCCATTATCGTCGGCGTGTTGTTCTTCGGCGGCATCTGGGGCTTCTGGGGCGTCTTCTTCGCCATTCCGCTGGCAACCCTGGTACACGCCGTGCTCAAGGCCTGGCCGCGATCGGCCCCGCCCGGCGCGCCGCCTGAGCAGTTCTGATGCCAACCCGCCCAGTGGATGGCCTGCCAATAGACAGAAGACTGTTTATCCGCAGATTCAGGCAGCCGGCTCCAACAGCTCGATCCAATGCCGGACCGGCACGCCGGTTGCGGACTCGAGATGCATTTGACAGCCGATATTGGCCGTGACGATGACGTCAGGGTTTTCTGCGGTCAGGCTACGGAGCTTGTTCTCACGCAGTGCGCCAGCCATCTCGGGTTGTAATAAAGAATAGCTTCCCGCGGAGCCGCAACACAGATGCGCATTGGCCACCGGCTTGAGCGTATAACCCGCCTGAGTAAGAATCTCGGCGACGTGATCGTGCAGATGCGGGGCGTTCTGCAGTGTGCACGGCGGATGATAGGCCACGGATTGGCCATGGCCGATGTCGTCCAGCCGGCTGAGGTTCTCCGCGGCCAGGACATCGCTCAAGTCGCGGGTGAGCGCCGACACTCGCGCTGCGCGCTCGGCATAGGCCGGGTCGTTGCGCAGCAGATAGCCGTATTCGACGATTTCGGCGCCGCAGCCGCTGGCCGAGACGATAATGGCTTCAGCGCCGGCACGGATATGGGGCCACCAAGCATCGATATTAGCGCGCGCGTAGTCCAAGGCTTCGTCGCGATACGACAGATGCTGGCTCAGCGCGCCACAGCAGCCGGCACCGGTCGGTGTGATCACCCGCACCCCCAACCGGTTCAATAATCGTGTGGCGGCCGCATTGGTGTGTGGTGTGGCGCTGGGTTGTACGCACCCGTCGAACAACAGCATGGAGCGGCCAGAGCTGGCCGCCGAATGGCCTATGCGGTCGTGACTGGGTACCGAAGACGCACGACGCGGCGGAATCTTGGATTTAAGAGATGCCAGGCGACCGATCATCAGCGGACGTGCAGCCTGGCCCAGCGCCAGTAGCAGGGCGAACCGCTGTCGATGCGCAACGACATGCCGGAGCACCCAGCGAAGCAGGCGTTCGCGACGCGGACGCGTAAGCTGTTGTTCCACTAAGCCACGACCGATATCCGCCAGCTTTGCATACTCGACGCCCGAGGGGCAGGTGGTTTCGCATGCACGGCAGGTCAGACAGCGATCCAGATGATGCTGCGTCTTTGCCGTGGGCGTATGGCCTTCCAGCACCTGCTTGACCAGATAGATACGCCCACGCGGCCCGTCTCGCTCGTCGCCGGTCAGCTGGTAGGTCGGACAGGTCGCGGTACAGAAACCGCAGTGCGTGCAGGCGCGCAGAATGCGATTGGCTTCGCGGCCATCCGGCGTATTCCGAATAGCGTCGATGATCGAGGTCTGCATGCGAATAATCCTCCGGCGTACCGGTTTTCGTCAGTGTTCGAACCGCGTCGATACGGTCCATAATGGCAGCGTTTTCAACGCCGGTAGCTGTCGGACTCAGGCGATTGCAGCGAGCAAGACAGCGCTATTGCGCCGTGATTGCGGCGGCGAAGCAGGTTGGCCTTGGGTCTGACACAGCCTCCTGGCATCCTCGTTATGCTGCATGAGCCAGACAAGGTCAAAAATCGGCGTACATTCGGCCCGGGTTGAGTATGCCGGCAGGATCGAGCGCGTTTTTCAGTCGGGTATGCACCGCCATCATGGAGTGCGACAACGGATGCAGGCGTGAGGACGCTTGTCCGCGATACACCGTGGCGTGTCCTCCGTGCTGACTGATCCGCTGACGAATCCCTTGCTCGTCATCGTTTCCAGCCAGCCACCGCAACGCGCCGCCCCAGTCCATGGCGGTCGTGCCGGCGATATCCAGTACCGGCGTGGCCGGTGCGACTGACAGGCGCCAAAGTGACTTGGCGTCGGTGAACAGCGGTCGCTGCTGCTCACGGACGTCGCGCCAGAACGCGACGTCGTCGCTCAGCATTTCGCCGCCCAGGCTTTTCTGCGCGGCGCTGACGGACGACGACGCACCGGCCAGGCGTAGATAGGTTGTCCCGTCTTCCCAATAGGAGGCCGTGATCGGCCAGGGTTTGCGGCCCAGCTGGCAAAAATTTTGGATAGCCGCTGTCTGATCCTGCTCGAACCTCTGTGTTACCTGGGCCCGCGGGCGGGGCAGCACCTTGAGGCTCACGTCCAGCAGCACGCCGAGCGTGCCGAAGGCGCCGGCCATCAGGCGCGACAGATCATAGCCGGCCACGTTTTTCATCACCTCGCCGCCAAATCGCAGGATCTCGCCGCGCCCATTGATAATACGGGCGCCGAGCACGAAATCGCGCGCCGCGCCGGTGAATGGCCGTGCCGGCCCAGCGAGATTGGTCGCAATCGTGCCGCCCAACGTAGCGGCGTCGCCGAAATAGGGCGGTTCGAATGCCAACGCCTGTCCAGAGTCGGCGAGCGTGCGCTCGATATCCGCCAGCGGCGTGCCCGCGCGCGCGGTAATCACCAGTTCGCCGGGCTCGTAGCTGACGACGCCCCGGTGGCCGGTGATATCCAGCGATTGCTCGGCGCTGCCGGATTCGCCAAGAAACGCCTTGGTGTCGCCACCGCGTATGGCAATCGGTGTGCTGTTTTCGAACGCCTCTGTAACCGCCGCCGCCAGCGACTCGGCGATATCGTTATCTCTGGGATCATCACGCGTGTTGTCGCGAGAGGTCGTGAGTGTCACAGGCGCTCCAGTTCGGGGAAAGGAACCTGGCCGTTGTGCACATGCATTGCGCCGAATTCGGCACAGCGATGCAACGTCGGTACGGCCTTGCCGGGGTTGAGCAGAGTACGCGGGTCGAAGGCGGCTTTCACGGCATGAAACTGGGTGAGTTCAGCCGCCGGAAACTGTACGCACATCTGGTCGATCTTTTCGACGCCCACGCCGTGCTCGCCGGTAATCGTGCCGCCGTGTTCCAGACACAGCTCGCAGATCGCGCCGCCGAATGCCTCGGTGTTTTCCAGCTCGCCGGGATTGTTGGCATCGTAGAGAATCAGCGGATGCAGGTTGCCGTCGCCGGCATGGAAGACATTGGCGACCCGCTGGCCGTATTTTTTCGATAGTTCGCCAATGCCGATCAATACGTCAGCCAGCGCCTTGCGCGGAATCGTGCCGTCCATGCAGTAATAATCGGGCGAGATCCGGCCCATCGCAGGGAACGCTGCCTTGCGGCCCGCCCAGAACAGCGCGCGCTCAGTGGCATCGCGCGAGATACGCACATCGGTGGCGCCACAGCCGGCCACAATCTCCCGGACCCGTTCGATATCTTCCTCCACTTCAGCCGCTGGGCCGTCGACCTCACAGAGCAGAATCGCCGCCGCATCCAGCGGATAGCCAGCGTGGACGAATTCCTCGGTGGCGATGATCGCCGGGCTGTCGAGCATTTCCAGCCCGGCCGGTACGCAGCCTGCGTTGATGATGGCTGCCACCGCATCGCCTGCCGCGCGCACGTCGTCGAACGCGACCATGGCCACTTTCGCCAGCTCTGGCTTGGGCAGCAGTTTGACCACGACCTCCACGATCACGCCGAGCAAACCTTCCGACCCTGTCATCAGCGCCAGAAGGTCGTAGCCCGGGCTGTCCAGGCTGGCACCGCCAAGAGTCAGGCGCTCGCCGTCGACCGTGACGATTTCCAGCTGCAGGATGTTATGCGTGGTCAGGCCGTATTTCAGACAGTGCACACCGCCAGAGTTCTCTGCCACGTTGCCGCCAATAGAGCAGGCGATCTGCGAGGAGGGGTCCGGCGCGTAGTACAGATCGAGATGGTCAACGGCCTCGGAGATCGCCAGATTACGTACGCCCGGTTGCACGGTCGCGCGGCGATTCTGAGTATCGATATCCAGTACGCGGTTGAACTTCGCCAGCGATAGCAATACGCCGTTGTCCAGTGGCAGGGCGCCGCCGGAAAGCCCGGTACCGGCACCGCGTGCCACCACCGGCACATCCATGGCATGACACACCCGCATCGTTGCCTGTACCTGCTCGATCGTGGCCGGCAGCACAGCGATCATCGGCACCTGTCGATACGCTGACAGGCCGTCGCATTCGAACGGGCGCAGATCCTCGGCTTCGGTCAGAATCATCTCCGCCGGCAATTGTGCCTGTAACGCGGCGATGATCGTCGGCTTGTCGGGTGGGCTGGCGCGCTCGGCGTGCTCGGCAGGGTCGAAAAGAGATGCTGCTTGATTCATCGAAATCTCCGGATACCACAGTGGCCAACGTTCGGTTTTAACAGCTCGCAGGAGTCTGCGCCATAGAAACAAAATCGGCGCGTTCGCGGTCGCATGTGTTTCTCCAGCGTAGGCGCCTATGCTTTCTGATGCCCCATTCAGAGCCTATCAGACGCGTAGTGCGCCAGGCGCGATCGTTCGCCCTGGGCCAGCGTGACGTGCCCGGCGTGGCGCCAGCTGCGAAAACGATCGACCACACGGGTCAAGCCCGAGCTGGTTTCGGTGAGATACGGGGTATCAATCTGCGCCAGATTGCCCAGGCAGACAAACTTGGTGCCCGGACCTGCGCGCGTGATCAGCGTTTTCATCTGCTTCGACGTGAGGTTCTGGGCCTCGTCGAGAATCACGAACCGTTCAAGAAAGGTTCGCCCGCGCATGAAGTTCACCGAACGGATCTTGATCCGGTTGGCCAGCAGTTCGTTGGTGGCAGCGCGTTCCCAGTCGGACGTGCTGCCGCTGCTGGTGAGCACTTCGAGGTTGTCCATGAGCGCGCCCATCCAGGGCGTCATCTTCTCTTCCTCGGTGCCGGGCAAAAACCCGATATCATCGCCGACAGGCACGGTCACTCGCGTCATGATGATTTCGCGGTAGCGCGATTCGTCAAGCGTCTGCGCCAGGGCGGCCGCCAGCGTCAGCAGCGTCTTACCGGTGCCGGCCGCACCCAGCAGAGTCACGATGTCGATGTCCGGATCCATCAGCAGATTGAGAGCGAAGTTCTGTTCGCGGTTGCGGGCGTGTACGCCCCAGACATTGCGCTTGCCTTCGCGATAATCGTCGACCAGTTCCAGCGTCGCCGTGCGGCCCTCGATATCACGGCTGATCAGCTCGACATCGTTCTCGTGGTCGAAATACAGCAGCTCGTTGACGTGCCAGTCGTCGACGTCCTCGCCGGTCACCTGGTAGAAGCTGCGGCCGATGTCCTGCCAGGATTTCATGTCTGCCGCATGCTGGTCCCAGAAATCGTCGGGCAGCGCGGCGTAGCCCGTATACAACAGGTCCAGATCTTCCAGAACCTTGTCGTTGAAATAATCCTCGGCCTCGATGCCGATGATCGACGCCTTGATGCGCAGGTTGATGTCCTTGGACACCAAAACCACTTCCACGCCGTCAAACACCTGGCGTAGCGACAACGCACTCAGCAGGATCGAATTGTCGGCCTTGCTGCCCGGCATCACCGCAGGCAGTACGCCTTCGGCCGGACGTGTCTCGAAAAACAGACGGCCGCTGGCCTGTGGGGGTTCCTGGCCATTCCGTGAGCTGGCGGCGGAATCGAGCCGCTGGTTCAGATCAAGTCCAGCTTCAACCTCGGCGTGGCGCTTGCCGGCCATCAACTCATCAAGAAACCGGCTGACCTGACGGACGTTGCGGGCAACCTCCGAAACGCCTTTCTTGCCGGCGTCCAGTTCCTCGAGCACGACCATCGGAATGAAAATATCGTGTTCCTGAAAACGGAACAGCGCAGTGGGATCGTGCATCAGCACGTTGGTATCGAGAACTAGCACCCGCTTTGGCATCAACAAGTCTCCGGTCTTGGCTAAACGCTGTCGGTTGTCGGGCCCGATATCAGCCCAGATCACGCACCGTCTGCAGCACTTCGTCGGCGTGCTTGGCAACTTTCACGCCGCGCCAGATGCCACGTACCACGCCTTGACCGTCGATCACGAAGGTACTGCGTTCGATACCAATATGCTTGCGACCGTACATGTTTTTTTCTTTCAACACGTCGAACGCCTTGCACAGAGATTCATCGGCGTCGCTGATCAGGTGAAACGGAAAGTCATACTTGGCGCGGAAGTTGTCGTGCTTGCGAAGTGAATCGCGCGACACACCGACAACCTCGGCGTTTGCGGCCTGGAAATCAGCATACAGATCGCGGAAAGCCTCGCCTTCCTGGGTACAGCCCGGCGTGTTGTCGCGTGGGTAAAAATAAAGTACCAGCGTGCGGCCGGCAAAGCTCTCCAGCGACAGGGTCTGATCGCCTGTCGCCGGCGCCTCGAAGGCCGGGGCCTTTGTATTCTGTCCGATGGTCATTGGATGGGGCCTTTCGGTCTGTTGGTGAATGACGCGGCGCATGGCCGGCGCAGAGGATAGCCAGAAGCCCTTCAGGCAGGTCAGCTCTTGATCGGATCCAGCAGGCCATCGGCATGCAGATCGTCACAAATATCCATAAACGCATCGCGCAGCGTCTGTGGATGATGATCCACCGGCACCTGCAACGACATATGAAGCGTGCACATATCCGCGCCCGTCAGCCCAGACTGGTAGGCCTGCACACTGGCTTCGTGTACGCGAACGTCCTGCTCGGTGAAAAACCCGATCAGCTCACCCAGAAGCTTGGCATGCTGAGGCGCCACGACTTCTGCCGCGTAAGGGCGATAATCCGGCTCAGCCGGAGCGGGCCGGGTGTGCTGGAACTGAATAGACAGCCCCAGGTGTTCAGCGAGCCCGGGCAGGGCACTCTCCATCTTGCCCATGGCGCTCCAATTGCCGGCCAGCAGAAGACAGGCCGAGAATCGATCACCGAGCGGCGTGATACGACATTCCACTATTTCGCAGCCTCGACGAGCGATTGCGGTTACCAGATCCCGCGCCAGCTTGTCACGATTGGCCCCGAGCGCGACGATCGATAGATGTTTCTTGATTTCCGGCATGGGCACGGCTCCCCAAGGTAGACCGGTTGGACAGAAAAGCGGGCCATGTTACCACTCGCAGGAACCCCGCAGGCGCCGCGGTAATCGACCGCGCCGCGCTTCTCGCCGCAAAACACGGAGTTCAATCTCGAACTCGAAAGCTGAAAGACGATTCCGCCGCAGCTGCTTCGTGTTGTTTTACCCTCAACCCCTTGGGCGAAGCGCTGAGCAGCGCAGCCGGGAAGGGGTGAAGCCGCTGGATGGCTGCGAATAGCAAGTACGATTATTAACAGGTCGCTTCAAGGTGGTTACAATCGCTGCGCGCATTGCTGAGGAGCACACGTGGTGGAAATCAAGAATCGATTGGGCGGCAGCATGGTGGCCATTGTCACCCCCATGCACGTCGACGGCAGCGTCGACTGGAAGTCGCTGGAAACGCTGATCAACTGGCATATCAAGGAAGGAACCAGCGGCATCGTGGCGGTCGGCACGACCGGCGAGTCCGCGACCCTCGGCTTCAGAGAGCACGACGAAGTCATCGAACGGACGGTCGAGATCGTCGATAAACGCATCCCGGTCATTGCCGGCACGGGGGGCAACGCGACGGACGAGGCCATCCGATTGACCCGCCATGCCCAGCGCGTAGGCGCAGACGCCAGCCTGCTGGTCTGCCCGTATTACAACAAGCCCAGTCAGGAAGGCTTGTATCGGCACTTCCATGCGATCGCAATGGCCGTCGACATTCCGCAGATTCTCTATAATGTACCGAGCCGTACCGGCGTCGACATGTTTCCCGAGACCGTCGCGCGCCTGGCCGAGATCGATAATATCGTCGCAATCAAGGAGGCCAAGGGTTCGATCGAACGTATTCACGACCTCATCGAACAGGTCGGCGATGGCATGCACATCTATACCGGCGACGACGGCACCGCGATGGAATCCATGCTGGTAGGCGCCAAGGGCGATATCTCCGTGGTGGCAAACGTCGCGCCGCGCCTGATGAGCGAGATGTGTCGAGCGGCGGTCGACGGCGATCGCCGGAAGGCAGAAGAGCTCGATGCCCGGCTCCAACCGCTGCATGCCGCACTGTTCCTCGAAGCCAACCCCATACCGGTCAAGTGGGCGCTGGCGGAAATGGGGCATATTGAACCTGGTATTCGGCTTCCGCTCACGCCGCTGGCAGATCACTTCCACAAGCCGGTGCGTGATGCGCTGGTCGCCCTTGGCCTGCTTGCCTGATGCCGGCTGGGGATAGGCGGGGCAGTTCAAAGCCGATACACTACGCATGCGTCGACGCCTATCGTCCATTGCTGAAGTTTTGCGGTGAGCCGCTGGCAAACGAAAGCGCTGGCGATGGGGCTGCAATCGACGCGTGATGGCTGCGAGCCGACGAATGGTTCGCGCGCATCGAGACAATGACATCGAGTGTGACGATTCAACAGCCCTAAAGTCTTGAATCGATTTGCCGATTCCTGTGGTGAAGTTTTACAATTCGACCTTGCGCACTGTGTTGCGCTGGTGTATTTTTAAAGAGCTTTCAGTTCGCTCAAGTGCCCCTAGGGAGGCAAAACGATGAAAAAAATTATTGCTGTTTCCAGTATCGCTGCCATGTTCGCGCTGGCTCCGGTTGCTGCTTTCGCGCAGGGCAATTCCGATTCGACCACTTATCCGGCGTCGGGTGGTCCGGCTGGTTCCAATAACAGTCAGACGCTTGCTTATGGTGCGTTGGCCGCTGTGGGTGCCGCTGCAGTCATCGGCGCTGCGTTCGCCGTAGCCGATAGTGGCAGCAACAACAAGAACGTCAATCTTGGCACCACTGGTACGACCGGCACCACCGGAACCACCGGTACGACTGGCACCAACTAAGTTGAAATTCAGCGCGATGTCAAAATCGCGACAACGCGATAGCGTGAAGAAAGACCGCCGATCGGCGGTCTTTCTTTGTGTGGGTGCGCTGTTGCTTGCCGGTGGGCTTGCTGGCTGTGTCGACAGTCAGAACCATCCGCTGCTCGCCACGCTTGGCGCATTCGTGCCGGGTAGTGGGTCCGATGTTTCCAAGGTGGCGGCCAAGGTGAGCTATGCGTCCATCAAGTTTTCGGCCGGGCATCGCAGCGGCCTGTTGATTCTCGCCGAACAATCCTCGGGCCTGACTTTCTGGCAGTCCAGCCAGGCCGAAACCGTCGTCCTTCGACAAGGCTATCTGCAATCGACGTCGGGTCTGGATTCAAACCTGGAAATGACGCAGATCACGGGCCTTACGGATAACGCTGGCCAGGCTTCACCGTTTGCGCAAGATCTAGCCTCGCCGGTTGAATACAAGGTGTTACGCAGCTGGCGCGGTCGCGATGATAGACTTCACAGCGGTGCGGCCGAGGCAACATTGAGTTGCGCTGGGAGAACAAGGCCGGTCAAGCTTCCCTTGGCCACATTGCCGCTCAAGAAGTGCGTCCAGTCGATGTCGTGGAATTCCGGCAAGCATACAAAATCGATCTATTGGATCGACCCGAAAGACAATCGTATCTGGGCAGGTGATGTCGTTGCCTGGCCGGGTGGGCCAGAGTATGCGTGGCAGGTTGCACGGCCCTGGTGGTAACACTTCGTCGGGCTTTTCTGTAAACCGTTTGGGGGCGTCAACAAGCCATGTCAATGACCGGGAAATGCCCGTGACGCGGGTTCGCGTACGGGGAAAGCGCTGGCTTGGGCGCTGCGTAGTGGCGCTGCTATTAGGCACCGGCAGCGCCTGTGCTTATGCACAGCAGCCGTCGTCCCTGCTCAAGGCGTGGCTCGCGTTCCCGAATATCTCGGATGTGGCCTGGCCCTATTCGTACATCCGCGCCGACGCGACTCAGCAAAGCCAGCAGGGCGCGCGTCGCGATCTGTTCAACGAATACAAGCGACTCTCCTGGCGGCTCCATGATGACGGATATCCGCAGCTTACCAGTGCAGTAAGCGCGTGGCAGAAGCGCCTCGCCGCCATAGACAAGTTTCGCCAACCGGGGGATTGGTCGCCGTCGTTTCTGCTGTCGCATGTCAACCAGAACCCGCCCATCAGCAGTATCGCCGCGATCGGCGCCTGCGACGTCCCTTCAACGGTGACTGTTTGGGACGCTACCGGCGTGCACGCGTTGCCATGGCATTCAGGCATGAAGCTATCCACGGTAGAGAAAGCCATGCCGGCTACCAGAAAAGGCAGTGCGCCGGAAATTGCTGTCGTCGATCCCTACGGGAATATCGATCATTACGGCGTCCAGGCGTGGAACTACGCCGATGGTCCGGTCTCGCCCGGCACTCAGGTGGTCGCTTCGCTGCCTTTGAAAGGTGCTGCGTTTGTATGGATTCGCGATGCCATGGCGCAACTTCTCGCCCACTCGCCGTCGGGGAATGACTGCCGGGAACGGGTTCTCGAAAAAGGTGGGGCTGATGATTGATTCCCGCTACGCTCGCAGTCCGTTATTCCGGTGGCGTGTTGCGGGCTGGGTCAGTGTCGTGGTGTTAGTGATTCCAGCCGTGCCAGTTACGGCGATCGCGAAGGACTATACGGGTACGCTACCGGTATTTCAGTCCGATTACGGTGGTAC
>JAQIBT010000107.1 GCA_027858915.1 Salinisphaera sp.
ATACGCTTTCATTGTGAATCCTTATCTCTTGGTCGAGATCTCAGATTCATGATGACCGCGGTATAGGTCAAACCTTTGGAGTCCCCCGGCAAAGCCGGGGGATTTCCTCAGGTATTAAAGACCAGGTGCGAGCTGTAGCTATAGGCTTGTTCCGGTGCCGAACGCAGCGCCTGGCTATGGAGAGCAAGCGCTTCAGGGAGCATGAAGTCATCATCGTCGAAAAAAACAGACATGGGAACTGGTGACATGCTCCATGCCGAGGTTCAGCGCGATGGATTTTCCGCTGTTGACTTGTCGCAGATACAGAAGTTGCTCGCCATAGCTACGCGCCACGATTTCCGTATCGTCCGCGGAGCCATCGTCTATAACGATAATCTGGTCTCCAGGCCGAGTCTGGGCGAGTAGGCTGTCGATGCACTCGCGGAGATACGCCGCACGGTTAAAAGTGGCGACCAGCACAGCGATTGAACGCACTCCTCCCATGGCACCATACGCCAAAAAAGCACTTCGCGAGAGTACCAGCCCATCACTGCGATGACATATAAACCATACGCCATGGGCAGATACGTCACATCGATGAACCACACCATTTATGCCCGACTAGAACGCACTCAACCCTTCAGGGCCGCAAGCGCTGCTTTGGCCTCGAATTTGGGTCAAGAAGCAGTTTGATACTCATCGCACTGTGAGATATCTCGTGTTCAGCTCGATTGTTAGCCCGGATTTTGCACAAAGAGAGGCGAACCTCGAGCAACCCATTGATATAATGGGTGTTCAACAACAAGCGCTTTGGACAAAGCACCTCGAGGTTCGCCAATGGCAGATTCTAACGTAATCCCGCTGCGATTTGATCCCGTGGACGGCCGGACGGTCCGTGGCGATTTCGACGGCGGCACCTTATCCTCCGACGTGGGGCCGCTGTTGTTGCGTTCGGTCGATCAGCACATCGGCCTGACCGAGCGTCTGTCGGCCGCCGTCGTGGATCCGCGGCATTCATCGTATATCCGGCACGAGATCGCCGATCTGCTGGCCCAGCGCACGTATCAGGTCGCCAGCGCCTATGAGGATGGCAACGACGCCAATACCCTGCGTCACGATCCGATGTTTCAGATGGGCGTGGGCCGCGCGCCTGGGGACGAGGACAGCGCGCTGGCCAGCGGTGCGACGTTCTCTCGTTTGGAAAACGCGGTGTCGGCCAAGGATATCTATCGTCTGGCGGCGGCCTTCGTGGATCAGTTTATCGCCAGCTATGCCGAGCCCCCGGCGGCAATCGTGCTGGACATGGATCACACCGACGATACGACGCACGGCCAGCAGGCGTTTGGTTTTTACAATCATTACTACGGCGGGTATTGCTATATGCCGCTGCTGTTGTTCGAGGGGCTGTCCGGCCGGTTCATTACCGCGGCCCTGCGTCCGGGCAAGCGGCCCACCGGTGCGGAAAACGCGATGATCATTTCGCGTGTGCTGGGGCGCCTGCGCCAAGCCTGGCCTGATACCCATATTCTGTTGCGCGGCGACAGTCATTTTGCCAATCCCGAGCTGATGGCGCTCGCCGACAACGACCCGCTCACCGATTTCCTGTTCGGCCTGGGCGGTAACGCCAAACTCAACCGGCTGGCCGCGCCGACGCTTGCAGCCAATCAGCAGTGGCATGCCAGGCGCTGTCGCGAAGCCGAGCGGCTTGGCATCGCCGCCCCGCAAGCGACCCGTACATATGTCGAACTGACCTATGCGGCCAGATCGTGGCCGATGACGCCGCGCGTGATTCTCAAGGCGGAGACGATGGCGCTCGGCATGAATCCGCGCTATGTCGTGACCTCGCTGTCCGAGCCAGATCCCGAGATGCTGTATAGCGGGCTCTATACGCCGCGGGGCCAGGACGAGAACTATATCAAGGTGATCAAGAACGATCTCGCCGCCGATCGCACGTCGGACTCGGCGTTTGTCGCGAATCACCTGCGCTTGTTCTATGCCGCGGCGGCCTACGTGCTGCATCACAGCCTGCGCAGCGACGTGCTCAAGCACACCGAACTGGCCCGGGCGCAACCGAGTACGGTGATCGCCAAGCTGTTCAAGATCGCTGTGCGGGTTGTGCAATATAAAGACCGGATCAGGCTGCACTTGCCGACCGGCTGTCCGGTGGCCAGTTTGCTGCAGCGCGTGACCGAGATTCTGTATCGCGTCCAGTTTCCGCCACCGCGCCGACAACCGGCCTGACCCAGATAAGGCCCCCGATCATTTGATCTGTTTGACTCGAATCGGCGCGTTCGGGTCTGCTTTCTTGCGTCTGGAAATAGGGGCAGCCTGTCTAAAACCAGTGCCACAGCGGCTTTCGCGCGCTTTTTCCTAGCCCAATATTGAAATCAGCCAGCAATATGGCTAATCAGTTCGTCGTGAGACCATTCAGCCAATTGTTTGCAAGCCGCCGATGAGTTTTATGCAAAATGCGGGCTAGACAAGGCGGACCGCAAAATCCTAGCGCACCTGCAGGCCGATGGTCGCCTGACTTCGAACGAACTGTCCGAACGCGTCTCACTATCGGCTTCTCAGTGCTCACGTCGGCGTACCCGACTGGAAACTGACGGCTATATCCGCGGTTATCACGCCGATATCGACCGGGAAAAGATCGGCTACGATCTGCTTGTGCTGATTTCGGTCACCTCGGCAAACCATAATCGTGAAAACATCAACCGATTCGTCGAACTCATGCACGATCATCCCGAAGTGCTTGAAGCGTTCGAGCTGACCGGCTCGATGGACTACGTACTCAAGGTGGTCACACCGGATCTCGCCGGCTTGTCCGCCTTCATCAACGAAACTCTGTTGCCGCACGACTGCGTTCAGCACATCAACACTGCCATCGTGCTCAAGACGCTCAAGTCGGTC
>JAQIBT010000027.1 GCA_027858915.1 Salinisphaera sp.
AAAACCGTTGAGGGCGGCAATGGATACGCCCTGATACGCCGACAGGCGTTCGAACGCTCGGCCAAAAGCACGGGCCCAATCCGAGGCCACTGCCTTGTCGCCCTGGGCGAACGCCGAAAGATCAGCCCCGGCCGAGAAAAATTTCTCGCCGGCGCCCGTGATCACCAGTGCGTAGTTGCCCGGATCGGCGTCAAGCGCCTCGACGGCCTCGTACAACTCGTCCAAGGCGTCCCGGCTCCAGGTATTGGCCGGCGGATTGTTGATTGTCAGCACGGCCACAACGCCCTGCTTTTCCATCTGAATATGACTCATGCCATCTCCTTTGATCGCCTTGTCGAGCGATCGTGTCTACTGCATCTGTTCCAAGACGCCGTCCGCCAGAACACGACGGGCGATGACCAGCCGCATGATCTCATTGGTGCCTTCCAGGATCTGATGCACCCGGAGATCCCGCACCATGCGCTCCAGCGGATATTCGCGGATATAGCCATAGCCGCCGTGGAGTTGCAGCGCGTCGTTGCAGACGTTGAAGCCAGCGTCGGTGGCAAAACGCTTGGCCATGGCGCAATAGCTGCTGGCCTCGGGATCCTGTCGATCGAGCTTGCTCGCGGCCAGCCGCACCATCTGACGCGCCGCCACCAGCTCGGTGGCCATGTCCGCAAACTTGAATTGCAGGGCCTGAAAACCATCCAGGCGAGTGCCAAACTGGCGACGCTGTTTCATGTAGTCGCGGGTTATTTCCATCGCTGCCTGGGCGGTACCGATCGAACACGTCGCAATATTGATCCGTCCACCGTCCAGGCCTTTCATGGCGAACTTGAAGCCCTCGCCTTCGGCACTGATCCGATGTCGCGCCGAAATACGCACATCGTCGAAGTTGATCGAGCGCGTGGGCTGGGCGTTCCAGCCCATCTTTGGCTCTTTTCGACCATAGGACACGCCGGCTGCGTCGCCCGGCACCAGAAAGCAACTGATGCCTTTGGTCTTGTCTTCGCTGGTGCGGGCCATGACCACGAGCGCTTCGGTTTCGCCGGCGCCGGAGGTAAACACCTTGCCGCCGTTGAGCAGATAATCGTCGCCGTCGCGGCGAGCGGTGGTCTTCAGGCTGGCCGCATCCGAGCCAGCACCCGACTCGGTCAGGCAATACGAGGCCAGTTTCTGCCCCGAGGTCAGGGGTTCGCCCCATTCGGCCACCAGCTCATCGCTGCCGAAGCTGGTGACCATCCAGGTCGCCATGTTGTGAATGGTCATGAACGCAGTGGTGGTCGTGCAGCCCTTGCACAGCGCTTCAAACACGATCGAGGCATCCAGCCGCGGCAGGCCCAGCCCGCCTGCGCTGGTGGGCGCATACAGGCCACAGAATCCCAGCTCTCCGGCCCGTGCAATCACGTCCTTGGGAAAATGCGCGTTGATATCCCATTCGGCCGCGTGCGGCGCCATCTCGTTCATGGCGAAGTCGCTGGCCGCTTCGCGATAAGCGCGTTGTTCTTCGTTCAGCTCGAAATCCATTTCAGGTCATCCCGATTGTCAGATTGGACCCGCCGGCTGGGATACTCGAATCGGGCCAGCGTGAGATCACGGTCTGTGTTTCGGTAAAGAAGCGAAAGCCCTGTTTTCCAGAGGCATGCAAACCACTGTAGACCCTGGCCGTACCGCCGGTGAACGAAAAGAACGGCACGGGCACGGAAATCGGCAGATTCACGCCCACCTGGCCGGCCTCGATCCCGCGGGTATACGCAAGGCGGTCAGACGATTACGCCCCAGCCTGCTGGCGTAATTCACTGAGAATACGTCACGCCACAATATTTTTGTGTCGAACTTGAGTCGCATAACCGGGTCGATTTCGGATAACTTGAAAGCCATCTTTTCGAATCGGCCCATCCGCTGACGCAACGAACCCGATTCATTTTCCCAGCCGGGGACCTGCACCATGAATGATCCCATCGTCATCACAGGCTATGCCCGCACGCCGCAGGGCGCACTGCAGGGCAGTCTGTCCAGCCTGAGCGCGCCGGCTCTTGGCTCGGTCGCGGTACGGGCCAGCGTCGAACGCTCAGGTTTGGCCGCCGGCACTGTCGACCAGATCATCATGGGCTGCGTGCTGCCCGCAGGACTGGGCCAGGCGCCGGCGCGCCAGGCTGCGTTGGGCGCCGGCCTCGCCCAGTCGACCCAGGCCACGACCGTGAACAAGATGTGCGGTTCGGGCATGCAGGCCGCGATCATCGCGCACGATATACTCGTGGCCGGCAGCGCGGAGATCATCGTCGCCGGCGGCATGGAGTCCATGTCCAACGCGCCTTATCTGCTGAGCCGTCATCGCGCGGGCAAGCGAATGGGCCACGACACGCTCATCGACTCCATGTTCTTCGACGGGCTGGAGGATGCCTACGAGCCAGGCAAGCTGATGGGCGCCTGTGCCGAGGATACGGCCCGCGAATACGGCCTGTCGCGCGCGGACCAGGACGCCTACGGGCTGCGCTCGCTGGAGCGCGCGAATGCTGCGATTGCCGGGGGCGCGTTCGAACGCGAGATGGCAGCGGTCGAGGTGCCGACGCGCGACGGGCCAATCATCGTGTCGGCGGACGAACAGCCCGGCAAGACCAATCCGGACCGGATTCCCCAGCTTAAACCGGCCTTTGCCCGCGACGGCACGGTGACCGCTGCCAACTCGGCTTCGATATCCGACGGCGCGGCTGCGCTTGTGCTGATGCGCGCCTCGACGGCCCAGAGCCGCGGCCTGCCGGTCGTGGCTCGTATCGTGGCACATGCGGCCCACGCACAGGAGCCGCAGCGCTTCACGACCGCCCCGGTCGCCGCGATTCAGAAGGTGCTGGATCGCGCCGGCTGGTCGGTCGGCGACGTCGATCTGTTCGAAGTCAATGAAGCGTTCGCCGTCGTCGCCATGATCGCCGCACAGGAACTCGGTATTGCCGACCACAGGCTCAACGTCAACGGCGGCGCCTGTGCGCTGGGACATCCGATTGGCGCCAGCGGAGCGCGGATCGTGGCTACCCTGCTCGGCGCTCTGGAAAACCGCGGCCTGCAACGCGGCGTGGCGAGCCTCTGCCTGGGCGGCGGCGAGGCCGTCGCGCTCGCCATAGAAATTGTTCAAGGCGAACTTGTTCAAGGAGACAGGCCATGAATATTCAGGATACGCCAGCAATCGTCACCGGCGGCGCGTCGGGGCTCGGTGCGGCCACGGCAAGAATGCTCACGGAGCACGGAGCGCGCGTTACCTTGTTCGATCAGAACGCAGATCTCGGGGCTCAGACTGCGGCCGATATCGGCGCCCGGTTCGCCGAAGTCGACGTGCGCGACGCCGAGCGCATCGACCACGCGCTGGCCGAAGCCGAACAGGCCAACGGGGTCGCACAGATACTGATCAACTGCGCCGGAATCGCACCAGCCATGCGCCTGGTCGGCAAGGACGGCAGCCCGCATTCTGCCGAGGTCTTTCGCAACGCGATCGAGATCAACCTGATCGGCACGTTCAACGTGATGTCGCGCTTTGCCGCCCGTCTTGCGGCCGTCGAACCGGCCGGCGAGGAACACGGCATGATCGTCAATACCGCGTCCATCGCGGCGTTCGAGGGCCAGATCGGACAGGCCGCCTATGCCTCGTCCAAGGGCGGCGTGGCCAGCCTGACCCTGCCCGCCGCGCGCGAACTGGCGCGCCATCGCATCCGGGTCGTGGCGATCGCGCCCGGTCTGTTCGAAACGCCGATGATGGCCGGACTGCCGCAGGCAGCCCGGGATTCGCTCGGCGAACAGGTGCCGCATCCGAGTCGGCTCGGCAAACCGGCCGAATTCGCAACGCTTGTCAAATCGATCCTGGACAACCCCATGCTCAACGGCGAAGTGATCCGACTCGACGGCGCGATCCGGATGGCGCCGCGTTAGGCGTTGATTCCGTATTGGTGCAGTCCTCGCCGATCATCAGCTGACGATAGCGGCCTGGATTGGCTCCATTCAACGGTAAAAAGCACGAGGGACAGAAACGCAAGAAGAGTAGATAATCAGTGCGTTTTTAATCTGCGTTCATCTGCGGATAAAATGTTTTTTTGCCTCTGGAAGATTACTGCATTGGCGTTCATTTACGGACGAGATTTCAGCCCTGCATCGGTAGTTCAATCACTGATCATGCATCCTGAAATCACGCTTTCTGGCCAGCCCGCGCCAGGATGCGCTGTGCGATATCGACATGGGGTTTGTCTAGCATGTGCCCGTCGAGCGAAAAAACGCTCTGTTCCGGATGATCGCGTACCAACGCCTGCACACGCTCTGCCCACTCGATGGTGCTGGCAGCCGGCGCCGAGGCTTGGTGAATGGTGTCGATCTGGCCGGGGTGAATTGCCATCTTGGCTGTATAGCCAAGCCCAACTGCCGTCTGACAAGCCTCGGTCAATGCATCAATGTCGTGAATCGCAGTGCTGATGCCGTCGATGGCGTCTACGCCGGCCGCCGACGCCGTGTACAGACAATGCAACTGCACCGATTCGGCGATTCGACGGTCAGCCGACGCAGCACTGCCCAGCGGCACACGACCCAGATCGGCCGACAGGTCCTCAACGCCCCAGGCATAGCCTCGCAGGCGCGGATGGCCGCGCGCCAGCGTCGCCGCCTGCTCCCCTGCCAGCGCGGCCGCGCTTTCCGTGATGATGCCTACGATCCTGACGGGTTGGGCGGCGAGACCGTCACGTTGTTCCAGTGCGTCCAGCCAGTGGCCCATCTGAACAAGCTGCGAATGCGACGCCAGTTTCGGATAGAAAACGCCGGTCATGCGCGCCAGCGGCAATGCCGACAATTCGGCCAGCGCCATATTCGAATCGATCGTGTTCACTCGAACCCAGACTTCGGGCGCGTCTGGTGCGGGTTGCCAGGCGGCCAGGAAATCACGGGTGGTCCTGAGCGCTTCGTCCTTGCGCGAAGGCGCCACCGAGTCTTCGAGATCGAGAATGATCGCGTCGGCGCTGCTGCTCGCTGCCTTGTCGATTTTGCGTACGGAATCGCCCGGAACAAACAGATAGCTGCGGGGCGTCATTGTGCGTCCTCGCTCGGTCGGCGACGCATCAGGGCCTGCCGGCGACAGAATGCGACTTCCACGCCGTCCTGGTTATAGCCGCGATGGATGAATTCCACGATGCCGCGGTCGGGCTTTGACTTGCTCGGGCGCGCGCTGGCAACTTCGGTCGTCACCGACAGCGTATCGCCGTGAAATACCGGCGCCGGGAAACGGGTTTCGGTCATGCCCAGGTTGGCAATCGTGGTGCCAAGCGTCGTCTCGTGCACAGAGATGCCGATCATCAGGCCGAGGGTGAAAAGACTGTTGACCAGCGGGCGTCCGAACTCGGTCTGTGAGGCGAAATGTCGATCGATATGCAGCGGCTGCGGGTTCATGGTCATGCCACAGAACAGCATGTTGTCAGACTCGGTGATCGTGCGCGTCAGCGCATGCTCGACGCACCATCCTGCGATCAGATCCTCAAAATAAAGTCCTGCCATGGCTTTGGCTCCGTATTTTCCAGTGATATCACCGATCCATTAGCTTAGATCGGTCAATCCCAGCTCCCCGGCCTCGATTCCACGCATGCGGAATTTCTGGATCTTGCCGGTGACGGTCATCGGAAACTCTTCCACGAACCGAATATGGCGGGGTATCTTGAAGTGCGCGATGCGCTCACAGCAGAACACACGCAGCGCTTCTTCATCGACCTGGGCGTTGGCGACAAGCTTGACCCATGCCACCACTTCTTCGCCGTAGGTCGCGTCCTCTATGCCGAATACCTGGGCGTCGGAGATAGCCGGATGGGTGACCAGGAATTCCTCGATCTCGCGCGGATAGATGTTTTCGCCGCCGCGTACGATCATGTCCTTGATACGTCCGGTCACTGCGATGTAGCCGTCGTCGTCCATGGTGGCCAGATCACCACTGTGCATCCAGCCGTCGCCGTCAATCGCGGCTGCCGTCGCCTCCTCGTTGTTCCAGTAGCCCCGCATGACACTGTAGCCGCGCGTACACAGCTCGCCGGGCTCGCTGCGGGGCACGGTCTGGCCGTCGACCGGATCGACGAGCTTGATCTCCAGATGCGGATGGACCCGGCCAGCGGTGGCGACGCGTTTGTCCAGCAGAGTCTGGAGCCCGGTCTGGACGCTGACCGGGCTGGTTTCGGTCATGCCGTAGCAGACCGTGACGCCGCCCATATGCATGCGTTCGATCACCTGTTTCATGATCTCCATCGGACAATAGGTGCCGGCCATGATTCCGGTGCGCAGGCTCGACAGATCAAAGCTCGCAAACTCGGGATGTTCCAGCTCGGCAATGAACATCGTGGGTACGCCGTACAGCGCGTTCGCCTGCTCGGCCTGCACGCTTTCCAGCGTCAGCCGGGCGTCGAATCCGTCGTTGGGATACACCATCGCGGCGCCGTGGGTAATGCAGCCGAGATTGCCCATTACCATGCCGAAACAGTGATACAGCGGCACCGGAATCACCACGCGGTCGCCGGCTGTGATGCCCATCTCTTCGGCGACGAAGAAGCCGTTGTTCAGGATGTTGTGATGGGTAAGCGCGGCACCCTTGGGCCGACCCGTGGTGCCCGAGGTGTACTGGATATTGATCACGTCGTAGGGATCGAGCGCGGCCTGGCGCTCGGCCAGCACGTGCGCGCCAATGCCAGCGGCCTGTTCCCGCAGGGCCGCCCAGGTCCACATCCCGGTCGTGGCGCGTGTCTCGTCGAGACAGACGATGCGTTCGAGCTGCGGCAGACGCTCGCTCTTGAGCTCACTCGCAGGCCTGTCGCGCAGGGCTGGCGCCAGCTCGCAGAGCATGTCGACATAGTGCGATGTCCTGAACGCGCCGTCGGTGACCAGCGTTGCCACGCCGGACTGTGTAAGCGCGTATTCCAGTTCGCTGACGCGATAAGCCGGATTGATATTGACCAGAATCGCGCCGATCTTGGCCGTCGCCAGCTGGGTGATACACCACTGCGCACAGTTCGGCGCCCAGATGCCTACCCGCTCACCGCGTTCGATGCCGAATGCCAGCAGCGCCCGGGCTACAAGATCCACCTCCTCGCGCAGCTCGGCGTAGCTATAGCGCAGTCGCTGATGCCGGCTGATCAGCGCAGCCGTGTCGGGATAGGCGGTTGCCGTGGCGTCCAGGCAATCGCCGATCGGCATATCGAGCAGCGGCGGTCGGTCCAGACCGCGCTCGTAGCTTTCCGTGGCCATGATGTTGTTCTCCTGTCGCACGCAAGTATCTTATTTCACCTTATTTTTATCAGCAGAGCCTGCCCAAGGCGCCATTCGGGCGAGTCGATAATCGGCCACCTGTGGCGTTGCGTCTGATC
Organism: Salinisphaera sp.; assembly: GCA_027858915.1. Classification (GTDB taxonomy): domain Bacteria; phylum Pseudomonadota; class Gammaproteobacteria; order Nevskiales; family Salinisphaeraceae; genus Salinisphaera. The sequence continues at coordinate 7,350 of JAQIBT010000027.1, forward strand.
GCTTCTCGTCTCGCCGATGACATCAAATAAGGTACTAGGACGATCTTTGCGTCCGTTGTTGTTATCCGGCTACGGGCTGGGTCGGCGTCAGCCGTCGGGCTCGAATTCAACCAGCTCGTCGCCGTCCATGACCTGGTCGCCTTCGGCGCAGCAATAGGCGGTCACGCGCCCATTGGCCGGGGCAGCAATCGTCAGCTCCATTTTCATGGCTTCCATCACCAGCAACGGCGCGCCCTTGTCGACGGGCGTGCCGGTCTCCTGGAGTATGGACACGATCCGGCCCGGCATGGGAGCCGTCAGCTCGGACTCGACTTCTTCACTGGCAATGGCCTCGGCCAGTGCATCGCGATAGTCCAGGCGATAGTGCTGCCCACCCAGGAAGACGTGCCAGGCGCTGCCGTGCTCGACCATATGCACTGCGAACTGTCGCCCTCCGAGTACGACACGATAGTGGCCGACCCCATCGACGTGCAGAGCCGCTCTGAGTCCGTCGACGCGCCATGCGCCGTCGGCGTACTCGACGTCGACAGCAATATCGTGCTCGCCCGCAGCAAAGTTTAGTCGTCGGCTGTACTGGCTGTTCAAGCGCCAGCCGTCGCCGGCGGCCCAGGGTGAGTCGTCATTTTGGGCGCTCGCGCGTCGCTCGGAGGCCAGCTGGGCCAGCGCAGCGGCCTGGGCGACGGGTGCGGGCGGCGCCTGGCCGCTGGCCACCAGGAATTGCATATCGCGTTCGATCAGGCCGGTATCCACGCTCGCGTCACGGAACGCCGGGTGATCGATCAGACATGCCAGGAAGTCGACGTTGTGGCCGACACCGATGATTTCGAGCTCACCCAGCGCAATGCGCATCCGAGCGATTGCGGCCACGCGGTCGTGCGCATGGACGATCAGCTTGGCGATCATCGGATCGTAGTAGGGCGTGATCTGGTCACCCTGCGCTACCCCGCTGTCCCAGCGCACGTCAGGCCCGAGCGCCGGGAGCGCCAGATGAGCCAGCCGTCCCACCGAGGGCAGGAAGCCGTTGTCGGGCGTTTCTGCGTAGACGCGCACCTCGATGGCATGGCCTTTGATCGTCAGCCCGTCCTGGGTGCGCGGCAACGGCTCACCGGCGGCTACGCGCAGCTGCCATTCGACCAGATCCAGGCCCGTGATCATCTCGGTGATCGGATGCTCGACCTGCAACCGGGTATTCATTTCCATGAAGTAGTAGACGCCGTCGCTGTCGACGATGAACTCGACGGTGCCGGCGCCGACGTAGCCCACGGCCTGGGCGGCGTCGCAGGCCGAACGTCCCATCGCCTCCCGCTGGGCGGCGTCCACGCTGGGCGCGGGTGCTTCCTCGACCACTTTCTGATGCCGACGCTGTGACGAACAGTCGCGCTCGAAGAGGCTGAGCGTATGCCCCTGCGTATCGGCAAAGACCTGGATCTCGATATGCCGCGGTCGCTCCAGATATTTCTCGACCAGCATGCGGTCGTCGCCGAAGCTCGCCCTGGATTCACGCTGACAAGAGGCCAGGACTTCCGCGAATTCTTCCGGCACGCGCACGACCCGCATGCCCTTGCCGCCGCCGCCGGCCGAGGCCTTGATCATGACCGGATAGCCGATACGTTCGGCCTCGGCGGCCAGCTGCCCGGCGCGCTGATCGTCGCCGTGATAGCCAGGAACCAGCGGTACACCGGCTTTCTGCATCAATGCCTTGGCCGCCGATTTCGAGCCCATGGCGCGAATCGATTCTGCTGGCGGGCCGATGAACACCAGGCCGGCCTCGGCGCAGGCCCGCGCAAAGTCCGCGTTTTCGGACAGAAAACCATAGCCGGGATGCACGGCCTCGGCGCCGGCCTGTTGCGCGACTTCGATCACGCGGTCGGCGCGCAGATAGCTCTCGCTGGCCGCCGCCGGCCCTACGCGCCAGGCCTCGTCCGCCAGGCGCACGTGGCGTGCGTTGGCGTCGGCGTCCGAGTAGATCGCCACGGTCGCTATCCCTAAGCGTCGACAGGTATCGATCACGCGGCAGGCGATCTCACCGCGGTTGGCTATCAGAATCCTGGCAAACATGCCGGCCTCCTACATCCGGAACACGCCAAAGTGCGTGCCCTCGATGGGCGCGTTGGCTGCGGCAGCCAGACCCAGACCGAGCGCACGGCGCGTCTGGGCCGGCTCCACGATACCGTCGTCCCACAGTCTTGCCGTGGCGTAGTAGGGATGGCTCTGGGCTTCGAACTGTTCGCGCGTCGGGCGTTTGAACTCTTCTTCGTCTTCGGCCGACCAGTGTTCGCCGCGGGCCTCGATCGCGTCGCGGCGGACGGTGGCCAGCACGCTCGCTGCCTGCTCGCCGCCCATGACCGAGATCCGTGCATTGGGCCAGCTCCATAAGAAACGAGGATCGTAGGCACGCCCGCACATGCCATAGTTGCCAGCGCCATAAGAGCCGCCGATCAACACAGTGAACTTGGGCACGCTGGCCGTGGCCACTGCAGTCACGAGCTTTGCGCCGTGCCGGGCGATGCCTTCGTTTTCGTACTTGCGCCCAACCATGAAGCCGCTGATGTTCTGCAGGAAAACCAACGGCACATGCCGCTGAGCACACAGTTCGACAAAGTGCGCGCCCTTCTGGGCCGATTCAGAGAACAACACGCCGTTGCTGGCAATGATGCCGACCGGATAACCGTGGATATGCGCGAATCCGGTGACCAGCGTGGTCCCGTAGCGGGCCTTGAATTCATCCAGCCGGGAGCCGTCGACGATACGGGCGATGATCTCGCGCACGTCGACCTGCTTGTAGAGGTCGGTCGGCATCACGCCGGCCAGTTCGGCTGGGTCGTAAGCCGGCGGCTCAGGCGTGGCCGGCGGCTGCGTCGAAGCACGCCGCGCGCCCAGGTTGGCGACGATACGTCGCGTGAGCGCCAGCGCATGACTATCGTTCTCGGCCAGATGATCGGCCACGCCGGACAGCCGTGTGTGTACGTCGCCGCCGCCCAGGTCCTCGGCGCTGACTTGTTCGCCGGTGGCGGCCTTGACCAGCGGCGGGCCGGCAAGAAAGATCGTGCCCTGATTGCGCACGATCACTGCCTCGTCCGACATGGCCGGCACGTAGGCACCACCGGCCGTGCAAGAACCCATCACGCAGGCGATCTGCGGGATACCCCGGGCCGACAGATTGGCCTGATTATAGAAAATACGCCCGAAGTGCTCACCATCTGCAAAGACCTCGTCCTGCAGGGGCAGAAACGCACCACCGGAATCCACCAGATAGACACAGGGCAGACAGTTGGCCAGCGCCACTTGCTGGGCGCGCAGGTGCTTTTTCACCGTCATGGGATAGTAGGTGCCTCCCTTGACGGTAGCGTCGTTGGCAACGATCACGCATTCGCGCCCCTGGATACGCCCAATGCCTGTGATAAGGCCCGCCGCGGCGATGCGCCCGTCGTACATATCGTGAGCGGCCAGCGGCGAGAGTTCCAGGAAAGGAGAGCCCGGATCGATGAGCCGGTCGATACGCGCTCGTGCGTGCAGCTTGCCGCGGTCGGCGTGCTTCTGCCGAGCCGACTCGGAGCCGCCCCGCGCTGTGCGCGCGGTCACCTCACGCAGTTCGCTGATCAACGCCTGCATCGCTTCGCGGTTGGCGCGGAAATCGTCGCTGTGGGTACGGATTTTCGATTCGATCACACTCATTGCAGAACACTAAGCGCTTTCGTTGAACAGTTCACGGCCGATGAGCATGCGCCGGATCTCCGACGTGCCGGCGCCGATTTCGTAGAGCTTGGCGTCGCGCCAGAGCCGACCGGTATCGTATTCGTTGATATAGCCGTTGCCGCCCAGTGCCTGAATCGACTGGCCGGCCATCCAGGTGGCCTTTTCCGCGCTGTAGAGGATTGCGCCTGCCGCGTCCTTGCGGCTCGTCTGGCCACGATCGCAGGCCTTGGCAACCGCATAGACGTAGGCACGGCAGGCGTTGAAGCCGACGTACATATCGGCCAGCTTGCCTTGCATCATCTGGAATTCGCCGATCGGCTGGCCGAACTGTTTGCGCTCGTGAACATAGGGCACCACCACGTCCAGGCAGGCCGCCATGATGCCCAGCGGCCCGCCGGCCAGCACCGCCCGCTCATAGTCGAGTCCGGACATAAGCACCGCAGCGCCGCGATCTAATTCGCCCAGCACGTTTTCCTTGGGCACGAGACAGTCCTGAAACACCAGTTCGCAGGTGTTGGAGCCGCGCATGCCAAGCTTGTCGAGTTTCTGGGCGGTGGAAAACCCATCGAAGCCTTTCTCGATGATGAAAGCCGTGATGCCTTTCGAGGCCGCACCCGGATCGGTCTTGGCGTAGACGATCAAGGTATCGGCGTCTGGCCCGTTGGTGATCCACATCTTGCTGCCGTTGAGCCGGTAATGATCGCCAGCGTCCTCGGCGCGCAGTTTCATGCCCACCACGTCCGAGCCAGCGCCTGTCTCCGACATGGCCAACGCGCCGATATGTTCACCCGAAACAAGCTTGGCCAGATACTTGTCCTTTTGCTCGGCGCTGGCGTTGCGGCGCAGCTGATTGACACATAAATTCGAGTGCGCGCCGTACGACAATCCCACCGAGGCAGAAGCCCGCGAGATCTCTTCCATGGCGACGACGTGGGCCAGATAACCCATGTTGGTGCCGCCGAAGGCCTCATCGACGGTCAGCCCCAGCAGCCCGATGTCGCCGAGCTGCGGCCACAGCTCATTCGGGAACTGATTATCGGCATCGATCTGTGCTGCCCGGGGCGCGATCTCGTTTGCCGCAAACTGTTGCGTGAGGTCGCGCAGCTGATCGATATCGCTGCCGAGTTCGAAGTCCAACGAAGTCCAACTCATGGCTTTCAACTCCTCCTCCGACGCCGCTCGCCCATGGGTCTATCGGCGGTGGGCCAAACCCGCGGTTGGGCTCTCAACGCGCCGGATTGGTATTCGATTTCTGCATTGAATATATTTAATGAATCAATATTCATAAATTCAAGCACACCCTGCCCATGAAGTACAGGCGTTCGTCGGAAATGGAAGCACGACTGGCCGACAACCGCGATCGCATCATGCGGGCCACGCGGGCGCTGATTGCGCAAGGCGGCTTTCACGAAGTGTCGATCAGCGCAGTTGCCGAGAGTGCCGGTTTGTCGAGCGGTTCGATTTATCGCTATTTTCCGTCCAAGTCCGAGCTGTATGTTCAGGCGCTGATGGACGCTGTAGATCACGAAGTCGAGATCCTGCAGACCATCGTCGACACCAACCAACACGCGACAGATCGGCTGCACGCCGCGATTCACTCGTTCGTCACTCGGGCATTGGAAGGGCCGCATCTGGCCTATGCTTTCATTGCAGAACCAATCGATCCCCAGGTTGATGCCGGGCGAATCATCTGTCGGCAGCGCTTCGGCGAAGTGTTCGTGAAACTTCTACGCGACGGCGTCGACCGCGGTGAATTTCCGGATCAGGATGTTGAGGTCAGTGCTGCCTGTCTGGTTGGCGCTTTTACCGAAGCCCTGGTCAGGCCCGTAGCTGCCACTGAAAAACCGGCCGACAAGAAGCCGCTTGTCGAGGCAATCAGCCAGTTCTGTTTCCGAGCGGTGGTCGGTGTCAGTCACTGATGCGTTCGGAAAAAGCCGAAATCAATCATCAATTGCTCCTGCTCCCCGCCATGTTTACCAACGATGATTTCGCGCAGCGCCTCCAGCCCCAGATTCTCGCTTTGCGGGGTACGGCCAACCGCCACCAGAACGCGGTCAACAATCAGCGTCTCGCGCTGGCCGTTCGCCACGGTCTCCAGCGTGACCGCGAGCGCATCGCCTTTGGCCCGGTGGCCTACGGCGCGAATCTCGGTCTGGATTGTGATGCCCTGCCCGGCCAGAATCTTCGCGTATCGATCCCGCAGTTCGCCGTCGGCGCTGGCCAGAATATGGTCGAGATACTCGACCAGCGTGACCTCGCAGCCGAAGCGCCGCATGATGGTAGCGAATTCCAATCCCACCTCGCCGCCGCCGATGACCAGAACCCGGCCTGGCAGTCCGCGTTAGAGTTCGAGCGCGCCGGTCGAGTCGAGAATTCGCTGATCGTCGACGGCGAAACCGTCCAGCGCAGCCGGTCGGGCCCCGGTAGCGATCACGAACTGCCGTGCTTCCAGACGCTCACCGTCGACCTCGATGGCCCGCGGGTCGACGAAACGTGCACGCCCGCTATGACAAGCGATTTTCCGTGCGCGGAACAACGACGCGATACCGTTGCTGAGCTGTTTGACCACGCCGCGGCGCCAATCACCCAGTTCATCCAGGCGAATTTCTGGCGCGCCGAAATGCAGGCCGAACCGGGAGGCATGGCGCGCTTGTTCGAGTTCGGCCGCGGCGTGCAGCAACGCCTTGGTAGGAATACAGCCGACGTTGAGACACACCCCGCCGGCCGGTCCGGCGTCCACGACGGCGACATCCAGACCCAACTGCGCAGCGCGGATCGCTGCGTGGTAGCCGCCGGGTCCGGTACCGATGACAATCAGATCTTTCATATCGCGTCGAGCAGCAGTTCTTCGGGCCGCTCCAGCAAACCGACGACTGCCATCAGGAAATGCGTGGCCTCAGCCCCATCCACCAGCCGATGATCGAACGAAAGGGACAGATACATCATCGGCCGGATATGGACCTCGCCGTCGATCGCCACCGGTCGCTCGCGGATGGCGTGTACGCCGAGAATGGCGGCATCCGGTGAGTTGATGATGGGAAAACTCATCAGCCCGCCGATGGAGCCGATATTGGTCACCGAGCAGGTGGCACCGCGCAGTTCGGCCGGGTCGAGCCGGCCTTTGCGCGCACCTTCCGACAGCCGATTGATCTCGGCGGCGACGTCGCTCAGCGACCGCGCGTCCACGTCGCGGACCACCGGCACCATCAGCCCCTTGTCGGTCGCCACCGCCAGCCCGATGTTGTAGTAGTCCTTGTAGACGATTTCGTTGTTGACCTCGTCCAGACTCGTATTCACTTCCGGATACGTCTTCAAAGCCGAAACCAGCGCCTTGAACACGAACGGCAAGAAGCTCAGGCGCACGCCGCGCGCTTCTGCCCGCGCACGCAGCGCACCGCGCAGTGTCTGCAAGCGCGTCATATCGACTTCCTCGACCACCAGCGTGCGGACCGCGTGCAGATGCGAGTTCGTCATCTGTTGCGCAATCGTCTTGCGCATCCCGCGCAGGGGTAGCCGTCGCTCGCGCTCGGCATAGCCGGCCGGCGTGTGGTAGGCCAGCGGCGCGAGCACCGCGCCGTCTGCCGCAGACGCATCGGTGCCGGCTACGCGCTCGACGTGGCGTTTTACGTCATCCACCCGAATACGTCCGACCGGCCCGGAGCCGGTCACGTCTTCGATATTCACCCCAAGACGCCGGGCTGCGATACGCGCCGCCGGCACGGCGCGCGGGCGCACGGGCGCCCCTCGCGCTTCGGGTTCGTCGTCGACGCTTGTACGCGCTGGGGAATCCAGAAAAGGATTGGACACGTCCGCCTCGGCCCCGGCGGACGGCTTGAACAGACTCAGACGGTCGCCGTCATCGTCCGAATCCTGTGCTGTGGCGCCGAATTGATCGTCGGCCGCGGTCTTCTCCGGCAAGCGCTCATCCGAGTCAGAGCCCGGGTCGGATCCGGTCGCGGAGGAATCATCCGCTGCGGCCGGCGCATCAGCCTGCGCCTGATCGGCGTCCTGCGGCTGCGAATCGTCGATACGCGCGACCGGGGCGCCGACCGCAATCGTTTCACCGACTTTGACCAGACACGCGGTGACTCTGCCGGCATACGGACTCGGCAGTTCGACCGTGGCCTTGTCCGAAGACACCTCCAGCAACGGCTGGTCGCGTTCGACCAGATCGCCCTCGGCTACAAACCACTCGATAACTTCGGCCTCGACGATCGATTCCGCCAGTTCCGGCAGTTGGACTTGTTTATCCATAGCGTTTCCAGATCAGTAGTCGATCGCGTATTTGGCGGCATTCAAGATGCGCGTCACCGACGGCAGATAAAGCTTGTCCTGGGCATAGGGATAAGGCGTATCGAAACCCGTGACCCGCATCGGCGGTGCTCGCAAGCGGTCAAGACAGGATTCCGCGATGCTGGCCGCGATCTCGGAGGCCACACTCGCCTTGCCGGGCGCCTCGGCCACGATCACCGCGCGCCCGGTCTTGGTGATCGATTCGAACACCGTATCGCGGTCCCACGGCAACAGGCTACGCAGATCAATGACTTCTGCGGATACGCCGGCGCGCGCCATTTCGTCTGCGGCACGGGCTACTTCCAGCATGCAGGCGCCATAGGAGATCAAGGTGACGTCGGCCCCTATGCGGCGCACCATCGCCTTGCCGATTGGCACGGTGAAATCGAATTCTGCCGGCACCACCTCCTTGACCGAGCGATACAGTCGCTTCGGCTCGAGAAAAATCACCGGATCGGCGCCGCGCATGGCGCTCCGCAACAGGCCTACGGCATCCGTTGGCGTCGACGGCATGACCGTCTGCAGGCCGGCGGTATGTACGAACAGGGCTTCGGGGCTCTGCGAATGATGCTGGCCACCGCCCACGCCACCACCGGTCGGCATGCGCAACGTCACCGGTGCTGAAAACTGGCCGCCCGAGCGATAGCGCAGCTTGGCCATCTGGGTAGTGATCTGATCAAAACCCGGATAGACATAGTCGGCAAACTGGATTTCGGCCACCGGGCGCAGCCCCTGCGACGCCATACCTACGGCAGCGCCGACAATCGCGCCCTCGGCCAGCGGCATATCGATGACCCGCTCCGGGCCGTAGCGTTCGAGCAAGCCCTGGGTGCCCAGAAAGACGCCGCCGCGCCGGCCGACGTCTTCACCGAGCACGATGACGTTGGGATTACGCGCCATTTCCTGATCGAGCGTATGCATGATCGCCTTGATCAGCGTGATCGGCTCGCTCGGCATCGATCGCGACTCCTGCTCTTGGCGTATGGCTTGAGGACGTTTTACGCTGGCCATATCACGACCCTCCGACTTCGCCGAGAAGCAGTTCGCGCTGATCGACCAGATGCCAGGGCAGCTCCGCCAGCACATCGTCGAAAAGCCATTCGACCGGGGCGGTGCCGGCAGCGCCGGCCCGCTCGCTGGCAGCCGCAAGTTCGCCCTTGATACGGTCGCGCAGCGCCTTGTCTGCGCCCTCGTCGATCAGTTCGCGGGCTGCAAGAAAACGATAGAAGCGGTCGATCGGATCGCGTTTCTTCCACGCGGCGACTTCGTCGGCCTCGCGATAGACCGAGTCGTCGTCCGACGACGAATGCGGCCCATAGCGGTAGACCGCCATATCAACCAGCGCCGGTCCCTCGCCGCGACGGGCGCGCTCGATGACCTGTTTCATTACGTAATGACAGGCCAGCACATCCATGCCGTCGACCCGGTAACCCGGCATGCCATAGGCACGGGCTTTCTCGGCGATGGTCGCGGTCGCGGTCTGCGCGGCCAACCTCACGCTGATGGCATAACCATTGTTTTCACAGGCGAAAACAATCGGCGCCTTGCGAACCGCCGCCAGGTTCATCGCGGTATGCCAATCGCCTTCGCTGGTCGCGCCGTCGCCGAAAGTCGTCACCACCACCTCGTCGCTGCGCTGGATCTGTTTGGCCATCGCCGCGCCGACCGCCGGTGGAATCTGGGCCGCAATGCTCGATGCGACGGTGAAGATATGTGCCTGATCCGATCCCGGATGGCCTGGCATCTGACGTGCCTTGTTGCGATCGCTGCAGGAAGCCTGGAACTGTGCCAACACTTCATCCGCCGAGGACAGCAAGACCGCCAGTCCCTGATCCCGATAATAGGGAAACAGCCAGTCGTGATGCCGGCGCATCGCCCGGCCGATGCCGGTCTGGGCGGCTTCGTGCCCGCTGCACGGCGCCAGGAAGCTGGTCTTGCCGGTTCGCAACAGCGTATTCAGCCGTTCATCGAGCAGCCGCATCCGCAACAGGTCTTCGTAAAAACCGATCAGCGTGCTGTCGTCGAGATCCAGATCGAAGGCGCCACACCACCGGTCGCTGGCGTCGATCAGCGAAATCGACTGCTCGGAAAACGCTTCGAACGAATCATCCTGCCAAGTGGCCATCGCTCTCCTCCGAATCAATCCAGCAGGCCGGAATCTGCTACGAATCCGGCTTGTATTACTTGTTAATAACGACTCTAGACCGCATTGCGCAGGTTTTGTAGCTTTTTATTGGCCTGATCGTAGTCGATGGTTTTTGTCAAAAGTCGAATAGAGGAGCTGACGATCATGCCGTGGCGCGGCGCCAGGTTGACTGGGAAATATTCTGGTCTTTGCCCCAAACGCGTTCGTAATCGCCGATCAGTCGGAACTCTCAACGAAGTCGGATTCGCGATAGGTGAATTCACTGGTTTCCGCTCCGGCAGCATGCGCACGCAGCTCGACCCGTCGAATCTTCCCGGAAATAGTCTTGGGCAGTTCGGCGAACTCAAGGACGCGGATACGCTTGTACGGCGCCATGCGTTGGCGGCAGAACAGGAACAGCGAGCGGGCCGCCTCGGCGCCCGGCGTGACGCCGGGGCGCAGCACGATATAGGCCTTGGGGATACTCAGGCGCAGCGCATGTGGCTCCGGCACGACTGCGGCCTCGGCCACTGATTCATGCTCGATCAGGATGGATTCGAGCTCAAATGGACTGATGCGATAGTCCGAACTCTTGAACACGTCGTCTGCGCGGCCGACGTACCAGTAGTAGCCATCCTCATCGCGTCGGGCGACGTCGCCGGTACGGTAGAAGCCGTCGTGCAGCGCATGCGCCATACGCTCCGGATCGTCGCGGTATTCGGTCATCAGCCCGGTCGGACGCGCGTTGCGTATATCGATGGCTATTTCGCCCTCTTCGGCCTCCTGATCATCGACGTCGAGCAGCGCAATGGCATAGCCCGGCAGCGGTCGGCCCATCGAACCGGCGTGCATCGGCTGACCGGGCGGATTACCGATCAGCGCGGTGGTCTCGGTCTGGCCGTAGCCGTCACGGATCGTCAAACCCCAGGCTCGATCGACCCGGGCGATGACTTCGGGATTGAGCGGCTCGCCGGCGCCGACCAGGCTTTTGAGCGAGACATCGTAGGCCGCCAGGTCCTCCTGAATCAGCAACCGCCACACGGTGGGCGGTGCACATAGACTGGTCACGCGCTTGTCGGCAATGATCGCCAGCGTTTCAGGCGCAGAAAAACGCGCGCTTCGGTAGACGAATACCGCAGCCCCTGCGTCCCAGGGCGCGAACAGGCTGCTCCAGGCATGTTTGGCCCAGCCCGGCGAGCTGATGTTGAAGTGGACGTCGCCCGGAGCAAGCCCGATCCAGTACATCGTCGACAGCGAGCCCACCGGATAGCTGGCCTGGGTATGACAGACAAGCTTGGGCCGGGATGTCGTCCCGGAGGTGAAATACAGCAGCATCGGATCGGATGCATGCGTCACCCCGTCGGGCTCGAACGAGGTATTCGCCTCGTAGGCGCCGGCGTAATCCACCCAGGAAGCCGGCGCACCGCCGAGCGCAATACAGGTCAGGCCATCGGCGATGCCGGCGAACTGGCCGCTGTGTTCGGCGGCGGTCAGGACGTGAGTGACCCGGCCACGAGCCAGCCGGTCGGCCAGATCATCTCTTGAGAGCAAGGTGGTCGCCGGGATGCTCACCGCGCCGAGCTTGATCGCTGCGAGCATGGTCTCCCAGAGCGGTGCCACATTGTCGAGCATGACCAGCAGCGCATCGCCACGACGCAGACCATTGGCGCGCAGGAAATTGGCGACCTGGTTGGAGCGGACCGCCATCTCGGCAAAGCTGTAGCGCTGCTCGCTGCCGTCGGCATCGACCAGCCACAGGGCGGTATCGTGATTATCCGCGGCGTAGTCGTCGAACCAGTCCAGCGCCCAGTTGAATTCGTCCAGTTCCGGCCATTTGAATGTTTCGTAAGCACGGTCGTGGTCGTTGCGCAGATCCAGCAGCTGTTGCCGCGCCGTCTTGAACGCTTCCGCAGAATGCGTCATATCGCCTTCCTCGCATTGAAGGCGGCCCGGGCTCGTCGGGCCCGCCATAATTGTAGTTATTTTTACTCGACACCGGCTTTTTCAATCGCTGGGACAACCCTTCAGCAGATTGATGATGCTGGAGAAATCGTCGCCGCCGTGACCGGCCCGGCTATGCACCGCATACAGGCTGCGCGCCATCGAGCCCAGCGGCGTGGCAACGCCGTTCTTCAGACTCGAATCCATCGCCAGGCCCAGATCCTTGAGCATCAGATCGACCCCAAAGCCGGGCTTGTAGCCATGGGATGCGGGTGCATTGTCCATGACCCCCGGATAGGGGTTGTATACATTGAGCGCCCAGTTGCCACCGGAGGCGTTTTTCATGATGTCCGAAACAACCGCCGGATCGAGCCCGTTAGCGACTGCCAGATTGATCGCCTCGGAGGTACCCGTCATCAGAATCCCGAGCAGCATGTTGTTGCACATCTTGGCAACCTGTCCGGCGCCGGCCGCCCCGGCATGGAAGGCCACCTTGCCCATCACGTCGAACAGCGGCCGGGCGCGCTCGACGTGCTCGGCAACGCCCCCGACCATGAACGTCAAGCCGCCCGCTTTAGCGCCGTTGACACCGCCCGAGACAGGAGCATCAAGCATCGCCACACCGCGCTTGCCCGCCGCGCTGGCCACCCGCCGCGACGTTTCCGCATCGATCGTACTGCTGTCGATCAGAAGCGTTGTCTGATCGACCGCCTCCAGTAGGCCACCGCTGCCGAGATACAGATCCTCGACGTGCCGACCCGCCGGTAGCATGGAAATCACCACATCCACATCGGCCGCCGCCGCAGCCGCGCTGTCGGCGCGCTGGGCGCCGGCTGCCACGGCGTCCTCCAGCGCCTCCTGGACCAGATCAAAGACCGTCAGCGCATAGCCGGCTTCAATCAGATTGTTGGCCATCGGGGCGCCCATATTGCCCAGTCCAATGAATGCGATCTTTTCCGCCATCACGTTCTCCTGTTCAAATTCAGCATCGAGACTCGGCCGACCTACGGACAGGTCTCGCGATTCCTATAAATCCGCCAGCGGGTGGCCGCTGTAGTCGTCCGGCAATCTGAAATGCGCGTCGATGCTCGCCGGATCGACCTGATCCAGACGCGACGGCTGCCACTGCGGGTTTTTGTCCTTGTCGATCAGCAGCGCACGCACGCCTTCCACCAGATCAGGCTGACGCGTACGCTGCACTGCCATCGCCAGATCCTGTCGAAATACGTCCTCGATCGAGGCCTTGGCGTCGTGCGCGAGCTGACGATGCACCACCGCCAATGAACTGGGTGAGCCCGCAGCCATGGCTCTGGCGCCGTGGGCATACCAGTCGTCGGCCGCCGCCTCGCGCGTCAAGCACATCTGGTACTCCGCCACGCCCACGGTCTCGGCAAGACGCGCAATCGTGGTTTGCCGGGCAAACAACGGAGAGTCGGCGCGCGCTGCATCTGCCGAGTCCTCGTCTTCGAATTCGCGCAGCACGCCCGCCAGCAGAACGTCGTCGTAACGCCGCTCACCGTGCCAGTCGAGCGTCGTGAGCGCATCGAACAAGGCGCTACGCTGCTCATCTTCCAGCCGATAATCAGCCAGCCCCAGCCAGAGCGCATCGCCGGCAAACATCGGCGTGGTCGACAGCCCCAGAAACAGCCCGATCCGCGACGGCATGCGGCCCAGAAACCAGCTCGCGCCGACGTCCGGGAACAAGCCTATCGTGACCTCGGGCATTGCAATCCGACTGGATTGCGTCACTACGCGATGGCTGGCGCCGGCCATCAGCCCCAGGCCACCGCCCATGACCACGCCATGACCCCAGCACAGAAACGGTTTCGGATAACGATGGATCAGGTGATCGAGGCGATATTCCACCGCGAAATAATGCTCGGCTTCGCCGCCGGACCCGTCGTCTGCTTCGCGTATGGCCCGATACAGCCCGACGATATCACCGCCCGCGCAAAAGGATTTTGCGCCACTGCCGGATAACACCACACAGGCGATGTCGTCGCGGGCTGCCCACTCCTCGAGCTTTGGCAGGAGCGCATCAATCATGGGCAGCGAGAGCGCGTTCAGCGAACGCTCTGCGTTGAGCCGAGCATAGCCCACACAGTGACCGTTGCCCGTGTCGCGTTCTTCGAATATGACGGATATCTCAGTCTTCTCAGTCATCGCTGGACGTTCCAATTCGGCGAGCGCTGGTTTAGAAGCACCTGCACTCCTTCATGTGGATCTTCGGTGTCGAACAGACCCGCGAACACGTGATGCGCGCCGGCACGGCCGGCTTCCAGGGCGCCGTGCTGGGCCGTATCGATCAACCGCTTGCTTGCGGCGGCTGCGCGTGGCCCCTGCTGGCCTGCCTGTTCTGCCAGCCACGGCAGGCGCTGGGTTCCGCCGCCTGGGAGCAGGCCGATCTTCGTCTCCGGCAAGCCGAGTTTTTCCGGCGACTCCGCCATTCGAATATCGCAGGCCAGCGTCAGAATCGCTAACCGGCCGGCGTTGTGGATTGTTGGTTGCTCGTTGCTCATCGAAGTGCTTCTCCATTGATACATCCGCCGTCCCGGCCCGTCATAGCGGCCTCGAAGCCCTGTCCTTGTGCGCTCGGCCGGTTAGCACCCGGCTCGCTCAGGCAATACACGGCCAGGCTTTCGGCGCTTGCCAACACGCGCATGCGAACTCCAGCATCGCTTCACGCACAACTCTTTGTGCATCCGCTCGGTTCGACATCCATGATGGTCCCCTGCTCGTAGCGGAGCGCGGCACGTGGCTAAGCCATATTGATGGTCATGTCGGGCCCGTCTGGCACGTCATCCTCTGGCCAGCGCGACAGCACCGTCTTGGTCTCGGTGTAGAAACGCACGGCCTGCTTGCCGTACGCATGCAGATCGCCGAAGAACGAATTCTTGGAACCGGTGAATGAAAAGAACGGCGCCGGCACCGGAATCGGCAGATTGATACCGACCTGGCCCACTTCCGTGTCGTGCTGATACTTGCGCGCAGCCGCCCCTGATTTGGTAAAGATAGAGGTGCCGTTGCCGTAGGGGTTGGCGTTGATCAGATCGATCGCTTCCTCGAGCGTATCGACGTGCATCAGGCACAACGCCGGGCCGAAGATTTCCTCCTGGTAGACGCGCATGTTGGTGGTGACGTTGTCGAAAAGCGTGGGGCCCACCCAGTTGCCATCGGGATAGCCTTCGACTACACAGTCCGAGCCGTCGAGCAGAACGTCCGCGCCTTCACCCGCCGCACCGGCAATGATCTCGCGCACACGATCGCAGGATTTCCTATTGATCAGAGGGCCATAGGCGGCATTCTCGTCGCCCGGCGCGCCCGGCCGAATTCCAGCCAGGGCCGTCTTGATATCAGACACCCAGCCGCGGGTACTTTCACCGACCAGTACTGCGACCGAAATGGCCATGCAGCGCTGCCCGGCAGCACCACAGGATGATCCCACCAGCGCCGACACCACCCGTTCCTTATCGGCATCGGGCATGACCACCATGTGGTTCTTGGCGCCGGCCATCGCCTGCACGCGCTTCAAGTTATCGGCGCCGCGACGATAGACGTACTGGGCGACCGGCACCGAGCCAACAAACGATATGGCCTTGATATCCGGATGATCGAGAATGGCATCGACCTGGCGTTTGTCGCCGTGAATCACCTGTAACAATCCCGACGGGAAACCCGCCTCGACGAACAGCTCGGCAAGCATGGTCGGCGTCAGCGGATCCTGCTCGGACGGTTTCAGCACGAAAGCGTTGCCGCAGGCCACCGCCAGCGGGTACATCCACAGCGGGATCATGGCCGGGAAATTGAACGGCGTGATGCCGGCACAAACGCCGATCGGGTGCACATAGCTGTGGGTATCAATATTGGATGCCACGTTCTCGGCCGTCTCACCCATCATATGGGTGGTCATACCACAACCGTGTTCCACCACTTCGATGCCGCGCCAGACGTCGCCCATGGCATCTGCAAAGGTCTTGCCGGTTTCCTCTGCCAGCACCGTGGCGATCTCCTGCTGGTGTTCCTTGAGCAGCGCCTGATAACGCAGTAGACAACGCACGCGTTGAACCGTGGGGACATCCCGCCACTGCTTGAATGCCACCTTGGCCGATCCGATGGCTCGATCCATTTCCTGGCCGGTGGCGACCGGCACCTGCGCGATGACTTCCTGGGTCGCCGGGTTGTTCAACTCAATCCAGTCGGCTGTATCGCTATCGACGAAAGCTCCGTCGATGAAAAGCGGCACCCGCCGGCTCTGACGAATTCGATCAATGATCTTGCTGGTCATGGCCTACATCCAACTGCTTGTTAGTAAGGTTTGGAATACGCTTGGGAAGAGACAGCTGCAGTGACGCAATGGGGCGCCTGCCATGCTCGTCCGTATGTTCTGACATGCCGTGTTTCTGACTAAGCTCTATCGTCCCATATGTCAAGCCGGTTGCACGCCCTGGAGACCCAGCGCAGCGGAGCCGGCTCTTGGGTGCATCGCCGACGGCAGGCGCTGTCAGAGGAGTGGCCCGCCGGCTGTCACCGGCCGGCGGGCCGTCGGGTTACATTCCCCGGCCCGGTATCATTGCCTGGTCAACGCACAGCCGGACTGCGAAAGCGGCGGATAGGCCTTATCGCCAGGGATGGTACGAGCCACCGTGGCAACATCCCAACCGCCCGTTGACTCCGATGGCTTCTTGACCTTGAGCAGGTACATGTCGTGCACCAGCAAGCCATCGTTGCGAATCTCGCCACCCTTGGCGAAGAAGTCCTTGATGGGATGATTACCCATAGCCTTGCGTACCGCGTTGCTATCGTCGGTGCCTGTCGTCTTGACCGCATTCAGATAGGCCATCGTGGCCGAATACAACGCCGCATGCGGGAAGGTCGGCGTCGTGCCGCCGTGCGCCAGATAGCGTTTGGTCCAGGCCCTCGACGCTTCGTCGTGGTTCCAATACCAGCCGCTGGTGAACTCCAGACCCGCCGCCGTCTTCAAGCCCAGGCTCTGGACGTCGCTGATCAGCACCAGCATGCCCGCCAGCCTCTGACCGCCCGCGACGATGCCGAACTCGTGGGCCTGCTTGACCGCGTTGACCGTATCCTGACCGGCGTTTGCCAGCGCCACCACTTGAGCACCCGACGCCTGTGCCTGCAGCAGATAGGACGAAAAATCGTGCGTGCTCAGCGGCGCACGAACTGACCCCAGGGTCTTGCCACCGAGCTGCTTCACCACAGCGCGCGTGTTCTTCTCCAGTGAGTGACCAAAGGCATAGTCAGCGGTGATGAAAAACCACGATTTGCCTCCGTTCTTGACGATTGCAGTGGCGGTACCAACCGGCAGCGCGTGCGTGTCATAACCGTAGTGGATACCGTATTTCGTACAGGCACTGTTGGTCAGCTGAGAGGTCGCTGAACCCGTGTTGATGGTAATGATGCCTTTCGCGGAAGCCAGCTGCTGCACCGCCAAACCCACCGCGCTGTTGGTCAGGTCCATGATCACATCGACCTTGTCGCGATCAATCCATTCGCGTGCCTTGGCCGATGCGATATCAGGCTTGTTCTGATGATCCGCTGACACGACCTCAATCGGCTTGCCGAGAACCTTTCCACCGAAGTCATCGACGGCCATCTTGACCGCCGCTACGGCGCCCGGCCCCGAGAAACCAGTCGAATACGTACCCGACATATCCCCGAGCACCCCGATCTTGACCATGCCGTCTGCGTTGCCGGCTGCATTTGCCTGTCCGGCCACCAGCAATACACCCGCAAGTGCCGCAGTCACCGCCAGGCGACGACTAATAAGCGTAAACATCGTTTTCCCTGTTTATTTTAATTGGCCCTATGAACAATGCGACTTGCCCCACGAGCGGCCCATGCAACTTTGGTTGAACAGCTGATGCTGCCATGGCTCTGCGCCTTGCCTTGCGCCCCTCCCAAGAGCCTTCTTGATTCATCGAATGAGTCGATAATCAGCGCTTATCTCTACGAGGCCACGGCGCGCTAATACCCCGATGGGCCAGCTGATTTAACAACCTAATCAATAGGATGTTCGAGAGCCCGACTCAATGGCAGCCAGAAATGTCTCAAGAATCCGGTGAGGCCGCCGACCATGACGGGTAATCGCGGCATAGTCGACCCGATATCCATAGTCAGCGCCGCACAATCGCAACAACTGACCGGCCTCAACCCAGCGCTGAGCGAAGTGCTCCGGCAGAAAGCCGATATAACAGCCGGTCAGCAAAAGAAACGCGATCCCCTCACGATCACTTGCCGTCGCAGTGCCGTTAAGCGCTGCATGGCTTGATTGGCCCTCTGCAGACAGCAAATACGCTGGCTGAACAGCATCAGCGGCTGCAATAGACGCAGCGTCCGCAGCCTCACCCCAGGCTGCAAGCGAATGGAACGCGCCGCAGTATAAATAGCTGGTCTCGGTATACAGGTGCTGGTAATCCAACGCATTTATGGCGTTCACCATCGGCACCACCCCCACATGGAAGCGGCCATCGATCACGCCGCTTTCTACCTCACCCGAGGGACGCATGTAGATATTGATATGCACCTCCGGGCCCTGCGCCTTGAGTCTCGCCAGCGCGTGGGTGATTTTCATTTGCGGCAGACTGACGAGATTGTCGGTGATACCGATATTCAGCTCGCCGCGAAGCGCACTGTGCAGGCTGTTGACTTCGGTGCGAAAGGTTTCCGTGGCAGCCAACAACTGCATCGCCGCCTCGTAAACCTCTCGTCCTTCCTCTGTCAGCGAAAAGCCGGAGCGCCCGCGCTGGCAAAGCTTCAGCCCGATTCGCGCCTCCAGGTCAGCCATATAGAGGCTGATCGCTGACCGGCTTATGCCGAGCGCGGGCACGGCGGCAGTAAAGCCGCCACTGTCGACAACTGCCTTGAACACGCGGATCAGGCGAATCTCGAGGTCACCGACCCGCCCCAACGGGTGGATTTTTTGCAGCGTCATGGCGGAGGGTCTAAGTCATCATTTCACCACGTTAGTTTTTCTTCACGTAAACGTCGAGAAGTAAAAATTTAACGACTTAAGCAAGCCGACTAAGTTGTCAGCTTCAACCGCCGCCCGCTTCAGAGGGATCCTGATGGCTACCACACAATTGCAACGCATGGATTTCTCGCAGCGCGCCAATGCGCTCACCGCCGCCGACTTCGATGCCTACTGGATGCCTTTCACTGGCAACCGCCAGTACAAATCCGACCCCCGATTGATCGTGGGTGCGCAGGGCTGCTATTACACTGCAGCGGACGGCCGCCAGATTTTCGATAGCCTGTCGGGTTTATGGTGCGCGAGCTTCGGCCACGGCCGCAGCGAAATCGCCGACGCGATTGCCCATGCCGCCCGCGAACTGGATTACGCACCGCCGTTTCAGTTCGCCCACCCGCTGGCGTTCGAGCTGGCCAGCCGTATCAAGGCACTGACGCCGACCGGGATGGATCATGTGTTTTTCACCAACTCCGGCTCAGAATCTGCAGACACCGCGATCAAGATCGCCCGCGCCTACTGGCAAAAACGCGGAGCGACCCAGAAGACCCGCCTGATCGGGCGCGCCAAGGGCTATCACGGCGTCAACGTGGGCGGCACCAGTATCGGCGGAATCGAAGCCAACCAGAAACACTTTGGCGACCTGCTGGCTACCGAGCATCTGCCGCACACGCTGCTCGACGACAACCGTTTTTCCCGCGGCATCCCGGAACACGGCGCGGAGCTCGCCGATGCGCTGGAAGACCAGATCGCGGCCCACGGCGCCGACAACGTCGCGGCGGTCATGGTCGAGCCCATGAGCGGCTCGGCCGGCGTGATCGTGCCGCCCAAAGGCTATTTACGACGGCTGCGCGCGATCTGCGACCGTCACGACGTGTTGCTGATCTTCGACGAGGTGCTGACCGGTTTTGGCCGCACTGGCGCCAGTTTCGGCGCCGAACTGTTCGGCGTGACGCCGGATGTCATGACGCTGGCCAAGAACCTGACCAACGGTGCAGTGCCCATGGGTGCGGTCGTGGTCAACGACGACATCTATCGCACGTTCATGAACGCCGATCTGCCGGAATACCAGGTCGAATTTGCCCACGGCTACACTTATTCGGCGCATCCGCTGGCCTGCGCAGCCGGTCTGGCCGCACTCGATATCTACGAGCGCGACAACATGGTCGAACGGGCCGCCGCACTCGCCCCCTACTTCGAAGAACAGGTACACGGCCTGCGCGGACTGGCCCATGTGGCTGACATCCGCAACCTCGGGCTGGCTGCGGCGATCGAGATCGAGACCGTCGACGGCGAGCCGGGCAAGCGTCCATGGCAGATCTCGATGGCGGCCTGGCAGCGCGGCATCTATCTGCGCTTTGGCGGCAACACCATCCAGCTCGGCCCGCAATACGTCTGCGAGCGCGAACAGATTGATTCGCTGTGCAACGTACTCGAAGAAATCGTACCCGGCGTCGACTGAGACCACCACATCCGTGGCCTGACAGGCAGCCTCAGACAGCAGCCGATGGATCAAGACGATGGCGGGACCGCTTGTCTGCAGCACGCAAGCACAAGAAATCATGACCCAGCGTGGCCGCAGCGATGGCCGTGATCTCCGCATGATCATAGGCCGGGGCGACTTCGACTATATCCATACCTACCAGGTTGCAATCATCCAGCCCACGCAGAATTGCCAACGCCTGTGCGGTCGACAGTCCACCAGCGACCGGCGTGCCGGTACCGGGGGCGAATGCGGGGTCCAGGCAATCGATATCGAAGGTCAGATAGGTCTTATCGCCACCGATCACGTCGCGAATATGCTCGAGCACGGCCTCAGGTCCGTGGCGATGAACCCAAGGCGCATCCAGCACGGTGAAACCGCACGGCTCGCTATGGGTGCGGATACCGATTTGTAGCGAGCGCTCGGGGTCGATCAGGCCCTCGTTGATCGCCCGGGTCAGCATGCTCCCGTGGTCGAGGCGCCCAGGTTGATCCGGCCAGGTATCCGGGTGCGCATCGAACTGGAGCAGCGCCAGCGGGCCGTGGACCGCAGCATGGGCACGCAACAGCGGGTAGGTCACGACGTGATCGCCACCGAAAGTCAGCATGGAAGCGCCACTGGCTAAAATCCTCTCAGCATGCGCCTCGACCGCGCCGACCATATGCTCCGGATGACCGAAATCGAGAAAACAGTCGCCATAGTCGCTGACCGCAAGATGCTCGAACGGATCAAAGCCCCAGGGAAAGGCCGGCAGTTCGGCGAGTTGGGTAGAGGCCTGACGAATGGCGCGCGGGCCAAAGCGCGAGCCGGGCCGGTTGCTGGTGGCCGCATCGAACGGGATACCGCTCACAACGACTTCGGCCTCGCCCAGCTTGCGGGTATAACGACGGCGCATGAAGCTTAGCGCGCCACCGTAAGTCATTTCCTGCTGGCGGCCATACAGGCTATCCGCATGAAACGCCTGGTCACCGTTGTTATCGTCCATGTCCAGATTCCCTCACCTGTATTGCCAGCCTGTCAACGGTCTGGGCATCAATATCCGGCCAGGACATTAACCGCCGGGCGTTTGGTATGTCGATCCTGGAACATCACGGAGCAGCCGCCGGCCCCGCGGACAGGCACGTCACAGCCCGAGTTTTTCCCGCGCCTGGTAGTACCAGGAGCCGAGTACTGACAGGGGCACGCGCAGCATACGCCCGCCGGGGAATGGATAATTGCGCAGGGCGGCAAAGGCCTCGAATCTCGCCCGCTCGCCATTAATGGCCTCACCGATCAGGCGCCCGGCCAGATGGGTTGTGGTCACACCGTGACCACTGTAGCCGTGGGTGAAATAGAAGCGCTCGCCGAGTTGGCCGAGATGGGGGATACGCGTAAGCGTGAGGGCAAAATTTCCGCTCCAGGCATAGTCGATGGGCACATCCGCGATCTCGGGAAACGTGCGCGCCATATGCGGACGCAGCTTGGCTGTAATGTTTGCCGGTGTGGTACCCCCATAGACCGAGCCGCCGCCAAACAGCAGTCGGTTATCGGCGCTCATGCGATAGTAGTCCAGCATGTAGTTGCAATCCTCGACACAACTTCCTGCCGGCATCAGCCGCCGGGCGGTGGCGGCGCCCAGCGGTTCAGTGGCAATCACCTGAGTCGACACCGGCATCACCCGGTGACGCAACGCTGGTACCGCATGCCCCAGATAAGCATTACCGCAGGCCACGACATAATCGGCGTGCACTTGGCCATGCTCGGTGTACACCACCGGCCGCGCGCCGCCTTCCACCCGGATTACCCGCGAATGCTCATGGATGATGCCGCCCTGACCTTCCAGCGCGACCGCCTCGCCAAGCGCCAGATTCAGCGGATGGACATGACCACCGCGCTTATCGAGCAAGCCGCCGATGTAAAGATCGGTGTTGCTGTGCTGCCGGATTGTCTGTTCGTCGAGCAGTTCGACGTCGCTATGGCCAAACCGCGCCCAGCTCGTCACGCGCTCTTTCAGCCCTGCCATTTGCCGCTTGTTGAGAGCCGCAAATACCCCGCCTTCACGCAGATCACAGTCGATGTCGTAGCGTGCAATCCGCTCGCGGATAATATCGCCGCCCTCGAAGGCCATGTCACCGAGTGCCTTGGCTGCGGCTTCGCCGTAGCGTTTTTCCACCTCATCGAGATCGCGGCTGTAACCGTTGACGATCTGGCCTCCATTACGGCCACTCGCGCCCCAGCCCACCCGTGCCGCTTCCAGCACGATGACTCGATATCCGCGTTCGGCCAGTGTCAGCGCGGTGGATAGACCGGAAAAACCCGCGCCAATCACGCAGACATGGGCGCTCTCGCGGCCCGCCAGAGCGGGGCGTGCGGGTGAGGCGTGAGCACTCTCAGCGTAATAGGACTTTGCGTGGGGCATATCGCGCATTGTCAGCTCGTCCCGCTGGACCGCTCCGGCGTCGGCAGACATTCGATGATTGGCTGGGCTGCTCATGGACGACTCTCTCAGACCGTTTGCAGATAGAGGTCGTATTCGCTGGCAGGAACGATCCGGCTCAGACGATCACGTTCCTGGCGCTTGCAGGCCGTGAACCAGGCCTGGTAGTCAGCGCCCAGGCAGTCAGCGATGAATGGCGAGCGCTCAAAGCGCTCAAGTGCTACGCCCCAGGCATCGGGCAGCGCAGGGGCCCGCTGACCGTGGGCGTTGCCACGAATTTCCGGCGGCGGCGAAAGTTCGTTGGCCAGGCCGTGCTCAATGCCGCCAAGGATCGCGGCAAGCACCAGATAGGGATTGGCATCGGCACCAGCGACTCGATGCTCGATCCGAGTTGCAGCCGGCGCCGACAACGGAATTCGTAACGCCGTGGTTCGATTATCACTGCCCCAGGTCGACGCCATCGGCGCATGACTGCCAGGCTGAAACCGTCGATAGGAATTAGCATGGGGCGCAAATAGCGCCGTGGCGTCGGCCATCGTGTCGAGCAGTCCCGCAACCGCCTGCAGCAACTGCGTCGACGGCTGGCCGTCCTGAGTGAAGACATTCTCCCCAGCAGAGTCCAGGAGACTGACATGAGCGTGCATCCCATTGCCGGAGGAATCGTCGCTCGGTTTGGCCATGAAGCTGGCTGCCAGCCCGTGGCGCCGCGCGCAGGCCTTGACCGTCCGCTTGAGTAACACCGCATAGTCAGCAGCCAACAGGGCATCAGGCACGTGCTCGAGATTGATCTCGTATTGCCCTTCGCTTTGCTCGGCGATTAGCGTGTCCATCGGCAGGTTCTGCGCCAGACAAGCGGCCTCGATGTCTGCGAACAGCGTATCGAGCCGATCCAATTCGTCTAGCCCGTAAAGCTGGGAGCGCCGTCCCGGCGCCGAACTCTGGCGCGCCGCACGCGGGCGTCCACGTTTATCCATATCTGCATCGAAAAGCCGGAATTCAAGCTCCGTCGCCACGACCGGCGTCAACCCGCGAGCACGCAATTTATCGAGCGCACCGCCCAGAGCGGTGCGTGGATCGCCGACAAACGGCGTCCCGGAAGGCGTGCACATATGCAAAAGCAGTTGACCGCCGGGGCGCGTACTCCAGGGGATCAGCCGCAGACTGCCCGGCACCGGATAGCAGCTATGGTCAGCGTCACCAGTCTCCATTGCCAAGCCTGTGGCTTCCACCTCCTCGCCGCGGATATCCAGCAAGGCCGTCGACGCAGGCAAACAAATACCGTTGTCATAGAGTCGCGCCAGCGCGGATATCGGCAATCGCTTGCCGCGGGCGATACCATTGATATCAACGATAAACGCGTCGATAAACTGCGCATTCGGCGCGTCATGCCAGAATCTCTGCACTTCGGCCGGGAAATCTTGTCTAGAGTCGCCGCTGGTAGTGGCCATACTGCTTTGCCGCCTATGGCTTGGTTTTGTGATCACAATTTACCAACCGTTGATCAAACGCGCAAGCTTTGTGACCAAACCTGCTAGCATGCCAATATCAGTTTTTCTGACAGCGGAATCACAGGCCATGCCGTCGTCTGCCTCGACCCGCGATCAAACGTTGCTGAGCCCGATCTCAATTCCGGAAACCACGATCACACGTCAGGAATGGGTTTATCGCCAGCTCAAAGAGGCAATCCTCAGCGGCCAGTTCGTGCCTGGGCGCAGCGTTACCCTGCGCGGAATTGCCGCGATGCTCGACGTCAGCCCGACGCCGGTCCGCGAGGCCCTGCGGCGGCTGGTCGCCGAGCGAGCGCTGGAAGCGCACGGCAACCGACGAATCAGCGTGCCCCAGATGACGCGCGAAAAACTGGCCGACATCTGCGCCGCGAGGGTTTCTTTGGAAACGCTAGCGGCAGAATGCGCCCTGCCCGCTATCGACAGCAAGCGCCTCGCGCACTTGTGGCGACTCAACGAGCAGGTGGACGAAGCCGTGGAAAATCGCGATCTTGGCGCATATCTGCGCCGACACCGCGAATTTCATTTTACGTTCTACGACGTCGGCCGCACATCAGTCCTGATGCCCCTGATTGAGAGCGTATGGTTACAATTCAGTCCATTCATGCGCCTGGCGATTGACCATATCGGCGTTGATTATCTGGTCGATCGTCATGCAGAGGCCTTGCATGCCGTAGAGCGTCATGACATCGGCGCACTGCGTTTTGCACTTGAGGCCGATGTGCGCGAAGGCCTCGGCTCGCTCACTGAAGCAGATTGGAAAAGCCTGGAGACAGAAACCGACTAGGAGCCTGGGCCGTCCGCAGGAATCGTGTGAGCGAGAGCGCGCCGCAAGCGCAGATAGCACATGCGAGAACAGAAGTTGCCTCGAACTGCCATCCCGGATGCCGCGGCGAATCCAGCGCAATACGCTGCTCTGGCAAATGGACCGCTTCGACCAGAATGTGATCACAAAGTCACAGAACGAGGCAGAATCAACGCAGTTTCTCCAGCATCTGGTAGTACCACATACCCGTGGCAAGCATGGCATTGCCCAAACGGTCGCTGAGAGGAATCCGCATATGCTTCATCCCTGCAAACACATCAAATTCCTCGAGTGTTCCAGCCACAGCCTTGGCCATGATTTCGCCCACGATATGCGAAGTGGCGATACCGTGTCCGGAATAGCCCTGCGCGTAGAGCACACGCTCGGACAGCCTGCCTAGCTGCGGGATTCGATTCAGGACAATACCCGCCGTGCCCTGCCATTGATAATCGATGGCGAAGCCCTTGAGCTGCGGAAACGTATGCTCGATATGCGGCCTGAGCTGGGCAGCCACATCCGCCGTCGGACGACCCGAATAATTGGCGCCGCCGCCGAACAACAGGCGCCGGTCCGCGGTCAAGCGATAATAATCGAGCACGAAACGGGTGTCGTAGACGGCCAGATCGTCCGGGTTGATTGCCTGCGCGCGTTCTTGACTCAACGGCTCGGTCGCCACGATGCCCAGCACTGCCGGAAACAATCGGCCGCGTAGCCGTTTGCGTTCCAGCCGGTGATAGGCGTTGCCGGCGAGAATGACCGTATCGGCACGCACCCGGCCCTGCTCCGTCACCACAGCCGGCGCAGCGCCGTGCTTGATGTCGATCACAGGGGAATACTCGAAGATCAGCGCCCCGTTGCCAGCCGCCGCACGCGCTTCGCCAAGGCACAGGTTCAGCGGATGCAGATGCATGTTGTAGTCGTTGCGGATGGCCCCGTGATACAGATCACTGCCCAGGACATCTCGTACCGCGTGGGCATCCAGCCAGTGCACATGGCGCCCGATTTCGTGGCGTTGGGCCAGCTCATAGTCGCGTTTGAGCGCGGCCAGATGACTTGGCTTGTAGGCGGCCTGCAGATGGCCTTGCTTGAGATCGCAGGCGATCGCGTACTTCTCGACGCGTTTTTTTATGATGCGATGGCCCCGCCAACGCAGATCCCAGACGAAATCGGTGGCTTGTTCGCCCCGCGTGCGCTTGAGCTGCGTGGTCATGGCATTCTGACCGGAGAGACTGCCCGTTACCTGGCCACCGTTGCGCCCGCTCGCGCCCCAGCCGATCTTGTGCGCTTCAAGCAGCGCTACCCGGTAGCCGCGCTCTGTGAGCTCGACCGCTGTGGCCACACCAGTAAAGCCGCCCCCTACGATCGCGACATCCACTCGCTGCTCGCCTGTCAATTGCGGATAGTCAGATTCCTCGGCTATGGACGCGACATAGTAAGAGGCCACACGTTCCCGCATCGGTTTTATCCTTGCCTCATACCCGCAGCAGCAGGTACTCGCGCTCCCAGGAACTGATGACCTTGAAATGCGCGATTTCCTCGGTTCGCTTGACCGCAATGTAAGTCTCGATGAAGCGTTCTCCCAGCAGCTTCTTGAGCACGTCGCAGGTTTCCAGTGCTTCCAGCGCGCGGCCCAGATCCGAAGGCAGCCGATGGCCGTTTTTGTAGGCGTCGTGCTTGACTGGTGGCCGTGGCTCGAGCTCCTCCACCAACCCCAGATAACCACAGGCAAGTGATGCAGCAATCGCAAGGTAGGGGTTCACGTCGGCGCCGGCAATGCGGTTTTCCACCCGCATGCCCTTGCGATTGGAATGCGGCACGCGCAGCCCGACCGTTCGATTATCGTACCCCCATTCGGTATTGATCGGCGCCGAGGAGTTACTCGAATTGGGCATCAGGCGACGATAGCTGTTCACGTTCGGCGCCAGCAGAGCGAGGCTCTGTGGCAGATAGTGCTGCAGGCCGGCAATGAATTGATAAAACAAGGTCGTTGGCTTGCCGTCGTCGCTGGCAAACACATTCTCGCCGGTATCGGCATCTATCAGGCTCTGGTGTATGTGCATGGAACTGCCCGGTTCTTCGGCCATCGGCTTGGCCATGAAGGTTCCGTACATCCCGTGAGCCATAGCGACCTCACGTAGCGTGCGCTTGAAAAAAAACACCTGATCAGCGAGTTCCAGCGGATCTCCATGCTCGAAGTTGACCTCCATCTGGCCCGAGCCTTCTTCATGGATCAAGGTATCCAGGCTCAACTCTTGCGCTTCACAATAGTCGTACATGTCCTCGAACACCGGATCAAACTCGTTCACGGCATCAATGCTGTAAGCGCGCCGGCTATTCTCCTGGCGTCCGGAGCGTCCGACCGGCGGTTTCAGCGGATAATCGGCATCGGTGTTGCGCTGAACGAGATAAAACTCCATCTCCGGTGCGATGATGGGCTTGAAGCCGCGGTCGGCGTACAGCTGCAGCACGCGCCGGAGTATGTAGCGGGGACTGACCAGCACCGGATCGTCGTTCAGATACAAACATTCGTGGATGATCTGAGCCGTCGGCTCACGCGCCCAGGGCACCAGGCAGCAGGTCGATAAATCGCCCAGCAGCTGCATGTCCAGCTCGGCCGGATCGGCGATTTCGTCTTCGTTTTCCGGAAAATCTCCGGTCGTCGTCTGGATAAAGATCGAATCGGGTAATCGAGGACGCTCACCGTGCAGATACCGGGCGGCCGGCATGATCTTGCCTTTGGCCTCGCCGGTTATATCCGGCACCAGACATTCCACCTCGGTGATGCCGCGCTCCTTGAACCACTCGCGCAGTTGCGTCACATTGTCGTCGGGACCCATAAATACCTTCTATTTTGCGTTATGGACAGCTCGTTGGGCGTTGTCACACCACACGGAATGTTGCGCCGTGGCCTACTGCGCCTGGACCGAGGTCCAGAGTTGCTGGACGAATTGGAGCTGGTCGCCCGCGATCGCGGGCGTGTAATGCAGTCGTTGTAGCTGCACTTTGGTCGGCATGATCGGCGGCTGTTGAAGCTCCTTGTTGAGCAGGGGCTGTGATGCCGCGTTCGGGCTGGTATAGGAATTCCAGTTCGAAAGCTTCGCACCAATCTTTGCGTTCAAATGGTATTTCTTTTCGAATGCCTTGAGGAGCGCCGGATTCATGTTCTGAGACCAGTTGAAAAGATAGAGTTTCTCAGCCGTTGCCGCGTTCGCCTGGCCAACACCGATCGCAAGCAAGGTGAAACATAAAACACGCGTGACAAGGGGGATATTTTCATGGTCCGAGCCTCTTGTTTTCGTGACTGAAACTTAGATCACTGGGCGCCCTCTCCAAGATGCACTGTGCGACCTTGTTTGCTCGCAAGATTCATTGCGCTTGAATTTCGGTCCATAGCTGCTGAACGAACTGTAATTGGTCGCCCTTGATGCTCGGCGTGTAGTGCAGTCGCTTCATCTGGGCATCTGTCGGTACAACCGGCGGCTTGCGCAGTTCCGGGTTCAGCATGGGTAGAGATTTCTTGTTCGGGCTGGCATACGAGTTGTAGTTTGATAGCTGCGCACCAATTTTGGCCTCGAGAATGAAATTGATGAATTCGTTGGCAAGCATCGGATGTGGCGCATGGGCTGGAATTGCCATGGAATCCACCCACAGCTCTGCGCCTTCCTTGGGCACGATGAACTTGATATGTGCAAATGCACTTGGATTGTTTTTCTTGTCGAAGGCGTAGTCGCCGTTGTAAGCCAGACCAACGGCCATGTTGCCGCGCGCCAGGTTCTTGAGCAGCGGCGTGTCGTCCATGAAACCGCTGAAATTCGAGCGTTGCTTGTTTTTCAGGATGAGCCTCGCCGCCTGCTTCCAGTTATCCTGGCCCGTACAGGCGTATTGCTTGC
This sequence comes from Salinisphaera sp., assembly GCA_027858915.1. Taxonomy (GTDB): domain Bacteria; phylum Pseudomonadota; class Gammaproteobacteria; order Nevskiales; family Salinisphaeraceae; genus Salinisphaera. The sequence continues at coordinate 36,489 of JAQIBT010000027.1, forward strand.
CCTGATAGGCACAGGCCGCACCAAACATGACTTGGGCGTCAGTGCCCATCACGAAGGGATATTTCGAGTTCACCTTGGGATCGAACAGAATCGACCAACTGTCCGGTGCATTGGTGATGTCGTCGGTGTTGTAGGCAATACCGGTATCACCCCACTGATAGGCCGCGGTGTATTTGTTGTGCGGATCGAACGGCGCGTTTCTGAATCTCGACATCAGGTTATCGAGATTGGGAATCTCGCTGTGGTCAAGCGGCTGCAGAAGCCCGGTCTTGATCAAACGTTGAACGTAGTAATTGGACGGCACAACGATGTCGTACTGGCTGTCGCCACCTGCTCTCAACTTCGCGAACATCTCTGGCAGAGAGCCGTAATTATTCTGAACCACTTCTACGTGGTATTTTTTTTCAAAGGCCGTGATGATCGCCGGGTCCATATACTGCGACCAAATAAAGATATCCAGTTTTTTCGGCTGGGCCGCTGACGCTGGCCCAGCGACGAGCACTATTACGAGTGCGAGCAGCGTAAACAGCATGGTGCGAAAGGTCTTCATGGCTTGCGTCTCTCTCGGTTATATGACTATCTGTTTTAGTAACGACCGGCGATCAAAGCCGGTTTGGATGACATCGACTGGCGCTCATGCCCTGCTTGTCGTGGACGCCGATCGAACATACTGAAAAGCCATTGTGATCATGGCCACGGCAAGTACCGCACCGATCAGTACGGTGGCAATGGCGTTGACCTCCGGCGTAATACCTTTCTTGATCGCGCTCCAGATATAGATCGGCAGCGTCGTGCTCTCCGGTCCCGACGTGAAGAAGCTGATTACGAAATCGTCAATCGAGAGCGTGAACGCGAGGAAAAAACCAGCGATAATTGCCGGCTGCAGGATCGGCAGGATGAAAAACCGTGCCCGCTGGATTCCATTGGCGTACAGGTCGTGGCAGGCATCGAAGAGCTTGGCGTCCAGCCCCACCAGTCGGGAGTAGACAAGCAGTGCGACGAACGGAATCTGGAAACTCACATGGGCGATGATCATCGTCCCCAGCCCGGGGCGCAGGATACCCAGCATATTGTAAATACTGGTAAAAAAACTCATTTCCGAGATGCCATAGACGATATCGGGCATGACGATGGGCAAGTAAATCAGCCAGACCAGCCAACCCAGGCGCCGCCGCCGGTGGGTATACATGCCATAGCCCAGCATCGTGCCCATGACGGTCGAGATCGCCGAGGACGTGATCGCCAGTATCAGACTGTTCTTGAACGCTCCGAGCACGGTGTCATCAGAGAACAGTTGGCCGTACCATTTCAATGAAAAGTGTGTGAACCGGGCTGCCGTGTTGGCTTCATTAAAGGAAAACAGCACGACCACGAACAGCGGCAGGTAGAGAAATATCACGACCAGATACCAGAATATCCGGAGACTGAGATAGAAGCCCGTGTTTTTCACAACACCACCTCAATATCACCGCCCAGGCGCCGGCTCATGCGCCGCAAAATCTGCAGGCCGATCAGGGTGACCACAATCATGATCAAAGCCCCCGCTGCACCAAGCGGCCAGTTGGAGGCGCTTGAGAACTGGCGTGCGACCAGATTGCCCAGCATCAGCGATTTGCCGCCGCCGAGCAGTTTGGGAATGACATACATACCGAACGCGGGAATTGAGACCAGCACCGTGCCTGCCATCAGCCCCGGCAGCGTCTGCGGAAGAACAGCGTGGAAGAAGGCCCGTACCGGCCCGGCCCGGAGATCGCGGGCAGCCTCCACTTGAGAATAATCCAACCGCTCAAAAGTCGCATACAGCGGCAGCACCATGAAGGGCAGAAAGTTATAGACCAGACCGATCACCACGGCGAATTTGGAGGGGAATAGCCCCATCTCTGGCGTAATCAGGCCAAGCTGTGCCGCGAGGTTGCTCACCGGCGTGCCCGGCGCCAGGATATTCATCCAGCCCACGGCGCGTATCACCTGATTGGTCCACGACGGCACCACCACAAGCAGCAGCAGAAGCGGGCGCAGATGTGCGGGTCGCGTGGTGATATAGAACGCCACCGGATAAGCGATCAGGATTACCAACGACGTCGACAGAACGGTCTGCCAGACCGATCGAATCACGGTATAGAGATTGCCGGGGCTCCAGCCCAGAAAACCATAACCGGCCAATTGTTTGAATGCGTCCAGCGAGAGCGGCATCTGCGGTAGGCCATAAGTGCCGTTGGTCATGAACGCGATCCCCATCAGCAGGATGCTGGGTAGGACCAGGAACAACACGATCCACAGTACGCCCGGGGTAATAACGCCTAGCAGATGCCAGGTATCCCAGCTGATACGCCGCTGTCGCGGCCGCGAATCGATCGCTTGCCAAGCTGTGCCTGTGTCACTCATTGAGTGTCACCAGACCGTCGGTTTCAACCACAACCGTCACGGTGTCGCCCACCTCGAACATATCCTGACCGCAGTTATTGCACTTGGCGACCAGCTCAGTGGCGCCGCAGTTCAGGCGGTACTCGGCGACACTGCCCCGATAGATGCGCTCGACTACGCTGGCCGACAGATGATTGTCGCCTTCGCTCTGGCCTGGCGTCAGGGTGACAGTTTCCGGGCGAATGAGCATATGCGTGCCAGACTCGAAGCGTCCGACAATACGGCCCAGTTCGGTGTATACGCCGTTCGCATCATGTTTCTGAATGGGGAACAGATTGCTATGCCCCATGAAGTGGGCCACGAACAGATTATCGGGGCGTTCGTACAGCTGCTTTGGCCCTCCCACCTGCTGGATGTGGCCGTCGCTCAGGACCGCGATGCGATCACTCATCACCATCGCCTCCTGCTGATCATGGGTAACGAAGATAAAAGTCATGCCCAGGCGTCGCTGAATCCGCAGCAATTCAATCTGAAGTTCGCCACGCAGGCCTGCGTCCAGTGCCGACAATGGCTCGTCCAGCAGCAATACGTCGGGCTCGTTGATCAACGCTCGTGCCAGAGCGATGCGCTGTTTCTGACCGCCGGACAGCTGGTCGATCTTGCGATCCAGCAATTCGCTGATCTTTATAAATTTTGCGGTTTCGATCACGCGCTTCTGGATGTCGGGCTTTTTGACCCCGCACATGCGCAACCCGAAACCAATGTTGTCGCGTACGCTCAGGTGTGGGAACAGGGCGTACGACTGAAAAACCGTATTGACGTTGCGCTTGTGCGCCGGAATGTGCGTGACCGCGCGGCCGCCAATCTCGATCTCGCCGCCAGTCGCATGCTCAAGGCCCGCGATCATGCGCAGCAGTGTGGTTTTGCCACAGCCTGACGGCCCCAGGAGAGTAAAGAATTCACCGCCTGGGATGTCCAGGTCAACGCCCTTCAGCGCGACAATATTGGGTGAGAACGTCTTGGTGAGCCCGATCAGCCTGACGGTCGAAGTCGCTCGACTGGCTTTCGTCTCCGCCGCCATCGCGGCTTCGGAAGCACAATCGAAAGTCGCCTGGCCTCGGGCTTCCACATTGGGCATTGCAGCCATGCTCCTCCTCCTCCTTGGTATTCACTTGAGCCGTGCATGTTCAGAGCAGATCACGCATACGGTAAAAATTGGTCGCAAGCACCAGCAGCGGCGTCCGCAACCGGTCTCCGCCGGGAAAATTTCGATGGCTCAAGCGGGTATACAGATCGAATCTCTCGGCTTGGCCTGCGATTGCTTCGGCCATTAATTTTCCACTTAATCCAGCAAGCGCCATGCCATGACCCGAATAGCCTTGCGAAAAATAGACGTTGTCGCCGAGCCGGCCAAAATGCGGCGCGCGGTTGAACGTTACGCCGACCAGCCCACCCCACTGATAATCGATGTCGATGCCAGCCAGTGCCGGAAACAGTTTCTCGAGCTTGCCGACCATGCGCTGACGCAGTCGCCGCGGAGCCTTGCGGCCATAACTGACGTGGCCGCCGTAGAGCATGCGGCGGTCGGCCGACAGGTGGAAGTAATCGAGCACGAAATTCGCGTCAGAGACCGCGTCGTCGCATGGCAACGTCTGCGCGACCTGATCCTCCGAGAGCGGTTCCGTGGCGATGATGTAATTGCCCACCGGCATAAGCTTGCCGCGCAGCTGTGGCGCCACATCGCCGCCGAGATAGGCGTTTCCGGCAAGCACCACGAAATCAGCCTCTATAGCGCCACCACTGGTGGTTAAACGCGCCGGGCGTCCGCTGTCCAATTTCTGCACCGCACTGTCTTCGTAGATCGTGGCACCCGCCATCTGCGCAGCACGGGCCAGGCCCAACGTATAATTCAATGGATGCAGATGACCGCTGTACGGATCGTAGATCCCACCGAGATAGGCACGACTACGAACACGCTCATAGAGCGCTTCGCGATCCAGCCATTGATAGCCTTCGTAGCTGTAGGACTCGCGCATTTCCTGGATGGTCGAGCGGAACGCACTCAAATGTCGCGGCTTGAGTGCGGCCTCAATGACGCCCCACTTGAGATCGCAGGAAATCTCGTGCCGCTGGACTAGATCGGCGGTCAGTCGCACCGCCTCCCGCGACATCTCCCAAGCCCGACCGGCGCCCTCGCAACCGAGCGATTTAGCGAGTACGCCCAACTCAGTGCCGAATCCGGTGAGAATCTGGCCGCCACTACGGCCGGAAGCCCCCCAGCCAATGCGCTCGGCTTCCAGCAAGACGACGTCGTAACCACGTTCGGCCAGATGTAACGCGGCCGAACAACCGGTGACCCCACCACCGACTATTGCCACATCAACCTTGCGCTGACCGGCCAGCGGCGCTGTGCCGTTCAGCGTAATGCGACGCGTGTCGCGATAATAGGATTCAACGTACGACGCCATGGAATTTTCGTAACCTTCGAACTTGTGTGACTGATCGACCCCAGAACTGTCGACCTCCTATGAACCTACCCTAATTGTGATCACTTTTAGTCCGCACTAATACTAATTTGTTATGCAACGCGGGATATGACGCCACCTCGACGCTTCTCTATCGACACTAAAGCGCCAAGATATATCTATAAATACGTGAATTCGCTCATCTACGTTTGTAATAGCTCAGGCAATCGCCCATCGATCACTAAGACCACAGACCCGGCGAGCAGAAAGAGCTATCCTCGTCCACCCACAGCCGCACCGGAAACGTGTTTCGCCCGCAGACAGTGCGCTTGCTCCATATTTGTGATCACAATTGAAGCGTGTATTTGTCGGGCTTTATCGGGCCATTCCACCAGGGCGTACGGCATGCCAAGCTTGTCGCGTTTGACTGTCATCGCTTTATGGATCGTGACTTACCCGAAAGCCGAATTTCAGCTCGACGCGGCCACGGCCTGGGCGTTTCTGCGGCAAAAGCGGTTTGGCTCGCTGATTGTCTGCGACCCGTTCGATGACGGCTACGCTCGACGCCCATGCCACGGTTCGGGCGGACCTGTTCTTGCCGAACTCAGGCGGCTTGAGGCGAATCAACGTCCGAAACCAACATGCATCGATGGATTCGAGGAGTGATTCGCATGGCCACACAAATCGACAACCGCGCCCAGCCGGTTGGCTTCGACCTGCTCGACTGGCAGACACCCGACGCGCCGCAAAAGCGGGTTTTAACCGGCGATTACTGTCGTCTCGAACCGCTCGACGCGGCTCGGCACGCCGCGCCGCTGATCGCGGCCTATCACGCCGGCGAAGACGCGCAGAGCTGGACGTATCTGGCCTATGGTCCGTTCGCGTCGGCCACGGCCTATTCGGACTGGATCGAGGACCACGCGCAGACCAATGATCCGCTGTTCTATGCAATCGTCGAGCAACGGTCAAACGCGCCGCTCGGCGTGACCAGCTATCTGCGTATTCAACCGGCCAACGGGTCGATCGAAATCGGTCATATTCATTATGCGGACGCACTTAAACAAACCCACGCCGCGACCGAAGCAATCGCCCTGATGATGCAGCACGCGTTCGACCTGGGCTATCGCCGCATCGAATGGAAATGCGACGCGCTGAACGCGGCGTCTCGCCGGGCGGCCCAGCGGCTGGGCTTTGTCTTCGAGGGCATCTTCCGCCAGGCCACGGTTTACAAGCGGCGCAATCGCGATACGGCTTGGTATTCCGTCATCGACGGCGAATGGCCAGAGCTGGAGGCGTGTTTTCAAGCCTGGCTCAATCCCGACAATTTCGACGCCAACGGGCAGCAAAGGCAAAAGCTAAGCGCGCTGACCCAATCACTCAAAACCGAAACCCAAGGTTCCGGATGACATCGTTGACGACCGAGCCGATCACGGCCAACGATTAGCCTGACTGGAAGCCGCGATTTTACGATATTTCAACGGCCGAGACGTTGCGTTCTGCGATCGTTACACCGACGGTCCGCGTATCTAGGAGCCTGGACATAACGGTGCACACCGCCAGGTTGATTGTTTAAGTCAGCGTTTGAACGCGACGGCTGCTTCGGCCGCGTCTATATCAAACATAAGCCCATCGTCGCCGTCGATTATTGAGCGCAGAAGAACGCTCATTATTCTGCCTATCCTTTGATTTCCCGTTTTGCCGTTCATCAGAATGCGCCGCGGTATGTTTGATGTTGACACCACCGCTGGTCTTGCATGCGAGCGCGGGATGCCCTGGTGCATACAGCGCATCAGCCCCGGCTGACTCGAACGCCTGCAAGCGACGGATCGTATCGTATCGTTGAGATCGTGTTTGCCCCACAACAGATTTTCGGCGCGCGCGGTCAATATAAAAGGAAAATCTAGCGATCTGGCCGCTTCGGCGGCCACACGAACACGCTCGACTGCCAGATCGAACGCATAGATCGGGCTGGACGCGTCGCCGCTGTAATCTTCTATTGATCCGCCCACGACACCTGAGTTTGCGGCAATGTTCGATCATCTCTGTCGAGGCCACATCACCGTCCAAACGACCGAGCGAATGCGCAAATCCCGAACTCGTCGTTGCCAACGCTTCGAAACCAAGACCCGCCAACAGTCGTGCTGATCCTGCATCCCAAGGGTTTGGCATAACAAAAGCGGCAGTGCGCTCATGCAGCGCTTTAAACCGTTTTTCTTTGTAACTATTCAGCCCGGTGAATCCGAGCTTCGACAGTGAACAGCAGACTGCGGGCTCGACACACGTCGAGCGACGCTTTACTGTTTGCTTTCAGTTAATTGGATGACGTGCCGATCCTC
>JAQIBT010000050.1 GCA_027858915.1 Salinisphaera sp.
ATACCTTGGCTGGATAAGAGGCGATATGCCTCTTTTTGTCCTAAGCCAAACCCGTCAATTCTCGGTCACAGGTAGACAATTGACACATCGACGCACAATCGGCCCGACTTCCGACTCTGCTAAAGGCTCAGTCCGACGAACTCCTAGCAACCGGTTCCATACGGCGCGTGGTTTACTCATACTTGGTACGGCTGTCTGATATCAATCTGGCACTGCAGGCCACCCTGGACTTCGATGCTGTATATGTTTGCCACCACTCTCGATTTCGCGGGCAACCTTGCGATCGTTCTTGCGCTCGCTTACAGCGCGGTCGCGTTGCTGGCCTGCCTGCTCAACCGGCGCGCATCAAGCACAAGTGCCGCGCCTGGAGCCGTGTCTGCGGTGAGCGTGCTCAAACCGCTATGCGGCAGCGAGGCGGGACTTTACGACAATTTGAAAACGTTCTGCGAACAGGCCCATCCCTGCTATCAGCTAGTGTTCGGCACCAACGCTGCCGACGATCCGGCACTTGGGGTCGCCTATCGGCTTCAACGCGAATACCCCGATCTGGACATACAGGTGACCACGGACGCACCACAGATCGGCCGAAATCGCAAGGTGGAGAATCTGGCGCATATGCTGACTCGTGCGCGTCACGATGTCGTACTGATTGCCGACAGTGATATCCGTGTCGATCCGGATTATCTGTCCGAGGTGACAGCCCCGCTGGACGACCTCTCCGTAGGCCTGGTGACCTGCCTGTATCGCGCCCGGCCACGCCCCGGTCTGTGGTCACGTCTGGGTGCTCAATATATCGACGACTGGTTCCGTCCCTCGGTGCTGATCGCGCATCTGTTCGGCGACCGTGATTTTGCGTTCGGCGCCACTATCGCACTACGCCGGGAAACGCTGGACGCTATCGGCGGTTTTCCGGCCGTCGCCAATCATCTGGCCGACGATTATCAGCTGGGCGCACTGACGCAACAACTCGGGCTGCGGACGGTGCTGTCTTCCTACACGGTCGATACGGTCGCCTGCGAGCCCACTTTCCAGGATTTACGGATGCACGAGCGTCGCTGGATGATGACGATACGGGCCGCTCAACCCTTGGGCTACATGATGTCGGTTGTAACCGTCAGCCTGCCTCTGGCGCTGTTCGGGTTGATACTGACCGGCGGTGCTCGCGATTCGCTCATGCTGACGATCACGGTGCTCGGGCTGCGTCTGGCCGTTAACCTGGCCCAATCCAAGCACCACCAGGGCCGGACGCTGCTACGATTGGCGCTGGTTCCGGTCCGTGAGTTTCTGACTGCCTACGCATGGTGTGGTGGGCTGTTCTGCTCGCGCGTCCAATGGCGCGATCAGGAATACGCTATCGCGCGTGACGGCTCGTTGCAGCCGATCGGCACCATAGCCGACGATTCCTGACGCCTTTAAGCCGGCTGTCTTCCGTCGATGCCATGATCCATTGAACCGGAACAGGCCCGCCGACATGCCGCTAGCGCTCGGGCAATGCGCAAGCTCTGGTCGGCGTTGGCTTTTTCCCAAGGTTCGGCTACAAGCCCTGCCACTGACGTTAACCCCGATCATGCCTTTACTACGATGACGACCTCCGAGAGTGCCCGTATCATCTTCACCGCCGACGATTTCGGTCTGGATTGGCGGGTCAACGAGGCCGTCGAGAACGCAGTACGACGCGGTGTCCTGACAAGCGCGAGTCTGATGACCGCAGCACCGGCAGCAGCCGACGCCGTCAAGCGCGCGAAGGCTTTGCCCGACTTGCGCGTAGGACTGCATCTTGTGCTGATCGACGGCGTCGCGAAGCTCTCACCGCAGCAAATACCCGATCTGGTCGACACCAGCGGGCAATTCCGCCAGCAGATGGCACGCGTCAGCACCGGCTTTTTCTTCAATCGATCTATTCGCCGCCAATTAGCTGCCGAGATCCGAGCGCAGTTCGAGGCTTTCGCCGCTACCGGGCTGGCGCTGGATCACGTCAATGCGCACAAGCATTTTCATCTGCATCCGACCATCGGTAGCCTGATTATTGATATCGGGCGCGATTACGGCCTGCGCTCGGTCCGGTTACCAGACGAGCCACATCTGGTCCGTCACACCCGACTGTTCGGCCCGTCCTGGCTCGAAGCCGTTGCGACCAAACTCGCCTGCCGAGCGCTGCGACGCCGCCTGGATGCCGCCGGCATACATCATAACGATCAGGTGGTCGGGATCCGCCATACCGGGCATATGACCGAAGATCGCCTGCTGGAGGCGATCCAGCAACTGTCGCCTGGGCTTACCGAAATCTACCTCCATCCGGCGGTCGAAGGCCCGCTGACACCAGCCATGGCAGACTATGATCATGCCGGCGAACTGGCAGCGCTGATAAGCCCGCGTGTGAGGAACGTGCTCGTGCGCCGAGGCCTGACGCCTACGCATTTTTCAGTCCTGGCGAATGCTTGATCACCGGCTGAACTTCTCTTTTTACCTCGGCGCTGTTTGCCTGCCCCACGGCTGCCATCGAATAACCGGACCGATCCAGATTGTGACTACTGCCACACCGTCGCTCTTCATGCCCAGCACTGGTCGTGATAACCCATGAAGTGGAGCGGCTACTTGTTGGCGGCCCTCGGTCTGGGGCTGACGCTCTACTTGCTGGCCCATCTGGGCGTCGGCGATCTATTCCATTCCGTACGAGTAGCCGGCTGGGGCCTGGCCCTGCTACTGCCATTCCATCTGCTGCCGTTGGCGCTGGACAGCGCCGGCTGGCGGGTATTGCTTGCTCCGCTGGACCCGGCGCGCCGGGCATCTGCCTCTTTTCTGCTTTGGGCAGCTGCCGTACGAGAGGCCATCACCCGCCTGCTACCCGTGGTCAGCGTCGGCGGTGACCTGCTCGGCATACGACTGGTCATGCAGCGCGGGCTCTCCGGACCGATCGCCGCGGCAAGCGTTGCCGTCGAGATACTGGTCAGCCTGATCGCTCAGTATCTGCTCACCGTGGTTGCGGTCGTCACGCTGATCGGGACTACACAATCGAGCCACGTTGCCACCCTGCTTGCGTTCGGACTGCTCGTGATCCTGCCGATACTCGCAGCCGTCGCTTTATTGTTGCGCAACGCACGGTTCTTCGAGCGGCTCGCGGCGATGGTAGAAAAACTGCTGGGTAGCCAATCATTCGTCCCCACGTCAGACAGTGCCGCGACGCTGGACCGTCATATTCGACAGCTCCTGCGCGATCCGGCCCGCCTGGCCGTGGCGATCTTGTGGCAATTTGCCGGTATGGCGATCAACAGCGGCGAGCTGTGGCTCGCCAGCCACCTGATCGGTCACCCGTTGTCCGTGCCGGCGGCTGTCGCCCTCGAAGGACTGACCCAGGGCGCAAGCTATGCCGCGTTCTTCATACCCGCCGGGCTCGGCGTCCAAGAAGCCGGCTTCGTATTCTTCGGCCAACTGCTCGGTGTCCCCGGGGACACTGCCATTGCCTTGTCGCTGATCCGGCGCGCGCGTGAAGTAGTTTTCGGACTGCCAGTACTGCTGAGTTGGCAGTGGCTGGAAATACGCTACGCCAAGCGCGCAAACGCAAGCAAGAGCCCGTCTGTCGAGCCGGATGCGTGATGACCTTACGGGCTGTTACCGTTTGCCATTGTTTTCTTCGGAATGGCGTCCGCAGCCAGTAAATCCGACAGATCGTGAACGCCGGCATCGCCAGCATGGCGCAGCAACGGCTCGAGGCCAAATATTTCCTGGACGGTTTTCAGCGTCGAAGAATGGCTCAGCGACACGTTACTGGCATAAGGTTTTCCGTTGACGTTCGGGTGCACGTCCTGCGAGATGATGATGTCGGGTAGTGTATGCCGCAGATCGTCGCCATGGTCGCGCGCGCCCACTGTTTCATCCCACCAGAGTTCGATCAACCCGCCGTTCTTGTACGCACGCGAGTGCATGATCTCGGGCACCACGATCGAAAGGAAATGATCGCAGGCCCGGATTCGTGCTGCCTCGCCGGTCAGATGCTCGCCGCTGGCGGTCGTAAAGCCGCTTGCCAGCACACTGTGCATATCGTTGTATTCGTCCGGCGTAATAACGTTGTAGTTGGCGACGTTTCCTTTTTTCAGATCAACCCTTAGCTGCTTGAGCGGCACGTAGTGACGAACCTGCGGGTTGGCCGGCGACACGTCGCCTTGACCACTGGTGTCGTCGAACAGAACCTGCGGGTCGTGCTTGGCCGCATAGCTGTATTGATGACTGGCGTTGTACTTGTTGACGTAGCTGCCCGAACTGCCGGCATGACTGCTTAAAGGAACGACCCACTGGGTTTTCGGCTTGATTCGATCGGTCAACTCGCCCTGGCTGTTGCGCTGCAGATCGATATCTTCCTGATACGATTTCCAGCTGTAGCCGGCCTGCACCAACGCCGCACTTAAATGCCGACTCGTAGCCTGATGGGTGCCACCCAACCACTGATACGGGTCGTGGTCGTTAGCAACGCCCAGATTACTGCCGGCCTCGGACCAGACATAGTTCGGCTCGGATGGATGAATATCCGGATTGTGCTGATTATTCGTCACCAGCACGTTGTAGTAATGGCTGGCGTAGGCGACCTGCAGGCTGATCGGCAACGTACCGTCCACCAGGCCATTGATGAAAGGCGCATTCGGGTTACCCTTGATCTGCTGGCGATCTCCGGAGAACTTGTGATCAGGCTGCGTCCAATCGTGATTCTCCATCACGATCTTGAATACCGTGTGGACCGGCGCCGCGATCACGGTAACAGGCGTCAAACCGGCGAGTACCAATACAATAAGCGCGACATTTCTCATTCCCAGGCACGTCGCGCAACGCATCAAGTCCATGGTGCACAGCCTTTGCTTCAGATTGCCGCGGCTTCCAGAACCGCACCAGATTTACTCCAGAAATCACTAACCAAGGCATTGGACCCGGCCACACTTCAGCCTGCCCGAGACGATACCGACTCGTGTCAGGAGCAGTAACCAAAGCGAGACAAATCCGTATTGAGCCAGTTGTTCAGTTTGCTATTCGATTCGCGGTAATGCGACATAATTTGATTGGACACACCGGGGGTGAGCTCAATCGTTTCAGCACGCCGAGTGATGAAGCGTGGCGCAGTAATCTGGTATGTCTCCCGACGTGATTTGAACAAAAGCAACGGCCGCAGTCCCCAATGATCCTTTCGTGATGACCGCGCGTTCTCGGACGTGCGCGACAGGACCTGGTCTTGTTGTTCTATATTGAAAAATTCGGCCATTTTCTTAATCGCGCCTTCAAAACTCCGCGACAATTCCTCCAATGGCAACATCAACACGTTTTCCTTGCCCAGACTACGCCTCAGGCATTCATGCAATCGATAGTAATTCATCGGAAAAAAGTTGAGGCTATTGTCATTAGAACTGCTTCGTACGAGACGAGTCACACGTTTCTCGAAATCTTTTTGTGACGCGCCGATGATTTTTCGGGACAGCTGTGCATAGCTGGAAGCCAACAGCAGGTCCTGACGACGAATCACCAATAACACCTTCGTACGCTTGAAACCGAGGCGTCCGGCCGATTCAGCGACCGACCGAAAGTTATCTTCTATTTGAGCATCAACAAAAGCATCCGGCATTCGTGGAAGATTGAAGTGATTCAACCTGGTTATGGCCTCATCTGAAACCAGCACAGATTTCGGATCGCTTTCATCACTCAAGAATGGGGCCAGGAAGCTGTGGAGAAATTCATCCCCATGCTGATGCCAGAAATCGCTCCGTTGGTGAAACGCATCGGAAAAGCGTTTGACAGCAAATCGGTTTTTACGGAACTGATATTCAGGCTTCTTCGCGTTTGCCGCCCCCGGCATCAAATAGCGCTCTGGCATCAGGAATGGAAATACAGCGCTGTGAAGATAAGAGCTCGCCGCTTTCGGCATGCCGATATGCAAGTATAAAGTGGACTCGGACATGGTTATCTGGATTGGCTTTGAAATACGAAGGCTTGGGGAATGTCAGGACCGATATCGCGGCCAGTTGCCAAGCGTGAAGATGAGTGCCGAGCGTTGGCGCCGGGCAAGACGATACGAATCGATGTCTCAAGGTGTGGGAACGAGGCTCACTGGGCATTATACGGCGAAGCACGAAGATGCGAAGGTTCGCAGACACCGATGGCACCAGCATCAACCTTGTATGCTTAGACACAAAAATTGTCGGGATTCACGTTTCCGCTGCGGGTATTGCCGACCCCGATATCCCGTCCGGAGCCGAGCCACGGGGAAATGAGCACGTACTGAATCAACCACAACCTAACGCGATCGCGGCGTCAGCAACTTGTAAAGCGTCGGCATCAGGACCAGCACCAGCGGCATCTGGACCAACAATCCCGAAATAATCGCGATCGCCAAAGGTTGCAGCATACCCGAGCCACGCCCAATACCCAGCGCCAGCGGCAGGAGCGCTAGCGCAAACGCGAGCGCACTCATCACAATCGGTCGGATGCGGTTGCGGCCAGCCCGAATCAGGTTTTGCGCCAGCGGTTGACCGTTTTCGATCAGGCGCAGCTCCGAAAAATAGAAGATCGCAAACTCGGTGACAATACCGATGATCATGGTCATACCCATCATCGCAGTGATGTTGAGTTGCACGCCTGTCACCCATAAACCAATGAACACAGCGCTGGCGGCAAGCAACGGCTGCACGAGAACGGCCACCGCTATTCGGAACCGTTCGTAGAGGAACAGCAGCAAGAAAAACACCAGCGCGACCGCGGCGATAAATACCCGGATCAGGCCCTGAAACGATTTCTGTTGCTGTTTGTAGAGGCCGCTGATCTGGAAATAATCACTTTTGGGTATCAGCCCCGGTTTTTGCAACACCTGCTTGACGGCGGCGGCGGTTGCACCCAGCGAGCGGCCGCTGATGTGGGCGCTCACCGTGACTTCAGACTTCAGGTTATATCGAGTCAGCTCGGGTTGGCCCGAGATGATACTGACATCGGCCACTCGCTTGAGCGGCACGACATGCCCGTCCGGCGCCAACAGCAGCATATTTCGGACATCATTGATATTGTTGCGCAATTTTTTCGGAACCCAGACGCGCACGCCGATAAACCTCGCGCCCTTGCGCACCTGGGTGGTCACCACACCGCCCAGATAGGCTTGCAACTGCTGGGTAATCGCCTGTGGCGACAGCCCCTGGATCGCTGCCTTGACCTGCTTGACGTGAATTTTAAGACTGTCGCCGGCGATAACCACGCCGTTATTGACGCTGACGATACCTTTCACGCCGCTGATCGCATGCGCCACCTTGTCGGCCAACTGCCGCAGCTCCTGGACGTTGCCGCCAAACAGGCGAATAGCAATCGGCTGCGGCACCGAGGTCAGGTCGCCGATTTCGTCTTCGATGAGCTGCGAGACATCGACTGTCAGACTCGGCACTTTGTGCTGAACCTTCTGGAGTATGTGGTTCATGACCACCGTCGTCGACGGGCGCGGCAACGATTTCAAACGCACAAAGAAATCGCCGCTATTGGTGGTGGTAATACCCCCACCAAGCTGCACGCCGGTGCGGCGCGACCAATTGCTGACGTGGGGATTGTTTTTCAGGATTCCCGCGACCTGTTGCAAAAGCCGGTCGGTTTCCTGCAGCGAAGTACCAGCTGGGGAACGATAGTTAAGGACGAAGCCGCCCTGATCCATCTGCGGGATAAAACCCGAGCCAACGCTGCCAAATGCCAGATAAGCCACCGCGAGCAGCGGCACGAGCCCTACCAGAACCCAGGCCGGGCGACGCAGCACCCGGACCATGAGCTTGGTATAGCCGCGGTTGACGTAGCGGGTAATACGGCCGGTTTTTTCCTGCTTGGTGTCCTTGGCCCCCAGCATGAAGTTGGCAAGTACCGGCACAACCAGCCAGGCCACCAGAAAAGAGATAAACAAGGCGCTGGCCATCGTCAGCGACAACGCCTTGAAAAACGCACCGGTCACTCCGCTGAGAAAAGTCAGCGGCAAAAAGATAATAATGGTCGACGCCGACGAGCCAACCTGGGGTTGCGTGAATTCGCGCGCCGACTCCAGCACCCGCTCGATCCCATGCTCGCCGGTATCCTGGACCCGGCGCACGATCTGTTCGATCATCACGATCATGTCGTCAATAATCAGGCCGACGGCTGCCGCCATGCCGCCCAGCGTCATCATGTTCAGCGTCATGCCAAAGACATAGAGCACTAACATGGTGACCGCCAGCACGGCCGGCACCGCAATCACCGCCACCAGCGTGATCTTCCAGCTACGCAGGAAAACCAGCAGCACCAGTGCGGCGAGCACCACGCCGATGCCAATCGCGTTGACCACGCTGGTCTTGGACAACCCCACCAGAATAGACTGGTTGTACCACTGATTGAGCTGTACGCCCTTGGGCATCTTGGGTTGGAACTGGGCCAGCCGGGCCTTGAGATCCTTGGACAGCTTGATCACGCTCGCCGATGGCTGCTGATAGACGTTGAGCAAGACCGCCTGTTGGCCGTTGGCGGTCACCCGCGTGTACTTGGGCGCGGTCGCCAGACTGACCTCGGCCACGTCTTCAAGCTGCACCTGGCCGTTGTCGCCACTTTTGAGGATCGTATGCCGAATTTCCTTGACGCTCTGAAAACGCGTGTCGGACACTTCGAGATACAGCTTGTAATGATCCTGGATTCGCCCTACAGCGGTCAGCACATTAGATGCCGAAACCGCTTTCGTCACGGCGGCCATCGACAGGCCGACCGCCTTGAGCCGGGCCGGATTAACGCTAACCCGGTATTCGGCTTGCTGCCCGCCCTGGATATGGACTTTGGCCACCCCTTGGACGCTGGATAAATAAGGCACGAGTTCGTATTCGGCCAGATTACGCAGCTGCACCTGGCTCAGCTTGTTGGACGTCAGACTGTAGGCAATCACCGGCCCGTAGTTGGCCGGGTAGCGACGCTTGGCGGTATAACGCGTGCCCGGCGGGAGGCTGGGCATCATCTGGTTGACCACCGATTCAACCTGGAGCACGGCATTTTTCATGTCGCGCCCCCAGTTGAAGTTGATCTCGATATCGGTAGACCCACGGCTGGTGGTTGAGCGCACCGAACGCACTCCGGGCACCGCGCGCACTGCGCGCTCAACCGGACGGGTGACCTGCAGCATCATCTCCTGCGCGGGACGCACCCCGGCGCTCAGTGATACTCGCACTCGCGGGAACGAGACCTGCGGCAACAGGCTTGATGCAAGTTTGCTATAGCTGAAGACACCGCCCAGCGCCAGCAACACCAGCAAAAACAGGATCGAGCGCGTATGGGCCTGGACCCAGGTGACAAAATTCATGACCCTTGACGGACCGCCATGCCGTCAGACAGTTCGTAATTTCCTTGCACCACGATCGGCGCCCCGATCTTGACATCGCTTTTCATCGACTTGATAGCCACCAGGCCGTTTCGCTCGAGCCCGGTGGTTACGTTGATCCGATGTGCCTTGCCGTTCCGGACCACAAACAGGTAAGCACCGTGTTTGTCCCGCAACACCGCTGAACGTGGCACCGCGAGCGTATTGTGCGTAGCGATCTTCAGCAGCCCCTGTACACGCATGCCAGGCAGAAATGGCTGTGCCTTGGCGCCGCGCAGCGGTGCGATTGCATTGACCAGCCGCGTCTTCGGATCGACCACGGCGTTGACCACGGTAATATGGCTCGTTACGCCACGGCCGGACCCGAAAAGGGAAACCACCTGTACCGGCATGCCTTGCTTGACGCGGTTGACTTCGTCTGGCTCGATACCCAGCGCGACCCGAAGTCGGTCGCGGCGGGCCAACTGGAATAACAGCGTGCCGGACTTGACCTGATTACCGGGATCGATCGGCAGTTTGCTGACGATACCGCTGAACGGCGCGGTGACCACGCGGGTTTTCTGACCGGTACCCAGTGCTTTCTGGGCCGCGAACGCCGCTTCAGCCTGAGCGAGCTGCTGTTCGGCTGAACTGACGTTGGCATGCGTTGCCAGCCGCTGCTTGAGCAGCTTGCGCTGTCGCGTCACGTCCTGCCGCGCAAAACGCACATTAGCCTGCGCGGTCAGATAATTGGAGTGCGCCGACGGTGCGGTGCGCAAAGTGAGCAGCGGATCGCCTTTTTTGACCGGCTGGCCCAAGGTGACATTGAGCTTACGCACAAACGCGGTATAGGTCGCATCCCGCGTGGTTTGTGCCTCGGGATCCGGTCGCACCACACCAAACGCCGTGATGGTCTCGTCCATGCTGTGCTTTTTTAACGGCGTAGTCTGGACTTTCACGCTCGGCGAGCTACCCGCCCAAGCGACCGATGCAACAATCAACAACAACACCGCGATGCTATATCGCCTCATGAATGCGCTCCCGAGCTGGCGCCGGCAGTCGTAGTGGAATCAGGCGGCGTCAGCAGCTGGCCGAGCAAGATATCGAGCGCGGCCTGTGCCTGCTGTAACGAAGCTTCGAGCCGGATGGCCTCCACCTGCTTGGATAGCAGGCTCGACCGCAGATTGATGAAGGTGCCCGCGCTGAGATCTCCGTTGTTGAAAGCGCGAGTCGCAGCAGTGGCGGTCTGTTTGAGTTCCGTCAGGCGCGCGCCGAGCTGCTGGTGCTGGCGGGTCAGTATCTGAACTTCGCGCCACGTCTTGTGGGCCTGATTGACCGCCTGATCCAGGCGCGCCTGATAGGTTTGGCGCAATACCGTCCGGGTGGCGCGGGTGATCGCAATCTGGCCCTGATTATGGTTGAACAAGGGCAGTGACAGCGTCGCACTCAATCCAATGGTCGTGACCTTGCCGGTATCGGTACCGCCCGACGGGCCGATACTCAACTTTGGAAACTGCTGAAGAATGGCTGCGCGCACGCTCTGCTCCTGGCTTTGATAACCGGCCTGCAAGGCGACCAGATCGGGACGACGATCCGGCAGCCGGGCGATCGCTGCGGCAAACTGTTGCTTGCTCAAATCCGCGAAATGGATCTTGCCGTTCAGTTTCGGCCGGGCGTCAGGAGCCAGCCCCATCAGCTCATCCAGCTTATGCCAGGTCGTGTTGCGCTGACGTTCGAGCGTGCGAAGCTGCGTGTTGGCGTTGACTAGCAGCACCAAATCAGCGGACGTGGTCGACAAGGTCAGATTGCCGTGACGCAGGGCTTTCTGATCACGCTGATAGTTAGCCGCATACAGTTTGTGCTGGGTACCCAGTACGTCGCGCAGGCGCGCCTGCGCGCTCACCTGAATATACAACTGCCGGGCCCGCTGGGCGACCTGCCATTCCTGCCACAGAATATCCAGGTTGACCTGCCTGGCGTGTGCGCGGGCGCTGGCTTTCTTGGCCCCGCGGCTGATCAGCGCGGTCAGCTGCTCGGTCAGACCGAGGCTATAACCATTGCTGAACGGCGGCGGGCCGGCCAACGGGTGCAAGAAACTCGTCGCCAGCTGCGGATTGGGCAAGAGTCCTGCCTGGAGCAGCTGCGCGGCGGCCACCCCCGCTTTGGCGCGCTTGGCTTTCAAGCCTGGATTGTTGACCACTGCCAACATCACAGTTTCATACATATCCAGGCCATTTCCGGCATTGAACGGATGGGATTGAGCGCCTGGTATGCGAAATTTCCCAGCCGGCACTTTAATGGCGTTAGCGTCGGTCCAGTCCGGCGTCAGCGGCAACGGCCGCGGTTGATACGTCGCGCATGCCGAAAGCAGCAGCGCAAGCGACAGCGTCGTCAGACGCCCAGCGGCTGCGAACACAGCGCACTGACTGGCAGCGCCAAAGCCTAGAGGGCCAGCGATATTACGTTGGCAAAACCGGTGCAAAGTCCACATGGATAACGCCGACCACCCGCAGGCAGATCGTCCACAGTGTGAATACTGCAGACAAAACTAGAGCAGGCGTTGTAACAACAGCGTTAATCGATGCCAATCAGTCCTTGTACTGCGTCTCGGACTCAGCTGGTCCAACCATATCTTACTACCCAGCCAACCAATGGCTTCACGCGTCATGGTCGATCTGGGCTAAGCTTTAGCTCTGTTGCCCGAGCCACTTTGTTTCGTGCTCAGCCGAACGCCTGGATGCCGGTCTGCGCCCGACCGAGAATCAGCGCATGTACGTCGTGGGTGCCCTCGTAGGTATTGACCGCTTCCAGATTCATGACGTGACGGATGACGTGATATTCGTCGCTGATACCGTTGCCGCCGTGCATGTCGCGCGCCTGACGGGCAACATCCAGCGCCTTGCCACAGTTGTTGCGCTTCATCAACGACACCATCTGCGGTGCCCACTCGCCGTCGTCCATCAGGCGTCCAAGGCGCAGGGCTCCGTGCAGGCCGAGCGTGATCTCGGTCTGCATGTCAGCGAGTTTTTTCTGAATCAGCTGGGTGGCAGCCAGCGGTCGCCCGAACTGTTTGCGTCCCAGAGTGTATTCGCGAGCGGCCTTCCAGCAGAACTCGGCCGCGCCCATGGAACCCCAGGCGATGCCATAGCGCGCCTTGTTGAGGCAGGAAAACGGGCCCTTGAGTCCTTCTACATCGAGCCGGTTCTCGGCCGGCACGAAGCAATCATCGAGCATGATCTGGCCGGTGGCTGACGCGCGCAGTGAAAACTTGCCTTCCAGCTTGGGTGTGTCCATCCCGCCAAACTCGCGCTCAACCACAAAGCCGTTGATCTTGCCGTCGAGGCTGGCCCAGATGACAGCCACGTCGGCGATCGGCGAATTGGTGATCCAGGTCTTGGCGCCGTTCAGCAGGTAGCCACCGTCGACGGCCTTCGCTCGCGTGCTCATTGAGCCGGGATCCGAGCCATGATCGGGCTCGGTGAGCCCGAAACAACCAACCCATTCACCGCTGGCCAGCCTGGGCAGATATTTCTCACGCAGCGCCTGGCTGCCGAACGTAAAGATTGGAAACATCACCAGCGAGGACTGCACGCTCATGGCCGAGCGATAGCCCGAATCCACCGCCTCGACCTCGCGGGCCAGCAGGCCGTAGCAGACGTGATTGAGGCCGGCGCCCCCGTATTCTTCCGGGAGGGTGGAGCCGAGAAAGCCCAGCTCACCCATCTCGGTCATGATCTCACGATCAAAGATCTCATGCCGGTTGGCTTGCAGCACACGCGGCATGAGGCTGTGCTGGCAGTAGTCATGGCCCGCGTCGCGGATCATGCGCTCGTCTTCGCTGAGCTGGGCCTCCAGGTTCAACGGATCGGCCCAGATGAAATCCTTCATGGCG
>JAQIBT010000066.1 GCA_027858915.1 Salinisphaera sp.
GCGATCGGAGCACACACATGCTTAATTCGTTTCCCCATTTCTACAATCCTACTCGATGACATATACAGGCAATCTAGCAAAAGTCATGCCCATTTTCTCAATACGCCGCTCTGACAGAGACTTGGCACTGATACTCATCCGCAGACGAGCTGGTTGACGTCAAACCATCTGTTCAGTGTCAGATATTTCGACACCTCGAAAGCTCGTTCTCGGCGTCGGGCTGGCGCTCACGCCAGCTCACTTCGCTCTCGCAGACTCGCGACAATACGCTGAGCTGTTTGCCCGTCCCAACGGTCCGGCGGCGTTCGCGACATGCCTGATCTCGCTAGCGCCTTTTTCAGCCCGTCGAGCAGGCCGGCAGGTTCGATCAACTCGTTAGTCCCTTCGGTGATCGTTGTCGGCCGCTCGGTGTTCGGTCGGAGTGTCAGGCAGGGAATACCCAGATAGGTGGTCTCTTCCTGCAGACCTCCCGAATCGGTGATTGCGAGCTTCGCTCTGGTAACGAGATTCATGAACTCGATGTACCCAAGAGGCTCCACCAGATGAACGTTTTCGGCCGCCTCCAGCACGCCAAGCAGCCCGGTCGCTTCGAGCCGTGCGCGAGTCCGCGGGTGAACCGGAAAGATCAACGGCAGCTGACGACTTGCCTGGACCAGTTGATCGACCAGCAACGCAAGCGTGGCCGGGTCATCGACATTCGATGGACGATGCAGCGTGACCACACCATGCTCGGCGCAGTCGATGCCGAGACGCTCGAGAGTGCCCGCGTCGGCGATGCGCTCGCGAACCAGTTCGAACGAATCGAGCATGATATTGCCGACAAAATCGATCTTCTCGGGCGGGATACCCTCGGCCAGCAGGTTTTCGTCACCGTCTCGCGAAGGCGTCCAGAGCAGATCGACAATAGCGTCGGTGATCAGCCGGTTGATCTCTTCAGGCATGCTGCGGTCGCGGCTGCGCAGGCCTGCTTCGAGATGCGCGACCCGGATCCCCAGTTTGACCGCAGCCATGGCACAGGCGACGGTCGAATTGACGTCGCCGACGACAACCACCCAATCCGGACGCTGTTCAATACAAACCTGCTCATAGGCGATCATCACGCGTCCGGTCTGCTCGGCGTGACTGCCGCTTCCCACTTCCAGGTGTATATCAGGCTTGGGCAGGTCGAAATCGCGAAAGAACGACTCCGACATGTTGGCATCGTAATGCTGGCCGGTATGGATCAGTCGCACCGAACACCAGCTCTCTTTCGCTAACGCATGATACAGCGGCGCCACTTTCATGAAATTTGGTCGCGCTGCTGCAATGAGATCGATGCGCACGGGTTGATTCATATCCAATTCTCTCAGCCAACAAAAACGGCGTTGAGTGTAACGCGTCATCGGCAACCAGCGTTAAGCCATCTCAAGCCTCGGCGCCGGGGCCCAGCGCCGCAGCGCGAGATAGGCCGCCACGGCGCCAGACGCCGCTGACAACATGACGATAGCCATCGCGTTGGCATCACCGCCTACAACGCCTACGGCCCAGGTCGCAATGGCGCCGCAGGCAAACTGGAACACGCCGAACAGCGCTGAGACGGCGCCTGATGCGTCCGGCGCCATGTCTAACAACCCGGCTACGGTATTGGCGCCTGCTACCCCAACCGTCGATAACAGAAAGAACAACGGCACGGCTACGCCCCAGAACCCACCCAGGCCGGTGGAAGTGGTCGCCAGCAACACAGCAGCGCAGATGAGCGTATTGGCAACAGCGATACCCAGCAACGGCCGATAGCCAAAACGCTCCACAATCCGACCATTGATGAACGTGCCGATGAGCATGGATATGATGTTGCCGCTGAAATAGAAACCGAAGAACAACGGATCGACGCCGAACTGGTCGATATACACGAACGATGCGGCCGCCACGTAAGAAAACAGGGCGCCGAACATGAGCCCGCCGCAGGCCAGATACAGCACGACCGGCAAGCGACCGAGAAGCGACAGATAGCCCAGATACTGGGCGGCAAGCGAACGATCGCGTACGCGTCGATTCGGCGGGTGTGATTCAGCGAGCAGGAAGGTCAGGACCGCCAGTGCAACCACCGAGTACCCAACCAGCATCCAGAAGATCAGCTGCCATTCGCCGACGAACAGAATCAGGCTGCCAAGCATTGGCGCGAGCAGAGGTGCAGCGCCCATCACCATCACCACAAACGACATGACGCTGGCTGCCTTGGCCCCGGAAAACCAGTCGCGCACGATCGCACGTGCGATTACCGGGCCGGCAGCAGCGCCCAGCCCTTGAACCAGCCGCGCGACAATCAGCATGGCAACAGACGTCGACAGCGCACAGGCCACGCTGGCAATCAGATACAGCACAAGACCGAAATAGAGGATCGGTCGGCGTCCGAACCGATCAGACACCGGCCCGTAGACGAGCTGGCCAAAGCCCAGTCCGACAAAGAACAGGCTGAGACTGTACTGGACATAAGATGGACTGACGTCGAACTGCTTGGCCAGGGCCGGCATTGCCGGCAGATAAGTATCGATCGACAACGGCGCCACCGCTGTCAGCAGGCCAAGCACGCACACCATGAGCAGGTGTGCCGCTCGGCTTTGGGCGGCATCCGCCATAGAGAAAGCTCCGAGGCTGCCAGAACGGCAGCCGAAGATGGCGCGAGGAATCAGCCGCGAGCACGCGGCGGCGCCGGATCAAGAGGCGTAATTATGCCAGCGGGCCGACAGCTCGGCTATGGCCTAGCGATGAGCCGGCCCGACAGATATCACACCGAGTCGTGATGCTTTCGCATCAGCGCTGCGCCATTGGCCCAGCCGCTCCGGGCGATCGCCATGGCATCACTAGGCTCTTCGGTGGCTGGATGCAGACCAGTCAGCGTGCATCCTGGCGGCATTTGCAAGGAAAGCCGATAGCCTGATTCGATCGCAATACGCGCGGTATCGGCCCAGTAAACCGTGCGTGCCATGTTGAAGATCAGATCATCGCGCAGTTCAGCACCAGTCCAGAGCCGACGTTTTCGGTTGGCCGAGAAGAACGCGATTTCCGGCGCTCGAAAATCGACGGTCTGTGCCACCTCGAAAAGCTGCCCGGCCGGACCATCCATCAAGGAACAATGTGACGGCACGGCCATGCAAAGACGCAGGGCCCGTCTGGCACCGGCTGCTCGGGCCGCCTGCTCGATCTCGGCCAGTGCGGCGTCGCTGCCTGCCACCACGATCTGTTGATCGGCGTTGATATTGGCCAGATAGGCTTCTGATTGATGGCCGCGGTTGGCCAGTAGCACCGCGACCCGGTCGGCGGTCAAGCCGATGATCGCCAGCATGCCGTAACCTTCGGGGTAGGCCATCGCCATCAGCCGTCCGCGCTCTGCCACCAGCCGCAACGCATCGGCAAAATCCAGTGTGCCGGCGACGACGGCCGCCGGCCAGGCGCCGATCGACAGCCCCAGCACGGCGTCTGGCATGCCGGCCTCGGCGGTCAGATGACGGGCGGCGGCCACGCCTGCGATGGTCAACGCCAATTGCACGCTGCGGGTGTCTTTGAGGCCTTCGGCACTGACCAGATCGTGCAGATCGGCCTGCAGCGTCTCGCTGGCTTGGGCCAGCGTGTCTTGCACGGCCTTGCTATCGGGCAGGCCAGCCAGCATCTCGGCGTGTTGTGCGCCCTGGCCCGGAAACGTGAAGATTACCGACATGACGCTACCTGATCCGGATCTAAACCATGTGTTGTCGATAGCCAGGGGTTATCGGACAGAAACGGCCCCTGGTCAGACTTGACCAACACCCGACGATTGCCGGCCTGCCAATCCTTCAAGGCCACGCCGCCGATCGGCGTTTCCATCTGCACATCGCAGCGCACCGACAGCAAGTTGAGTGCTGCTGTCAGAGCCGCCAGTTCGGCCTGGTCCGGTTGCCTCGGCGTGCGGATGAGAATATCGATATCGGAGTCGACATGGGCCGCCGGCGTTTCAGTCGCCAGCTCGTAACCGATCGCGCCACCGATACCCCAGATGTAAGACGTCGCGTCGAGAACTGCCGCCACCTCGTCCAGCGCCGACAACGCGGGGATCAGCAGCGTGCGGCCCGCATCATGGCGCGTTCGCTGCCGGGCCAGTGATTCGGGGGACACCCGCTGATCCAGTACAGCGAGTGACACGCGCGCCGCGAACCGCTGGCTGCGCGTGGTGCCGCGCACACCAACCGGCAAGCTCCACGCATCACGAGGCGCGCGACGCACAACCACTGGCAGCCCGAGCGCTACCGACGCACGCGCCCATTCGGGTGCATCGTCTGCAAGTGCGTCGCGTGCCAGCCAAGCCAGATCATGCGGCCGCCAGAACGGCCCGCCCGGCCGCTCGCCGCTGTAATCGCCGCCTACGCCGGCGCTCAACCGGCCCACTGAACACGCAAGCGCCGGCGCACCTCAACCGACGCCTCACGACCGTTACCCTGCAGGCGTGAGGACAGATCACGTTGGCTGGCTTCATCAGGCGCCGCTTGTATGTCGGCGAGCGCATCGCTCAGAGCACGGCGGACGGTCTCCACAGCCGACAAGTCCTCGGCCTGATCGCCGGTGACGGCCAGCTGCCGGAACAACAGACCCAGCGACGCATAGCTTTCTATGTCGTAGGCCATCGGCGTGATAGTGCGCGCCAGTTCCTCGACGCCCTCTACCGTGCGCTGGGTGATCCGCGCTGCAGCCTGCTTGCCCATCGCATGTACTTGAACGGCGTCGCCCGACAAGGCAATCAGGCGGTTTGCCTGGTAACCATGGGCCAGAAATCCGCCCGACATGGCCTTGCCGACGATCAGGCCGATCACCGGATGACCGGCCTGGCGGGCCTTGGCATAGGCCTGGGCTGCAGCCGCCAGCGCCTGATGGATACCGTAGGCTTCTTCGGTCCGGCCGTAGGCCTGGCCGGGCACATCGATCACGGCCACGATCACGCGCTTGTCGGGCATGGCCTCATCTGCGGCCACAGCGTCGTGCACCGCGCGCGCCAGGGCCCAGCCCTCGGCCAGCCCTACCTGGCCCTGACGGGCGCGCGGGAAATGGCTCGCTGAGTCGGGAACCACGGCAATGAAGCGGGCCGCGTGTTGATCCAGCTCGCCGTCGGCTACCTGCAAGCTGGCCGGATATCCAGTCAGCGCTGCCGCATTCGCGCTCAGTGCCCCCAGCCAGCGCGCACCGAATGATTTCGCCTGTGCACTCATGAGAACGCTCCTGCGTGGTTCGCCTGTTGTTCGAAGGCCGCACGCACCTTGTCTGCCTCGGCCAGCACGTCCGGTTCGATTGCGGCCAGCAAGGTCTCGAACGCCTGGATATTCTCGATGCGTGCCGGCGCGGTGTCCCCGCTCTGAACCGCCTCAACAATTCGGGCACGAACCGCCCTTACATCGTCGTCGCACAGATCCTCGACCAGGCCGGTGGCGTGGCGCTGCTGGCCGCCCAGCAGGCTCCAGATCATGGGCCGGTCGCGCGAGTCGAACTCCTCGATGCCGGCTTCCTGCTCGATGACCTGCGGGCCGTTCAGTCCCAGACGTGCCTCGCGGGTGACGATCAGGTGCGAACACAAGCCCGCGGCAATCGACATGCCGCCAAAACAACCCACCGGCCCGGTGACCACACCCACCACCGGAACCCAGGCACGCAGCGCCACGATCGCAGCATGAATCTCGGCGATCGCGGCCAGGCCACAATTGGCTTCCTGCAGGCGCACGCCGCCAGTCTCCAACAGCAACACCGGGACCACCGGCTTGCCGTTGGCTGCGTCTTCGACGGCCAGCTCCAACGCCCCCGCGATCTTCGCCCCGCCGACTTCGCCCATCGATCCGCCTTGAAAAGCCGGCTCGATGGCCGCTATGACCACGTCGACGCCGTCGACCGTGCCGCGACTGATCACTACCCCATCGTCGGACTGGGTGACGATATCCTGCAACGCCAGCCACGGAGACGTCAGCCGCTCGAACGGGCCGAGCAGTTCCCGGCCGCTGCCACCGTCCAACAGCTGGGCAACGCGTGCTCGTGCGCTCAGCTCCACAAAGCTCTGGCGCTGTAAAAGTTCTGAGGTATTCATGCGTCACTTGCCTGCTGCCCGTCATCGGTAGCCGTCGCTTGTTCGATCGCCTGCGCAATACGCAGGCGTACAACCGCCGGCGTGGCACCGAAGTCGTTGATCTCCAACGCCACCGCTGGCGCGCTGACGTCGGCAAAGATACGGTCGATCACCGCTTTCCAGATATCTTTGACGCCCTCTACCGAAGTCTTGATGGCCACCGTGGAGCGGCCGTTCTCGCCCGGTTCCAGCAGCACTTCCAGATCGCCGGAACCCACCACGCCGGCGAGCGCACGTCGTGGTGGTGGCTTGCCTGCCTTGTAATCAAGCGATAGCGTTTGCATGCGTATTCTCCTGTCGGTGCGTGTTCGCCCTTGGGTTGCTCGCGCCAGGCTGTCCAGCCAGCGTTTCGAGACGGTCGATCAACAGCGTCGCCGCCAGCAGGTCGGCACTGCCACCGGGCGAGGCATGCATATCGATGAGTGCGGCGTCCAGTGCGGCTAATGCCCCCGCCCCCTCGGCTGTCGAGGTACCGCCAAGTACGAGAATTCGTGCCGCCCGGCCCTGGGCGACGGCCAGCCCGCGGGCGCCAGCGCGAATAAGCAGGCAGGTATCGTCGAGCACGGCCATGATCGCCAGCAGCGCGTCCAGACGCGCAGCCTGTTCATCGGCGCCAGCCAGCCGAGCAGCACGCAGCCGCGGCAGGCCGGCCGAGGTGATCTGGATGAATCCGTTCATGGCTTCACGTCGTGCGCCGGCCACCCGGAAGCGCGCCGCCATACGCTGGCCGTTGGAGCGGGGGGCAAGATCCGGCAGCGAAGACAAAGCCGGGTCGTCGATCGCCGCCAGCGCCGCAACCGCTAGCAACAGTTCGGACGCCTGCCAGTGAAAACGTGGCTGCCCCGCCGCGGCGGCCACTATCAGCCCCAGCGCCCAGATAGCACCGCGGTGCGTATTCACGCCGCCGGTTGCACGCATCATCGCGGCTTCGGCTTCGCGCCCGAGGGCACCCAGTTCGGCGCGCAGGGCCACCGGATCGATTGTATGCTGCGCGGCCGCTGCCATGGCATCAAAACCAGGCCGCAACGTATGTGCAGAACGGGTCATCAGCGCATGGGTCATATCATGATGCGCGCCGGCTCCGCGCCGATCCACCAACCCCGGCTTGGGCGTGAGATCGACTTCGTCTAGCAAGGCCTGGGTGGCGGCCTGTCCGAGCGTGGCGGCCGGCTCGAGACTGGCCGGCGCGCAGTCGCTGTCGTCGCGGTCAATGGCCATGAAATCAAAAGGGGTCATCACCAGCTCCTGAAACGCGCTGGGGGGTGGTACAGACCACCCGACCAGTCAACCAGATCGTTGATGCTGCTGGCAGCGAGCAACGAGCGCGTGGCATCGGTATGCGATACGCCGAGGTCTTCCGGGAATCGGACCTTGCCGGCGGCGCGCAGTCGTTGCGTGGTGTTCGGATCGGCCCGCTGGCCGAGTGGGGTGACGCCAGCCACAGCCGCAATCATGGCGCGCCGTTCTTCGATCGATTCAGCTTTGTAGAGATACGCCAGGCCCTCCTCGGTGAGCAGGTGCGTGGTGTCATCGCCGTAGATCATGACCGGCGCCACCGCCAGATTGGCCTTGCGAGCAACCGTCACGGCATCCAGTTCGTCGACGAATGTCGGTATGAGACCCGCCTGGAACGTTTCGACTATCTGCACTACCAGCTTGCGACCCCGGCCGAGCTTGTCACCGGCAGGTGCCATATCCTGCCAGGCGGGCGTGGCATGCCGGCGGCCGCGCGCATCGCTGCCCAGATTGGGCGCGCCGCCAAAGCCGGAAACACGAGACGCGGTGACCGTCGACGAATTACCGTCGGGATCGATCTGCAGCGTGGAACCGATGAACATATCGGCCGCGTATTGGCCGGCCAGCTGGCAGAAAGCGCGATTCGAGCGCAACGATCCATCGTGCCCGGTGAAGAAGATATCCGGGCGAGCGGCGACGTACTGCTCCATCCCCAGCTCCGTGCCAAAGCAGTGCACCGACTCGACCCAGCCCGATTCGATGGCCGGAATCAGGGTCGGATGGGGATTGAGCACCCAGTTGGTCGCGATCTTTCCACGCAGACCGAGTTTTTCACCGAAGGTCGGCAACAACAGCTCGATCGCTGCGGTATTGAAACCGATGCCGTGATTGAGCGAGGTCACGCGGTGCTCGGCATAAATGCCCTTGAGCGCCATCATGGCCATGAAGATCTGTACCGGCGTGATATGGCGCGGATCCCGAGTGAACAACGGCTCGATGAAGAACGGCTGATCGGCCTCGACGATCACATCCACCCAGGAGCCCGGGATATCCACCCGCTCCAACTCGGATACGTCGTCGACAATCTCATTGGCCTGGGCGATCACGATGCCGTTGGAAAACGCCGCTGCCTCGACCAGAGCCGGCGTGTCCTCGGTCGATGGGCCGGTATAGAGATTGCCGGCGCGATCGGCCTTGAAGGCGGCGGTAAGCACCACTTTCGGGATCAGATCGACAAACAGCCGGGCATAGAGTTCGATATAGGTATGAATAGCGCCAACCTCGATCGTGCCGTCCATCATCAGCGCGCCGATCCGATGGCTCTGGGTACCCGAGAAGGCGAAGTCGAGTTTGCGGGCTATGCCTTTTTCGAACACCGCCAGATGCTCGGGACGGCCCACACTGGGCTGGATCATGTGCAGATCGTGGATGCGTTCGGGGTCCAGCGAGGCCAGGGCCTTGGACAGGAAATCTGCCTGTTTCTGATTGTTGCCCTCGGCGATGACCCGATCGCCCGAACGGATACAGCCATAGAGCACGGCGGCAATATCATCGCGCTGGGCAAGCTTGCCATCGAGCCGATCGGCAATGGAATCCAGCCGGGCCTGTTTGTCCTGGGCTCGCATATTCCACTGGCGCGGCTTGGCGGTGTCATTCATAGGTCGGATATCCCGTATCGGTCGGCCTGGTCACGGTAGAATTGCGGCGCCAATCGATCAATGAAGCCTTTGTTAGCTTTGTTAACGTCAGGCGAACATCGGATTGCCGGTTCCCACTCTAGTACCTTATTTCACCTTATTTTGTATCAGCAGAGCCTGCCCAAGACGCCAAGGCAAGGCGCAGTCCGCCGCCGATGGTGGTTTCATCGGCAAGGGCTGCAACGCGGCATTGGCGTCTTGGGCAGGCTCCCTTCGGGCGAGTCGATAAGCAGCCATCTGCGGCGTTGCATCGCTTGGCCGTGGGGCCCGCCACGGCCGGCGCGACGCGCCTTGCATCTGACCGCTTCTCGTCTCGCTGATGAGATAAAATAAGGTGAAATAAGGTACTAATAGAGGCCGCCGTGAGCAGCAGCGACGAAATCACCTTGCGCAAACTCGAGATATTTCTCGTGTTCATGCACGAGCGTAATCTGGCGCGGGCAGCCGAAGCGCTGTCGTTGTCGAGCGTGTCGGTGCACAAGGCCATCCACTCGCTGGAAGCGGCGGTCGGTGCACCGTTGTTCGCGCATCGCGGTCGCGCCCTCGAGCCGCTGGACTCGGCGTATGTACTGGCCAGCCATGCGGCCGATATCATCGACAGCATCCAGCGCAGCGTGGATGCCACCCGGCAGGCCGCTGGTATTTCGCCGCGAACCTTTCGGATCGGGGCGTTGTATTCGCTGACCATCTCGCTTGTGCCTCGCATGATCAACGAGATCCAGAAAGCCCTGCCCGGCTGCGATATCGAATTGGTGCTGGGCTCCAACAGTGCGCTTGAAGACCAGCTTGCTGCCGGTGATATCGACGCCGCGCTGCTGTGCGTCCACGAGCTGGCACGCCAGAACAGCCGCGTGATCGTCGATCTGTTCGAAGACGAGCTCTATCTGGTAAGCCCGGCCCAACCGACGGGCACGACGCGTACTCCGGTCGACCTGTCGCACTATGCCGATCGGCCGTTTGTGGTATTGTCGCAGGAGTTCTCCAGCGGCCGCGATGCCTATCGAATGTTTCAGCAAGCCGGGATGACGCCGCACGTGGCGCTGCGTGCCAACGATATCTTCTCTCTGTCGAGCCTGGTACGCGGCGGCGTTGGCCTGGCCCTGCTGCCAGGCCGTATCGACCAACTCTACCCGGGCGCCCTGCACTTCGCGCGGGTACGCCCCGAACAGACCGTGCACCAGACGCTTGGCCTGTGCTATCTCACCTCCAGAGCCGGCGATGAGGCCATCGATGCGCTGGAGGCCGCCGCGCGAGCGGTTACTGCCTAGTGTCCTCGCGTTGGCCATAGATTTGACGATGGCCGCGGCTCAGATGATTGTTCGCCGGGACCGGCCCCGGCATACCGGTGCGGATCTGGCGCGTGGCTAAAATCCCCTCTTTCAATCGGGTATATTCCGTCAGCCGGAACATGACTGGACGCTGGAGCTGGGTGCGCTCTGCTGGACCTTTACACCGTCACAGGCCCTAGCTCGCGCCGTATAAGACCGGAATTTTGTATCGTTCGGCTTGTAGACATCACTCCAAGGGGAACTCTCTGGGCATGCGCCAGGAACTGCCCGTACGCGCCACCGGACCACTGGGCCACAATACGACTTTTGTCGGGAAAGAAAAATATAAGCGACTGATAAGTATAGATTATAAATCTCAAGATAAGACTGTTAACAAGCCCTTTATTGACCGCTCTCTGGCGCTAGACCAACACTGTTTTGGTGGCTGCTGGCCAGAACTTCTACATTTCGTCGGCAGTCCAGTCTGATACAACCACGGGACTTGAGTCGGGTACGAGCATGTATCCAATAGCCAGATAGCGCCGATAATTTTGTTTCTGCCGCGAGTCGGCAAGGATCGACGTGCACCGGCGTTATAACTGTTGATCTGCTCGGGCCGGAATTCACGCGGTCGGCCGGTGACGATCACCATAAGCAAGATTCAGCGAGCCGAAAAAATCGGTTAATGCAAGGCGCCGATAACCATGCGACTTCAGCGAGCGTTCGCCAATCGGAGGAATTGAAAATCATGTCGAATCAAAAAGATAACCGGGTCCGGAGAGGCGTCAGTCGCCGCTCTTTCATTAAAACCGGCCTTGGCACAGCCGGTGCACTGATGCTGCCCAGCGCTTTTCTTAATAGTGCCTGGGCCAAAGACTATCCCAGTCTGGGCACTTTTCCTGCCGGGGCCAGTGGAGACAGCGTCTTCGTCGGCCTGAGTATCCCGCTTACCGGCGCCTACTCGGCCACCGGCCAGGACGAAAAGCACGGCTATGAGCTGGCCTTCGAACACATCAATGCCGGTACCGGGATGGCCGCGATGATGGATTCGCTCAAGGGCAGCCAAGGCGTGCTCGGCAAGAAGGTGGAATACGGGATCGGCGATTCCGAGACCAACCCCAACAGCGCGGTGCAGGTACAGACCCACTTCATACATGACAAGAACGCGATCATGATCAGCGGCTGTTCCAGCAGCGCGGTTGCAATCGCGATCGAGAAACTCGCTCAGCGCGAGAAAGTACTCAACATGGTGGGCGCCAGTGGCTCTAACGACACCACCGGCAAGGACTGCCAGCGCTACGGCTTCCGTTCCCAGCCCTCGGCCTACATGGCCGGCAAGGCGCTGGCACCAGTGGTCGCCAAGGAAATCGGCAAGAACGTCAAAGTAGCGTATCTGGTACCCGACTACACCTACGGCCACACCGTCTTCAATTCCACCCAGAAGTTCACCGAACAACAGGGTTGGAAGACGGTATCCAAGGTGGTAGTGCCGGTGGGCGCCTCGGACTACAGCTCTTATTTGCTGAACATCGCCAACAGCGGCGCAGACGTGTTCGTCAATGTCTGCTTCGGTAACGATTCGGTAGCCTCGAGCAAGCAGGCCCAGCAGTTCGGCATCCTCGATAAGATGAAGATGGTAGTACCCAACATTTCACCGTTCCAGGCCTCCGAACTGGGTGCGGATATCATGGCCGGCGTATACGGTACGCTCGATTTCTGGTGGACGATGGCCCAGCGCAACGAATACGCCAAGACCTTCGTCGACGCGTTTGACAAGAAATACGGTAAGAAACCGCGCTGGACCGCGCATATCGCTTATCTGCAGTCGATGATGTGGGCGGACGCGGTGACCCGAGCCGGCACCTTCTATCCGCCGGAGGTCATCAAAACCCTGGAAAGCGGCAAGCGGATTCCCAGCACCCTCGGTGAGGTGTATTACCGGGCGGAAGATCATCAGATGGTCCGCGAGGTGCCGGTGGTGAGGGGCAAGAGCAAAAGCGAGATGCGCAGCCCCGAAGACTATTTCGAGATTGTCGGCGTCACCCCGGGTGAGACAGTCATGCCGCCGAAGGGCACGTTTGGCTGCAGCCTTGGCGGCTATACCTGATCCGCACCGACCGACTTCGACCGCGATAAGCGATCGCGTGCGGTTATGAAAAGCCGGGCCACCGCGAGCGAAAGGCGGTGGCTCGGCTCTTTGACTGGGATTTCTCATGCCAAATCTTTCGCTATTTCTGGCCCAACTGTTCAATGGCTTGGCGCTGGGCACGCTGCTGGCTCTGATCAGCACCGGGCTCACCATCATCCTGGGCACGCTTGGAGTGCTCAATTTCGCCCACGGCGCACTGTTCATGGTGGGCGCCTACGTCGGCTATACGGTGATGCAGGCCACGCATTCATTCGTGCTCGCGGTCGCCTGCGGGGCACTGTTCGTGCTGGTGCTCGGGGTGGTGATCGAGCGCGGTCTGATACGTCTTTACTACGAGCGCCCACCCGAGGACCAGATTCTGATGACCTTCGGGCTGAGCATCGTGATCGTGGAGACGGTACGTCTGATCTTTACGGGCATCAGCCAACGCATGGCAGTGCCCGACTGGGGTAGCGGCATCTTCAACCTGGGTTTCATGATCTATCCAAAATACCGCCTGATCGTGATGATCATCGTGGTGGTGACTCTGCTAGTGCTCTATCTTGTGCTCTACCGCACCCGGCTTGGCCTGGTGGTGCGCGCGGGCATCGAGGACCAGCGCATAGTCGGCATGCTCGGGCTGAACGTTCAGCGTACCTTCATGGTGGTGTTCGGACTCGGCGCCATGGCCGCCGGTTACGCCGGGGTAATCGATGCGCCGATCGTCTCGGTGACCCCCGACATGGGTCAGACGGTGCTCGTGGAATCCTTTGTGGTGGTTGTGATCGGCGGACTGGGATCATTCCCAGGCGCGATCCTCGGTGGCGTCATCGCCGGCGAGATCATCAGCCTGACGTCGATGTTCAATCCAGCTTACTCGCAGGTCATGCTGTACTTCGTAATGGCACTGGTGCTGGTTCTAAGACCCCAGGGGCTGTTCGGTCAGGAGGGTCGGGAATGAGTCTTTTCAGCCGTCGCGGCCTTAGCCTGTTGCGCGGGGGCTGGCGGATCGAGTTCGCGGTCGCCGTCAGTCTGCTACTCGCTCCTTACATCCTGCCCTGGATCGGTTTTAACGCCGACACCATGGCGCGCATCATGATTTGGGGTCTGTTCGGACTGGGTTTTGACCTGCTGTTCGGCTATACCGGCTTGCTGTCGTTTGGCCAGGCCGCGTTCTTCGGCGTAGGGGGATTCGTCAGCGCCTATCTGCTGGTCAACGGGCTAGTGCCAAATGTCTTTGCCGCGCTGCTGATCGGGACGCTGCTTGCGGCTGTCTACGGCGCATTGATCGGGCTGCTCGCCC
Source organism: Salinisphaera sp. (assembly GCA_027858915.1). Taxonomy (GTDB): domain Bacteria; phylum Pseudomonadota; class Gammaproteobacteria; order Nevskiales; family Salinisphaeraceae; genus Salinisphaera. Next base: position 13,748 of record JAQIBT010000066.1, read on the forward strand.
TGCGCCGGGTCGGCATCTACTTCGCGATGATCACGCTGGCGTTCGGCGAGATGTCGTTCTTTCTGGAGAATTCGCCGCTGTCCGCTTTCACTGGCGGCGAGAACGGGTTACCCGGAGTGCCGACGCCGGTTCTGCATCTGGGCTTTGCCACGATCGCACTCAAATCCGGCCAATGGAACATGTACGGCTTTATGGCGGTGCTGTTCCTGATCGGCTTCGTGATCGCACGGCGAATCGTGAAGTCGCCGTTCGGCGCCGTGCTGCTCGCAATACGGGAAAACACCTCGCGCGCGCGCGCTTGCGGACACAGCGTTCAGAAATACAAGCTCACGATCTTCATAGTCGCCGCCGCCTACGGCGGATTCGCTGGTGGCCTGCTGGGTATTCTGCAGGCCTACATGCCGCCAGACGCCTTTACGCTGCAGACATCAGGGCAGCTCGTGATGCAGACCGTGATCGGCGGCAGCGGCACGCTGATCGGACCGCTGGTCGGCGCCACGATCTGGCTATATCTGCGCGAAGTGCTCCAGCACATCCCGGATATCGGCGCCCTGTGGAAACTGATTCTTGGCGCAGTGTTCGTAATCCTGGTTACCGTCTTCCGACGCGGAATCTGCGGTGAAATCCTGCGCTGGGGCCAACGCCGCGAGGCGCTCGCGACGAATTCGCCGGGCGCCACCGAGGTTGATCCGCCGCGGGCCCGCTCCCGCTCTCCCCGCGAGCCCGCGACGCCTGAAGCTAGCCGGGGCAGTGCCACTGATGACGCGCCAGTGATACTTGAGACACGCGGGCTGAGCAAACACTTTGGCGGCGTGCATGCGGTCACGGAGGTGAATTTCTCGGTCCGCAGCGGCGAGGTCCGGGCGCTGATCGGGCCGAACGGGGCGGGCAAAAGCACCTTCTTCAAGATGCTCACCGGAGAGCACATTCCGACCGCCGGCGAGATTTATTTCCGCGGCGATCAGATCACCGCGCAAGGCCCGACCGCCGTCTCACAGCTCGGGATGAGCAAGAGCTATCAGATCAACCAGCTTTTTGCGAGCCTCACGGTGCGCCAGAATCTGACGATTCCCGTGCTCGCACGCCAGCGTGGGCCGTTTCGGCTGGACATGCTCCGCCGCCTGGATCGCTGGGGCGCGGTCAATCGCAAGGTCGAGGAAATCATGCAGCTGATGGGGCTCGCCGAGCGCGCCGATCAGCCCACCAGCGTTCTGGCTTACGGTGAGAAGCGCCGGCTGGAGATCGGTCTGGCGCTCGCGATGGAGCCGGAGGTGCTGCTGCTGGATGAACCGCTGGCCGGCATGAGCCCGTCGGAACGTGCGGACACCATAGCCCTGCTGCAGGAACTGCGGATCGGCCGCACGCTGGTCGTGGTTGAACACGACATGGATGCGGTCTTCGAATTAGCTGAACATATAACCGTGTTCTATGAAGGCGAAAAACTCGCCGAAGGCACGCCGGAAGACATCAAGGGCAACAGCCAGGTACAGGATGCCTACCTCGGAGGGATGGACGAAGATGAGCTTGCTTGATGTCGAAGGTATCAACAGTTTCTATGGCGATTCCCATATTCTGTTCGATCTGTCCATGCGGGTCGAACGCAACGAGGTAGTTGCGCTGCTTGGCCGCAACGGCGCAGGCAAAACGACCACCCTCAATTCGTTGATGGGGGTCGTCAGACCACGTTCCGGCACGGTCTCGTTCAACGGCGAGCCGGTCCACGGCCGACAACCATTCGAGATCGCGCGCCGGGGTATGCAACTGGTGCCCGAAGAACGCCGAATCATTGGTGCCCTGACCGTACACGAGAATCTCAAGCTCGCAGCGCTCAGCGCGCCCGACGCCTGGAGTTTCGAGCGCATCTACGAGACTTTTCCGCGGCTGGCCGAGCGCCGCCGTAGCGGCGGAAAGGATCTGTCGGGCGGCGAACAGCAGATGCTGGCGATCGCCCGGGCACTGATCCGCAATCCCAAGCTGATTCTGCTCGACGAACCGTTTGAAGGGCTGGCCCCGCTAATCGTGCGAGATCTGGTACGGATCTGTGGCGAACTCGCCGCTGCCGGTCAAACGTTCGTGGTGGTCGAGCAGAACGTGGTCGCCGCGCTCAGGCTCGCCACCCGCTGCTATGTGATCAATAACGGACATAACGTCTACGAGGGCACGCCTGATGAACTGCGCCAGAATAAAGATGTGATGAATCGTTATCTTGGTGTCTGAGTCAGGCGAATATGGAAAGTGAGACTGACATGGGCACAGCTATGCTACGGCGCCGCACCGGGCGTCGACGATTGGGCACACCGAGTTTCGTCGAGGCGGACGATCGTACGCATACCGTAAGCTGTTGAATAAGCCTCAGCCATCCCGTTTGGCGGCACGCTCCAGCTCGTGCAAGTGATGGGCGTTTCCGGATAAAAGCCCGCCGGGAGGAATGATTCCATGGCTTCGACTGATCCCGTAGCGCTGACTCAAGCACTCGTTCGCTACAAAACCGTCAACCCGCCCGGTGAAGAACACGACTGTGCCCATCATCTTGGTGAGATGCTTGCGGCCGCGGGCTTCACGGTGGATTACCACGAAGCCGACGAAAGGCGCACCAACGTTGTCGCCCGCCTGGGCAACGGCGAAGGTAAACCGCTGTGCTTTACCGGCCATATCGACACTGTCCCGCTGGGCGCTCGGCCTTGGCGGGTCGACCCCTTTGGCGGCGAAATCATCGACGGCAAGCTCTACGGACGTGGCGCTACGGACATGAAGGCCGGTGTGGCCGCTTTTGTGTCCGCCGCCATCGATCAGGCCGACGTGCTTGCCAAAGGACCTGGCGTGGTGATGGTCATCACCTCGGGCGAGGAGACCGGCTGCGAAGGCGCTTTTCATCTCACAGCACAGGCCGATCTACTCGGCGAGGCCGGCGCCATGGTGGTGGCCGAGCCGACTCGAAACTACCCGCTGATCGGGCACAAGGGCGCGCTGTGGCTAAGCGCCATCTCGCACGGCGTAACTGCTCACGGCTCAACGCCTGAGCACGGCGACAACGCGATCTACAAAGCGGCGCGTATGGTCGGTGCACTCGAGTGCCTGGAGTTCGGTCGGCCGGTCCACGGGGTGTTGGGCCGCGACACGCTCAATGTCGGCACCATCGCGGGCGGCATGAACATGAACTCGGTTCCCGACGTCTGCCGGGTCGGCATCGATATCCGCACCATGCCGGGCGCTTCACACGTCGATGTGCGTCAAAAACTTGAAAGCTGCCTTGGCGCCGACCTAGCCAAACTGGAGATCCTGATCGATCTCGAAGGCGTCTGGACCGACCCCGGAGAACCCTGGATTGTCGATGTGTATGCGGTCATGGCTGACCTGCTCGGCGAGCCTCCGACACCGCGCGGTGCCGCGTTCTTCACCGATGCCTCCGCGCTGACGCCCTACTACGGCGGCATCCCGACCATCGTACTCGGCCCCGGCGAAGCGGCGCTTGCGCACCAGACCGACGAATATTGCTGCGTGGATCGCATCACCCAGGCAAAAACGGCCTACGGGGCATTGATGCAACGCTGGATAAGCCCATGAGTGCGTCATACGACAGTGCGCTTGCCGCCCGCGCAGCGATGCAGGCCGGTACGTTGACCAGCGAGGCGCTGGTTTTGACCTGTCTGGAACGCGTCGAGGCGCGCGAGCCGGCCGTGGGTGCCTGGTCGCATCTCGATCGCGAGGCGGCGCTGGCGGCTGCCCGTGCCTGCGATGTCAGTACGCAGCGCGGGCCACTGGCGGGTTTGCCGGTGGCGATCAAGGACATCTTCGACACGGCTGACATGCCGACTACCTACGGCTCGGCCATTTATGCCGGTCACCGGCCGCAGGCGGACGCCGCGGTGGTCGCGCTGATCCGGCGCGCAGGCGGTGTAGTCATGGGCAAGACCGTGACCACCGAATTCGCCATGTTCACTCCGGGCAAGACTTCAAATCCGCACGACACCAATCACACGCCGGGCGGCTCATCCAGCGGCTCGGCGGCTGCGGTGGCAGACCGCATGGTGCCACTGGCGCTGGGCACTCAGACCGCCGGCTCGATTATCAGGCCGGCCTCGTTCTGCGGCGTGGTCGGCTACAAACCGAGTTTCGACTGGCTCTGCCCTGCCGGTATGAAGCATGTCGCCTGGACACTCGATACCGTTGGCGTGTTCGCTCGCTGTGTGCGCGATGCAGCGCTGCTCGGCGGGGTGCTCAGCGGCTATCCATTGAACGAAGCGCACAACGACTCAGCATCACGGGCGCCCCGGTTCGGCCTGTGCCGGACGCCGGAGTGGGCGGCGGCCGACGCCGACACACAGGCAGCTTTAGCCGAAACCGAAAGACGCGCACTGAAGGCCGGCGCTACGATCACGCCGCTAACCCTGCCCAAGGCTTTCAATGCGCTACTCGACGCCCAACGCACCGTCATGATCTATGAGGCGGTGCGCACGCTCGCGTTCGAGCTGGATAACGCATCCGACCTGATCAGCGACAAGCTCAAGACGATGCTGGTAAACGGCCGTGATATCAGCGCGCGCGACTACGTAGCCGCGCAGCGCACTCGGCGTATCTGCCGGGCGCAGCTGGATACGGTCTTCGCAGACGTCGATGCGCTCATCGCTCCGAGCGCGACCGGTGAGGCGCCGGAGAAACGTGAAGGCACAGGAAACCCAGTCTTTAATTCTATCTGGACCCTACTCGGCACGCCGTGCGTCAACGTGCCGGGCCTATACGGTGGGCGCGGACTGCCCGTGGGCGTGCAAGTGATCGGCCCGGTCCACGCCGACGCTGCGACATTGGCTGCCGCAACCTGGCTGCAGGATGTGTTGCAAGCAAACTGAATAACGAAAACAGCGGTCGATTTGCGTGGCTACGGCGGTCGCCCAGATCGCACGCGCTAAACAGTAGCTCCGCACATGTCGTCTCTTCGTTCCCATAATTGCAAACCATAAGCATATTAATCTCAGCACTTTGCAGGTGATTTGTCATGTGATTTGTAATCAAGAGACCGGGCAGAGCCGAAGGATTTACTCGGAAATTAACGGCTTTTTGACTATGGGGCCTGCCGCAGCGCACGGTACAACTGGTGTCTCGTATCATTGCGTGATAACTGCGGTCCGGGCGTCAAGGGCCGCCGAAATAAAGACTGGCAGACGCGCGGGCCGGGCACCGTCAAGCGTATATGGGCCTAAAGATGGCTGGCACGAAAGCTCCGGATGTGGCCTTATAGATTGCGATTTAGAACTCCAGACCTGCGTTAACCATGATCAACAAGCCTCGCGTCGGCCTCGCCGGCGATCCTGACAGTCGATGGCGCCTCGTCGCTGATATCGGTGGCACGCATGCGCGTTTTGCGCTGGTAGACGATTACGGCGCAATGAACTCGCAGCAAACACTCAAATGCGACCAGTTCGATGGTCCTGCGGCCGCCGCACAGCAGTATTTGAAACAGGTGGATGTAGGCAGTATCCGCGCGGCGGTTATTGCCGTTGCCACGGCGGTATACGAAGACCATGTTGCCTTCACCAATCGGGCGGCCTGGTCGTTCTCGATCCGCGAGCTCGGTCAGCAACTGGGGGTGGGCCAACATCTTCACGTGTTCAACGACTTTACTGCGCTGGCATTATCTCTACCGCGCCTGGCGCGTAACTCACTGATCCAGATTGGCGGCGGGACCGGCGATCCGGAGACGCCGCTGGCGGCGATTGGACCGGGAACCGGCTTGGGCGTATCGGGGGTTATTCCTACCCGCGCCGGTTGGTATGCACTAGCCACTGAAGGCGGGCACGTCACGCTGAGTCCGGGCAACGAGCGGGAAGCCGAATTATTACTGCTGCTAACCCGTCGCTTCAGCCATGTATCGGCCGAGCGCGTGTTGTCCGGTCCGGGGCTGGTCAACCTGTACTGGGCCAACCATGAACTTGCCGGTACAACCGGCGAGAAACTCACGCCTGCCGATATCACCGAACGTGGTCTCGAAGACAGCAGTGACATCTGCCGCACGGTGCTGAACGATTTCTGCGCCATGCTCGGCACCGTAACCGGCAATCTCGTCTTGACCATTGGCGCGCGCGGCGGCGCGTACATCGGTGGCGGCATCGTGCCGCGGCTAACAGCCATCTTCGCCGACAGTCCCTTTCGAGAACGGTTCGAGACTCACGGTCGACTTACCGATTATCTCCGCGATGTACCCTGCCACATCGTGACCGCCGAATATCCGGCTCTCGATGGCGCGCTGGCAGCGCTCGAACGCGACGAGTGAACGCTATCTCCGCCGCCACGTTGACAAAAGGCGCTTGGTCACTCATTGCAAGTCAGAGTTAGCGCAGACAGCACTCGATACCGTCCTGGAACATCCCGCTCTGATCGCATCTACAGCGTCCAATTGCCGCTGATTGCTGGCCAGATGCCGGATATAAGACCTAAGTTTGGTTGACCGGAAAGGAATTATTTTCAACTCTTGAACAATTGCAACAAGGTTTCTGGCGCGCGCACTCAAGACCGCGAGCCACTTCAACACGATTGGGAGAGCAGAATGAAAAAA
>JAQIBT010000070.1 GCA_027858915.1 Salinisphaera sp.
TGCCCGCCCCGTTCCGGCTCGATTAGCAGCCAGGCGACAAAAGCGGCCAGGATGAATCCCAACAGACCGAGCAACCAGAACGCCGCACGCCAGGAAACCAGGCCAGCGACCGTTCCAGACACCAGATACCCGAACGCCGAGCCCAGCAACTCACCGCCGAGCAGATAGCCCCAGATACGGCCGCGCTCAAACGACGGAAACAGGTCGCCGGTTAGCGACGCCACAGCCGGCGCGGCCGTGGCAATAATTGCGCCCAGCGCCAGCCGGGTCAGCAGCAGCATGAGATAAGAATTGGAAAAGCCGCTCGCGATCATCGCCGTTGACCAGATAACGATGGCCCCAGCCAGCAGGCGCTTGCGATGCATTTGATCGACGAGCACACCGACGGGCAGCGTGGCGATCGCACCGACCAGAGTGGACGCGGTCACCAGCAATCCGACTTCAGTGTTGCCAATGTTCAGGGCTTTTTCCAGCTGTGCTCCGATCGCGCCGATCGTGCCTTTGTCCGCCCCGTCGAGGCCCAGCACACAGGCCAGGAGCACAATAATCTTGAGCCGTTGCCAACCGGCCATGGCCGCTGCGGCCGATTGCCCGATCGCCTTGACGAACCCGCTATTGGCTTGTTGCGTAGAAGACGATTCGGAGTCAGACATCACGTTCATTAATCATGTTGCAATCTCAGCCAACGGCGTCGCCACGCGCATCCTTGTGATGAATCGAGCAGCCCATATGCGTCGTCGCTGGCCGCAAGAAAGCACCGGGCACTACCCACTAAAAACATGGAAAACAGGTCCTAGCCGGAACGCGAACCGTCGCCGGGCAACGGCAGCCTCGCCAAATGAAATTCGCGCAGCACCTTGATCGTGGGCCGCAACATGAAATTCACCGATCCAAACGTGAAGCACCAGGTGGCCGGGATCATCAGGCTGCTATAGAAGAACATGATCGAACCGCCGAGAAAGAAAGACGCGGCGAAGAAGTCGTTGAGCGTATAGATTCTTTCGTACCAGCCGTAAACGGCCTGATGCTCTGTCGTGGCGTTCTTATCTGTATTAAACATCTTGCCCATGAAAATCTCCTGTACACGCGGTGATAACGCGTCGCCATACGGACCGACGCCGCCGACGTCAGGATTGCAGGATCGCCCCGCCGAATTCGCACACGGGCGGATTGATTTACCCGCCGTCTTTCATAATCTCCAAGGCAATATCGAGCGGGATTTCAAAAACGAAAAGCCCATGCCGAATCCTGTGCGATTCGGTATCTGTTCAACGCGAACCGGCTAAACCGTTTGAGAAGCTTCCGTCACTCAAGTTTATGCACACACGCGCTGTGTTTCTCAATCCGTAGTCTTGCTGAGTGTGGCACGCCACCACCACGAGTCTGCGCAATCGACTGTCTTTGCTTTACGCTACATTCGACAGCCTCGCGGCCATCAGTTATCGGCCCGCAACCGCACGTCGCCCGCCTGAATCAGAAATGTTGCGCCCTCTCGCAGATCCTGCCAGGGGCCGTCATCCAACGGCACACTGGCGATCAGTAGCCGACTCTTGCCCGTACCCGTCAGGTCGGCGCCTTTGGTTCGCCAGCTTCCTTGCGAAGAACTCAACTCGCGCATATGCAGACCCGGCGCGCGTGGCGGCCCCATTACGCCGTCTTCCTCGTAGCGACGCTTATGCGCATGCACATAAAGCGCTTCACCCTCGGTATAAAGGAAGTTGGCATCTCCGAAAGTTCGCATTTCCGCACAAAAATCGGTGAAGACCGCAAATCGGTCGGCGGCCGACGCCGTCGGCGACAGCGCGGCCAGGCGGTCCAGCAGCAGGAGGAATGCAAGCTCGGAGTCGGTGTCGCCGATACAATGCCTGGCCGATGCGCTGCCCTGGTAGTGATCCTTAAGGGCCGGCAGATTGCCATTATGGGCAAAATGGCGGACCTGGCCGTCGATCGTTCGTCGAAACGGATGGGTATTGCACAGGGAAGGCTCGCCGGCAGTGGCCCTGCGCACATGCGCCATCACTAACCGTGACGGCGGCGCGTGGCTGGCGACCATCTGCTCCAGTGGACTGCCGGAAGCAGCCGACGGCTCCTTGAACAGATAGGCGTCGCACGATTGCGCAAATACAATCCCCCAGCCGTCGCGGTTGGCAAAGCTCTCGCCGCCGTGGGTGGCAAACTCGGACAGCGCATAGCGCAGCCGTAGCGGCTGGTCACTGGACATGGCAAACAGTTCGCACATCTGGATTAGCCTCTGGTGGCGCGCGAGCCGCGAGCAGGAACGCTTCGATTTCAACGCAGCGCGCGTCCGCGTCACGGTATCCAACGTCGATAAGGGCGCGCGCGTGTACGCGCCATCAAAGCTGATCAAGTCTGCGCCTTGCACGCCAGCCGCGCCGAAGGTATCCAGCGCAAGGCGCACCGTCCGCGGCATCCGACGCTCGTGCATTCTGGCAATTTCGGCGGGATCTTCCGAAGGCGTAAGCGTCAACGGCTGGATGATCCGCATGGGTTGGCGCACCTCCAGCGGCTCTGCCCCCGGCCCGCGGCTGCGCCGATAGGCCCGAAGCTGGTCGTTCATGCGCATGAGGTGCGCGAGATCGGAATCCAGATGATCCAGAAACAGTGCGTTCAAGGTCACGCCGCAGACATGGGCCAGTGACGGCCGCGGCACGTTGCCTGACGTGCCGGCATCGCCAGTCGACTCGTTGCCGGTGCGCCGGGCCATTGAATAGCGGGAACCGATGCCGATCGCCAGTATGCGATCCGCCCCCAGACGAACCGCCGGGCTGAGCGGCGTGACCAGGCGCAGCGCGCCATCACCAAACCATGCCCGCCTGCCCTCTACATCAAGCGCAACCGGAGGAAAGAGCACGGGTATGGCCGACGATGCATGGACATGATCGACGGTGATACGCGTACTGATTGCGATCTGCCCGGGCTTGTGCCACAGCGGATGGCCAGCGCGACCCTGGATGAACGTATGCGACGTGCCGGTTCGATAGCTCGTAGCGGAAACCGCCAGCGCGTATAGCCGGCCCTTGCCGATGCCGTCGGCGATACCCGACAGCGGCAAGTCACGGCCGAGAAGCCGGCGCAGCGGCGCCGTATCGAGCAGCGATGAAAGACCGCAGGCGCCAGTCCAACGCCCGATCGTGGCGGCCGAAACCAGACGAGCCGCGCCGCGCAGCAGTGCAACGCCGCCGGTATGGTAGACCTGCGTAGCGTCGAGCCGACCCCACAAATGCGCCAGCCGGGCGCCGCCGTGATGAAGATCATCGCTGAATCCAGCGATCAAGGCGCCGTTGATGGCCCCACAGGATGCCCCCGCAATGACATCGAACGGCGAATTGCGCCCACGCAAAGGCGGGATTTCACCGATACGCTTGAGTACGCCAGCCTGATAAGCGCCCCGCGCGCCACCAGCCGCCGCAGGCAGAGATGTCCGCATGTCGACATTGCGACGTAGCGGCAATGATATAACGCAAACGTGAGTAATCCACCGACCTGCATGGGCGCTACGTTCTTCTCCGCGCTGAGCCAGGCGGTATCGAGCAGATTGAGGCGCTTGGTGGACATTGGCGCTTTCTCCGAACGCACGCAGCAACCACCGCCGCTGTACTCGCGCGAGCAGGTATCTGTGTATTCAAGCTAACACGCGGCCGCGGGTTCAGTTATCGGGGTTTTACCTGACTTGAACTCGCCGATCCGGCGCACCGAGGCTTTGGCCTCAGGCACGCCTGCGCGTGCCCCGTTGAACCAGCACGGCGACGAGCACCATGACCGGAATGATCTCCAGGCGCCCCATCCACATCACGGTCATCAGCACGAGCTTGCCGGCCGCACTTAGATGCGGGCCGACCAGGCCGGCGGAGAGGCCCACGTTCGACTGTGCCGACAGGACGTCAAAGATCGTGATTTGAAGCGGGGTGGAATCGGGAACCGAATAGGCCATCGCAAGCACACCCAGCGCGCTCACCATGAACCAGGCATAGGTCAGCGTCGTGGCCGCGCGCACGCGCGACTCGGCGTCGCCCCTGGTCAGCGCTTCACCGTCGAAGGTCAATCGCACGAGTTCGTGTGGCCGGCGGTTGATTTCGACCACGCTCCATACGATCGATTTATACAGCAGTACGACGCGTAGGACCTTGAGTCCGCCGCCGGTAGAACCGGCGGTCGCGCCGACCAGCATCGCCAGCGACATCAGAAACAGCGTGCCGGGATGCCAGTGGCCGAGCGGCTCACTCTGGAACCCGGTGGTGGTGACCGCGGATACCCATTGCAGAACGCTGTCGAGCCAGTTCGATTGATAGAGCAGAAAATTATCGGCGGCCAGAACCCCGGCACCGATAATCAGCAGAAACCAGAACAATTTCAGTTCGGAACTGCCGAACAGCGCGCTGAATGGCCGGCGCGTGCTGACCGCGCGATAGTGCGCATAGAAGCTGATGGCGCCTGCGATCATGATGGGAATATACAGCGCCTTGGCCAGCGGGGTGGCGCTTATCAGGCTGTCGCCGGTGATCGCGAAACCGCCGGTGGCGATAGCGGTCATCGCATGGTTGATCGCCTGCCATATTGGTACATGGCCTAGCCACAACAGTCCGATTCCAAGCAGCGTATAGCCGACATAGATCGACCAGATAGCGCGTGCGGTCGAGCGTATCGACGGCAGCAATTTCTTATCCCGGCTTTCCGAATAGTAGAGTTCGAGCGCGCCGCGCCGTGGCGGCAGGATCGATAGCAGCAGGACAATGACACCGACCCCACCGATCCATTGCGACAGGCTGCGCCACCACTGCAGATAGTGCGGGAGTTCGTTGGCATGGAGCACGCTCATGCCGGTGCCCGTGAATCCGGAGATCGATTCGAACAGCGCATCGAGCACCGAGATATGATCGCCGAGCACAAACGGAATGGCGCCGATAATCGATACCAGCAGCCAGGCCACAGCGGCGATCAGCATGGCGTGGCGGGATTGGGTTGGACTATGTCCGCGTCCAGCCCAGAACAGCGCCTGTCCCAGCAACAGGCCCGTAGCCGCCGTAACCCCCAACGCGCGCACGCCGGAAACCTCGTCGAAAATCACGCACAGCGGCAGCGACACCAGCGCCATCAGCGCCGGCACGTGCAACAGCAGGCCAACGCCGCGACTGACCGGCTTCGCGATCGCGAACCGCGCCGCCGATCGCTGGTTCATTCGTGGTCGCCGACAAACAGATCGAGCGCTTTGCGTGTCAGTGCATTCACGCTGAAGACCAGCAGCAGATCCTCGGCCTCAAACCGTGTCTCCGTACGCGGAAACACCCGCTCGTCGTCGCGCTCGATGAGCACGATGCAGCTTTCGTCTGGCAGCAGATGCTCGTCGTCCAACTCGCCCAGGGTACGACCCACAAGCTCCGATGTCGCGCCGAGCGCGAGCTCATAGACCTGCCCCTTGCCGCCCAGCGAGGTCACGGTTTCGCCACTAGGATTCAATGCCAGATTGAGCAGATGGCGCGCCACGAGGATCTCGGGGTCGACCAACGTACTTACGCCCAGGCGATCGAACAGCGGTTTGCGATGTTTGGAATTGACGGTGCTGGTGAGCTTTGCGATCTCGTACTGCTGGCCCATGACCATGGCCATCAGGTTGACCGAATCGTCGTCGGTGGTCGCAATCAATGCATCTGCATGGTCGGCTCCTGCCTCATCGAGAATGCCCTCCTCGCCGATGCCGGCATGCAACACCTGGGCGTCGTAATGCTGAGAACAGTGCTCAGCTCGCAATTCATCAGGTTCGATCAAGACCACATCATGTCCTGCATCGATCGCAAGCTCGATAAGATGCTCACCGGTCGCGTCGGCGCCTACTACAATGACGTGCATGGACATTCTCCCGAGGTCGGTGACGCAACCGCCATAGCCAATAACGTCACTCGACCATTTCTCAATGGACGCACTGTGTCACCGGCGCCACGTCGAGCGGCGCGGATGGTCTGGGCATAACCCAGTTGCAGAGCATGGATACAACGCTCGCCGATGGCCCTGCTGAAAACATTACGATGAAACCGATCGACGCACATCGGGTGGCGAGGTGCTTACGCACTAGCTCTGCGATAGGCACGATAGACAGGCCGCCATCGGCAGTCGTCGATCATCTGCTCGAGTGCGTCGTCTGCAAAGGACTCGCACAGGTTTTCGCCGCGTGCTTTAAGCGCAACCACCCGAGCGATCGTAGCGGCCACATCTCGCAGCTCGTTGATCGGTGGCAGCAGATGGCCCGGGCCGTCGGTGTTCACATCGGCCGCATCGCCCAGTGCGCGCGCTGCGGCGGTGAACAGACCATCGCTCACGTAGCGTGCCTTGACCGCCAGCAGACCCAATCCGACGCCGGGGAAAATATAAGAGTTGTTGGTCTGGTCGACCGTGTACTGCGTACCGTCGATCTGGACCGGATCGAACGGGCTGCCAGTACAGATCAGCGCTTTGCCGTCGGTGGCGTCGAGCACGTTTTCCGGGGTGGCCTCGCAGTTATCAACCGGGTTGGACAACGGCATGATGATCGGCCGTTCGACGTGCTCGGCCATCGCTTTGAGCACCTCCTCGTCGAATGCGTTCTGCTGGCCGGAAACGCCGAGCAACACCGTCGGATGGGCATTCTTCACCACGTCGATCAGCTGAATGCCGTCTTCACTGTCGTCAGCGATTTCCCAGTCCGAAAGATCATCCTGCGCGCGGGCAAAAGGCTTCTGGAAGTCCTTGAGGTCGTCGTTATCGTCGACCAGCAGGCCCGGCTTGTCGATGGCATAGAATCGCTGGCGAGCCTCGTCTTCGCTCAAGCCGTCCTCGACCATCAGGGCCACGATCAGCCGCGCGATGCCGCAGCCGGCCGAGCCGGCACCGAAGATGACGATGGTCTGATCGGTAAGCTTGTTGCCCGTGGCGCGCGCCGCCGCCAGCAGCGTGCCAGCGGCCACCGCTGCGGTGCCCTGAATGTCGTCGTTGAAGGTACACAGATCATCGCGATAGCGTTCCAGCAATCGCAACGCGTTGCGCTGGGCAAAATCCTCGAACTGCAGCAGGACATGCGGCCAGCGTTTTTTCACAGCAGCGACGAAGGCATCGACGAACTCATCGTAGTCGTCACCGCGTACGCGCTCGTGGCGCCAACCGATATACAACGGATCGTCGAGCAGCTCCTGATTATCGGTACCGGTATCCAGCAGCACTGGCAGCGTAGTAGCCGGATCGATACCGGCACAGCCGGTATAGAGCGATAACTTGCCGATCGGGATGCCCATACCGCCGGCCCCTTGATCACCCAGTCCCAGAATACGCTCGCCGTCACTGACCACGATCACGCGGACATTGTCGAAGCGTGAATGGGCCAGCATGTCATCAATACGGTCGCGTATCGGGTAGGACACAAACAGCCCGCGCGGATGCTGGAAATGATGCGAAAACTCCTGGCAACCACGGCCAACCGTAGGCGTATAGACCAGCGGCAACATTTCCTCGAGGTTGCGCTCGACCAGCGCATAGAACAGCGTTTCGTTTGAATCCTGCAGACTACGCAACTGCAGATATTTCTGCAGATCGTCGTTGACTGCGCGAACCGAACTCAACCGCCGCTCAATCTGATCGTCCATGTCGCCGTGATGCGGAGGCAGCAGCCCGTGTAACGAAAACGCATCCCGCTCATCGTCGGGAAACGCCGTACCCTTGTTGAGCAGAGGATCCGTCAACAGATCGACGCTGTCCTTGTCGACCGTCACGGCTTCAGGCTGATCTTTCTTGCTCATAACTCGATTCCAAACAATAGACAGGGCACGAATGAACGTAACTGAGAAAAAGACTTTTTATCCGCAGATTGACGCAGATTAAATACAGGCAATCCGTGCTTTTCGTCTTATCTGCGCTAATCTGCGGATAACCTTTGCCTTTATTGATTTGTCAGACTCGGTCGTTGAGCTCCGAGCGCGCCGGGCGACTTGCAACCAGCGACCTGTCTGTCTTCCATTCGCGCTTATTTGCGGATAAAAGTCTTATCCACGCCGCGCCAGCATGCGTTTGGTGTCGGCGATTGCCTTGGCCGGGTTCAGGCCCTTGGGGCAGGCATTGGTGCAGTTCATGATGGTGTGACAGCGATACAGCCGGAACGGATCATCGAGGGCATCGAGCCGTTCGCCGGTGCGGTCATCGCGGGAGTCGACCAGCCAGCGATGGGCCTGCAGCAGGATCGCCGGACCGAGATATTGCTCGCCGCTCCACCAGTAGCTCGGACAGGCCGTGGCACAGCAAAAACACAGGATGCACTCGTACTCGCCGTCGAGCTTGTCGCGGTCTTCGGGCAATTGCAGACGCTCACGCTCGGGCTCGGCCTGGTCATTCTGGAGCCACGGCTCGATCAGTTCGAGTTGGGCATAAAGCGTGCGCAGATCGCCGACCAGATCCTTGATGACCTTGAGATGCGGCAACGGCGACAGCCGCACCTCGCCCGATTTCAACTCGTCGATATGGGTCAGGCAGGCCAGCTTGTTGGTGCCGTTGATGTTCATCGCACAAGAGCCACACACCCCTTCGCGACAAGAACGCCGTAGCGCCAGCGACGGATCAATCGTGTCGATGATATGCAGAATCGCATCCAGCACCATCGGCCCGCTGTCGGCCAGGTCGATATCGTAGGTATCCATGCGAGGCAGTTCGTCGGCCGACGGATCGTAGCGATAGATCCGAAACGTGCGCGGCTTCTCCGCCTCGCCGTCGTAGGCAAAATGCCTGCCCTTCTGGACCTTGGAATTCTTCGGCAGCGTAAGTTCGGCCATCAGAAGGCTCCTATCTAAAACAGGTTCCAGGAAAAAATCAGCAAAGACAAAAGACAAGAAGTCATCCGCAGATGACGCAGATTCAATACAGACAAAGTCTTCTTTTTTTTATCTGCGAAATCTGCGTAATCTGCGGATAAAATGTCTTCCTTTTCTGCGTTCATTTGCTGACAAAACGGTTTCATCAACTCTTGCGTACGGTCGGCGGGAAGGTATCGGCGTCGTCGCGCAGGGTGTCGAGACGCACCGGGCGGTCGCCGATTTCGATATCGCCCGCGCCGCTGCGCCAGGCCACGGTGTGCTTGAGCCAGTTGTCGTCGTCGCGTTCTTCGTAATCGTCGCGGATATGCGCCCCGCGGGATTCGGTGCGTGACAGTGCCGAATGCGCCACCACATCGGCCTGGGCATACAGGTTCTGTACTTCCAATGCGGTCATCAGTTCCATGTTCCAGGACAGATCCGGGTTGGATACGCCGATATTGTCGATTCGGTCAGCCAGACCGGTCAGCTTGTCGATGCCTTCCTGCATGGTGTCTTCCTTGCGGAAGACGGCAAAGTCGTCCTGCATGACTTTTTGCATCGCCATGCGGACCTGGCCGGGATTTTCGCCGGTGTCGTTATGGCGCAGTCCGTCGAAGCGGTCGAGAATGGTCTCTTCGCAGGCTTTGGGCGAAGCCGGCACGTCGCTGTTCGGATCGATGATATCGGCGCAGCGCAAAGCCGCTGCCCGGCCGAAGACAATGATATCGAGCAGGCTATTGGTGCCCAGGCGGTTGGCACCGTGTACCGACACGCAGGCCGCCTCGCCGATGGCCATCAGCCCGGGCACGATGGCGTTCTTGTCGCCGCGATGCGGATCGATGACCTCGCCGTGCAGATTGGTCGGAATTCCGCCCATGCAGTAGTGCGCCGTCGGCACCACCGGAATCGGATCCTTGCGGCAATCGATATTACGGAAAATCCGCACCGTCTCAACAATGCCGGGCAACTTGCTGTCGAGGACGTCGTCGCCGAGTTCCTCGAGATGCAGCAGGATATGATCACCGTCGTCGCCGCAGCCACGGCCTTCGCGCATCTCTACGCCTTCCGCGTGGCTGACGATATCGCGGCTGGCCAGGTCTTTTTCGTGCGGCGCGTAGTTGGGCATGAAGCGATCGCCGTCGCCGTTGGTGAGATAACCGCCTTCCCCGCGGGCGCCTTCTGTAATCAGACAGCCCGAACCCTGCAGCCCGGTCGGATGGAACTGCACGAACTCCATGTCCTGCATGGGCACGCCGGCGCGCAGAACCATGCCACCGCCATCACCGGTGCAGGTATGCGCCGAGGTACAGGATTCATAGATGCGACCGCAGCCGCCAGTGGCCAGCACGGTCTGCTTGGCACGGAAACGATGGAGCGTGCCGTCCTCCAGTGAAAACGCCATCAGGCCGCAGCAGCTGCCCTCTTCGTCCATCAACAGGTCGATGGCAAAATATTCGATGAAGAACTGGGCCTTGTGCTTGAGTGATTGCTGATAGAGCGTATGCAGCACGGCATGGCCGGTACGATCGGCCGCGGCACAGGCACGGGCGGCCATCTCGCCGTCGGCGCAGTGGGTGGTATGGCCGCCGAACTTGCGCTGATAGATGCGTCCGTCTTCGGTACGAGAGAACGGGACCCCCATATGCTCGAGTTCGATCACCGACGGAATGGCCTCGTGGCACAAATAAGCGATCGCATCCTGATCGCCCAGCCATACCGAGCCGGCGACGGTGTCATACATATGCCAGTGCCAGTCGTCTTCCATGATGTTGGAAAGCGCGGCCGCGATACCGCCCTGGGCGGCCACGGTATGCGAGCGGGTAGGAAACACCTTGCTGATACAGGCGGTTTTGAGGCCAGTTGAAGCCAGGCCGAGCGTCGCCCGCAGGCCAGCGCCGCCGGCGCCTAGTACGATTACGTCAAACGCGTGATCGACGATGTGATAAGCCTTGCCCATACGGGGCTCCTCAGGTTCTAGATAGCCAGATGAATGAGCGCGGCAATTGATGCAACAGCCAACACGAACGCAATCAGTTTGACCAGCAGCACAGAGGCTGCTCGCAGCCCCTCGCCGTCGACGTAATCCTCGAACACCGACTCGATGCCGATCACGGCATGACGCAGCGCGATCACGATGAATACCGCCATCACGGCCGCATTGACCGGCCAGGCAAGCCAGGCCGCGGCCGCTGACTGGCTGGCAAAGCTCATACGGATGACGCTCACCACAAACCAGATCGCCAACGGGATCAGCGCCAGCGCGGTCATGCGCTGGATCTTCCACGTGGCAGCGCCGGTATGGCCGGCACCCAGCCCGCGGGCCCGGGCATAGTCGCGCCGGTGTTCGAGCTGGCTGAGCAGCGCCGGACTGGTCGGCGTGCGAGCGACCTTGATCACCTCATCGCTGTCGTCGTCTTCCTTCTGGGTGCCGTGATCCTGGTCGGGGACCTGTTCTTCATATTCATCGGATTCGTTATGGCCTTCGACGCCGTGATGGTTACGGCTGGGATGCGACGGCTTTTCGTCTTTTGGATGCCTATCGGACCGGCTTTTATTCTGCTCGGAGGTATTTTTTTCCGACTCGCTCGAGGTCTTGTTGTCGGATGCGTCTTTCTGGGTATCGCTCATCAAAACTCTCCTATCCGATCAGGGCGATGAGCCAGACGACGATCGTCAGCACCGCTGTCATCAGCAGCACCGCCATGCCACTGCGGTTGACCGTGGTCATCTCGAAGCCGTAGCCGGCGTCCCAGAACAGATGCCGGATGCCGTTGGACAGATGAAACGACAGCGCGAGCGTCCAGCCGAACAGAAAGATCTGGCCGATGATCGAGGTATAGACCGCCGTGGTATTCGCAAAGGTCGCCCCGCCGACGGCAACCGCCACCACCCACCAGGCCAGCGCGATGGAGCCGACGGCCAGCGCGATGCCGGTCAATCGATGCAGAATCGACAGCACCGAGGTGATCTGTGGCTTGTACCAGGTCAGATGTGGGGAAAGCGGTCGTGCCATGGGACTGTCCTTATGTCACGTGAATAGAAGACTGGGCGACGTCATGCGCCCGCCAGGCCCGAGCCGGTCATCGCGGCCGGGTCGGCAATACGGTCGAATACGTCCTCATCCAGATAGCCCAGCGCGAGCGTCGCCTCTTTCAATGTGCCACCGTCTTCGCTGGCCTTGTGGGCGATTTCGGCGGCCTTGTCGTAGCCGATCTCCGGGCTGAGCGCAGTCACCAGCATCAGCGAACGCTCGAGATGCTCGTCGATGGTGTCGTCGTCCAGCTCGGCGCCTGCCACCGTATAACGACAGAACATGTCACAGCCGTCGGCCAGAATCCGGTTGGCCTGCAGCACATTGTTGATCAGGCTCGGGCGCATGGCGTTGAGTTCGAAATTGCCCTGGCTGCCGCCAAAGGCCACCGCGTTATCCAGCCCGATCACCTGGATACAGATCATCACCAGCGCCTCGCACTGGGTCGGGTTCACCTTGCCGGGCATGATCGAGGAACCCGGCTCGGTCGCCGGCAGCTTGAGCTCGCCGATGCCGCAGCGCGGCCCAGAGGCCAGCCAGCGCAGATCGTTGGCAATCTTCATCAGCACGACCGCCAATCCGCGCAGCGCCGCCATCACCGCCACCGTGGCATCCAGCCCACCCTGGGCCGCGAACTTGTTGGGTGCAGTGGTGAACGGCTGCCCGGTCAACTCAGCGATCATGTCGGCCATGGCCTGGCTGAAACCCGCCGGCGCGTTCAGCCCGGTGCCCACCGCCGTACCGCCGACCGCCAACGCATAAAGCCCGTCGCGCGCATGCTCGATGCTGGCCAGCGCCATGCGCAGTTGCGCACCAAACCCAGACCATTCCTGGCCTACCGTCAGCGGCACGGCGTCCTGCAGATGAGTGCGTCCGATCTTGGGCCGGTCGATCCAGCCACCGGCCTTGCCTTCGATGGTATCCGCCAATTGTCGAACGGCCGGAAAGAGCCGGTCTTCGAGTGCGGCGACCATCGCAATATGCATCGCCGTGGGAAAGGTATCGTTCGACGACTGCCCCATATTGACGTGATCGTTCGGATGCACCGGCGTCTTGCTGCCCAGCTCGCCGCCGAGCAGCTGAATCGCCCGGTTGGAGATCACCTCGTTGACGTTCATGTTCGACTGCGTGCCGGAACCGGTCTGATAGACGAACAGCGGATAGCTGTCGTCCAGATCGCCAGCGATGGTCTCTTCGCAGGCGTGCATGATGGCGTCGGCGATCCGGCGGTCCATGCGCCCGGCCCGCTTGTGCAGCATGGCCGCCGCCTTCTTGACGGTGCCATAGGCGTGATAGACCGCCTTGGGCATGCGGTCTTCGCCAATCGAGAAATGGATCAGCGAGCGCTGGGTCTGGGCGCCCCAGTAACGATCTGCCGGCACCTCGATGCTGCCCATGGAATCGCTCTCGGCGCGCTTGCCACTCGCATCGATGCCGATTGGCAGATCCCAGGATACGGTGAATGTCTTGTTTCCAGCGCTCATGCAAGCGCCTCCGCCGGTTCAGGGCTCATGAAAAGAGCCTGTAGAAAAAGTAGGCCTGTCGGCCTGCTACGTCCAGTCCGTATTTTCCCTCGCCGGCCGACCGTCGCCATGAACTTGCCGGCGCGCAGCCGTCTGATCACTCAAGCAAACTCGGAAGGATTGGGAATCGTCGGAAACCGCGCTGGATGTGCGTCCATATAGGCATTGGCAGCACGCAGCACGCGCACGTCGTCGAACCGACCACCGGCCAGTTGAAAGCCCACTGGCAGCCCCTTGTCGGTAAAGCCGCAGGGAATCGAAGCCGCCGGCTGGTTGGCGAGGTTGAACGGATAAGAGAACTGAGCCCATTCCTCCCAGTCATGCATATCACTGCCGGGTGGCACCTGATGATTGATCTCGAACGGTTCGATTGGTACCGAAGGCGTCATCAACAGATGATATTCCTGGTTGAAATGCTCGAGTCGTTCGGTCAGTCGTGCGCGCTCGGCAAAAGCGCGGAACAGATCGATGGCGGCCCAGTGTTCGGCCTTGCGGGCGTTCTCCACCAGCCCAGGATCGAGCAGCTCCTTGCCCTTATCGTCACATTGCGAGTACACCTCCAGAGAGGCGGTAAACCAGAGCTTGCGGAAGATATCGAGTGGCGACTCAAAGCCGGGATGGATCTCGACCACCTTGGCGCCGAGCGCTTCCAGATTGCGCGCGGCATCAGCCACCCGATCGGCGATCTGGCTGTCGACCGTGGCGTAGCCCAGATCGGCCGAGAACGCAATCTTCAAACCGTGCAGGTCACAGTCCAGATCCACGCCCCAGTCCTCGGGCTGACCGCGCACCGCATAAGGATCGCGATAATCATAGCGGCCGATCACGTTCAGCATGCGCGCCGCGTCGCGCGGATGACGGCAGATCGGGCCGATACTGGACAGGTCGGCCATCTTGGCCGGCGGCCATTGCGGCGTCCAGCCGAAGGTGGGCATCATGCCGAATACGCCAGAGAAGGCCGATGGAATACGGATCGAGCCGCCCGAATCACCGCCTTGATGCAGTACGCCCATATTGAGCGCGGCCGCCGTGGCTGCCCCGCCGGATGAGCCACCCGGTGTAAGACGCGTATCCCAGGCGTTGCAGGTCGCCCCGAACACACGGTTATCGGTGACGGCTTTCCAGCCGAATTCGGGCGTATTGGTCTTGCCGAGCAACACCGCTCCGGCTTCGCGTAATCGCGTGACTGGCGGCGCATCGCGTTCGCAGAGTTCCTCGGATGTCGTTAACGAGCCTTCGCGCGCCGGCATGCCGGCACAGTCGGTCAGATCCTTGAGAGACGTGGGCACGCCGTCGATCGGCGACAACGGCTCGCCGCGGCCCCAGCGCCGGGCCGATGCCGTCGCGGCTTTCTCAGCGCCTTCGCGATCCACATAAACGTAGGCGTTGACCTCGTCGTTGAACCGGTCGATGCGATCCAGCGCGGCGCGCGTGGCTTCCAACGGTGAGGCGTCACCCGAAGCATAAAGTTTCGCGAGATCACCTGCGTCGAGGTTGCCTAGATCTGTGTCCTGCTTGCTCATATAAGTCTCCTAAAGCCCCTGCTCCCGATGGATTCAAGTGCCCTTACGACAGCGCGGCGCCAATCGCCTGATCGACGACGGCCAGCCCTTCATCGAGATCCTCGGCGGTGCTGATCAGCGGTGGCATGACCTTGACCACGCGATCGTTTTCGCCGGTGGTTTCCATGATCAGGCCGCGTTCGAAGCACGCTTTCGTGATGGCATTGCCGTGGGCCGGCTCCTGACAGTCCAGACCGATGAAAAACCCGCGGCCGCGCACTTCGGCGTCGAAGCCGTCATGGCCCTCCACGATCTCGCGCAGCCGTTCGCGGATCCGCTCGCCTTGTTCAGTCACGTGCTGGGTTAGTGCATCGTCCTGCCAGAACTTGTCGAGCGCCGCCGCGCCGGTAATAAACGCATGATTGTTGCCGCGGAACGTACCGGTATGCTCGCCCGGGTCCCAGACGTCGAGTTCCGGGCGCATCAACGTCATGGCCATCGGCAGACCCATGCCCGAGATCGATTTGGCGACAGTGATGATGTCCGGCGTAACACCGGCGGGCTCAAAGGAGAAGAACGGTCCGGTGCGCCCGACGCCGGCCTGGATATCGTCGACGATCAGCAGCACATCGTGATCGCGACAGATGCGTTCGAGCTTGGCCAGCCACTCGAAGCTGGCGACATAGATGCCGCCTTCGCCCTGCACGGTCTCCACGATCACCGCCGCTGGCTTGTCCACCCCGGAAAACGAATCGCTAAGCAGCGCTTCCAGTTCGATGCTGGTGTCGCGGCCGTCGCGATAATAATCGTCGTACGGGACAGTCGTGGTGTCCGACAGTCCCACGCCAGCGCTGTCACGGATCGCGGCGTTGCTGGTCACCGCGGTCGAGCCCAGCGTCATGCCGTGAAAGCTATGGGTGAAATGAATCATGCCCGAGCGACCGGTCACTTTACGCGCCAGTTTCAGCGCGGCCTCGACCGCGTTGGTACCGGTGGGCCCGGTGAACTGCATCTTGTGGTCCAGGCCGCGCGGCTTGAGGATGATCTCCTCGAAGCGCTCCATGAAATGTTTCTTGGCGGCTGTGGCCATATCCAGGCCATGGTTGATACCGCCCGACTGGATATATTCGAGCAGCGCGGCTTCCATGTCTGGGTCGTTGTGCCCGTAGTTGAGCGCGCCCGCACCAGAAAAGAAATCCAGATATTCGCGGCCGTCCTCTGCCGTCAGCCGATTACCTCGCGCAGTAGTGAATACGGTAGGGAAAGAACGTACATAGCCACGAACTTCCGATTCAAGCCGATTGATGATGCCCAGATCGTTTTCCATGACAGCCTCCGAAGCCTACAAAAAGAATGAATTGCATCGCTTGGATCAAGCGTTGCCTAATCCCCCGATGCAGTAGTACTTGGTCTCGAGATACTCCTCGATGCCGATATGCGCGCCTTCGCGGCCCAGCCCCGATTGTTTGACGCCGCCAAACGGCACGTGCGGGCCGGTGATATCCATGGTGTTGACGCCGACCATGCCGTACTCGAGCGCACGCAGGAACTTGCGGATACGGGCATCTCGATGGGTATAAACATAGCTCGCCAGGCCGTAGATCGTGTCGTTGGCTGCGGCGATTACCGCGTCGTCGTCGTCAAACGGCGTGATGGGCGCCACCGGCGCAAACGCCTCTTCGGAGAACAGGTTCATTTCGCGGGTGAAATCGGCGACCACGGTGGGCATGAAGAAATGCTCGCCGGGCGCGTCTTTCTGATCGCGTCCCAGGATACGTGCGCCCTTGGCTTTGGCATCGTCCACCAGGCCCTGGGCTTTCTCGACCGCTTGTTTGTGGATCAGCGGGCCAATCTCGTTGGCCTCGTCCAGGCCGTGGCCGACCGGCATGGCATTCATGCGCGTCACGAACCGCTCGACGAAATCCTCGTAGATATCGCGATGCACGAAAATACGATTGGCGGCTACGCAATCCTGGCCCGAGGTCTGAAACTTGGCCGCGATCGCACCTTCGACGGCAGAATCTATATCGACGTCCTCGCAGACGATGAACGGCGCGTTGCCGCCCAATTCCATCGATGTGCATTTCACTGTGTCGGCGGCTTGTCGCAGCAGCGACCGACCGACTTCGGTCGAGCCGGTAAATGAGAGCGCGCGCACCCGGTCGTCAGCGCAGACAGATTTGGAAAATCGCTTGCCGGGTCCGGTCAGGACATTGAATTCGCCGTTGCACAGGCCGGCCTCTTCAGCCAGCACGGCCAGTGCGAGCGCACAGAACGCGGTTTCGCTGGCCGGATTGACCAGTGTCGTACAGCCGGCCGCGATCGCCGCACCCACTTTGCGGGTGATCATCGCCAACGGGAAGTTCCACGGCGTGATCACGGCTACCACGCCCATCGGTTCACGCAGCGTGCCGATGGAAACCGTCGGGTCTTCAGCCGGAATCGTGGCGCCATAGGTTCGACGCGCTTCCTCGGCGAACCAGCGTAGAAAGCTCGCGGCATAATCTACTTCGCCGCGGGATTCGGCAATCGGCTTGCCCTGCTCGCGGGTCATCAGCCTTGCCAGTTCCTCGCGGTTGTCCAACATGCCGTGATACCAGGCCAGCAACTTGTCGGCACGCTCGCCGACGGCGCTGTAACGCCAGTGCTCGAACGCGCCTGCGGCGGCGTCGATCGCGTTATCCATTTCAGCCGCGCTCACGTCGGGCACATGACCAATCAACTCGCCGTTGGCGGGGTCGTGGACAGCAATCTGTGCATCCGACCCGGCTTTGATCCAGCGACCGCCTATGAATGCCTGCTCTCGTATCAACGTCATACTAAATCCTCGTCCTGATAACTGCATCTGACATCGATTAACCATAACAGTTGCATCATGCATGTCATCGGTATTGTTGCGGAGGACGGGCAGCGGCGTGACACGACTTTCAAACGCACAGTCACCTAACGTATCGTGACAAACTAGACGCTAAAAGCGGTTGGGCCTGCGCAGACCCACGATTAGGCGAGGCCTGGCCGGTCGGCATGACGCGAACGCACAGCACAAAGGCAGGACCATGAAGTCGACCGATCACCAGAGCGCGATGCTGCGCTTCGCCAAGGCGATGAAGCCGAACACGATGGTCAAGGCACTGAGCGGCGCGCCGGTCATCTGGTACTGGATGGCCAACGACGGGAGTTCGGCCAACAATATCCATCGACTGTTCTCGCAGCAGTCCTGGCGCGAGGACGGACTGGCCGGCGGCGCGGTGCTGGCTGCGGGTTCGTTGTTCATGCTGCCCGTGCTGCTGGGTGTCGCGACCGGCTACACCTGGCGCTGTGGCGCGCGCGTCAAGCGCGAGACCGGCAAGAGCGCAGTACGACAGTGGCGCGAGCAGATCCGCCTGGGCTGTCAACTGGCCGTGCCGCCGCCCTGGTATTACATCTTCGAGTTCTATCGCGACGACCACCGCCGCCGGGCCTCGCACTATCTGTATCGCAGCGAGACCAAGAGCGGCATTTACGACATGCTGCGCAAGCGAAGAGACTGCGAGCAAACAACCGAGGCACTGCGCGACAAGGCCGGTTTTGTGCGGCGCTGCCAGGCTCACGGGCTGTCGGTGGTCGATACGCTCGCCACAGTCAGCGACGGCGTTATCGAAAGCTTCGACGGCTCGTCTGGCCTCGCACTCTGCGATCTGTTCTTCAAACCGGCCAAGGGTGCCGGCGGTCGCGGAGCCTCGCGTTGGCTATATCAAGGCGATGAACACTATCTGGCAAGCAACGGCGAGAGCGTCTCGCGCGAAGACCTCGAAACGCATGTCCGTGCGCTATCGCAAGACGAACGCTATGTCGTGCGCCGTCATCTACGCAGTCACCCCGATATTCTCGATCTGACCCCCGGCGCCCTGAGCACCGCTCGGGTAGTGACCTGTCTGAACGAGGAGGGTCAACCCGAAGTCACCCATGCAGTGTTTCGAATGGCGCGAAGTGCCAACGTTGTGGTGGACAACTTCCACGCCGGCGGCATCGCTGCCTGCATCGATCTGGCGAGCGGGCAGCTGGGCATGGCGTCGGACATGGGTCTGCGTGCCGACAGCGACTGGTGGGCGTCGCACCCGACCACCGGGGCTGCCATCGAGGGCCGAACCCTGCCCCATTGGGATGCCGTGGTCGCGCTGGCGCTGGGTGCCCACGCGGCGTTTGCCGATCAGGTCGCCATCGGCTGGGATATCGCGATACTCGCCGACGGGCCCTGCCTGATCGAAGGCAACAAGTCGCCGGATCTGGATATTGTCCAGCGTACCAGCGGTCAACCCGCCGGCAATTCCCGGCTGGGCCAGTTACTGTCGTATCATCTGACCGACGCGCTTTCGCATTAACCGACAGCACTCACCGATCGCTGTGGCGGCCTGCCGGTATCGGTGCGACATGGTTGATCGCTACCTATTGGATGAACGAGACAAGCAGGACAACGGATTTATGGAAACCTATACCGGCGACGTGGCACCGATGCTGGAACTGACCGATATCGCCGCGCTGGACCGGCCGGATATCACCGCCCAGGCCACTGCCACGCTCGAGCACGGCGGCATTGTCTATCTGCCGCAGGCAGGATTCGATCTGAGCGAGGACGAATTCGCGTTCGTCTCCGATGCCAGCGTCACGTTGCCCACCCGCGCCGAGAAGAAAAGCCAGAACGGTCGACCGACGGTGATCTACAACCCGGCCACCGGACGGCTCGAACGATCGCGCATCGGTGCCAGACAGCGCCCCCAGGTCATCGCCTTGCTCGACCGCTACGCACAATGGTCGACGCAGCTGGTGAACCGGCTGTTTCCGCAGTACAGCGACGGGCTGATTCGTGATCGCACCACTTACAGGCCCTGCGAACGGGCCGCCACCCAGGGCTTGCACGTAGATGCCAGCTACGGCCGCCCGACCGGCGGCCAGAGCATGCTGCGCGTATTCTGCAACATCAATCCCGAGGCACGGGTGCGCACCTGGCGCATTGGCGAAACGTTTGAACCGTTTGCCAGCCGCTATGTCGCGACCGCCAATCCGAAGACCAGCGGTACGCTGGAAAGTCTGCTCTACCGGTTGGGAATCACCAAAGGCCAGCGCACTGCCTACGATCTGCTGATGGAAGACATTCGCGGCCAGGTCAAGAAAGACCGTTCCTACCAGGCCAACGCGCCACAGACGGTATTCGATTTCCCGGCCGGCTCGGCCTGGATCGCACTCACGGACCTGGTGCTGCACGGCGCGGTCTCGGGCCAGCACTCGCTCGATCAGACATTTTTCGTGCCCGACCAGACGATGGCCGAGCCTGAATGCTCGTCGCTGCGTATTCTGGAACGCCTGTCCGGCAATCGGCTATCAGCGTAAGCAGGTACCGGACACTACCGCGATTCCCAGGGAATACACACGATTGTGCTCACCATTTGCGTTGACCCAGTACCGCGCGGCGGACCTTGCGGCCCAGCGAACCTACCGCGCGCGGCAACGGCGACACGCGTGGCGTGCGAAAAGCGGCGATCTCGGCCGACGACAAGACCAGCCAGGCCGGGTCGTCGGGAATAGGCTGGCCCGCACTCCAGAGCACGCCATTGGCAACCAGCTGACGCAGCCCAAAGTGTTCCCAGGCGCGGTGATTATCCAGCCCGGTAAAGACAAACGACCGACCGCCGCCCGATCGCTCGCAAGCCCAGGACACCACGGCGGCTGTTCCTGCCTGCGGGTCGCTGCCCAGTCGACGATCCGACCACAGCAACGGCGTCACGCCGACCTCGTCGTCGACGAACTGCAGATGATTGAGCCAGCCGTCGCGCAGGCGCCAGGCCTGCTGATAACGGGTGATCGCATGCTCCGGAAAACGTTCGTGCCGGCTACGCCAGTGGCCGCGATTGGACTGGCCGCCCACATAGACACCGCCAAACAGCTGCTTGCCGAATGCCAAGTATTCGCTTGGAAATCCTGCGGCCTGGTGCATGACTCCCAGTCCGCAACCTGTGGCTGCCAGTCGCTCAAGACAGGCCCGGCGGTCAGCATTGGCAAGAAACCCCTGTTTGCCGCCGCCGTTATCATAGAACAGCACGGCGACTGCCTCATCGAAAACCGATTCGTCCACCGGCCAGCCGTCCTCGACAACCACCGGCGCAACACCCGGCAGTCGGCCCAGCAGCGTCGCCAGCAGATGACAACCGGCGATATAGTCGTGGTGGCCGACGCGTCCGGCCTGGCGGACCGGACCGGCCACCAGAACAATTTTCCCTGCTTGATTCCGAGCCATAGTCAATGCGCCAACTGAACGGGATAATCATGCGGAGCCACGCCGCCTGCAGCACAGATTATCTCTATCCTATTGTGCAGGATGGGCGTGTCAAAGCCGTTCACTTGCCAATGACCGATGCACGCCCATGATCGATATTACCGTTCTTATTCCGGTCTATAACCGGGCCCGATATATCGTCTCGGCGATTCAAAGCATCCAGAACCAGAAAGATGCACCGCCGCTGGAAATACTCATTGTCGACGACGGATCGACCGACGACAGTATGGCGCATATTCGTGCGCTGGCCGATCCACGTATCCGCGTGGTGGCTCGCGAGCAAAACGGCGGTATTGCAGCGGCCCGAAACCTGGGCATTACGCAGGCACGCGGGCGTTATATCGCTTTTCTGGACAGCGATGACCACGCGCTGCCCGACCGGTTGCGATTGCAGGCACGGTTCCTGGACAAGCATCCGGACTATGCAGCGCTCGGCTCCTGGATCGGCTGGATCACCGCCGACGGGCAACCCATGCGTCGAATCAAGCGCAAGCCGATCGGCGCCCGGCTGATTGCAGCCGAGCGTCTCTTCCGTTCCGGGCTGGAAAATTCCACCGTGATGGCACGGGCCGATATCCTGCGCGCCTTTCCGCACCGCGAAGATCTCGCCGTGGGCTCGGACTACGATCTCTGGGCGCGAGTCGCGGCCGACTATCCCCTGACCTGTCTGCCAAGACGACTCGTCGACCGGCGCAATCACGCAACCCAGGCAACCGCAGAACACGTCGAAAACGACAAACGTTATCGCAGCCAGGTCTTCGCCTGGCAGCTCGAAGCCCTGGGCATTGATTTTTCCCCGGCCGATCTGGATCGCCACTATCGGCTGCGCCGCCTCAACAAGACCGGAGAAATCGTCGACTCGGCGTTCCTCGACTGGGCCGATCAGTGGCTGGGCACGCTCAGACAAGCGAACAACCAGCACCTTCTTTATCCGGAGCCCGAATTTTCCGGCGTGCTGGCCTTGTTCTGGGCCAGCGCCTGCTGGCACGGCCGTCGGGCCACAGGCAGCTGGCGACAATTCCTGCGCTCGCCGTTGGCACGCCGTGCTCCGCTTGGGGCGTATCAGGCGGCCAATCAAAGATTGAATGTATGGGCGCATGTCGGGCGCTAAGCCATTCTTGATTATGTATCGGCTCAGTAAGTCGGTCAGGCCTGATTTCCAAGCACATCGATTGCTTTGTACGTTTTCGTCGATCCGGGCTGTGGGTTCGCGCTGATGCGCGAGATACTTTTGTTTGCTTGCCCAAATCAAAGTATTCAAAACTTTGGAATCACCAGGGTAACGCGCAGCCCGGTCGGCGACCGTCGCGCGTCCGAAAGCTCGATACGCCCCTGCATCCGCTCGACAGCGTTCTTGACAATCGACAGGCCGAGCCCAGAACCCACGGTGCCGGTGCCCAGGCCGCGATAGAACGGCTCGAATACCCGCGCTCGATCCGATTCAGCGATACCGGGCCCGTTGTCTTCCGTGACCAACTCCACGGCGTCGACGGTCTCGTTGATTGCCAGCGTGATTCGCCCGTCCTCGGGCGTGTATTTGATCGCATTGCCGACAATATTCTTCAGCGCGACCGTGAGCTCGACTGCACTCGCCACCATCTGGACATCGCCTTCGTCCTCGACGCCTATGTCCAGACGTTTGGCCTCAACCAGCGGCATCAGGTCGGCGAATATGTGGCGGATCACCGCTTGTACTGAAATCTCTGTCCTGGGTACCCGCACGTCTGCCTCGGTACGCGCATACGTGAGCAACTGATCCAGCAATTGCCGGTTGCGCTCGATGCCCCGGCGCAGATCAGCCAGACGCTGCTGCCCGTTATCGTGCATGTCGATCGCTGCCAGGCGCTCTGCCTGAAACGAGAGCGCAGTCAGCGGGGTCCGGAGTTCATGGGCAGCAGCCGCAATAAATCGGCGCTGCGAGGACATGGCCTCGGCGACCCGGCCCAGCAATCGATCGATAGCCACGACGAAAGGCTGGATCTCGCTTGGCAGCGTGGCTTCACCCACCGGCCGAAGGTCGCTTTCATTACGCTGGTCGACCCTGGCCGCCAGCACCGCGACAGGCCGAAGCGTGGTCCGCACCAGACGGGCCACCACAAGCAGGAGCACAGGCATCAGAATCAAGTACGGCAGAATCGCGATCAATGCGGTATTGCGCGCACTCTCGTTGCGAATCGCGGTCTGCTGGGCTACGGCAATACGCAGTCCGGGGCCGAGCGTATTGACGAAAATCCGGTAGGTCTTCCCCTGGATCATGCGCGTCTGCATGCCGTTGATGAGGTCGACCGGGAACCGCAACCCCGCGGGGTGGTTCGACGAGACGGCATTCGTTGGCAGCCGCGAGACAATCACCCGCGCTTCGGAACCCTCATCTGTCAGGCGCAACCCGATATCGGGCTGCGGGCTGGGTAGATGACTGACGTTGAACAACGCGCCAATATGACGCAGCGTGCTGTCCTGTATTTCGTTGGCTTCACGGAACGACAGCAGGAACGAGGCACTACCAGCGACCAGGGCCGCCCCCACAATCGTAAGCGCCAGCCAGAATGCGAGCTGGCGCTCTAGGGTCTGTTGCCGTTTCATACGACCCCGCGCCGGCGGCTATTTTGTCGCAAGACAAGGCGCAGGGAGCGCAATGTAGCCCAGCTACATAAACGAGCTGCAACGCCGGATTGCGGGAAAATAGCCGCCGTCCCTTCGGGTCGCAACGTGGGGCCGTATGAAACGGCAACAGACCCGAGGCTCAGGCGTCTCCGGAAACCATCCATCCCACACCCCTGATGTTCTTGATCCGTTGATGCCCTACTTTCTTGCGCAGCGCGTGGATCAGAAACTCTATCGCGTTGCTCTCAACTTCCTCGCCCCAGCCATACACCCGATCTTCCAACTGGCTGCGCGATAAAATGGCGCCTGGGTGATTCATCAGCGCTTCGAGCAGTGTGTATTCCCGTCGCGAAAGCTGGAGCGTCGTCGACTCGCCGACGCGGACCTGCCGGGTGCTGGTATCCAGCTTGATATCGCCGCTGCTCATGACGGTATCGACCAACGTTCTTCGTCGGCGCATCACGGCCCGCATACGGGCCAGTAATTCGCTCAGCGCAAAAGGCTTGGTCAGATAGTCGTCTGCTCCAATGTCCAGCCCTCGAATACGGTCGGTCACTTCGTCGCGCGCTGTCATGATCACCACCGGCGCTGGGTCGTTGGCCTTGCGAATCTCGGCCAGGATATCCATACCGTCGCATCCCGGCAGCCCCAGATCGAGCACGATGATGTCGTAGGTTTGCGACGCGACGGCTAAGGTCGCCATCCGTCCGTCTCGCAACCAGTCCACGGCATAGGCCGCGTCCTTGAGAGCGCCTTCGACGGCAGCACCAATCATGGCGTCGTCTTCAACCAGCAATACGCGCATCGTGGTCTCGTGCAATCGTGCTATCCGGAGTCAGATGCATTACGTCCTCCCGACCCGAGCCCACGGTTCGCCGCGGCTCGCCACGAACATCACAATAGCCAGGATGAGCACCGCAACCGCAGAGGCTTGCAGGCGCCCAAGCTCGAGGCCACCTTTGGGAATGGATTTTGTCAGGAAATCGCCAAACGTCGCGCCGAACGGGCGGGTGAATACAAACGCAATCCAGAACAGCGCAATCCGGTTGAAACTCGTGGCGTAGTGAAGTGCCAGTACGACCCCAATGACGCCGGCCGTGACCAGCGCGCCCTGCACATAGCTCAATCCAACCACGTCGACCAACGCATCGCCGAAAGCAGTCCCCAGGCTGTTGGAAAAAATCACCGCGATCCAGAACAGAAGTTCGGTATCGGCACTGACAATCGGGTTGATGCTCAAGTTGCCTTTCAATCGATACCACACAACAAGCGTGGCCAGCAGACCTGCGCCAAGGATCGTCGATCCCCAGATATAACCCAGCCCCAGCGTACGATCCATCATGTCCGAGATTTCTGTTCCCATCATGGTCGTAGCCACGATAGCTAGCCAGAAGATCACGGTATGAAAACAAACGGCGCGGATCTGCAGCAATAGCATGACCAGCAGAGAAACAGCCGTGATGGCAAGGCTCTTTATATACCCTAGCCCCCAGGTCATGGACAGCGCATCGCCGCCGGTTTCACCCAGCGTGGTGGCGATGATCTTCATCACCCAGAACAGCAAAGTCACACGGGCGATCTTGCTCACCAGGCTGGATTCGTTATTTCCAGTGTTTGAGATTTGGTTCATAACCACACCTGTTTTGATGGGTTGCACAGTTAATTCAAAAAATCACCCGCTGTCGGGCGACCACCATTAAGCTTATCGGTCTCGGTCGGTCTCGTCCTGCACATCGTCGTGATTGGCCTGTTCAGGAGTCGAAGCGATCACCGCAACGCTTGCGGCATCCACCGTCACGTCGAAGACTTGCTTGTGAATAACGCAGGTAACCGCGTAATTGAGCTATGTTGAAGGCGCAGACTTAGCGCAGAGTTAGGCCGCATGGCTAGGGCCTGTTGCCGTTTCATACGACACCGCGCCGGCGGCTATTTTTTTGCAAGACAAGGCGCAGGGAGCGCGATGTAGCCCAGCTACATAAGCGAGCTGCAACGCGGTATTGCGGAAAAATAGCCGCCGTCCCTCCGCGTTGCGGCCCAAAATCCCGCCATCCGGCGTTGCAGAGCTTGACCGCAGAATGACTGCGGCCGTCGCTCTGCGCCTTGTATGACAAGATTTTGGGTCACAACGCGGGGCCGTATGAAACGCCAACAGGCCCTAGGCGGATCTGCCTCCTATTCAATCTATTTAATCGAAAATTCACCAATTAAATTTGTCTTGTCTGAAACTTCCTACCCAGATCGCGGTCAATTATTGACGAGGTAGCTCGGTAATTGCATTTGAACAAGCATTTAATTACGAAAATATAACGAATCAATTACGATCCTATCGAAGCAATTTTCTAGTATTCCAGGCAAGCACATAGCGCCGGCGGTGGCGTATTTTGCTGCCCGGGTCCAACGCGCTTGCCACACGTGCTGGTATGAACGAAAAGGTTGTTAGCCCATGCGGATTCTGGTGATCGAAGACGATTGCGCCATTGCACATGCGCTGTGTACCGGGCTGCGCGAAAGTGGGCATGCGGTGGATCATCTGTCCGACGGCCGCCAGGCCGCCCTTGGCCTGCGAGACCAGGCACATGATTTGCTGATCCTGGATCTGGGCCTGCCCTATCTCAACGGCGATCGTCTGCTTAATGACTTGCGCAAGACTGATAACAATATCCCTGTACTGGTGGTGACAGCGCGAGACAGTATCGAAGAGCGGGTTCGCATACTCGATCTGGGCGCCGATGATTATCTCGTCAAACCATTTGCCTATGCCGAGTTTGCCGCGCGCGTGCGCGCGTTGATGCGGCGTCACATCAGTCAGGGCACCCCAGAAATGCTACTCGGGAAGTTACGGCTGGACGTGCCGGGACGACGCGGCTGGGTCGATTCTCATGAACTCGACCTCACCGCCCGCGAATTCGGCGTGCTGGCGGCACTGGCTTCGCGCCAGGAACGACTCACCAGCCGCAGCCAATTGATAGAGGCCTTGTGCGACTGGAGCGAGGAACTCACGGATAACGGACTCGATATCGCCATGTACCGGCTGCGACGCAAGCTGAAAGACTCTGGCACGTCAATACGTACCGTCCGCGGGCTCGGATACATGCTGGAAGTCAGAGAACACGCTATATGAGCAGTCAGGCGAGCTCGACGCCCGCTTTGCGGCGACGTCCAAGCCTGCGCCGGCGACTGCTGCTTTTCCTCGTAGTCCCGATGCTCGTCTTCTTGTTAGTCGATGCGGTCGTGACGTATTTCGTTGCACTGTCGTATGCCAACCATGTGCACGATCGTGATCTGGCCGACGATGCGCTGACGCTGGCCACCATGCTCAGGACACAGGCCCCGGATGGCCAGATTTCGCCCCAGGCGCGTTTCCTGCTGGAGTTCGACCCTGACGGCCACAATTATTTCTCGATCCGTAGCGTCAAGCAAGGCCTGATCGCCGGTAGCAAACGACTACGTCCGATCACCCGCGCCGCTCTGCCGGGCCAGCCGCCTACGCTGTATAACGAAAACCTGAATCGCCAAGCGTTACGCCTGGCAACCCTGGCCATCGCCAACCCACACGATAAGCGCGATGTACTGGATATTACCGTGGCCCAGGATTTTCGGGGACGCGAACAAGTCGCACAGCATATTCTTTTTTTGAGCGTGTCGCTGCAGCTTGCGCTGATTGTCGCGCTATTGATCCTGGTCTGGCTCGGCGTGCGCTTCGGCCTGCGCGTCATTGACCCATTGACCCGACGGCTGAGCCGCCGCGAACACGATCTATCGCCGATCGATGATGACGACGTGCCTGTGGAACTGCTGCCGTTGACGAAAACGATCGACGATCTGTTCGCCCGAGTCAACGAACTCCTGAAATTACAGGAACGATTCATTGCCGACGCCGCCCATCAGTTGCGTACGCCGCTGGCCGGTTTGCGCCTGCATATCGATCGGGCGCTGCGTTTTACCCACGATGAGCGCGCTCGCGAAGCGCTCGAGCAGATCGAACGACTGACTGATCGCACCACACGCACGTCGACGCAGTTGTTGGCGCTGAGTCGCGCGCAAGCACGCCCAATGCAAATGGCAGCCGTGAATCTGAGAACACTGGTTCCTGATCTGACCGGCCAACGCGTACCGGACACCATCGAACGGGATATTGACCTCGGTTTCGAGACGACCGATGAACCGGCCTGGGTGCGCGGCGACGCTATCGCCCTGCAGCAGGCACTGGACAACCTGATCGACAACGCGCTGCGCTATACACCTCGCGGCGGTACGGTCACGTTGACGCTGGCCACCGAATCCAGACAGTGGTTGTGCCTGCAGGTCGAGGACAGCGGCCCGGGGGTCGACTCGGCAGCCCTTTCCAGACTCGGCGAACGGTTCTTCCGCGCCCCGGGCAATCAGCATAACGGCACCGGACTGGGCCTTGCTATTGTTCAACACATCGTGCGCCAGCATGCCGGCAAACTGCAGTTCAGACGCTCGGTATTAGGCGGTCTGAGTGTCACTATTTATTTGCAGAGATTGCCCGCCGAATCTGACAGTGCGGCGGCCGTTGGTGCCGGCACATGATGGTAGCTAGCGCCAGAGACCAGGCAAAAAAGCTGGTCGCCCGCCGGACCCGCTCCTGGAGCGCAGGCTTCGCAGCAATGATGCTGTTGAGCGGCTGCGCTTCCGTGCCGATTCCGAAACCCGATGCGCCGTTGCCCGAACACTGGCAGCACGCCAAGATCCGGACCGGCGCGCCGCAGCCAAATTATCGCGACTGGTGGCAGGCGATGGACGACCCTGCGCTTGACCAGGTGATTGATCTTTCGCTGCGGGCCAATCCCAATCTGGAGGCAGCGATCGAACGACTGCGCGCTGCACGCGCTATTTACACGCACAGCGACGCACCGTACAAGCCTTCGCTGAGCGTCGGATCCGGCGATCCGGTCGATCCAGACGCCAGAACATCCTATTTTCAATTGGGGTTCGATGCGCGTTGGGAGCTGCCGCTGTTTGGACGAGGCAAGGCCAACCGCGCAGTGGCCAAAGGCCACCTCGACAGTGCCGCCGCCAATATTCGCGATGTACGCGTGTCGCTGGTGGCCGAGGTCGTCAAGGACTGGGTCAGGCTGCGCGCCGCACAACAACGTAGCGACGTACTCCAACAGATGCTTGCGCTGCAGGACCAACGCATCAACCTGAGTCAGGTCAGTGTGCATCTGGGGCTGGCGTCGCCCGCTTTGACCGCGAACGCGCGCTCGCGGAGGTCTGACCTGCAAGTCAAGCAGCGCCAGACCCGACACGAAATTGTCGCTGCTGCGCAACAACTGGCGCTACTGACCGGGCGCGACGAGCCCGAGTCGGCCTGGCTGAACACCGGATCATTACCGACCCTGCACGGCTATAAGCGCGTATCGGTCCCGGCTGATCTGCTCAACACCCGGCCAGGCATTGCACTCGCCCGGGCAAAGGTCATCCATGCGGCCGGGCAACTCGGGCTGGCACGCGCCGACCGCTATCCGAGTATCGGTCTGGACGCTTCGCTGGTGGCCTCCACCAGTCTCACCGGCTCCAACGCGAGTGGGGTCAGCGGCATCGGTTCGTTCGGGCCGGTGATTGATATGCCGTTGTTTGATTGGGGCCTGCGCAAGGCCCGCGCACACGCCAAGGATCATTTGCTCAAGGCCGCGCTTTTCGATTATCGCGATGCCGTGCTGCAGGGCGTAGCCGACGTGGAAATACGGCTCGACGATCTGCAGAGCACCGCGGCGCAGCTGCAGACTCGCAGCACATATCTACAGCACCAGACACAGGCAGTTGCGCACGCCCGGACCCGGCACAAACTTGGCCTCGGCAGTCAGGCTCAGCTGGTCGCGTCTCAGGTGGCGACGGGCCAGGCACGACTGCAACAGATCCAGGCCGGGGCCGCTCACGACCTGGCCTACGTCGCGCTGTACAAGGCATTGGGCGGCGCCAGCAATAGTCGTATCAACAGCGCTGGCCATTGATGGTTTCCCTAGCACGCAAGACTCTGATTCACGAATGGCGGCGTTTTTTGCCCGCAACGCTTGCGGTGGGGTTTTCGACCTTGTTGCAGTTATTGCAGGCTGCCCTGGTGCTGGGTATTTTCGGCGGCGCAGCGGTCTATATCAATGACTCGAGCGCCGATATCTGGATCGGCTATCCGGGCACCCAGGCTATCGATCTGGGCCGAGCGATTGATGGCGATGTGGCATCGCTGCTGGACATGAATCACGAGGTGACCCGAGTCGAGCCGTTCTACCTGCTGGACGGTGACTGGCGTGGCGGACACGGCACCGGCGGCGTATCGGTGTATATCTCCGGCATCAGTACCCAGCCGGGCGGGATGATGTTCGCGCGCGTGCTCACGCCTGTGTTACGTGCCAAACTGACCTATCCGGAGTCGGTGATTGTCGACCCGGCAGATCTGACCAAGCTCGGGGTCAAGGTCGGAGGCACCGCCGCCATCAACGGCCATCTGGTGCGAGTGGTCGCAACGGCCCCTGGTCTGCGAGCCTTGGGCGGCGTCGATATTCTCGCATCGCTGCAGACCGCGCGCCTGCTCGATTCATCCGCCGGCGAGGCCGGTGGCCCGACCTATCTGGTCGCCCGGCTTCGTCACCCGGCAAACGCCGGTCGGGTCGTGGCTGATTTGAATGGCCACACCGGCTTCGGCCGGTATCACGCCTGGACCGCGCCACAGTTTGCCCGACGCTCGGTGCTGTTCTGGCTGTTCAATACCGGTGCCGGTGCTGGCGTGCTGTTCCTGGCGGTGGTCGTATTTGCAGTCGGCGCGATTATCACCAGTCAGGCGCTGGTAGCAGCGGTGGCAGCCTCGGTGAATGAATACGCGACTCTCAACGCGCTCGGCGTCGGCCGGCGCCAACTGCGATGGGTGGTGCTCGAACAGGCATTCTGGGTCGGCGCCTGCGGTGTGATACTAGCCAGCGTGCTGGCAGGGCTGCTGATATGGCTGGCGCAAAGTGAAAACGTGCCGGTCGCGGTGAGTGTGCCGGTGCTGTCGGCTTGTCTGGTGCTGGTGATGGTACTGGTAGGTATCTCCGGATTGATGGCGATGCGCACCTTGCGCCGCGCCGATCCCGCCACTCTGTTGAGGTAGTCTGATGCCAGAACTCGTGCCGCCGCTCCCCTCGTCTGCGACTCTGGTCGCTCAGAACATCGCCAAATCTTTCGCCTCCGGGCGCCTGACGACACCCGTGCTGAGCAATCTGTCGGTCAGCATAGACGCCGGCGAGCTGACTCTCATTTCCGGGCCGTCGGGCTGCGGTAAAAGCACGCTGCTGTCGATTCTGAGCGGCCTGCAGACACCGGATGCAGGCCATGTCATGGCGTTATCCGAGTCTCTTCAGACCATGGACAGTCATCGCCGAGAGGCTTTTCGTCTGCACCACACCGGGTTCGTATTCCAGGGCTTCAATCTGTTTCCGGCGCTGACTGCACGCGAGCAGGTCCGCCTGCCGCTGCAGTATCTGGATTTGTCATCACAGGAAATCGATCGCCGCACCGATGAATCACTTGAAGAGGTGGGCATCGCCCATCGCCACCACCTGCGACCGGCAGAGCTGTCCGGCGGCGAAAAACAGCGGGTTGCCATCGCCCGCGCACTGGCTAAATTGCCGGCGCTGCTGTTTGCCGACGAACCGACCAGCGCGCTGGACGCCGCTAGTGGCCAGGTGATCATCGATTTGCTGCATCGCATCGCCCGGGCTCACGGCACCACGGTGCTGTGCGTCAGCCATGACCCACGCCTGATCAGTCACGCCGATCGCGTATTGACTATGGAGGATGGACGTATTCTTAACGACTCACGCCAGCTCACGCCTCATCGACCTCAGGACAGACGCGCCTCATGCTGAAGAAAAGATATGTCCGGGGCCGCCTCCTTGCCGTGTTCGTCGCCCTGTTGGTGGCCGTGGCGGCCGGCGTGGTCGCAATGGCAGGCACTGCCGACACCTCTCGAAGTGCGCAGGCCGAACACCAGGGCCAAAGCCCATATGCCGCGGTCGCCCGCGGCCGGGTCGCGGTCAAGGGCGGGATGATATCACTGCATGTGCCCGTAGCTGGCACGGTCGATACCGTCAAGGCGCAAGCCGGCGACGATGTGCACAAGGGTCAACTGCTGGCACAACTCGATCCACAGGTCGCCCAGGCCCGCCTCGATATTGCCGGCGCCAAACTGACTCAGGCACGAACACAGAGTGACATCCTTGCCGACCGTCTGAAGGCCGCACGCAGCAACGCCGGCAAGCTGCGAAGTGCAGCGCGTGCGGGTGCCGGCTCAGCACACGATGCCGACGCTGCCGCTCAACAGGTTCGCGAGCTGAAATGGCAACTGAAAGGCGACAGGGCGCAGGTGCAGATCGCCCAGGGCCAGGTGGCTATCGCCAGACATCAGCTGGCACAACACCGCATCACGGCGCCGGCAGCCGGTCGTATCGTCACTGTCCACATACAGGCAGGTGACCAGCTTAGCGCGGCTTCAAAACCCGCCTTCGAGTTGCTCCCCGACCGGCAACGCGTGATCCGAGCCGAACTCAATCAGGAGTATGTGGAGGCCGTCCGTCCGGGGATGCAGGCACAGGTCGTGCTGGATAACGGCAATCAGAAAATTCTGGGTACGGCACACGTGGTCCGCGTAGGCGATGTATTCCACCAGCCCAGCCTGGAAAACAACCCGGCCCTGAATGCCGGCACCCGTACCGTGCTGTGTGTGCTGCGCTTCGACAAACCCACCCATCTGCGCATCGGGCAACTGGTACTGGTACGCGTTCTTCGCCAATCCTCGCCGTCGACGTCTGCCACACCATCCGCGAAAGGCTCTTGAAACCGTACTTTGACATACTTGCTTGATAGCCGACGAGCCGACACGATGCCTTCCATGGACAACCTTGGCTCAAGTCAATCGCCACGAGTCACGGGATACAGCCAAATCAGTGTCTGCCAGCAGGGTATGCCCCGGTTAGCTGACTGACATAGCAAGTCGTGATTCGCCTCTTTAGAACTCTTATCGTGCCAATCCCGCGACAAACCGTGGAATTTGCGAGATCGAAACAGAACGGACCCGTCGATGAATCGCAACGTTGAATTCGTATTTCAGGGTGACAAGCGAGGCGTCCTGTTGATTCACGGCCTGACCGGCACCCCGCAGGAAATGCGGCTTCTCGGCAAGGGCCTGAACAACCGCGGATTCACCACGCGTGGCGTTCAGCTCGCCGGCCACTGCGGCAGCGTCGATGACCTGCTCGCCACCCGCTGGGAGGATTGGTATCAGAGCGTGGAGGCCGCCGCGCGCGAAATGCGGGATACGGTAGATCAGCTGTTTGTCGCCGGCTTGTCGATGGGTGCCCTGCTCGCCCTGCGGCTTGCCGAAGAGCAGCCGACGTGGGTCGACGGCGTCGGTGTTCTGGGCGCCACGTTTCGCTACGACGGATGGAGTATTCCCGCCGTTGGCCGTCTGTCGTTCCTGCTGCCTTGGCTCAAGCGCGTGGGCATCGGCCGCGAACGCGTGTTCATGGAGCAACCGCCGTATGGGCTGCGTGACAAGAACCTGCGGTTTCAGATCAGCCAGATGATGGCCAGCGGCGACAGCAGCGAAGCCGGCCTGCCAGGCAATCCCTGGCACGCGCTCGCCGAATTGCATTTGTTCGCCCGTCAGGTGCGTCGCGATCTGGCCCGCGTAAGCGCGCCCTGCCTGATCGCCCACGCAACTGAAGACGATATCGCCTCGCGCTGGAACGCCGAGCTCGTGGCACGGCACGTCAGCGGCCCTTCCGAGTTCCTGTGGCTGGAAGACAGCTACCACATGATTACCATCGACCGGGAACGACGGCTCCTGATGACCCGCCTGGCCGAATTCTTCGCCCGGCTGGCCCAACAGGCGACGGCCGTGGGCAACGCCGCGTGACCGACGGTACACACCAGCCATGACGCCTTTGGTGCTGGCGCTGTGGCTGCTCGTCGAATTGCTCGATACCGCCGGGCAGCTTGTATTCAA
The DNA here is from genome assembly GCA_027858915.1 of Salinisphaera sp. GTDB lineage: Bacteria > Pseudomonadota > Gammaproteobacteria > Nevskiales > Salinisphaeraceae > Salinisphaera. The sequence continues at coordinate 33,802 of JAQIBT010000070.1, forward strand.
GACCGCCGCCAACCACGGCGGTGAAGCCGATGGCTGGGCCCACTGGCGGCATATGCTGGCCCGCCCGTGGATATGGCTGGGCGGCGCCTGTTACGTGTTCGAGTTCCTCGCCTGGACCGCGTTTCTGTCGTTGATCCCCCTGGGCCGCGGCATTCTGCTCGGTTCGATCAACATCGTCGCCATCATGATCGCCGGGCGGCTGCTGTTCGGCGAGCGCCTGACCCGCCTCCGGGTGATCGGCATCCTGCTGGTCACGCTCGGCGTAGCCATCGTCGGAATCGGCACATGAAACGTTTCTACCTGATCGGCTTCGCCGTATTGATGAGCTTCGACACGCTGGCCCAGATCAGTTTCAAATACGCCGGCGACCATGCCCTGCCCGTGCAGGCCAACGCCGCCTGGTTGTTGCGCCTGTTCGGCCAACCCTGGGTATACGGCGCGGTCATCGGCTATATCGGTGCTTTTTTTGCGTATATGACGCTGCTGCGCCGCGCGCCCATCGGCCCGGCTTTTGCCGCCTCACATCTGGAGGTCGTCAGCGTGCTGTTGCTGTCGGTACCACTGTTCCACGAATCCATCGGCTGGGCCCAGGCTCTGGGCGCCACCGCCATCGTTGCCGGCATTGTCTGCCTGGCCATGAGCGAGTCGGATGACGGTCAGTGATCTCTACAAGGCACATAACGAGCGCGATTGGGCCTACGTCTCTCTGCCAACTTTAGCGATCGCCGTAGTCCCGCTGATCTGGCTTCCGAAGGCACTCGCCGTTCTCTTGTGGTTCGTGCTTTCTGCCGCCGCCCTGTCTCTCCGCATACGGTACTGTCGACGGCTGTTCGCGGACGATTCCGGACCGCTGCACACTTTTCGCGCTCTATTGCCGGTCGTGCTGGTTATGCGGTCTGTGCATACTGCCTCTTGGCGGCTTGCTGACCATGGCTTGCCAGCAGCCCGATCAGGCATCCAAGAGACGTCCATGGCAAATTAACGCGGCGGGCATTGCGACTGCCTACGGGCACTTCGTCAATGGTCGGAGAAAACGCCTGCCAATGAAAGACGGGATGCCTGCCGATCAAATCACTCGTATTCGCTGAGCGCCGAGCGAATGCTTACCCACTGACCTTGGCTTTTGTCGAGCTGAATTGTTCGTTGGCAACGGATTCCGACCTCTGACTCGGGCGGCACAAAGCTGCATCGCGCTGCGCATCGGCCAGCTCAGTCAGATGAGCCTTGATCTGCACCGGTGTAATCTGGAGCATACACTCGCAGTTGGTCGGATCGGTCTCGCCTTTCGGCACTGGACAATGGGTGCACTTTCCGGCCCGTTGAAAAGTGCGTGTGCGCGGGCCAATGGGTCCCCAGCGGCCCGTGTGCTTGGCTCGAAACGGTACATAAATGCCTACCGTGGCTTTACCCAGCGCAGCCGCTATATGCAGCGGGCCGGTACTGACGGCGAGCAAGCCGTCAGCGGCGTCAATCAGGCTGATCAACTCAGCGAGCGAGATACGGCCCATCAGGTCTTTGACGTGCGCCAGATGCATGGGTAGTTCGTCTCGTACCAACTCGCCCTCGCGCGCGCTACCCGTCACCAGCACGTTGAATCGCTCGGGCGGGAGGCTCTCGATCAGCTGGGCAAAATAGTGACTTGGCCATTCCCGCGAACTACCGGCTGATTTCGGATGGACGATCAGGTTGAATTTTCCGGCTTCCAGGTATGCGCCAATAGACGCCGGTAGCGGCGGGATATTGCTCAAGCCGAAGTACGAGCCGATTTCATCCAGCTCGTAGAATCGCTCGATGCCCACGCCGCGCAGCAGTTGAATATTCAACTGTGCTTCATGCAGCGGCGAGTGGTGCCGGCGCAGATACAGCAGGCGGTTGCAATTAGGCCAGTGATACAGACGTCTGATGGTACCGATACGCTTTGGTATGTGTGCCTGACGAGCCAGTCTTGCGACTTCGGACTTGGGGTAAATATGAATAATCGCATCTGCGTCAAAGGCCTTGAACCGCGCGATCCGCTCTGCCTGACTCGGCAACTCCGCGATTTCGTCCCAGGCATAGACTTCGTCAATATATTCACAGCATTCCGCCAGCGGCGCGGTATAGCGCTGGCCGAGCAGCGAAACCTTACAGCCAGGAAAGGTGGCCTTGAGAATGCCCGCCATCGGCAACGTCAAAATGACGTCGCCCAGCTTATCGGCTCTATTAAGCAAAAAATGAGGATGTTTCATGTCAATTCCATATCGGAATATCTCGTGGGTAGCCTTGCAGTCGTTCATCACATCGGTGAACCACTCTGCGGCAGGCTACGGGGTATCTCTGAGGCCGGTCCGATAGCTGCTTAAGGGCGTGTGGTGTCGGCGCCTACTTCTTGCGCCGCAAGCAGCGGGGAGTGACATCCTCAGAGATTCAATGATGTGGCCTCTCAGTCCATGGCCCACGCATCCTCGATTGCCTCTAGCAATCGTTGATTCAACGCATGTTGTTGCGGCTGCCACGCCGTCAGTTGCTCGGACGTGACTTCAGGCTGGTGATCCAGCGCCGACAGCCGTCGCTTCCACCACTGGGCATAGCGGGCTAGGGATATCTCGCCGGTGATATCGCCACCGACGATGCGGCCGTGCAGCGTCTCGATCACGTCCAGCAGGCCGCTGGCGCGCATACGGCCCTGATCCCAGTTGGTGCGTGCGTCTTCGACGCCGAGCACATCCTTGTCGATCGATAGATACACTGGCGATGTCCGAGACGATATATAGGCGCCAAACGACGCCAGCAGCGCATCGACGCTATCGAAATCCTTGAACGCCCGACCCAGGCCAAGCGTGCTGGCCCAGCCCACGGACACGCCCGTCGACCAGTACGTCAGCCGACCGGCAAACAGCGGCCAGAGTCGATTTTCCCAGGCATGTCCCGCGCCAATATCGCCAGAGGTAATACCGACCACATGCACGTGGCGCACCTGCGCCAGAGCCGCGACGGCACTCACCCACGAGCCGCAGTGCACGCCGAAGGGAAAACGCATGTTGTCTGGATGGTTGTCGAAGATCACGACATCCAATGGTCCGTGCATCGCGCTGACGCGCTCGATCAGCGGCAGACTCAGATGATGGAAGTCACCGCTGCCGGTGAATACCACCCCGGTATCGACCGGCAGCATTTCGGGCAGACCGCGCGAGAACGCACGCAGCGCACGCCGGCTGCAGGCAAACCGCAGACGCTGGCCCCACACGGCTATCCGCGACCGATGGGCGCCGGCCAGTTCGCCGACCGACCCGTCGACGTCAAGTACGACGGGACGCATGGTCGGCCTGCTCCTCGTACCAGTGGCTATCGCTTTCGAAATGGCCCGACAGTCGCCGAAGTACAGCGCGCAGCAGCCTATTGCGGGGGCGCACGGCATGTCGGGTAAACGTCATGCGCGCACCCAGATGTGCCTTGACCTCCGGATCGGTCCAGCCGGCGATGAAGCGCTTCAGGCCGCGTAGTCGGGCATATTCCAGATTGTGCATCCAGCTGACCGCATACAGATTGAGTTCGCGCGACATCGCATAGTCGAAACCGACATACTTATCGACCAGGGCGCCCTGGTACTCGAAGCACAGATTCCAGCCGATCACTCGACCCTCGTGGCGATAAACAAACATCACGCCACCGCTGTCGGCGTCTGCGAACACAGCCCGGAAGAAATCCGCCTGCAAATGATCGAAATGCACTTCGCTCTGGGCAAAGACCTGTTCGTAGAGCGCGATCAGCGCATCCTGCATGTCGGGATCACGCAGCACCGTGCAGCCTGTGGCGAGCGCTTCGATCTCCAGCCGATCGCGCGAGCGCAGCTTGCGCCGGATGTTGCGCCGAGCGCCACGCGACAGACGTTTCAGATAGGCGTCCTCGCTATCGAAATCGATCGGTACCCAGGCCAGCGCCTGGCCTTCGACCAGAATGAAGCCGGCTGCCTCGCAGGCGGTCGCGAACCCATCGGCAAAAGCGTTGGCATGCGCATCCAGCAAGGGCGACGCGCAGGGCAGATCCTTGATGATGAAAAACGGGCACTCGCGCCCGTGTGCCGCTAGCAGCTCGTCGGCCAACTCCGAGGCACTGGCAGTCGCCGGCAGCCAGGCATACTCGCTGACGGTTGAGCCAATAAAGCGCGTTCGGGGTTGTAATAACCGCTGCCAGTAGCGGTATAGCGGTAAACGTCGCACGCGATCACGCACGGCTGGATCAGCCGTGGTCAACAAATCAAACCGCGTCGAGAACGTCGGTATATCGTAGAGCGTCGTCCCGGCAGAAAAGCCGTCGGGCGGGTACGCTTGCACATCGCGCACCAGCGACGAGGGCTCCAACTGGCCGATGAAAGCTTCGTGCAAGGTTCGATGCCTAAGCTGCGAACCTGGCATCAGGCCGGTGCGCCTTGCGCATGCCCGACACGCACAGCCTTGTAGCCGCCGGCGAGGAAACCGAATATGACCGCGACAGTCCAGGACCAGATTTTCGAAATTATCGAAGAATACGCCCAGATTGATGCAGCCAGCATCCGACTCGACAGCACTATTCGCGACCTGGGTATCGCATCCCTGGATACGATCGAAATCCTCTTCGATATCGAGGAGCATTTCGACATCACCCTGCCGGAACTCGATCCCGAATTCGAGACCGATAACGTGCAACGGCTGATCGCGATTGTCACCCAGGCCGTGGACAGCAACGCCCAGAGCAGCGTCGCGACGAAGCACTGATCGCCAGCGTTATTCATCTTATCCATGGAGCATTACATGCATCGTGTTGTGATAACCGGTATGGGCGCCGTCAGCGCGCTCGGCCTGGGAGCGGCGCCACTCTGGCGCGCGATGGTGGAGGGACGCAGCGGCATCAGGCCGCTGGTCTCGCCTGATCCGGAGGCCGTGCTGCGCATGCAAGTAGGCGCGCAGCTGCCGGCATTCGATCCCGCTCAGCATTTTGACGATGCGCGTCTGAGCCTGCTCGACCCGATCTCGCAATTCGCCCTGGTTGCTGCCCGCGAGGCCATCGCTCAGTCCGGCATCGATTTTTCGACCGGAGACCTGGGCGACCGCACCGCCACCGTAATCGGTACCGGTGTGGGCGGCGAGGCCTCGCGCGACCATCAGAGCCGGCGCCTGTATCGCGACAACGCAAAACGCATCCACCCGCTGTCGATCCTGCGCTTGATGCCGAACGCACCCGCCAGCCATATCACTATCGAACACGGCCTCAGAGGCCCTGCCTTCGGCGTAACCAGCGCCTGCGCATCGTCCAACCACGCCATCACTCAGGCAGTCGCCATGCTGCGTACCGGGCTCGCCGACGCTGCCCTGGCGGGCGGCACGGATGCCAGTTTCAGCCTGTCCGGAATCCGCGGATGGGAAGCGATGCGCGTAGTGGCACCCGATACCTGCCGGCCCTTCTGCAAACAGCGCCGCGGGCTGGTGCTGGGCGAAGGCGCGGGCATGCTGGTGCTCGAGACACTGGCTCATGCGCAGGCCCGCGGCGCGGTGATCCTGGCCGAACTGGCCGGCACCGGCATGAGCGCTGACGCGGTCAATATTGTTGCCCCGTCGGCCGACGGGGCGGCGCGCGCTATCCGCGCTGCCCTGCAGGACGCCCAGCTCAGACCGGAGCAAATTGGTTATATCAATGCGCACGGCACCGCGACCATCGCTGCCGACGCGAGCGAAACACGCGCTATTCATATGGCGTTCGGCGAGCACGCAAAACGGCTTGCGGTGTCTGGGACCAAGGCCATACACGGCCACGCTCTGGGCGCGTCTGGCACGCTGGAAATCGTGGCCGCGGTCGGCGCTCTGCGTGAAGGCGTGATCCCGCCCACTGCCAACTTCCTCGACCCGGATCCGGCCTGCGATCTGGACTATGTGCCCAACACCGCACGCGAGCAGCGCGTCGATGCCGTGCTGTCCAATTCCTTTGCTTTTGGCGGGCTCAATGCGGTACTTGCGCTGCGACGCTTCGACGGCTGAACGCCGCTCGTCATAACGGCCGCTGCCCCGGCGAAGTTGCCGGGGCAGCCCCATCAAGGCTGTATCCGTCATCATGCGAAGCGACTTCAGCCGGCACGCTTGGCTTTGATCAGCATCTGATCCAGCAGAGCGATGCCCAGATCGATCTCTTCGGTGCTGATATGCAGCGACGGCGCAAACGTAATCACGTTCTTGTAGTAGCCGCCGATATCCAGCACCAGACCCATCTTGCGGCCGTTGTGCTCGAGTTCGGCACCCAGCCCGATATCGACCATGCGATCGACCAGCGCCTTGTTCGGGGTAAAACCGTCCTCGGTACAGATCTCGGCGCGCAGCGCCAGACCGAGGCCGTCGACGTCGCCGATCTCCTTGTGGCGTTTCTGGAGATCCTGCAGGCCTTCCAGAAAATACGCGCCCTTGGCCATGACCATCGACTCGTAGTCGGTTTCCTGCATCATGTGCATGGCTTCCAATGCCACCGCGGTACCCAGCGGGTTGGCGTTGAAGGTCGAATGCGTCGAGCCGGGCGGGAACACCTCGGGATTGATCAATTCCTCGCGTGCCCACAGGCCAGACAGCGGGTTCAGGCCGTTGGTCAGCGCCTTGCCGAACACGATGATGTCCGGCGTCACGCCGAAGTGCTCGATCGACCATAGCTTGCCGGTGCGATAGAAACCCATCTGGATCTCGTCGCTCACCATCAGGACCCCGTGCTGGTCCAGTACTTTCTTCAGGCCCTTGAAGTAGTTCATCGGCGGCACGATGTAGCCACCGGTGCCTTGCAACGGCTCGACATAGAACGCGGCGTACTCGCATTCGCCGACCTTTGGATCCCATACGCCGTGGTATTCGGTCTCGAACAGGCGGGCAAAATCGGCCACCAGGTATTCACCGTATTCTTCCTTGTCCATGCCCTTCGGCCGGCGAAACGGATACGGATACGGCATGAACTTCGCCCGTTCGCCAAAATGCCCGTAGCGACGACGATAGCGATAGCTGGAAGTGATCGCCGAGGCGCCCAGGGTTCGGCCGTGATAGCCGCCTTCAAAGGCAAACATCAGACTCTTGCCGCCAGTGTAGTTGCGCACAATCTTGAGCGAATCCTCGATCGCCTGTGCACCGCCGACGTTGAAATGCACGCGACCGGGCAAACCGAACTTCTGCTCGGCGTCCACGGCAATCGTCTTGGCCAGCTCGATCTTCTCGCGGTGCAGGTACTGGCTGGCGACCTGCGGCAGACGATCGATCTGTTGCTTCAGCGCATCATTGAGCCGCGGATTGGCATAGCCGAAATTAACCGCTGAATACCACATCTGCAGGTCGAGATACGGCGTGCCAGCGGTATCGAACATATAACTGCCTTCGCAGCTGTCAAACAGCTTGGGCGGGTCGGTGTAGTGCACCGTATCGCCGAAAGAGCAGTACTGCGCCTCGTCAGCAAGCAATGCTTCGTCGGTCTGTTCTGAAGAAAAAATAGTGGGCTGGAGAACGCTGTTCATGTTATTTGCACTCTTTAGGAAAGGCTGGACAACAGAGCTTGCGCCGTGATCCACGGTGTCTTCGCTGTAGTTTCAGAATCGACGATCAGAAATCCCTTTGTTACGGGCACTAGCACGCCACTGCGCGCGCCATGGCAAGCTCTGGTAGTCGGGCCAATAACGACCGAGCCTCGTGAAAATCGGCGATTGGCTGATGAGGAATACCGAGCCCACGGCAATGAGTAATCAGCCGGTGTTTGGCGAACACGTAGTCCGCGCTATCGGCCACGCAGAAATCGGAGCGGCCGTCGCCAACCAGCAGGGTGTCGGCATGCTGGCTGGCAATACTGCACTTGCAGGTGCCGCTGGCTGCCGCACAGCCCGCGTAGGCGTAAGGGGACAGCATCGACCAGCCGCGCACCCCGTCGTGGACGACATGGTTGGCGCGCACCGGCAGGTGGCCCAGGCCGTGGCGCGCAAGTATGCGACTGATGGCATAGTCGAGGCCGTCGCTGACCACCATCACCGACATGTCTTGTCGCCGGGCCTCGGCGACGAAATCGGGAAACCCTGGATCGATCGGCAGCGTGTCGAGCAAAGCGTCGACCGTCTGGCGCGACGCATCGATCAGTGCAACCTGTTGCGTCATGCACTCTCGTGAACCGATGACCCCCCGTTGCCAGTCAGCCTCGATGCGCTTCCACTCTGGTGCCGCCAGACGCGACAACAGGACATCCGTGACATCATCTCCGGCGATGGTGCCATCAAAATCGCAGAGTATTGTCCACTGGCTCAAAAGAACACCTACGCTCAGATTGAATCTGTGCGTAGGCTAGCGAGCTTATCTTTCGGCGCCCTTTCCGATCGGCGCTATACGCGATTTACAACAGGCCCTAGCTCTTTTGCAAAACCTTGCGCTTCACCGTAGCGAGCACTCGGTGTAGCCCGGCGCGCAGCGGGTCGTTGATCACGACAATAAATACCTTGCGGTAGTAACCCTCCGGGCAGGTGATTTCGCGCACGCCGTGCCAGGAGCCTTCCTTGCGCTGAAAAAGCAGACTGGCGTTACCCTGGCTTTCGGCTGCATAACGGGCGTTGAAATCGGCGAAGTCGGGCGCCGAGCGGCGTTCGAAACGTCCACCGTCGTCCAGAATAATGGTATCGCCGCCCCAGGCCGGATCCCACGTGTCAGGCGCGTTGAAGTAAAAGATATGCGAGCCGAGCTTGCGCGTGGCATCGCAGTGAGGCGAAACCGAGGCACCGCGCGGCGCATAATGCCAATGGAAAACCGTTTGAAGGCGACGACAGCCAAACATTCGCTGGATGAATCGCTGATATCTATCGCTCTTGAGTTCCGAGACGAACGCATGCCATTCCGGCGCTATAGGCAGGTCGTCCCGATATTCCAACGCGTAACGATCGTGTGGCTGCTGCCCGTGCGAGCGCTTGACACCGAATACCGGCGTCATCTGCTCGACCGTCGGCAATGTCTCGACTAATCTGTCGTAGCCGGCATCCTCGATCAGGCCCACTGGGTTGAGCCAGGGATAGGGATGCGTCTGCTGGAACTTGTCGGCGCTCATCGCCTCCAAGCGGTCATAATCGAGAAAATCGTTCATCGGGCACCTCATCGAACCAGGCAGCAGCGCCTGATCTGTGTCAGATTCTAATACGCCAGCGGGTTGCCAACTCGTTCACCTTGGCGCTTTCTTCGCGTCCGCAGTTTGCATTATAACGCAACCAATTCGTTTAAAAACAATTAGACACCACGCGTTAGAAAAAAGTATGCTACTAGGAGTCTGTCGGACTCAACCGATCGCGATCCTGATAAAATAACAGAGCTGCAGCCCGCCGGATTTCGAGGTTCTCATGGCCGATAGATTCCGACCGATCAACCGTGATACCCCGCATCTG
>JAQIBT010000089.1 GCA_027858915.1 Salinisphaera sp.
CCTCGTCAATGGACTCAGGTCAAGTTGATCGACAATATCGACCACGAACCGCGCCAGGTGATCGTCGGCCAGATAATCCTGCACCGTCGGCGGAAACAGATGCGGGGTATCGCGGTTGATCGGTCGGAATCTATCGGCCATGAGAACCTCGAAATCCGGCGGGCTGCAGCTCTGTTATTTTATCAGGATCGCGATCGGTTGAGTCCGACAGACTCCTAGTGTCCTGTCACGCGTAGCCTCGCCCAATGTTTGATGATCAGGGCCACGGCAAAATACGCGGGACAGGACACTAGCGGCGCGCGCTGATTTCTGTCGCACGCAGATCGCGTGCAGTGGCATCCAGCACGCCGTTGACGAAACGATGCCCATCGGTGGCACCAAAGATCTTGGTGAGATTTGTGGCCTCGTTGATCACGGCCGCAAACGGGATTTCCGGGCACTCGCGCAGCTCGTAGGTAGCCAGCAACAGAATCGCGTACTCCACCGGGTCGAGTTGGACCGCTGGGCGGCTCAGATGCTTGTCGAACGCTGCCTCAAGCCCGCTGACGTCATGCACCACACCGCGCAGCAGCAATTCGAAATAATTGCGATCGAGATTGGTTAGGCGTCTGGCGCGGGCAAACTGGGTGATCAACTCACCAATATCGGTGCCGGACATCCGCCATTGATAGATCGCCTGCGTGGCAGCCATCCGGGCACGGATGCGTGCGCCGCCGGGCATCTTCGGGGGAAGCTCCGGCAGCTGGTCGTCGTCGTCGCTGCTATTCGCAGCGTCGCCCAGCGATTGATTCTCGATTGGCATGATGTCTAGTTGCCTTCAATTGCTCGCAAAAGCGTTGCCATCTCGACGACCGCGCTCGCCGCTTCGGCACCTTTGTTGTGGTCTTCATCCGGTTGCGCGCGGGCGTCGGCCTGCTCGGCGTTGTCGGCCGTAATCACGCCAAATCCCACCGGCACACCGTATTCCAGCGCGGTGGCAGACAGGCCTCGGGCGCACTCACCGGCCACATAATCGAAATGTGGCGTGCCGCCACGAATAACCGCGCCGAGCGCCACGATGCCGTCATAGTCGCCGCTGTCTGCTAACCGGTCCACGGCCAACGGCAATTCGAAGGCGCCGGGCACCTTGACCAGCGTCAAGTCGTCGTCCGAGACACCGCAATCGGTGAGCACGTCAACGGCGCCGTCAACCAGACGGTCGACGATATCGTCATTCCAGCGTGTCGAGACGATGGCAATTTTGAGATCGCGGCCTTCGAATTCGCCTTGGAGAGTCTGCATGATCGCTGCCTTGTAAATACTAGAAGCAGATTATCGCATGGGCGGCGGGCCGCAGGTGTCCGGCTCGCTGTCAAACCCGTCACCGCACGTCATACAGCCGAGCCAGATAGCGGGCGATCACATCAATTTCCACGTTCACCCGATCACCGATCTCGCGCTCGCCAAGCGTCGTGTGATCCATGGTGTGCGGAATGATATTGACACCAATGCGCGCTCCGTCGACTTCATTGACGGTCAGGCTGATGCCGTCGATGCAGACCGACCCCTTGGGCGCGAAGAATCGTGCCAGATTCGGTGGCATCGAAAACACCAGACGCCAGGAGCGCCCATCGCCGGTTTTTTCCTCGAGTATGCCGAGACCGTCGACATGCCCCGAGGTCATGTGGCCGCCCAGCGGATCGCCCGCGCGCAGCGCGCCTTCCAGATTGACATGCGAGCCTACCTCGAGCGCGCCAAGCGTCGTCAGCGACAACGTCTCATTGGAGACATCCGCCGCAAAGCGCGGCCCCTCGAGCTTGATCGCGGTCAGGCAGACGCCCGACACTGCGATGCTGTCACCCGGGGCCGGCGCACCCAGGTCCGTATCGCCTGCGTCGATAATCAGGCGTCGATCACCGCCGCGAGATTCCTGATCGACGATCGAGCCGATGCCTTTGATGATGCCTGTAAACATAGGTACGCGGGCTCCTGAAGCCTGAGTATTTCAACCGGTCGCCGCGACCGGCCTCGCGATTATTCGCAGGTCATCGCCCACCGGTTGGATATCCTCAAATCGAAGATGCAGGGCATCGTGCAGCCGGTCCCGGCCCGGCAGCGACATCAAGGCGCGGCCGGCGTCGCCAATCAGCATTGGCGCGACATAGAGCACGTATTCATCAACCAGCTCGGCCTCGGCGAGTGCGCCGGCCAGCCTCGGGCCGGCTTCGACCAGCACATCGTTTATCTGCTCCGCCGCCAGCGACTTCAGCACGTCCGCCAGATCCAGCCCGCCGTTATCGTCGGCAAGGCACGACTGCACGAGTGCGCCCGCATCGAGCAAGCCCTTACGCAGCCTGTCGTCGTCGCTTGCAGTAAAGACTTGCGTGACGCCCTCGCGACCCAGCATCCGTGCCTCTGGCGACATTCGCAGCCGGCTGTCCAGCACCACGCGCTGCGGTTGCATCCAATCGCCCTTCAAGCGGACGGTGAGTGACGGATTATCGGCAAGCAAGGTGCCGCTGCCAATCATCACGGCGCCGGACTCGGCGCGCAGGCGGTGTACGTCATCGCGCGCGGGCGCGCCGGTGATCCACTGACTGTGTCCACGCGCGTCAGCGGTGCGTGCGTCCAGGCTCATCGCTAACTTGACGCGCACCCAGGGACGTCCGCGTTGCATGCGGCTGTTGAAGCCGCGGTTGAGATTCTGACAGCGCGGCTCCAGCACACCGGTGATGACTTCAATCCCGGCAGCCTCCAGCATCTGGATACCACGGCCGTCGACGCTCGGGTTCGGATCCTGCGCGCCGATCACCACACGGGCTACACCGGCCTCAATGAGTGCTTCGCTACAAGGTGGTGTACGGCCGGTATGGCTGCAGGGCTCGAGCGTGACGTAGGCCGTCGCACCACGAATATCGTGGCCGAGCGCCGCCGCATCATCCAGTGCGCGGCGCTCGGCATGTGCCTCGCCGGCGCGCTCATGCCAGCCCTCGCCTTTCACGGCATGATTCATAACGAGTACGCAGCCGACACGCGGATTGGGCCGCGTGGTGTACCAGCCAAGCCGGGCGAGCTCGATCGCTCTTTGCATGAAAAACTCATGCATCGCTTCGCGTATTGGCACCTTGGTACTCATTTGTGGCCAGCGGGCGAGTCGATCAGCGGTAATTGTCCGCTGTCTCGCCCGGGCGTGGCTTCCAGCCGCTCGATTTCCTCACGGAAGGCCTGGACGTCCTCGAAGCGCCGATACACCGAGGCAAAACGCACGAACGCGACCTGATCCAGTTCGCGCAGTTCGGCCATCACCCATTCGCCCAGCTGACGCGAGGCAATCTCACGATCGGGATCCGCCCGCATGCGCTTGCGGATATGGCTGACCGCCGTATCCACGGCTTCCGGCGTCACCGGGCGCTTGTACAGCGCCCGGTCGATGCCCTGGCGAAGCTTGTCTTCGTCAAAGGGCTCCGGCGTGCCGTCGTTCTTGACGATGCGCGGCAAGAGCATCTCAGCGGTCTCGAACGTGGTGAAACGCGCGTTACAGGCCGGACACTCGCGCCGGCGACGAACCTGGCTGCCTTCGGCTGCCAGCCGCGAGTCCACGACCCGCGTGGCGCGTTCGTCACAGAACGGGCATTGCATCAGAGGATTGCCTCAGAACCCGTCAGCGGGCGCGGCTGGCTCAGGCCGCGCCGCGCTGGGCGTTGCGATACACCGGGTGTCGGCTACAGACCTCCGTGACGGCCGAACGAACGGTGGTCGCCACGGCGTCCATATCGCCGCCGGCAGCCAGCGTTTCCAGCAGGTCACAAATCCAGCCGGCCACCTGGCGCATCTCGTCGGCGTTGAAACCGCGGGTGGTCGAAGCCGGCGTGCCGATTCGCAGACCCGAGGTCACGAACGGCGAACGCGGATCGTCCGGCACGGCATTCTTGTTGGCGGTGATATGTGCCCTGCCGAGCCATTCCTCGGCGTCCTTGCCGGTGATGTCCTGCTTGACCAGACTCACCAGGATCAGGTGATTATCGGTGCCGCCCGACACCACATCGAAACCCCGCTCGATGAACACATCAGACATGGCCTGTGCATTGGTCACGATCTGTTGGCAGTAGCTCTTGAAGTCGGTGTCCAAGGCTTCCTTGAACGCCACGGCCTTGGCCGCGATGACGTGCATCAACGGGCCGCCCTGGGTGCCCGGGAACACCGCCGAGTTGAGTTTCTTGTAGAGCTTTTCGTCGCCGGCCGCAGACAGGATCAGGCCGCCACGCGGCCCGCGCAGCGTCTTGTGGGTGGTTGTGGTGACCACATGCGCGTGCGGCAACGGGCTGGGATACTCGTCGGTCGCCACCAGGCCAGCCACATGCGCCATGTCGACCAGCAGCCAGGCGCCTACCGAATCAGCAATCTGGCGCATGCGCGCCCAGTCGATACGCCGGGAGTAAGCAGAAAAGCCACCGATGACCATCTTCGGCTTGTGTTCATCGGCCAGCCGCTGGATTTCGTCGTAGTCGAGCTCGCCGGTGGTCTTGTCCAGGCCGTACTGAACCGCGTGGTAATTCTTGCCGGAAAAGTTGGGCGCGGCACCGTGGGTCAGATGGCCGCCGGCGTCCAGACTCATGCCGAGGATGGTGTCGCCCGGCTTGACCAGGGCCAGATAGACAGCCGCATTGGCCTGTGCTCCGGAGTGCGGCTGTACGTTGGCGTAATCGCAATCGAACAGGCGGCACGCGCGCTCGATCGCCAGCTTCTCGGCCACGTCGACGTATTCACAGCCGCCATAAAACCGCTTGCCCGGATAGCCTTCTGCATATTTGTTGGTCAGCTGCGACCCCTGAGCCTCCATCACGCGCGGGCTGGTGTAGTTCTCGGACGCAATCAGCTCGATATGGTCTTCCTGGCGCTGATCTTCGTCGGCAATGGCTGCCGCCAGTTCCGGATCGAACTCGGCAATGCGCTGGGCAGAATCAAACATGATCGAATACTCGCTTGAAATTAGGTAAACAGATCAGCCTTGCCGCAGACGTTCAGGCTACGACACGGTATGGAATTTATGGGCGAATAGTGTAGCGCAGACGCAGCGGCCACCCCATAGCCACCGCGTCTGTGTCAACGTCAGGATCGCCGCGCGCGCCCATGGCGCAGCGGCTGATCTCAAGCCGAGGTCTCGTCCTTGCTCGGACTATTCTTGTCGGTCTTGCGCAGACGAATACCCAATTCGCGCAGCTGGGCGTTGTCGGCCAGCCCTGGCGCACCGGTGAGCAGGTCCGTCGCGGTCTGGGTCTTGGGAAAGGCAATAACCTCGCGTATGGAGTCGGCGCCGGCCATGAGCATGACCAGCCGGTCCAGGCCGAAAGCAATCCCTGCATGCGGGGGCGCGCCAAATTTCAGCGCTTCCAGCAGGAAGCCGAATTTCTCTTCGGCCTCTTCTGGCGTAATGCCCAGCACCTCGAACGCCGCGCGCTGCATGTCCGGGTTATGGATACGCACCGAGCCGCCGCCCACTTCCGAACCGTTGAGCACCATGTCATAGGCCTTGGCCTTGGCTTCGTGCGGCGCCGCCTTGAGGGTTGCCGGATCGTCTACCGCCGGCGCGGTGAACGGATGATGGGCGGCATACCAGCGCTTGGCCTCGCTGTCGTACTCGAACATCGGCCAGTCGACGACCCACAGCGGGGCCCAGTCGCCAGAAACCAGCCCTAGATCGTGGCCCAGGCGTACACGCAGCGCGCCCAGGGCATCGCTGACTACCTTGGCTGTATCGGCGCCAAAGAACAGCAGGTCGCCGTCTTCGGCGCCCGAGCGCTCAACAATACCGGCGATTGCCTCGTCCGACAGGAACTTGAGGATCGGCGAGCTCATGCCATCGCGGCCCTTGGCCACCTCGGCAATCTTGACGTAGGCCAGCCCGCGCGCGCCATAGCGGCCGACAAATTCGGTGTAGCCGTCGATCTGCTTGCGCGTCAGCGTCGAACCGCCCGGCACGCGCAGTACCGCGACACGACCGTTGTCACTGTTGGCCGGGCCGGAGAACACCTTGAACTCGGCGTCCGCTACGAGATCGGCGACGTCTACCAGCTCCAGATTGATACGCAGGTCAGGCTTGTCGGAGCCGAAGCGCCGGATGGCTTCTCCGTAGGCCATCCGCGGAAAGGGATCCGGCAATTTGACGTTCAGGACCTCGGCAAACAACGACCGGATCAGCGCCTCGTTGATGCCCATGATGTCGTCAGCGTCGACAAACGATGCCTCGATATCGATCTGGGTGAACTCCGGCTGGCGATCAGCGCGCAGGTCCTCGTCGCGGAAGCAACGTGCAATCTGATAATAGCGATCCATGCCGGCGACCATGAGCAGCTGCTTGAACAACTGCGGCGATTGCGGCAAGGCAAAGAAATGGCCGGGCTGGGTACGGCTGGGCACCAGATAATCGCGCGCACCTTCGGGTGTGGCACGGGTCAGGATCGGGGTTTCGATATCCAGAAACCCGAGATCGTCGAGGGCGTTGCGCACGGTCCGCGTGACCTGTGCCCGCAGCTGCATATGACGCTGCATGCGCGGCTTGCGCAGCTCGACGTAGCGATAGCGCAGGCGCGCTGCATCACCTACGCTCTCGGTCTCGTCGAGCTGCAGCGGCGGCGTTTCGGACGCATTGAGTACGGTCAACGCAGTCGTGTACACCTCGACCTCGCCCGAGGCCAGGTTCTTGTTGACCGTACCTTCCGGGCGTGCCCGGACGCGGCCAGTCACCTGGATGACATATTCGTTACGGAGTTTTTCGGCGGCCGCGAACGTATCAGCCTCGTCCGGGTCGAACACGACCTGGATCAGGCCGCTGCGATCGCGCAGGTCAACAAAGATCACGCCGCCATGGTCGCGGCGGCGATGAACCCAGCCGCAGACGGTGATTTCGCTGTCGATAGCAGCGGCGGTGACATCGCCGCTGTAGTGAGATCGCATCATGGCGGGCCTTCAAGCCTTGCAAAAGAGCGCGAGTCTACCAAGGAGCCTGTCGGACTCAAGGCCAATCTACTGCGCCGGCGGGATAATGGCTCAAATGGCCCACTTTTCTCGTTAAATAGAACCACTATTCGCCTCAAAAATCAGTCCATTTGCGCTCATTATCCCACCTTGCTCGTGACGATCACTTGAGTCCGACAGACTCCAAGAGGACTACCCCGGCCGGTAGTGCGGCCGAGGCAGATCTTCAGCGGGCGCCCATCAATCGCTGCTGCTGGCGCTCTTTTTCGTCGGCGACAATGTGCTGTCGCCGCTCGGCTTTGCGCCAGTCGACTTGCTGCCTTCGGAGGACGGACTCTTGGTCTTGCTGTCATCGGATTTGGTAGACGGCGACTCGCTGCTCTTGCCCGACGACGAATCACCATTGCCCGGCTTCTTGCTCGAGCTATCGCCGCTGGCACCGGCGATGTTCCGCTTGCCGTCCGATTTGAAGTCGGTTTCGTACCAACCGCCGCCTGCCAGCCGGAACCCCGCGGCCGAGATCTTTCGCTTGAGCGCCGACTCGCCGCAGGACGGGCATTCAGTCAGCGGCGCGTCGGACAGCTTTTGTAGTTGCTCCAGCGGCTCGCCGCAGCTCTGACAGATATATTCATAAATTGGCATCGATGGCTCCCAGCGCCCCGTTCGAATGTTTGAGGACCGCTATTTTATCCAACTGTTCGCTGCGCGCCAGCGGCCGCCGACCGGCCGATACCGTAGTAGGCGAAACCGGCAGCCGCCACATAGCTTGGCTTGTAGATATTGCGTCCATCAATCAATACCGGCTGCTTCATGCGGCGCGCCAGTTCCGCGAAATCCGGGGTTCTGAAGATATGCCACTCGGTAACCAGCACCAGCGCATCAGCGCCGTCGGCGGCGTCTTCTGCGTCGTGGCACAACAGCAGATCAGGCCGTTCGCCGTACATGCGGCGTGTTTCATCCATCGCCTCCGGATCAAAAGCGCGCACGCTTGCACCAGCCTCCCATAGCGCTTCCATGAGCGTGCAGCTCGGTGCTTCGCGCATATCGTCGGTGTTGGGTTTGAACGCAAGGCCCCACAGCGCGATCGTCTTGCCGCGCAGATCGCCGAAGTGCGCCTCGAGCTTGTCGAACATGACCGTCTTCTGACGATTGTTGACGCGCTCGACGGCGTTGATGATCTCGGTGTCGTAACCAATGGTCTTGGCCGTGTGCGCGAGAGCGCGCACGTCTTTCGGGAAACAGGAGCCACCGAACCCACAGCCCGGATAGATGAAACTGTAGCCAATCCGGTGATCGGCGCCGATCGCGCGTCGCACCTGCTCGATATCGGCGTCCAGCCGGTCGGCCACCTGGGACAGCTCGTTCATCAGGCTGATCTTGGTCGCCAACATGATGTTAGCGGCGTATTTGGTCAGCTCGGCCGAGCGGATATCCATCACGATCGTCCGATCATGCTGACGATTGAACGGCGCATACAAAGCGCGCAGATGATCGGCCGCGCGTTCGTTGTCGACGCCCACGACCACACGATCGGGCTTCATGAAGTCATCGATCGCCGCGCCCTCTTTCAGGAACTCCGGGTTTGACGCCACATCGAAAGGAATATCCACCCCGCGCTCGGCAACCGCCTGACGCAATTGTTCTCGGACCTTGTCAGAGGTGCCCACCGGTACCGTCGACTTGGTGATCACCAGCCGATAATCGTCCATGTGCTGGCCGATGGTTTCGGCTACCTTCAGGACGTACTTGAGATCAGCACTACCGTCCTCGTCGGGCGGCGTACCGACCGCGATGAACTGCAGCGTGCCGTGCGCGACCGCTTGCGCGGCGTCGGTGGTGAAGCGCAGACGCCCCGAGGCCACACTTTCGTGCACCAGTGTTTCCAGGCCCGGCTCGTAGATTGGAATCTCGCCGCGCGTCAGGCGCGCGATCTTGTCCGAATCGATATCCACGCAGACGACGTGATTCCCACTGTGCGCCAGGCAGGCCCCTGTCACCAGGCCAACATAACCAGTCCCGAAAATCGTGATCCGCATGGACTACCCCTTTGAACTCTTGGCAAACGATCGGCGCGAATTATGCGCATCATGGCCATCAGGTGCGAACCGACCGCCGCGAAGCGCGAAAAGCAACGACCAAAAAAAAACCGCATCCCAGCGGGATACGGCTTTCGTATTGGCGTCCCCAAGGGTAGCCGCTAGTTACGCAACCGGGCCGCAAGCCGCTGCGGTGGTGCATTGGACCCGATTTGCATTGGGCTTGGCAAGTTAGTTACGTCGCGCCGGCGGCGGCTTTGAACAGGGCGTCGACGTCGGTGGCGGTGCCGCCTGTGCTTTGGGCGAAGGCGGCGACCAGGGGGTCGTTGCGGTTGATTTGGCTGGCGTAGTTCCAGCCGTCCTGGGTGTCTTGGTCGGCGGCGGTCAGGGCGGTGTTGAATTGGCTGCGTTTGCCGGCGGCGTTGATGGCGCGGATGAGCTGGAGTTTGCTGACGGCGGTTTGGGCGCGCCAGCGGTCTAGCTTTTGCGCATCGGTGAGCGGGACGGCGCTGGGCGGTGGCGTGACGTTTTTTACGTCGGGCTCGTTGAGGCGAATGTCGATCCAGCGGCCGGCGGGGATGTCCATGGGCGGCCCGGCCTGGGCGAAGCCTTGGTCGAATAGGGGTTGATAGGTCCAGACCTCGATGCTGTTATCGGCGTTCTGGGCGTACTCGATGAAGCACTTGATGGTGCCGTTGGCATCGGTTGGCGACTGGACAAACCAGCCGTCTTGCGACAGGCCGTTGGTGCCGGTTAGCTTGTAGTGGCCGGTGGCAATTTTGGTGAAGACGGCGGCGGCGCCGCCGTCGTTTGCCACCTTGTCGGCGTAGAGCTTTGCGATGGGGCTGGCCGCTTTGATGAAGCCGTTGGAGTCTATGGTGGTGTTATTGCTCGACAGGATCGCAACCCATGACGAAAAACTACCAGCGACATCCCTGTGGGTTCTGATCCAGAGTAGCGGGCTAAGCTTGCCGCTTATATCAGCCCACTGATAGGCGATTTGCAGCGCCGCGCCGCCGCGGCCCGTTCTGAACGTCGCCACTCCGGAATATCCATTAGTCGGCGCCGTCCCGTTATTGTTTGCGTGTAATGAGAAACCTACCGGGTAGGTGTTTACATCATCCAAAGCAGCGTTTGCGCTTACTATCAGACTCGATTTTTGCAACGCCCCATCCGCGTTGCTCACAACCCCCGGCGCGTCGGCCGCGGCCAAGCCCCCAAAGAACTGCGACACCAGGTTGTTGACGAAATTCGCGTCGGTGCTGGCCTGGCCGGTGATGGCGTCCAGGTTGGCCTGGAACTGGGCCAGGGATTCTCGCAGGGTGTTGATTGTGCTGCCGTCTGGATAGGTGACGGTGGCGCCGGCCGGGCCGGCGATGACCTGGTCGGCCAGGTCGTAGACCTGTTGCATGCTGGCGATGACGGCGGAGAGCTGTTCGTAGATGGTGGTGGCCATGGTTTTAGCCCTGGTATTCTGGGAATTTGCGGGTGGTGTCCAGGTTGTTGGCGATGCTGATGATCAGATCGACATTGAGCCCGGGCAGCGCGACGGACTGCTGGATCTGGTTGCCGCCCACGGGTGTGGTGGGTTTGACGACGGTGATCTGCAGGACGAGCGTGTTGGGGGCGTTTTGCACGTCGCGGGCAATGGCCAGGCCGATGGATTGGCACAGGCCAGGGGCGACTACGCCGCGTTCGAGGGCGGCTTGCGCCACTTCGATCAGTTGTGGCTCGAGATCAGGCGTGATGCTGGCGCGCCGGTAGAGCCAGAGCAGCGAGCCGAGCGGCGTATCGGTGTAGGCGTCGCCCCAGTAGCCGCGCAGGTCGGTACCCGGTGGCAGGTCGGCATCCAGCGTGGCGCGGGCGTCGGTGAACAACGCGACCAGGATGGCGGTCGTGAGGCCGCCATCGGTCTGCAGGTCGTTGCCGGTCAGGATGAGATCGGGGCCGGCGTCGAAGGCGCCCCAGTTGAGTTGCAGGTCGGTCATGCGGTGCGACGCCACATGTAGACGACGACATAGGGCGGCATGTTGTTGTGGGCCTGGCCGCCGCCCTGGTTAGCGGTGCTGGATGACGACTTGGTGTAGAACGTGTCTCCGCCACCGCCTTGATAGTTGATGAAGTCGTCGTGCGGGTCGGCCGGGCCCAGGATGGTGGTGCCGGTGAGCCCGTGGGCATGGACTGGCATCTCGTTGATGTCGAGCGTATGCGTGCGCTCGCCGCCGGTGGCGCCGGCCGCCCCGCTGTAACTGTTTTGAGACAGCAGGAAACCGTCGCTGATCCGGGCCCAGCTGCCAAACCCCAACAGGCTGGACGGGTTGGTGGCGTCGTTGTAGTTGCAGTAGATCGAGCCGACTGGAAACAACGCTTTTTTGGCCGCGAGGATAGCCTCGGGTATTTTGCTGCTAATGATGTCGTCGATGCGGTTGCCCAGGCCGTTGTCTGCGCCGGCGCGGGTGGTGGCTTCGCCGTCGATGCGACGTCCCAGTGCGCCGTCGCCGTCGTTGATATTGCGCGTGAGGGCGGCGGATAGCTGGCTGTCGGATTGCTGGAAGGCGGCGGTCACTTGATTCTTGGCGGTGGTGATAGCGCCGGAGATGGATTGGAGTACGCCGAGCAGCTGGGTGGCTTTGCTGGAATCGAGCTGGACGTTGTAGCCTTCGATCGCGCCGGCCACTTCCTCCTGCACGTCGTTGAGCCATTTGGCATCGACCACGCTGGCGGGCAGCCCCTGGCTGGAGTCGCCATCGGTAAAGCGTTGGTCGCTGGTCGCGCCGGGTGCAGTGGTGCGTTGCATTAGGTTCCTAGACCCCGTAGTTGTAGATGACGCGGGAGTGCGCGGGCTTGATGCGGTTGATGTAGCACTCGATGACCTGGGCGGCGTAGTCGATGAGTTTGTCGCCGGCAGTGCCGGCCCCGGCGCGAAAATACGTGACCGTAGTGGCGGCGTGGATGTTGAGCCGCCAGACGTGGGGCGAGACTTCGTCGACCGTGACGCCTTCGTAGCCCAGATCGGCACAGACGCCAATGAAATACGCCGCCGATGCCCCGCCGGTCGCGCGCAGGCGGGCCACGACCGACTGGCGGCGCTGGGCGGCGTTCTGGGCTTCGGTGACGCAGGGATCGGGCAGGCCGGTGGCTGTTTCCCACTCGGGGAGCAGGTCGGCCGTGGTGCGCGGGTCGGCCTCGTTGATCAGGCCGCTGGCGCGTTGGTCCACACGCAGGATCGAGGCGGCGAAGCCGGCCAGCACGCCGCGCAGATTGGGCCGCGGCGGGCGCGGCCAGGCATCGCCGCGCGGCAACAGATGGATCAGCACGTTCAGATAATCGCCGGCGGTGGCACTCATACGAAACTCACGGCCCCGCGGGTGAGAATTTCACCGGCGGCGGCAGTTGGGTCGGCGGTCGGCGAGACCAGGGTGTGATCGGATTCGCCGGCGGCGATGCTGATGGCTTCGTTGATGCGGCTGAGATACACCTTCCCCTCGGGGGCGGCGTCGCGCGTATAGAGGGCATCCAGCTCGGCAATGACGGCGTTTTGTACGTCGACCGTGTTAGGCACCAGATGGATCTGATGGGCCTGGGCGTTGATGGTGGGCGCAATGACGGACAGGTCGGAATACGAGACCGGTTTGACGCTCTGGATATGCGCCAGGGCATCGGCCACCAGCGCACTGCCGGCCAGCGTGGTGCCGGTGGGATTGGCCTCGCCGACGTACACGCGTACGCTGCCGTCGCCGTTGTAGCGAGGCACGCACCAGGCACGGGTAATCCCGCTGACTTCCAGCGCCCATAATTCGTAGTCGGCGGCGTTGCCGCCGTGTGGCGGGTTGCTGATGCGCAGGATCAGGCGGGCGCGCAGTTCGTCGTCGGTTTCCTCGTCGCGGCCACCGGTGAGCCCGCCGGCGGCGACCGCGGCCGAGCTGTTGACGCCGGCGGCTGGCGAGACCAATTGCAGGGTTTCAAAGCCCAGGCGGTTGCTGTCGGTGCCGGTAGTGGTCGCCACCGCCGCGACGACGAGCGTGCCACCGCTGGCGATGGTGCCGCCGGCGGTGGTGCGATACATCACCCCGGTACCCGATTGCATGAGCACGCCGCTGGCGACGACCGTGCCGGCGGTGCCGTTCAGCGTGACGTCGCCGGCCGCGGCGGCGGCGAGCTTGCGGTAGACCTTCCAGAGCCCCGCCCAGCGATCGAGGAACACGCCGGCAGCCGTGGCTGGGTTCATCTGCCCGCCGATATTCTCGATATAGCCGTACAGCCCATGACAGGCGCCGGCCACGA
Organism: Salinisphaera sp.; assembly: GCA_027858915.1. Taxonomy (GTDB): domain Bacteria; phylum Pseudomonadota; class Gammaproteobacteria; order Nevskiales; family Salinisphaeraceae; genus Salinisphaera. Next base: position 13,275 of record JAQIBT010000089.1, read on the forward strand.
CATAAGCCAGAGCGCCGAGATAGGCGCCCAGGTTGCCAGACAAGCGCAGTGCCGCCTGAAGGTCGGAGATGGCGCGGGTGCGCAGGTCGGACAGGCTGGGACGGGTCAGCGCCATCAGGTCATCTCCTGGTTCGGTGGGCCCACGGTGCCGCCCTGCGGATCACTGTGGTTGTGGCCGTTGTAGACGCCGCGTATTTCATCCATCGAGCCCAGGTGATCGGAGACCTCGCCCTGGCCGGTCGAGTCGCCGACGATGGCTTCGTTGCCGCGGATGAGGACGTCGGCGGTGAACTCGGCCAACGGCGTGTCGAACAGCACTTTGGTAGAGGCTGTCACCTCGATCACGCCGGTCTGGCGGATCGTGATGCGATCGCCAAGCTGGTTGTAGACACAGGCCTCGCCAGCCGCCAGATCCGTCGGCCGGTGGGTCTTGCCGCCGACATTGAACGCCGCCCCGTGGCCGCGGTTGCCGCCGATGGCCAGGAACAGGCCGTCGCCGTCGAGCGGGACCCCCGAGAAGCCGTAGGGTTCGAACAGCTCCACGCCGGCGGCCAGCTCGCCGTCCAGCAGCTTGACTTGCACGATCTGGCGCAGCGTGGTGGCGTCAACGCTGTCCAGCAGGCAACGCGCAATCATGCCGCGCACGCGGCGCGAGACAGGCGCCATGAGCCGGGCGAAGGCATGATGACCGCTCACGGCGCGCGGCCGGGTGCGAACAAGCCGGCGCCGGTGGTGGGATCGGCCGCCGAGGCGGTGAGCAGCTTGAACGCATCCGGCGAGGTGACGGTCAGCTCGCAGACCTGGCCGCCCGATTCATCCACCGCGTAGCGCACGGCGCTGATGAGGTAATCGCCGCGCAGGCCCAGCCAGTGGTCTTCGACCCGGACGATGCGGTTGGGCGCCCAGAGTTGCCCGGCGTCGGTCCAGCCGCGCACGGTAATGCGGGCCGTCGCGCTGCGCCCGGCCCGTACACTGCGCTCCCATTCGCCGCGGGTGCGGCAATCGATGGCCGCGGCCTGGTCTTCGGCGTCGATCACGGTGGGCCGGTACCGGGCAATGCCGGGGTCGGTGACCACGGCCGATGCCTGGGCCGCCGCACTGTCGCTGGCGCTGTAGGCCGGCCCGCCGGTGCCGCTGGCCGGCCGGTGTTGGCCCAGCACGTGGTACTGGCTGTACCGATCGCGACGGGTGCGCCGGCTCGACCCGCTCAGGATGTTGTGGCCCAGCACCAGCGCGGTGCTGGCCCGTTGATTGCCGGTACGGGTGAGCACCAGGGCGCCGTGGCCGTCGGTGGTATAGAGCACGCCACGGCTGCGGGCCAGCCGGTCGAGCAGTTCGTAGACGGTTTCGCCGGGCTGGACGTGGGCCGTGGGCAACACGCCGCCGGTGTCGACATCGGCCGAGACCGTAATCCCAAACGGCTCGCACAGGGACTGCACCACTTGCAGCAACGTGCGGCCGTTGATTTCCTGCGATTTGTGCAGGGCCGCGCAGTCGACCAGGTCGCCGGTGCGATCGCGCCCGGAGAGGGTGACTTGATGGGTGTCTTTATCGTAGGTGGGCGCGGCTTCATCGATATAGCCGGTAATGACCGGCGTGCTGTCGATCAATACCTGGCAGGCCTGGCCGTCGAGCAGTTGCAGCTGGCCGCCGTCGAGCGCCCATTTGTCGGTGAGCGTGAGGTCAAACGAGCCGCTGAGCTGTTCCATGCTGCGGGTGACAGATACGCTCTGCCAGCCGGTAAACCGCTGGCCGGCGACGATCAGAGTAACTTGATGCTCACGCATTGAGCACCTCCAACGGCTGGCCGCCAGGGATGAATCCCGGGTTGAATACCGCGTTTCGGTTGATGATTTCGGCGTCGCGATTGGCCACGCCGTAGAGCGTCCAGGCCAGCACCAGTGCCGGCAGTGTCTGGCGCGGGGTATAGGTTTCCAGCCGGGCCAAGGGGCCGGCGCGTTGATCGACGTCGCGGATCAGCGCGGTACGCAGCGCGGTGAGCTGGTCGTAGAGGGTGTCATCGGCGGCGGCCAGCTGGGCGGTGTCGATATACCCCAGCAGCGTGTTGCGGGTGGCAATGGCATCGTCGAACGACACAAACGCCCCGCCGGTGACCGCGTCGACGCCCGCGATCAGCCCCACCAGGCGCACCAGATGCACAATAGCGGTCTGGTTGGCGGCCTCGAGCTGCGCGGTGGGGGTATGGCCGACCGGGTCCGCCAGATTGGCGCCAAATACCGAGGCGTTGCCGATGATGGTGGGCCCTTGACGGGCCAGCGCGGCACGCCCGGCCACCAACGCCGTGGCCACCTGGGCCGGGGCCTGCTCGGCACTGATCGGCCCGGCCAGCCCCATGACATCGGTTGCCGCATTCAGGACACGCGCCGCATCCCGGCGCACAAACTCGGGCTGCCCGCCGGTGACATAGCCGACGACAAACCGGGCGACCTGCGCAGCCAGCATGGCATCGGCCTGCTGGGCCAGCAGCGTCCGCGTATCCAGCGTGGCGCGCGGCTGGGGCAGCGCCGAGGACGCCCGCACAAACTGGGCCTCGAACGACACCATGCCGCCCTGGCGGGTGTTGTAGGACAACGGCGCCGACTCGACGTGGACCGATATGGCGCCGTAGTGCGGGTGTACCAGCGTACCCGGCCCGGCGGCGTTGAATGCCGCCTCCAACTGATCGCGCACATTAAACAACGCCGAGCCGAGCTGCGAGCCCAGCAGATAGCCCGATATCGAAAACCGCCGCGCATTGGCGCCCAGGTCTTCGATATCGACATCATCGCGCTTCGGGTACTGATGCACCACCACCCGCCGGCCATTACCGTCCGACCCGGCACCCGAATAATAAAATTCGATGCCGCGAAACGATGCCTTGCGTAGTTGCGCGCGCCAATCCGGCATGGGCCGATCCCGTCAGAAGTAGGGTTCAGCGTGGCCCGATGGGCGTGTCAAACACAGGCAAGAATGAGATTTTCAGGCGCGCGGACGCGGCGCTTAGTGCTGTCGACGCGGGATCAAGATAATATGACTATTAGCCGATAGCACGATGACACCATCACAGGGGGCGGCATGAGGGGACTACTGGAATTTATAGGGGCAATCGTTCTGATATTTGGCGGCGTGCTGGGCGCCGTGGCGCTGTTTGCCGATACCGGGGTCGATACGGCCCAGGCAAGCCCGGACGCTGCAATACATTGGCCGGCAGATACACCCTTGAGCGCGGACGAACAGCACGAGGCGGCGCGGGTAATACTGGCGGCCTGCCCGGGCCTGGCCAAGTATCAACAGGATCTGACATGGAAGAGCGCGCAGGTCGAAGACGCGTATTTTTACCAGCAGGATGAATACGGCTGGAAACGTGCGCTGTATGTGGATATCAAGGTGGCCGACAATCCGCATCGCATCCCTGACAAAGCCCGCGCTTGGGGGCATACGCTGCACTATGCCTTCGGCGGCGGGCCGCATCCGGGAGTGCTGGGCAAAAAGCCACAAAGCCGCGCGGTGTGTGATGGCAGGAAAGCCGCAAGTGGCGCTGACTGGTTTAAGCCGGCTGCCGCGCTGGCGTTTCTGGATAGCAGCCAAGGCAAGTGACAAGGCGTTAGGATATGGACAGATTAAAAGAAGAACTGGCCTGGCTGCGCGTGGTTTTTTCTCTGGGCGTCGTGATTGACGTGACGCTTTTCGGATGGATAGCTCAAAACCACAGCTCAGCCGACGCGTTGTTGTTGTTCTTCGGCGCCGGCCTTGCGCTGTTATTGACGGTGATGATCGGCTGGACAAGTCGCGCTATGTTGAAACGGCTCGACAAATTGGAGTGAAACGATGGTTTATCTTGTGATCGGTGTAGGGCTGGTGCTTGTCGCAGGCGGTTGTTTTATTGCCCGCGACTGGCACGAATACGAAAAACGCCATCGCGACTGAGCTTAATCCACCCCTGCCCGCAGCGGCCCGTTGTATGGATTGGGCGCGCGCAGCGGGCTGTGCACGCCCGACTGCCCCAGACCGGCGACCTTGACGTGGCCGTTGTCGACTTTGAGATGCACGGTGTTATCGGCCGTCGATAGCTTGTCGGCGGCTTTCTGCATGGTGTCCGCGGCATGTTGCATCTGGCGCACGGCGTCCTGGGCTTGCTTGTTGCCGAAGAATGCGAGCGTATGCGCCACGGCCGCGCCGATTTCGTCGCCGATCTTCGTGCCGTCGATGACGTTGTTGTTGATGACGGTGCCCACACCGTAACCAGCCGCGCCGGCAGCCGCGAGATCAGCCGCGCCGGACAGTGCGACGCCCCCGGCCGCCACACCCATGCGCCCCAGGCGGCCTGCACGGGCCAGGCGGCCGCCGCGCCGAGACAGGCCTTGCTCGGCCCGTCGCGCCGCGCCACCGGCCCCGGTGCCTGCGCCCTTGCCCAGACCGCCCTCGCCCATGTTGACGACATAGACTTTTTGTACATCGCGCAGGTTACCGAGCGCGCCGGCTTCGCCGCGCTTGACGGCCTTGCTGGCTGCACCGTGGCGCAGCGCATCGCCAATGGCGCGGCCGCCACTGCGTAACTTGCGATAACCGTAGATGCCCGCGCCTACGCCTAGCAGACCCGCGGCGGCCTTGGCGATCTTGTCCAATGTATCCGGGTTGATGCTGTTGAGCGCATCGGTGATCTTTGTCAGTTCGTCGGAAAAACCGGAGTCGGCGAACTTCTGCAGGGTGGTGAGAAGCTCCTGCAACTCGGGCAACAGATCCTTGGCGGCGCGCGCCGCGTCTTGCGTGGTCTGCGTGCCGTCGGCCTGGATCTTGTAGAACTTCTGCAGGTTGGCGACCAGGTTGGGCGCGTTGAACGCCCGGGAGCCTTGCTGGCCAAATATGTGGAACAGAATGCCGCGATCGCCGTGCGTCTTTTGATAGATGTCGGCCATCAGCTCGGGAATGTTGCGCAGCGCCTTGATGCCGTGCTTTGCGGCTTCTGGGTCGAAGACCTGCACGCCCAGTTTCTGCAGCGCTTTGACATGCTCCGGGTTGGATAGCTGCTGCAGCATGTTTTCGTACGACGTCGCGGCCTCGTCTGCGCTGCCGGTGCCCTGGCGAATCACCTGAAGCGCAGCACCCATTTCGCGCAGCTGCTCGGTGCCGCTGCGCGCGCCCTTGATGCTGGCCGACGTGGCGGTGATGACGCGCGGACCGAGCGCGGCCAGATTTTCGAGCGTGAAGGCGCCTTGCTTGCCCTGCACGTTGAGCGTGTCGATGGCTTTTAGCACCGCGCCGGTGCTTTTGATGCCCTGCTTTTCGAACTCGCCAAACAGCTCGCCGGTGGCCTGGCCATCGGCCCCGGTCGCCTGCATGGCCAGCCCGATATTTCGGATGTTGTCTTTGGCGAATTTCAGATCGCCGGTCTTTTCGACGATCGACTCGACCGCGCTGGTGATCTGGCCGGGATCAACCCGGATATCGGGCGCTTGTGCGACTTCGAATATGCGTTTTTTCAGCGTATCCATCTGGGCTGCCGACTGGTCTGCCGTGATGCCCAGCCGCGTGAATCGGTGCTGCAGATTGCCCAGGTAGCGCACGCCGGCCACCGCAGCGCCCCCGGTCAGCAGTGCGGTATAGCGGTTACCCAGCTTGTCGAAGCCAGTACCCAGCCGGCTGACCGAGCGGTCGAGCGCGCCCATATCGCGCTCGCCGCTTTTCGCCATGCGATGCATGGCGCGTGAGAAACGACGCGATCTGGCTTCAAGGTCGCCCTTGAGGTTGAGGATATAGGCGCTGCGTTTTTCAGCCATTGGCGGCGTCCGATTGCGATTGAGCCGCGACGGCGCTACAGCGCGCCAGGCCCAGCTCGGTTAGCATGCGAAATTCGGCGCGGGTCCAGCCGGTATGCAGGGCCCATTGCATTTCAGCCCGGCGTATCGCCTGGGCCCGCGCCTTCAGATCGCCCCCGCTCGGCTACCTCGCGGCTGAGCTCGTCGATCAGGGCGGCGTCCAGCGCTTCGGCTTCGCTGTGCAGCAGGTTGAGATCCACGGCGGACAACGTTTTGAGCGTGGCCAGTTCCATGGGGCCGCTGTCTTCGCCGATGCGCTTGATCTGGCGGCGCAGGGTTTCCATACCCATGCGGGAGTCGCTGGCGAGCAGTTTCCAGCCGTCTGGCGTGGCGATGGGCCGTTCGCTGGCTTCCTGGGCTTCCAGCAGGTCGCCGGCGGTGGGCGCGCGCATGACCAGGTCCTTGACCGTGCGCTCGCCCTGGGTCACACCGTGATGCAGGGTGATGGACCGCTCCATTACATCTTCTCCGCGGGCGCGGATTCATACGATACGCTGACTTCGCCGGACTGCGCGTTAAGCTCGGGCGCGTCGGTTTGCCAGGCGTTGCGCATGACGTATTGCTGGTTGCTGTTGGTGGTGATGACGATGGTCGCGTTGCTGATGCTGCCGTACGCCTCCAGGCTCTGTTGCTCGGTGTGAGTGAGGTTGCCCGAGAGCTTGGCCGACATGATGGTCTCGGTATAACCATGCACGCTCTGGTCGCCCGTGACGGACTCGCGCTGGATGCCGCCGGGCCGGAAGGTAAAGCCGGGCTTGTTGAGCACGACCGCGCCGTCGATCTTGATCTCGACCCGGCTTGTGATGACGCCTGCCATATTCGTTCTCCTTTAGGGGTTGCGTTACAGCCGGAACTGAATCTGGCCGGCGAACACGCGCAGCTGGTTGATGACGTTGGGCGGAATGACGGCGTCCAGGCGGTTGCGGTCGGTCGCGTTGCGCTCGACCAGCAGGTCGCGCTTGAACTGGGCCAGATCCTCGACGATGCCGATAGCGGCCCAGTCGTTGGCCAGCGAGATCAGCTCGCCGCGCATGACCGACGGGGTCACAATGGCCGAACCGGGCGAGACCGGGGTGCCGTCGTCTGCCAGCTTGGAGCGCGGGTATTTGTTGGCGACCCGGGCGCGCACGGTGTAGCGCATATACATGACGGTGCGCAGCGTGGTGACGTCCAGATAGCTGGGGTTTTCCACGTTGGCGGTGTCGCCCTGGTAGGTGGTGATGAGCCGTTCGACCGCGACAAAGCCGTCGGCGGTGATGGTGTGGGTGGCGATGCCGGAATGCAGCAGCGTGTTGCGCTCGGCCCAGGTGCGTTGCTCGGTTTCGGGCGCGGGCAGCAACGCGGCCGGCAGCACCAGCGTCTGGCGCGGGCGGGCCGGATCGGGCTCGCCGGCGTCGATGCCGGCATCGGCGGCGGCCATGAGCCAGGACGGGCTGATGGTCTGGCCGGCATCGGCAAACGTGAGATGCGGGCTGTTCTGGGCCTCGCCGGCGGTGGCCACTTCGCTGACGGTGCCGGCCACGGCGGCAAACGCATGGGATTCGAGCTGGCGGATGGGGCCAAAGCGATCGGCCAGTTCCGCGGTGAGCGCGCGCAGGTTGGGCGCGTCGGTCCACGGCATGACCATGGTGGTGTACCAGGTATCGCCCAGGGCGTCGATGACAGGCTGGATATCCGGATTGCCGGCGCCTGGCGTGAGGTCGCTGATGGTCAGCGCCATGCCGGACGGCAGCGATTCGCCTTGATAGTAGCTGTGGCGGACGTCGATATTGCCGACATCCAGACCCGTATTTTTTGCCGTGAGCGTGATGACGGCGGCGGCCGGCTCGGCAATGAGGTACGAGCCCGTATCGGCGGTGATGGCGCTGGCGATAGTGGCGGCGGCGTCGGCCGCGGCGGTGCCGGCGGTCAGGCGTACCTGGATACGGCGCCCGCCAATATACAGCGAGAGTGTGCCGGTGGCCGTGGGGCCGCTGTCGACCGTGAGCGTGCGCGAGGAGGCGACGCCGGCCGCGCTGTCGTCGGCGACGGGCACCACGGTGAGCGGCACAAAGCCGTTGGCGTCGAAAAACGCGCTGACCATGCCGGCCAGCATGCTGCCGACGCCGAACAGGCCAGGGGCCAGCCCGGCACGGGTGACCCGGACCGGCTGGCCGGCCACGGCCGTGCCGTCGGCACGCATCTGGCCAAACATCAGCGCCGTGGAGGGCATGGGCAACAGGCCCTGGATGGCCTGGCTGTTGTCGATCTCGACGTAGGTGCCGGGCACCCGGATGTTGACCGGGATCTCGTTAAACGAAATGCTCATGTGTGGTTGTCCTCAGTCGGTTTTTTCCGGGGCTTTGTGGATTTGCGGGCCGGCGTGGGCCGTCCGGCGTAGACATCGCCGGCGACCAGCCGGCGGCGCCAATAGCCGTCGACTTCGACGGTTTCGCCGGTGGCGGGCAAGACCGCGCCGGTGAGCGGATGACGCACGACCAGGCCGTGACGTGGTTTGAGATGCACGCGGTTCATGGCGGGGCAGTCTCCGGTCCAGGTAGATTGATACGGTCGTTGCTGGTGCTATCGGCGTCTTCGACGTCGTACGTGGGGTAAAACCGCAGGAAGTCGTCGAGCGATCCGCCAGCGGACAGATCCACCAGCAGCGGCACGGCAAAATTAAGCGCGAGTTCGGCATAGCCGGAATGCTCGAGCACTTCGTCGCGGCCGGTGTACATGAGATTGCCGACGGGGCTGGGCCAGTCGTGCAGCAGTAACAGCACGCGATGCGCCAACGCCCCCAGGGCGGCATAGGTCGTCGACAGGCCGTGCTTGTCGGCGATGGTCTGGACGCCACAGATGACTTCCCAGTGCTGCCATTCCTGCACCTGCCCGCCGACGTCTTCGGCGCCGTCGGATTTGGCCGGACGCACGAAGATGCCGGGCATGTAGCTGGCCACGTTGGTAATGCCGACCAGAGTGATGGCGGCGCCGGTGTGCAGCGTGGGCGCCTCAACTTTCAGCGTGTCGAGGCGGGCCAATAGTGGCGCCTCGAGGTTGAACAGGTTGTTGGCGGGCAGTGCCATTAGCGCCACCCCGCGTAATAGCGCAGGTTGTGGCCGAATTCATCGACCAGCTTGGCATCGGCCTGAGTGGCGATGCGCTGGAAATCGGACGCCGAGAGATTGACGGGCGCTTCCATTTCGTCGATCGGCAGGCGGGCCGTGCCTCGGCGCTTGTAGATGCCGACATAGCCGGACTGCATGCGGGCGACGAAAGCGCCGGCGAAGGTGATCTTGCCGACGCGGGCGCCGCGTTTCTGCTGGCGTGGCTTGCCCAGATAATGCGACTTGAGTGGCATGGTGCCCATGAACACGGACACTTCATCGGCCCGCATCTGGCGCAGCACGCGCCGGGCTTTCTTGAGCTTGCCTTGCTGGATATTGGATTCCAGCGCCATGGCCTTGGCGCCCTGGCTGCGGGCCCAGTCGCCGGTGCGCTTGAGGGCGCGGCGCTCGGCCTTGGCCACCACGCCGGGCAGCTGCTGGAATTCGCGCGCCAGGGCTTCGAACCCCTGGGCCTCGATACCGATGCGCTGCAACGGCATTACGGTTGCCCGCCTGGCGGGTCGGCCGGGCCGTAGTCCTGCAGCAACAGGCGCGTCGTGCCGTAGCTTTCGGGCTCGCTGTCGATGACGGTAAAGCGTCGGGCGCGCAGGTCGATCTGTACGCCGTTGACGATATCGCCCAGCTGGTCGTTTTCGATGACCAGCGACGGCTCGGGGATCTGGTTTTCTACCCCGAAGCCGCGGATGTCGTTTGCGCGCAGGGCCTGATACGGCGCGTAATACACGCCGCTGACCGGCCGTCCGGTGTCGACCACAGTGCCCTGCTCGCGGTACATGCGCTGTACCGCGTCGTTGAGCATCTGTTCGGAGGCGGACCAGGACATGACGTTTAGCCGAGCAGCTTGACGGAGACCATGGTGGCGGCGGCATCCACGGCATCCCAGGCATAGCCGGCCGGGGTGTTGCCGGTGGCCGTGCCGCTGATCTGGCCGGCGGGCGTCAGGAACACCGCCACGCCCTGGGCCAGCGCGGAATTGGTCTTGGGCAGGCTGTAGACGCCCAACACCGCGAACGTGCCTGTTTCGCCGGCGGCCACATCGGTTTGTGCCACGCCGACGCGGCTGCCGATGGCGACCGGTTCGCCACTGGCGACGTCTGCGGCAGGCGTAAAGTCGATGACTTCGCCGGGTTGGATATAATTTCTGGCCATGATCTGCTCCGTATCTGGGGTCGCGAGCGTGCTGTGAGACTAGGGCCGAGCATGGCGGGCGGGCCGTGTCAAACACAGGCAAGAATGAGATTTTGTGCGCCCCATAGAAAAGGCCCGCCAGATGGCGGGCCAAGTCCCCCAAGTGCCAGACCGACGCGCTTATGCGCCGGGGTTCTTCCAGGCTCCGCGCCAATCGATGGCGCCCACGCCGTAATCCAGCGTCGGCCGCCATTTGAGGCTGCCGGTGGCGAAGTCTTCGGTCTGCAGCAGGCGCGGCGTGCTGGCGCCGTTGAGGAATACCACCTCGACCACCGGGGCGACGGACGATTCCGCGAACAGATACCACTCCGGGCCCATGACGCGCGGCGAGCCGACGATATCGCCGACGATGCCGCGCACCTTATTGGGCCGCTGCAGCTTGTTGGAGGCATCCGGATCGTACTGCGAGAACACGATGACCTGCATGTCCATCGCGACCGACTTGTTGGACACACTCACCGCCGGCTGGATATCGAGGAACTCGTTATCGTCGCCGGGCGCCCGCTGCCCGGCCATGGTGTTGGCCGCCTTGGCCAGGGCATCGACGCCGGGCACGGCCCCTGCGCTGTCCAGGTTGTTATGCGCCACCGAGAACAGGGCGTTGCCGTCGCGCATGAGCGGGTTGGAGGCCAGCAGCTTGTACACGCTGGACTCGACGCCGCGCGAGGCCGCCATGCCCAGACCGGACGCCATCTGCTGGATATAGCCGATGTCGTCGTTGACCAGTACGCGCCGGTCGATGGTGATGATGCTGCCGTATTCCTCGGCGCGGATGGTTTGCATCTCGGCGTCGGGGATGTTCTTGGCGACGTACTCGCCGGCTTCGTTCTTGCGGTCGAAACCGCCGATGAGGCCCGGTACCAGACGATGCCATTCGCGGAAATCGCTGACGTTGCCGGTGCGGCAGAAGCGGCTCCAGGTGATGGGCGTGGCATTCCAGCCGTTGAGCAGGATCTTGTGCATCACGTCTTCGAGGATCACCGGGAAGTCGCTGGTGCTCTGGCCGCCGGCGGCCATGACGTGGCGCGCGAGGGCCTTGCCGGCGAACTCTTCCGGGTTCTGGCCGGAGACGTCGACGCCGACTTCCTTGAGGCTCGCCTTGGCCATTTCGGCCAGCTTCATGCCGCGATACGGGTTGGACGTGTCAAGCGCAATGGTGTTGCCCTTGTCGTCCTTGATGCCGCCGACGCGGGCCAGCAACGCTTCGCTCTTGGCCTGGCGGCGCTTGTCGATCTCGTCGACGCCGTGCTCGAACGCGCCCTGATTCTGCGCGGTGCCGAGCGGCTCGGCGCCCTGCCCGATCTTGGCCAGCAGCCGGGTGCGGGCGGCATCGGCGGTGATGTCCATGTCGTCGATGCATTCATCCTGCAGATCCGGCACGCCCTGGTAGCCGGCGAACGGCTTGAACGCGGCACGGATGGCCTGCTTGCGCGTGGTTTCGGCGGCCTTGATGTCGGCCATGGACGGGCTGCGGGCTTCCGGCGCGGCCGGGCTGGCGGCGGGCTGCGCGGGCGGCTGCTGGGCCGGCTGCGGGTGCTGGGTGTCGGTCGACCGGGCGTCGGTGCGGCCGTTCTCGTTGGGCTTGGCCATGGTTGGCTCCTTTTTGCTATAGGCGGCCGCTGCCGCCGGGACGTTGTGGATGTGTCGGAAGTCGTAACGGGCGGCGATTTTTACGCCGTCGCTGATGGCGGTGATAAAGCCGGCGGCCTTGGCCTCGACGGCCGTGTACCAGTGGTCCTCGCCGTCGGTATGGATGGCGTTGATATCGGCGGCGTGGCTGTCGCCGGCAACGCGCACAAACGCCTTGGCCATCTGATTGGCCCAGGTGTCGAGCAGGTCAGCCGACTGGCGCATGTCGCGGGCGTTGCCGACGATTAGGCTATGCGGGGCATGCACCATCATCATGGCGTTGTCGGCCATGGTGATGGTGTCGCCGGCCATGGCAATCATGCTGGCGATGGACAGGGCCATGCCGTCGATGAACACATCGATTTTGGCCGGATGCCGGCGCAGGGCGTTGTAGATGGTGATGCCGCTGGGCACCGAGCCGCCCTCGCTGTTGATGCGCACCTGGAGCCGGTCGGCGGTGACTTTGGCAATGTCCTGGACAAAGTCGGCGGCTTCTACCGATTCTTCGAACAGGCAGCCGTCGCCGATGGGGCCATAGATGAGGACTTCGGCGACCGTGCCGTCGGGCCCGGTGACGGCGATATCGTCGTCTTCTTCGTCGTCGCCGTCCGCCAGCGCGCGGATGGTGTAGAAGCCGTTACTTTTTGACCGGATTGGCATTGTTCTTGCCCTCGTTGGGTTTCGCAGGGGGCGCCGGCTGGTTGGCGGCCGGCGCGCCGAACGGTACGTCGTAGGATTCGGCCAGGCGCCGTGCATCGCGCTGCTGGCGCAGTACCTCGCGATAATCGCCGCCGCGGGCGCGGATGATGGCCGGCAGACTGTCGAGGTTTTCGTCCTTGAGAATCTTGAGCGCGTTGGCTTCTTTCACCGGATCGATCCACGGCATGGGCGGCGGCCGGAATTCGGCAGCGGTGACGTGCAGCGGGTCGATGTCGCGCGGCAATTTGAGTTGCCCGCTGGCGACGGCGGCGTTGACGAAGCCTTCCCAGACCGGGCGGTTGTATTGGGCAATGAAGCGGTTCGACAGGGCGCGATAGGCGCCCCACTGCTCGACCAGTTCCTGGCGCTGGGCGGCATAGCTGCCGTCGTAGCTGCCGGACATGGACGAGTTGCCGACCTCGAGGCCGCGGCTGGCCGCTTGTAGCTGGCCACGACGGAACGGCGTGAGTTCCGGATTGGGGCGGGTGCTGTTGATGGTGCCGATCTCTTCGCCGGGCGCGAGATCGTCGAAGATCATGCCCGCCGCAAAACGCATCTGGCGCTTGTCGGCTGGCGTGGTGCCATCTTCGTCGTACATATCCGGCGTGCCCTTGCGGATAAACGCGGCCATGGAGGCGGCGACCTTGGCGGCGATGCGCTCGGAGGTTTCGTAATCCTTGATGTCGGCCAGGCGATCCATGACGGACGCAAACACCGACACGCCGCGTACCTGGCTCAGCCGATCGGTCATGAACGGGTGCAGCATGCGCTGGGCGTCGACGCGCTTGAGCTGGGGATACAGGGTTTCGACCGTGCGCCATACGTCGCCCGGATGCCCTTTGTAGATGTGATAGGCGCGCACGCGTCCCCAGGTGTTGCGCTCGATGCCCTGGCGGATGTGCTGGGCTGGATCGTTGTATTCCAGCGGCAACAGATCCGGCTCGAGCAGCTCGATGGAAAACGGCACGCGGGTGCCGTGGTCCAGCGTGTTGATGCTGCCGGGCAACAGTTGGGTGAGTGCCTCGCCGTCGCGCAGCCAGGTGCGGCACATGAGTTGCTGCGCGGCGGTCCAGTCGTGCGTCCAGCGCACTTCGGGGCGCTTGATCCAGTCGTACCAGAGCGTCAACAGCTGGTCGGCCAGGTCGAGATCGACATCGCCGTTGGCCTTGCGCGGGCGCGGCTCGACGCCGATGCCGTCGGCGCCGATGATGTTGCGGGTCAGGATAGAGATGGCACCGCGCGCAATATCGTGGTTGCGTTCGAGGTCGCGGGCGCGGCCGCGCAGGGTACGGCCGTCGCGCTGGACTTCGGTGTCGCCGCTGGTTTCCGGGTAGAAGGTGCGGCGTTCGCGGGTGGGGATGCCGCCTTCGTAGCGGGCCAGTACCTGGCGGGCCTGGGCACGGCGTACCGCGGCTTCGGGCGACACGGCAGCAATGGCGCGGTCGAACAGGTTCACCATTGGTACTCGTAGTCGTAGCGCTGCTGGCGATAGTCCTCGGCGTCGTGGAACCGACTGAGCGAATGGCGGACGCGGCCGTTATTGGCCGCGCGCGATACCGCCAGCCGCAGCGACTTGATCTCGGCCCGGATCTGCTCCAGGTCCGGCATGGTGACCAGCCGGCCGTCTGGCGCCCGCACGCTCTGGCCGCCGGCAAGAATGTTGTTCTCGCAGGCGATATAGGCGTTCAGGCGATCTTGAGTAGCGCTCATACAAGGAGCGTGCCGGGGCGGGTGTGTCAAACACAGGCAAGAATGAGATTTTCGCGCCGATCAATACCACTGCAGAAAACGCCGCGCGCCGATGCGGTTGCCGTCGGACGTGGGCACCAGAATTTGCAGGTAGCGATCGGCCGCCGCCGGCTGGATGCGAGCCTGCACGACGGTGCCGGCAATCTCTGGCCCGTCGATGATGCCGGCCGGGCGCGGCTGGCCGGCGGCGTCGACCAACTGGGCTTCGATCACGCCCTGGCTGTTGCTGGGCTGCAGCGTGACGCCCGCGGCCAGCGGCGCGGTGGAGAAATCGAACCCCACCGGCAGCACTTCGCCGACCCAACCGCGCAGCGCTCATCCACATGCCAGATGTCCATTACGCGTAGTCCCAATCCATTTCGGAGCGGATGCTGTTCTGGTTGCTGACGCCGGCCGTGACGGTGCGCTCGAGGAATAAACGGCAATAGTCGCCCGCCGGAATATCGGGCAGCGCCAGGGCACTGGCCAGGTCGGAATAGCTGGCAAACGTCACGCTGGCCGGCGGCGTGCTTTCGTCGGTTAGCGCCGTGGTGGAGGCCAGCGGCGACGCCTCGATGCCCACCTTGATGCTGTTGCCGGCATAGTTGGCATAGCTGCCGTCGTCCGCCTTGGCGGTGAGCGAGCCGAGGAAAAACTTCACGGCGGTCGCGGCCGCGCCGCCGGTGTTGGTGAGGTCGACCGCGCGGTATTCCACGTCGCCCGCGGCGGCTTCGGCGCTGGCGACATTGTCCCACAGTGCGTTAACCGTGCCGCTGGGCAGGGCCGCGGCGCCGTGGGCACCGCCGAGATTATCGGCCGCAGCACCGGTAGAGAAAAGCTCAAGCTTTGCAGGCATGGTGGCCTCCTGTGTTGATCGGGCAAATGAATTGGCGCGGGCGCACCGGCACGACGGTTTCGCGCCGCGCCACCTGCACCCAGATAATCGGCTCGATCGGCGCGACGTGGGCGCGGATCTGCCAGTTGTTGATCAGCTCGTCGCGGGTGAGCTGGCGATACGCCACGCTGACGCCGGCGCGGTTAAGCACCTGCCAGGCAGACGAGGCCGCCCCTGGGCGTTGCTGGCCATAGTCGGCCGCGGCTTGCCCGGCGTGGCGCTGCCCATAGTCGGTGGCGGTGGCGCCCTGCTCGCGCTGCAGCCAGGCATCGGCCGACGCTGCGTTGGCACAGATGACGTATTCGGCATCCTAGGCGCCCTGGCCGTGCTGGCGCCAATACACCACGGCCGAGCCGTGCAGGCTGGATGACTGCTGCGCCCAGGCATCCAGCAGCTGGCCGCCGGTGAGCTGCTGCCATTCGCCGAGGGTCTGGTCGTGGCGCCTCTGGCGCCAGGTGGCGCTGTCGGCGCTGTTCGCATGCGAACGCCACGCGGCATCGTGGGTGGCCGCCTGGCGCTGGGCATAGTCGGCTGGCTCGCTGGCGGTGGCGCGCTGCTGATAGGGTGTGCCCGACGCGGCCGCTACGCGTTGCTGATACGCCGCGGCGGATTGCATGGCCTGGACCACGTGCCATATGTCGGCCGATTGGCCAGACGCGAACGCGGCCCAGCTGTCAGTGCGTTGGGCGTGGGTTTTCGACCGGTACGGCGCGGTGGCGACGGCACGGTTGAGCACCTGCCAGGCCGACGCTAGCGATGTTTCTGCCAGCGATCTATACGCAGACGTCTGAGAAGACGCCGCCCGAGAGCGATACGAAGAGGAAAACGACACTGTGACCGACTGACCGGCCGCCGAGGCTCTGAGCATCGGCGTGCGGAACATCAGCCATGGGTCAGCCGTGACTTGCGCTATCTGTGCATCAGTCCACGCGTAATCAAATATGCCGCCCCATCCG
This sequence comes from Salinisphaera sp., assembly GCA_027858915.1. Taxonomy (GTDB): domain Bacteria; phylum Pseudomonadota; class Gammaproteobacteria; order Nevskiales; family Salinisphaeraceae; genus Salinisphaera. Next base: position 29,293 of record JAQIBT010000089.1, read on the forward strand.
AACTGCTGATTAATGGTTCGATAGCCTAGAAAGTCATAGTACGAGCCGAGCAGCATCGGGTTTGTGCCCGTCATTATATTGACGGTATGGGTTGTAGAGGCGGCCTATACGCCGCTACAAAACAGACTTAGTTTTGTGGCCGTAACCCGCGCAATCCATAGTTGCCACCCAAACGGCAAATGCGTGGTCGCATTAATTACAAACCCCGGTGAGCCGTCAGGTTGGTACTGGATTTGCGCATAATTACTAGCCGCAGTATGCGCAACCATCTGAATGTAGGGGCCGGTCGTTAGCCGGGTGCCCAATACAGCGTTCGATGCGTTTGCACCTGAATAGCCGCGCAAGTTGAAATATGCGGCTAGCGTTAATTCCGTTAGTCCTTCGGTCGGCTTCGCGACGCCTTCGAGGCCGCCGGTGGTGCTACCGATAACCGGGCCACGCTCAGAAATCTCGCGGGCATATGGCGTACCCGCGACGGTGGAAAGCCTGTCATTTCCGACGAGCGTACTAAACGGGTCATTCGTCGCCGTATTCAGCAGCCACTGGCAACCACGCCATAGCCCAGGCGCAACGCTCTGACTCGCACTGCGGGCAATCCGTACCGGAGCCTGAAATGACCGGGCATAACCCATCAGCCGACGTTATACGTAAGGGCTGCGGTATCGGCCGTGTCGCCGCTGGCGTCGAGGGCGGCCTGTACTTCGTACGCCACGCCGCCCTGCAAACCGATAATCGACTCGCGCTTGGTGCCGCCGCCTGCATTGGAAATCAGCGCGGCCGTAATCGGGATTGTGTCGAACTTCACGCCGTCCGGGCTGGATAATAGCCGGTACTGGATATTGCTGGCGGGGCTCGCCTGAAACACCGCCTCGATCTGTAGATGGACGATATCGGCCGGGTTTGTCGTTGTAACGGTCCCGAGCGACGCGTACGCCGTGCTGAGTGTGACCGGGCTGCCGGTCGTTGCGCCTGCCCATGTCATGTTAGATACCTGCGGTTGTAAGATCGGCGGGCGTCACGTCGCGGCCCCAATGTTGAGACGACCACGAGACGCTCTGCTGACTGAGCGCGTGCAGTGCGTTGATGTCGGGCTGCGTCCAGACGCTTGCCGCGACCAGCACGGCCGGCATGGCCGCCTGCACCGCGTCGTTGTAGTCGAGCACCGTGTCGGCCCGCTGGATGATGTGCAGCGCGGCCTGGGCAATCGATCGGGTGGCCGCGTTCTGCGCCGTATCGGTCGTCGCTTGGTTGAGCGCATCGAGGCGCCCTTGCTGGGCGCCCCATACGAGCAGCTGGCGACTGTTGATCGGCACCGTCGTTGAGATATTGGCGGTATTCAGCGATGCCGCGATCTGATCGTGCGTCATGCCGCTGTAACCGATGCTACGCGGGTCAGTGCTGACCTCTGTTTCTAGCTTTGGGTAATTCATTATTTCTATATGCCCCTTACGACTTCTGCCACGTGTTCCGAGCCGTCTTCGCGTTTTCTCATCCAGTTCGACCGCGTAATGCCTTCGGCGTGCAGGGCTTTGATCAAGTCGCGGATCTCGCCGCGACTGACGACACGATCACTGGCATGGCCGAATACGTGGGCATGAGTTCCATCTTGGCGCTCGATCCAGAGTGTGCCGGTGTAAGGGTCTCCATATTTGGCATGTTTCGCGCCGAAACGGGCCAGCCACATATGATGTGTGCCGCGGATCGTGACAATGGGCTCCAGGCTTAATCCCATGATATGGGCCTCAGTTTCGCAGGTGTTCGAGCTGGCCCACCCGGCTTTCCAGGATGCCGAGCCGGTTGGTATTGGACTGCAGGCTTTTGTTGTTTTCGCGGATACGTTTGTACTGGTCCTTGTCGGTGTCCCACACCTGCGTAAATTGCTGGGAAATCTGCTTGCCGGTGCTGTCACGCAGGATCACGGCGCTCGACTGATTGGCGCTGAGCGTCGAGAAGTTTTGCTCCAGCTGCCACAGCATGCCGACGGTGCCGACTACGCCGGCCAGAATCAGCGTCAGTACGGAATTCACGATTTTATTGCCGTGTTGCACTGCGAATTCCTGCAATTTTTCGGTCATATCCATAGGGAATCGGCGATGACGACATCCGGGCAACGCATGCTATTTCTTCAACAGACTCAGCAGACCGGCTTGCGGGAGGCCGGTCATGGCGGTCTGTTTTTCCTGGCTGGTCTTGTGGATGTTGACGCCAACGACGGCTGACATGGCGATGATCATGGTCATCAAGCCGCTGATGACGTCATTGAGCCGGCCGGGGTCATCGATGAGGGCATAGCAGAGCGATCCGGTCATGCAAGCAAACGAGAGCGCCATGGTCCAGCCGATGGCCGCCCGCCAGCCGCTTTTGAATACGCCATCGGCGCCCAGCTCGGCGCGCATCGTCTGGTTGACCTGCGACAGATCGGCGCTGCGCTGTTGCAGTTCTGTGGTGCGCGCGGTGACCAGCAGCTGGCGCATCTGGACCGCATTGTCCAGTTCTGCCTGTTTGATCTTGGCAGCGGCTTGCGGGTCGCTGGCGATCGCGGCCGATACCGCATCGGGCGCGTCTTTGGTTCCCAGGGCGCTGGCCAACGC
>JAQIBT010000133.1 GCA_027858915.1 Salinisphaera sp.
AGGCTCTGCCTTCAACGACTCCACGCCGATACCGTGCGGGCCACTCTCTCATTCGGGTGCAAGCACACCAATGGCTGATCGGCCTTGACAGGGTCCGCGCATCTGCTGTCATACCATGCCCCATGTTTCATGCGCGACAGCGCGCCGCTCGCGGGGCGGGTTCTCTCATGAAACATGCAATTGTTGTCTGCTTTTGTTGAAATGCTTCTGACATACAGCCCTGAAACGGAAAGCATTTTATCCGCAGATTGACGCAGATTCGCGCAGATTAAGGACAAAGACAGGACAAGCTTTCAGGCCGTCCGTGCTTACGGTGCAATCTCGTATGGTCCGATCATCTGTCATACAAGTTGAGCGGTTTTCGTCTTCGTCTTAAATCCTTTTAATCGCCGATCTCGTCGAGTAGCTTGCTTTCATCGATCGTGAGCTGTTCCTTATCCAGATGCATCATGAAGTGCTTGTGCCCTCGAACGAACCACAGAACAACGGCCAGGATTGCGACGGCGATAACTGCGATCGGCGCGTAGTTGAAGGTATCGATATTGATCGGCCACGTCGGTGGCAGAACGAACAGGATACAGATGAGGATCACCCAGGCGACGGCGATCCAGCCGATCACCAGGCTCGCCTTGCCCAGGTGCCAGGGCCCAGGCACAAAGGAATTCCCGCGCAGCCGGCGCAGCATCACCGGTGTGACATAGGCGATGTAGAGTCCGATGACCGCGACGCTGGTCACCGCGAGATAAGCCGTCGTATTGAACAGTGCAGGCACGGTCAACAGAGTTGAGAGCACGATGCACAGCCAGATCGAGTTCGTCGGCGTGCCCGTTCGCGGGTTCACTTTCTTCCAATGCTTTGACCCGGGGATTGCGTCATCGCGGGAAAACGCATAACTCATCCGCGAATTCGCGGTCACCGAGGCCATGCCACAGAAGAATTGTGCTCCGCAGACAATAAACAAAAGGAACTTCGCCATCGCGGGGTTGTTGAGCGCATCCAGAAACACCTGCGCCGGCGGTAGCCCGGTGGACGTTCCCAGCAGCTTGTCGAGTCCTGCCGGCGAGCCATCCTGAATCGCGGCTGTAATCGAGAACAGTAGAATCCAGCCGCCGATGATCGAGATCACAACGCTCATCACGATGCCCCATGGCGCGGCTTTCGCAGCGTTCACGGTTTCTTCGGACACATGCGCAGAGGCGTCGTAACCGGTGTAGGTGTATTGCGCCATCAGCAGGCCCATCAAGAACACGAATGGCGTAAATGACCAGCCGGTGCCGTTGTGCCAGGCCGTCATCGTCCAGCTGAAGGTCTGATGGTGTGTCGGCATGATCCACAGCACCGCGACGATGATCGCGACTCCGATGATGTGCCACCAGGCCGAGACGCCCGAGAGCAGGTTCACCAGGTTCACGCCGAACGTATTCAGCAACCCATGCGCCACGATGATAACCACGAACAGACCGAACGTGTTGTATTGGTTCGGATCTACGCCGAACGTCAGAGCAGCGAAAGCCATCATGGTGGTGGCTGCGCCGAAGTCGATCGCGGCCGTGACGGCGACCTCGCCGAGAAAGTTGAACCAGCCAACGAACCAGGCCCATTCGCGCTTGTTGCGTTTGGCGAGCCGACCTGCCCAGAAGTACAGCCCGCCGGCCGTGGGGTATTTTGAACACACCTCGGCCATCGCCAGGGCCACACAGAGTACGAACACGCCGACGAGCGGCCATCCCAGATTAATAGCGGCCGGCCCGCCCGAGTTAAGCGCGATGGCATACGAGGTAATGCAGCCGGCTAGAATCGAGATAATCGAAAACGATACGGCGAAGTTGCCGAACGCAGACATACCACGACGCAGTTCCTGTTTATATCCGAGATCCGCCAACCCGGCTTCATCGGCCGACACGGAAGTGGTCGCCTGTTCGTTACTCATGATTCTTCGCCCCGCTACTATAGAAGATCTGTACACAATCACCCCAGTGTTGCCTTGAATCATTAGCAGCACCAAGATAGGTTGTCAATAGGCCTGCAAATAGACCATACTATGGTCTTAGAGTTGGTTTTACACGTCGATATGGTAGGTTTAAACATTAGAGAGCATACCTTTATCAACGAAAACTCTGGTGCTCGTCGTCTAGACCCGAGATACAGAAAAGAGAGGTTTGTATGAATTCGAACCCAGACCTCGGCAGTCCGGCGCTGACGCTGGACAAGCTGGTGGACGAGATCGCCGCCGGCAAGATCGATACCGTGCTAGTCGCCGCCACGGACATGCAGGGCCGTCTGCAGGGCAAACGCGTGACCGGCCGGTTCTTTGTCGACGAGGTGATGGAGCACGGCACCGAAGGCTGCAATTACCTGCTTGCCGACGACGTCGAAATGAACACGGTCGACGGTTATGCGTTGACGTCATGGGAACACGGCTACGGCGATCTCATGTTCGCCCCGGATTTCGCCACCCTGCGGCATATCCCCTGGCATCCAGCCACGGCCATGGTCCAATGCGACCTGACTTTTCTCGATGGCACCCCAGTGCCGCAATCGCCCCGACAGATACTCAAACGCCAACTCGAGCGTCTCAAAGCCCGCGGCTTCAGCGCGATCGGCGCCACCGAACTCGAATTCGCTCTCTACAACACCAGTTACCGCGAGGCGATGCAGAGCGGCTACCGCAACCTGGAGGCAGCCAGTACCTACAATATCGACTACTCCTTGTTCGGCACCGGCCAGGTCGAGACATACCTGCGCCGGGTGCGCAACGAGATGGACCAGGCCGGCCTCTATACCGAGAGCGCGAAAGGCGAGTGCAACCTCGGCCAGCTCGAGGTCGGCTTTCGTTTTACCGACATGCTGGCCACCTGCGACAACCACGCCGTATTCAAACTCGGCGCCAAGGAGATCGCCGACCAGGAAGGGCGATCGGTCACGTTCATGGCCAAGCCGAACGAGCGCGAAGGCAACTCCTGCCATATCCATCTGAGTCTGCTCGATGAGCAGGGCCGGCCCGTTTTCGCCGCCGGCGATGGCACCGACATGAGCAACACGATGCGCCAATTTGTCGCCGGTCAGATCGCCGCGCAACGTGATTTCACCTATCTGTATGCACCGAACATCAACTCCTACAAGCGCTACGCCCGTGCCTCCTTCGCGCCCACCGCAATCGGCTGGGGCTGGGACAATCGCACCTGCGCCTTGCGGATTGTCGGCCACGGGCCAAGCCTGCGCTTCGAACAACGCGCGCCGGGCGCAGATGCCAATCCCTACCTGGCCGCCGCCGCGCTCGTGGCCGCTGGCCTGCACGGCATCGAGCATGAACTCGAACTGGAAGACGCGATTGCCGGCAATGCATACGCTGAGGACGTGCCGCACATCCCGCATCGGCTGCACGACGCCGTCGACCTGTTCGACCATTCGCCGATTGCCCGCAAAGCCTTCGGCGACGAAGTCGTCGACCACTACGTGCATTGCGGACAGGTGGAAATGAACGCCTTCGACGGCGCCGTGACCGATTGGGAGGTGCATCGTGGCTTTGAACGACTCTGACCTGCATGCGCCCGGCGCGGCCAGTGAAACGCGCCGTCCGCTGATCGGGCTGCCGACCTATTACGGCCGAAGCCAGCACGGTGCGTGGGACGTGCACGCGAGCTTTCTACCTGCCGTCTATATCGAAGCGGTATCCCAGGCCGGCGGGCGCGTCGCATTGCTACCGCCCGTACAGTCGTGGAATAGCCGCGAGGTGGCCGAGCTCGACGGCTTGATCCTGACCGGCGGCGAAGACATCGATCCGCTGCATTACGGCGCGCAGCGCGGCGCGCACACAGGGCCAGCCAATACGTCACGCGACACCTTCGAAAGCACTCTATATGTGGCAGCCCGCGCGGCCGGCTTGCCGGTGCTCGGAATTTGCCGCGGCGCCCAATTGATCAATGCCGTCCACGGCGGAACGCTGCACCAGCACCTGCCCACCGTCCCCGGCCTCGATCAACACCAGGGTGCCACCAGCGGAATGTTTCTCGACGTAGACGTAAGCACCGAAGCAGGCTCGGTCCTTGCGGCAGTGATCGGGCCGAGCGTGCGGGTACGCTGCCATCATCATCAAGGGCTGGACACGATCGGTTCCGGCCTGCGGATCAGCGCGCATGCAGCCGATGGCTGTATCGAAGGCATCGAGGGGTGCGACAGCGATTCGGACGCCGCACCCATGCTGGTCGCTGTGCAATGGCACCCAGAAGAAACGCCAGACGATCTTCGTCTTTTCTCTGCGCTGGTCGCTGCCGCAGGCAAACGGCAGTCAATCCCAAAACTTCGCGAGGACGCATGAACTACGACGTCATCAACCCAGCCACCGAGCAACTCGTCGAATCCATCGAGATGAACGACGAGGATTGCGCCAATGCCGCTATCGAACGCGCCGCCGCTGTCTACCCCCGCTGGCGCGCCGTCTCGCATGCGGATCGGGCCCGTCTGTTGCGCCGTTTCGCCGAGCGGGTCGACGCAGAAGTCGAAAATCTGGCCGCGCTCGAAGTCCGCGAGGCCGGGCATACGATCAGCAATGCCCGCGGCGAAGCCCAAAACGTACGTGACGTGCTGCATTATTTCGCCGGCGCCATAGAGCGCCATCTGGGCGATCAGATACCGGTCGACGGCGGCATCGACATTACCTTTCACGAGCCGCTTGGCGTAGTCGGCATCATCGTGCCCTGGAACTTCCCGATGCCGATCGCGGGCTGGGGCTTCGCACCGGCGCTGGCCGCCGGCAACACCGTCGTGCTTAAACCGGCCGAGCTCACCCCGTTGACCGCGATTCGGTTAGCCGCACTTGCCCACGAGGCCGGCATTCCGCCGGACGTGTTCCAGGTGTTGCCCGGCAAGGGTTCGATCGTCGGCCAGGCGTTTGTCGACCATCCGAAGATCGCCAAGATCGTGTTCACCGGCTCGTCAGCGGTCGGCAAGCAGATCATGGCGGGTGCGGCGAACACGATGAAACGGATCACCCTCGAGCTGGGCGGCAAAAGCGCCAACATCATCTTCGACGACGCTGATCTCGAACGGGCAGCGGCCACCGCGCCGTACGGAGTTTTCGACAATGCAGGACAGGATTGCTGTGCGCGCTCCAGGCTGCTGGTCCAACGAAGCGTGATGGATAAGTTCATGACGCTGCTCGAACCCGCAGTACAAGGGGTAAAAGTGGGTGCACCGGGTTATGAGTCGACTGAGATGGGTCCGCTGATTTCGGCGCAGCAACGCAAGCGCGTTGCTTCGTTTCTGGACGACTCGGTGGATATCGCCTTCACCGGCACTATCCCCGCCGGCGCCGGCTACTGGTTCAAACCAACGGTGGTACTCGCGAAAACCGCGCAGGACCGGGTCATGACCGAGGAAATCTTCGGACCGGTCGTGACCGTATTTCCGTTCGACGACGAGGCCGAGGCGATCGCCTTGGCCAACGATTCGATCTACGGCCTTTCGGGTTCGATCTGGACCGAAAACATCGGACGCGGCCTGCGCGTCGCCCGCGGCGTTGAAGCCGGGGCGCTGTCGCTGAATTCGCATTCGGCGGTGCGCTACAACACGCCCTTCGGCGGATTCAAACAGTCCGGCATCGGCCGCGAGCTTGGGCCCCACGCGCTGGCCAGCTTTACCGAAACCAAGAACCTCTTCATTGCCACGAGCTAGACCCTATGAACACCCAAGACAAGATCGTATGCCGCCGACTGCCCGGCCGCTCGGCCGTCATTACCGGCGGCGCCAGCGGAATCGGGCTGGCCACCGCCCATCGGCTGGCTGGCGAAGGCGCCCATGTCGTCATCGCCGACACCAACCGCGAAGCCGGTGAAGCCGCCGCCAAGGCAGTCGACGGTCTCTTTGTCTACACCAATGTCACCGAGCCGGCCGACGTCGAGAATCTGTTCAAGGTCACGAACGACACCTACGGACGGGTCGATATCGCATTCAACAATGCCGGCATCTCCCCGCCTGACGACGCCTCGATTACCGAGACAGGGCTCGACGCCTGGCGCAAGGTGCAGGAGATCAATCTGACATCGGTGTACCTTTGCACAAAACACGCGCTGACCTATATGCAGGCCCAGGGTAAGGGCTCGATCATCAATACGGCTTCGTTCGTGGCGCTGATGGGTGCGGCGACTTCGCAGATCTCCTATACCGCGTCGAAAGGCGGGGTGCTCGCGATGTCGCGCGAGCTGGGGGTGGAATTCGCCAAGCAGGGCATCCGCGTCAACGCCCTTTGCCCAGGCCCGGTGAATACTGTGTTGCTGCAGGAACTGTTCGCCAAGGATCCGGAAATGGCCGCTCGACGTCTGGTGCATATCCCGATTGGCCGTTTCGGCACGCCCGAAGAGATGGCCGCCGCAGTCGCGTTCCTGGCCAGCGACGATGCATCGTTCATCACCGCGTCGAGCTTCATTGTGGACGGGGGCCTGACCAGCGCCTACGTCACGCCGTTTGATTAGAGGGTCCACTTCGTTGGCAAACGATAGCAGCGTGACCTCGCGGTATCTTGCGCCGTTGTCGGCGGTCACTTCAGCGCGGACCGGCAATGTCTTCGAAGACACGATCGAATGCCTGCTGCGCATCATTCGTCTCGGGATCGTGCCGCCGGGAGAACGATTCCCTTCCGAGCGAGAACTCGCCGGGCAACTGGGCGTATCCCGCGCGACGCTCCGCGATGCAATCTCGGAGCTGCAATCAGCCGGATGGGTCGATGTACGACGGGGGCGCGGTGGCGGCACGTTCGTTTCGGGGTGCGAGGCAGATACGCCACGCAGACACCAGCTCGATGACAGCGCCGCCACCGGCCTTCAGGCCGCCGAGGTAGAGGATACCCTCAAGTGGCGGCGCGTGATCGAGCTGGGCATCGTGGAAATCGCCGCCGAACAAAGCCTCTCGGCGGCGCAACGTTACGAGTTGAGCGGGTGTTTGCAGGAAAGTCTGGAGGCGACATCAGACAATTATCGCCGCCTGGATTCTCGGCTGCATCTGGCTTTAGCCAAGGCGACCGGGGCACCAAGCTTGATCCGCTCAATGGCCGAGAGCCGGACGCGTATCAATCAGCTGCTGGATAAGATCCCTGTGCTCGACAAGAACCTGACGCACTCGAACGAACAACACCGAGCGATCGTAGCCGCTGTTTTCAGCGGCGATCCAGCGGCTGCCCGTGCGGCGATGGCCGAGCATCTCGATGGCACCGCGGCGCTGCTGCGCGGGTTCCTTGTGTAGCAATGTATCCTCAGATCGCGGTCGTCTTTCCGGGCACGGTTCCGGCGAGCAGGTCCAGAACAGGGTAAAGGCCTCGGGTCAGATCTTTCGTTTTGCCTTCATCGCTGGCGCAAAAGGCGAGACCTGAACACCCCTCGCTCGGCGCTTCGACTTGAACCCCGCGACGGCCTGGTATCACGGCCGCCCGATTATGATTAGACGAAATGACTACCGCAGCGGGCTCTATAAGGGCGACGTGGGTGTTGCCCTATACAATGAATCAGGGCAAATTCGGGTCTGGTTCATGGGGGACCACGGCCTGCGGGCTTTCTTGCCGAGCGCACTTACCCGCGCACGACTCCGTGTACGCGATGACTATTCACAAGAGTCAGGGGTCGGAGTTTGATTCCGTTACGCTGGTGCTGCCGGATTATGACGTGCCGGTTTTGACTCGGGAGTTGTTTTATACGGGGTTGACTCGGGCTCGAGTCAAGTTGGGAGTTTATGGGGAAGCTGGGATTGTTGAGCAGACGATTAAACGTCGGGTCCAGCGGACTTCAGGGGTTGCTGCACGGATATCAACATCTGGCATTGAGTAATCCATTGGCGTACTATCTGACCAATGCAGACAGTCGCTGAAACGTCCGAGTTCGTACGGCGTATCGGCAAGCTGATTGGCGAAACCGAACACCGATCGCTGATTGAATATCTCGCCTCGCGCCCAAAGGCGGGTGTCCTGCTCAAAGCCACCGGCGGTATTCGCAAGTTGCGGTGGGCTCGCGAAGGCAGCGGTAAGAGTGGCGGTGTTCGCGTCATCTACTATTTCCACGACGAGCGCCTACCGTTGTATCTGCTGACCGTATTCGGGAAAAACGAGCAGAGCAATATCACCGATGCCCAACGGAAAGAACTCGCCAGCCTGGCCAAACTATTAGCCCGCAATGCCGGAATTTAAATATGAGTGACGCATTCAACAGTATTAAAGCGGGTCTCGAAGAGGCCATTGCACACAGCGCCAAGCAACCCAACCAAGTCGTCGTCCACGAGATGTCGGCGCTCGACGTCAAAGCCGTTCGGGATAACGTCGGTATGACGCAGCGAGAGTTTGCATTGTCGTTTGGCATTAGCCTGGGAACCTTGCGGCATTGGGAGCGCGGCGATCGACAGCCTCACGGGCCAGCTCGAGTTTTACTGAATGTTTTAGCTCGGCGACCGGAAGCCGTGTTGGGGGCGCTTTCGGAGTCTGCTGGGATTGCGTCGAAGCAAAACGCAGGAACTGACCCCATTTGACGCACGACGCGAGACCTGACCCTATATCTGTAGTTTCTGGACGTAACAAGCGAATCGTCTCAACGCAAAACTTGACCGCGTTATTCGTGAAGGACGGTTTTGAAGTGATGAAGAAAAAAATTTGAGCAAACGAAGATATCAAACTTGGATACGGAACCCTGATCCAGGGTTGCTCGATACGAGCCGCGGGGACCTCCTTCCGCACACGCATTTTAACGCCACGCTCAACGCGCATGGGCTGTACGATGGCCTTCGCTTCGTAGTTCGCCTGTCTCCACGGGTTCACGAGCTCATTGCTAGCTTGCCGGACGACATCGGTTTGTACAGCGCCAGCGACGTGACGTTTGAACAGATGCAAGCGTTCTCCACGTTCCTGCACGAAACCATTCACTGGTGGCAGCATATCGGCAGCACCTGCGGGTTCATGATGAGTCTGAGCTATCCGGCACAGACCCACGCGAACCTAAATCATCTTAGAACGTTTTTGGATCAGGCTGGACCGGTCAAACCGATCCGCACATGGGCGAAGACAAACTCAGGGCCCAGCGTTACGGAATCGGCACGAGCTACGGCCAATATAATCATCAACAATCAGTTCGATATCGAGGCCTATCGATTTCTAGTCACCAATCCAGAACGCGCCGAGTCACTCGTTAACAAACCAATGTTCGAGAGCTTGGCCCATACGTATAGCATCGCGTTGGGCAACGGGATCATGGCGCTGAGCAGCACTTTTGACCGAGAGCTTGAGTTCATTCCAGATCCGCGCAGTTGGCAAAAAGAGCTAGGCAAGCTCAGGGAAGCGAAAGAACCAGGCTATTTTTATGGCTCGCCGATTACTCTATCGCCAATTGGAGCGTTCCACATTTTTGAAGGTCAGGCGCGATTCGCGCAGCTCCAATATTTACATTTCTTCACTGCGGGGGCTTTCAATTGGGATGATGCTGACGCCGCCGGTATGCTTTCGCCAATCTACATGGCCGCCTTCGACGATTTTCTTGCAAGAACCGAATTCGCACGCCCCGATACGATTGATCACCCCACGGTCGCTCTATTCATGCTCATCTGCGACATCGCGATGAATCCGGCCGAGGCCTTCCCATTTCCGGTTCTTGCACCAGACTGCTTTATAATTGATGTCGATCCAGGCATGCGCTTCATCCACCTTTCGATCATCATAAAGCACCAGTTTCCTGAATTAAGTACCGCGATAACGGAGTATAGCGCGAGGGAGTATGTGGAGGTAAGCACGCAGCTCTGCCGCGCTATAAGCACCTTCACACCGCTACAAATTGCGGACGAGATCAATCGCTGGGTCAACGATGGCCCTGCGTTCAAGGACTGCTTGGCGCGTCACCACTCCGGCAAAGCAGATGCTCTTAATCTCCCCCTTCAGGTGCTCTTCGGTCAATTCGCTTCATATGCCCGCGATAAGGCATCCTATCCACATATCCTCTGCTGGCCAGGCGCAAATATGGCGGGTCGCAACGCTAGCCAGGAGAGCATCGGCCTCTTTTCGCGACAGTCACCCTTATATATGGATCGAGGGGAAGATGAGATGATCGTTCCGGTTATTCGTACGGGCCTCGACAAAGTCCCTGTTATGGAAACGTTTCAGGGGTTCTATAGCGGTTGCGCCCTTTACGATCTTACCTATCAGTGGATCATCACGTCAGGACCGTTCAGCTACGATTTTCAATGGCTTCAGCCAAACGGAACGGATGAGCAAATCAAGGCATGGGCCGATCGCATTTTTACTAACGCATACGGTGTTTCGCCGTATGAATTTGTAACCTTGCCAGCATGAAGCGAAGGGGGAGCTGAATGTAGGGCTGGCGTTTTGCCTCTCGGACGCTATCTCTATAAGCCACTTCATAGAAAAAACCTCAGGGTCAGATCTTGGGAACTGAAAGGGGTCAGACACGAGTATCGCTCGGCGCCAGCCTTGATCGCGAAATCTGTCTGTCTGCCGACGTAGGGCAGGACGGTGAGCAGCAGCCGCGTCTGGTCGATATAGCGCTCACTGAAACCCGGCATGACCCTCATGCTCTTCCCAGACAGCAGGCACGGTGATCTGGTAGCGCCGGTGGAAGTGGCTTGGCACCTTGAGGCTTCGCTTGCCGCTGCCGAGGTCGATTTGGCTGGTATCCAACTGATCCAGCCAGCTGTGTTCCAGACGTTCTGCCAGGACAAGCAGCAGGCGCTTGGCTTTGATCGAGCGGCAAGCGACAAGCGGCTTTTGCAGCAGCGTCGGGCGTAGAGCAGGCAGATCCTGAATAAGCTCCTTTGTCTGGTCGCAGAACGGGCGTGATGAA
>JAQIBT010000009.1 GCA_027858915.1 Salinisphaera sp.
TTGATTCCGCAGGATATTTTCTCAGTTGGCCGTAGTCGCCGATACGACGCGCCTTCGAAAAATTTCCTGTGAAACCAATATGCTGCGCGATCATCGCGCATATCCATGCAAAATCCGGGATGGAGGCTGTCGGACTCAAGCGATCGTAGCGAGCAAGCTGAGAAAAATCGGTTCTTTTATGCCGTTATCGCGCCGGGGCAGTAGATTGGCCTTGAGTCCGACAGCCTTTCATGGAATATGAGAGTAATAATTGATTTTGGTGAAATGACTTTGACGCCCCAGCGCTGAAGCAGGGGTTTTTGCTGCCTGATGCGCACACATCGCTCAAGCAACAGGCCGTTAAGTCTGAGGCTACTTTCTGCAACACGGTATTGTTCACGGCCGTCGTCAAACTCGCTACTCATCTGCCACGCGGCCGGACGGAGTATCCAGCGCACCGAATCCGGCCATCGGGCAGGCCACGCACTGCTCTTCGTTGCAGAATCGACAGACGCTCAAGGCGGAAGTTGCATCGTGCGGCAAAAGGCGAAGCACGGCTGGGATTATCCGTTCCAACGCAGCGCGGTCGTCCACCGTAACGACTTCCAGGATTTGTTCGAGCACTCGACGGCGGCGGTCGAGCAGGGTGGTTCTCTGTGCTTGCCCGGCCTCGGTGAGATGAAGCACTACTACGCGCCGGTCGTGTGCTGCGCTGCTACGCGTCACCAGGCCCGCCGTTGTCAGCCGGGCGACCATGCGCACCGCGCCGGCGTGCGAGAGCCGGAGTACGCGACTCAGCTGATTGATCGACTGCCCGGGCGCATGTCCGACGACCACCAACGCGGCGCTGGTTTCGCCGCCCAGCGTGGTTTCTTCCAGTATCGCTGAGCGCATCCGATCTGTAACGCCCAGTGCGAGGGCTCCGAATAGGTTGGTCAGTCGGTTGTCTGGCTCGTTCATGGCGTCTTGCCTTTCAAAATTAATCGGATTAAGTTATATGCGTGACTCACACATATATAGGATAAGCCATGTTCGATATGAAAAATCTCGGCCAGCTAAAAAAACTGGATGACAATGCGCCAGATGCGATGAAGGCGTTCTGGGCCTTCGACAAAGCCGCTTTTGCCCCCGGGGCAATTGACGTTCAGCACAAGCAATTGATGGCCGTCGCGGTTGCGCTGACAACGCAGTGTCCTTACTGCATCGAGCTGCATACTCAGGCGGCTCGCGAGGCCGGGGCGAGTGAGGCGCAGTTGTCCGAAGTGGCGGTTATCGCCGCGGCTATTCGTGCAGGCGGCGCCATCACACACGCCACCCATCTATTCCAGAAGTGATTCCCCTGGGGCCGGGATAGGCTTGCCCGGCCCTCTGAATACGCGGGAGCGGCACGCGAAGATCGCGGTATTGAGTAAGGGCGATTGGCCGGACAGGGTGCTTGTCTTGTCGCGTGGAAATCGTCATGGGTGTCGCGATAAATATGCTCCCCCGAAGCTCCGGACATCGCCGGACTCTTGTTCGCGGAGTTGGTTTTAGAGGGCCGCACGCTTCGGCCAGGATGAGGGGCTAGCCGATCGCATTAAATGGATCCACTCGTTGATCCACTGGGCCGCGATGAATTTGCCCAGATCTGTCGAATTAGAAAGCAAGTCTCGGAGTGCAGTGAGCGCGGGCTAGTTCCAGGCTTATATCATCCAGGTATTGGATGGAGCGTTTGGTGGTCCACTTGAAAGAGCCTATCGAGATGTCGAGGAACGAGCTTGAGAATCTGCGCTGGCAGTCAGTGGTCACCAACGACGCTGCTGCCGACGGCGATTTCTTCTATGCGGTGAAGACGACCGGTGTGTATTGCCGGCCAAGCTGCAGGTCCCGACTGCCGCGGCGCGAGAACGTGGCGTTCTTTGACACCGGCGCCCAGGCCGAGCAGGCCGGTTTCCGGCCCTGCAAGCGCTGTA
The DNA here is from genome assembly GCA_027858915.1 of Salinisphaera sp. Classification (GTDB taxonomy): domain Bacteria; phylum Pseudomonadota; class Gammaproteobacteria; order Nevskiales; family Salinisphaeraceae; genus Salinisphaera. The sequence goes on from JAQIBT010000009.1 coordinate 1,932, forward strand.
CGCCCGATCGCATCCCACGCGCCGAGCGCGACGCGGATCGAGTGGCCAAGGTATGCCGGTTGATCGAAGCGAGCGAGACCGCCCTACGACTCGACGAACTGGCAAGGCACATCGGCATCAGCACGTATCATTTTCATCGTCTGTTCAAGCGCAGCACTGGACTGACTCCCCATCAATATGCAATCGCCCATCGAGACCGGAAAGTGCGCGCGCAACTCGGCGATGGCGCGAGCGTGACCGAGGCGATTTACGACGCGGGGTTCAATTCGAGTGGCCATTTCTACGATACGGCCGAACAGACGTTGGGCATGCCCCCGATGCGCTATCGCAACGGCGGCGTCGACAGCGTGATCCGGTTCGCGATTGGTGAATGTGCGCTGGGCTCGATCCTGGTCGCCGGCACCGAGCGGGGCATCTGTCAGATCAGCCTGGGTGACGAACCCGATGCCCTTGCCCGCGAGCTCCAGGATAGATTTTCGCGCGCGCAGCTGATCGGCGGCGACGGCACGTTCGAACGCTACGTGGCTCAGGTCATCGGCTTTGTCGAGTCGCCGTCCTTGGGACTCGATCTGCCGCTCGATGTCCGCGGCACCGTGTTTCAGCAGCGGGTCTGGCAGGCGCTGCGCGAGATACCCATAGGCTCGACCGCCAGCTACACAGAAATCGCCGAGCGCATCGACGCGCCGAAATCGGTACGCGCGGTGGCCGGCGCTTGTGCGGCCAACAAACTGGCGCTCGCTATTCCCTGCCATCGCGTTGTGCGCACTGACGGCAGTCTGTCTGGTTATCGCTGGGGCGTGGAGCGCAAACGCCAGCTGCTGAAAAACGAGACTCATAAATGAACGCTGCGGTGCGAAAAAACGGTTGGCTGGTGACGCCGAAGGACGCGAACGGATGGAATAAACATCGCGTCTCATGGCGGCTTGATGTCGATCGCCAAACGCCGATAATTTCGCAGCAATCATATCTAACGCTTCGCTTGGGCATTCGCCGTTGCGCAGGAATCAATGTGCTGATACCGGAATGCGCCTGCCGGCGCGGTCTTGCCTGACACGGCGATAGCATCAGCCGGCCAGTGGCAGAAGCAAGGACGCCCTCAGCCCGGGCGCATTGTCTTCGAGGATCAGCAGGGTGCCGTGCAGCTCGGCGATGGCAGCGACCAGACTCAATCCAAGGCCGCTGCCCGGTGTCGAGCGGCTGGCCTCCAGTCGATAAAAACGTTGTGTGACTTTTTCGACCGCATTGCTGGGTATGCCCGGCCCGCTATCAGTCACGCTGATGACGGCTGATTGGCCGACGCTTGCCAGAGTGAGCTCTATGGGCGTGCCCGCCGGCGTATGGGTGAGTGCATTTTCGATCAGATTGGCGACCGCCTGGGTCATGAGCTCGCGATCGCCGCGAATATGTAGTGCGGGTTCAACACGACAGGACAGGATGTGCTGGCTTTCCTCGGCGACCGCGGTGTAGGTTTCCGCGAGCGTATCGGCGAGTACCGAGAGGTCAAAATCGGCAAAGCGTGCGCGGCGGCTGCCGGATTCGATCTGTGCGATACGCAGCAATGCGGCAAACGTGTCGAGGATCTGGTCGGTCTGAAAGATCGCATGGTCAATGGCCGCGCGGTGTTCGGCGGCAGAGCCGGCCTGTGTGCGGGCGGTGTCGAGCCCTTGGCGGAGGCGGCCGAGCGGGGTGCGCAAGTCGTGTGCGATATCGCTGCTGACCTGGCGCATGCCGTTCATGAGCTGCTCGATCTGGTCGAGCATGCGGTTGAGATGCATGGCCAGATGATCGAACTCATCGTTGCGCTTACCGACCGGCATGCGTTGGGACAGTTCGCCGTCGATGACGCGCCTCGCCACGCGGTTGATGCTCTCCACGCGGCGTAACGCCGCACTGCCCATGAATGCGCCGCCGGCGGCCCCCAGCAGCAACGTCAATGCCAGGCCCCACCCCAATGCATACGCCAGCCGGTTGCGTAAGTCAGCGAGCTGCCCGGCATCTTGGGCGACGACCAGCACGCCGCCATGGGCAAGCCGGACGCCGCGGGCAATGATCGGTACGCCGTCGTCGTCGGTTGCCCCGGTACCGATCGAGTCGCCTGGGCGATCCGGTCGCCGCGCTTGCGACCAGCCGAGCACGGCGACCTGCTTGGGCAGATCGCCTGCCAGCACCCGACCATGGCGCACGAGAAGATAGCGCGTTCGCGCCGAGCCGGATTCCAGTCGATCATCGATGGCGTTCTGGAGTCCGCTCAAACCGTCGTCGCGATACTCGCCAAGCAGCATCTGTAGTTCGTTGTCGATCGCATGGTGCACCTGATTTTTCATGGTGCCTGCGGTCTGCCAGTACACAATGGCGAACAGAATGACCGCGCTGAGTGTAAAAAGCGCGGCATAGGCCAGGCCGCTGCGAAACGCGCTGCTTCGCGCCAGTCTATTCAGGCGCATGCAAGGAGTAGCCGGCGCCGCGCACGGTATGAATGAGTGGGGACGGGAAGTCGCGATCGATCTTGGCGCGCAGGCGACTGACGTGGGTTTCGACGACGCTGGTCTTGGGGTCGAAATGAAAATCCCAGACCTGTTCCAGCAGCATGGTGCGTGTCACGACTTCGTCTGCATGCCGCATCAGATATTCGAGCAGTCGAAATTCGCGCGGCTGCAGGTCGATCGGGCTGTCGTTACGCCAGACGCGGCGTTTGACCAGGTCCATCTGCAGGTCGGCGACCTGCAGATGCGTGGTTTCGGCCTGCAACGGTGGCCGGCGCGCAAGCGCCTGGACCCGGGCGGCCAACTCGGCAAAGGCAAACGGTTTCACGAGATAGTCGTCGCCGCCTGCTTCCAGGCCGTCCACGCGGTCATCGATGCCGCCCAACGTCGTCAGAAAAAGAACCGGCGTTTTCAGACCGGTGTCTCGTACCGCCTTGACCAGCGCTAGGCCATCAAGCCGGGGAAGCATGCGATCGACGATCAATAATTCATAACCGATTTCGTCGGTCGCGAGAAACAAGCCTTCTGAGCCATCTTGAGCGATGTCCACGGTGTGGCCGAGTTCGCGCAAACCGCGCGCGATATAATCGGCGGTTTCGGTATCATCTTCAATGACTAGAATCTTTTGCACGCTCGTTTAGGCTCTTGTTCGTTGTGTCGAGTCAGGCTGAAAAGACGGGGCGTCCGGCCCCGTCCATCCAATGCGGCGACTATCTAGTGTTCGGACCCGTTTCGATCCGTATCCTGGTCTTCTGACTCGTTCGCCTGGGTATTGGATGTCTGCTTGTGCTCGGCGCGTGCTTCCTGCGCTTCATCCTGCGAATTATCTGCGCTGTTCTCCAGCACTTTGCCGGACACGGCGTCGACGCCGACTTCACGTACACCGTTTTTGGTCTGGATATCGAACGAGTAGCGTAGGCCCGAGCCGCCCGATTCTTTTTCCAGTTCCGCGCTTTTGATCTTGCCGTGTACCTGACTGAGTGCCTCGGCACGGGCCTGTTGCATTGTCAGTTTGGCATTGCTGGCATTTTGCTCGCCGGTATAGGCGTATGCCGTGGTCGAGACCACACCCAGTACCGAGAGGGCGGCGGCGGCAAGTTTCCATCGATTGAGACGCATAGTATGTTCCTTGAGCTGATTGGTAGTAGCGTGAACCAGGGGCTAACCCGGTCACCCGCGATTGCGGGATGAGCCAAGACTGACAGCTGCCATGTTGCCGCGCGTTTGCCGCCAGTTTACGGATTCGTAAAGTGACGGGTGTTGATCCTGGCTTGGATTTGATCGCGTTGGGATTGATAGCAGTGGACGCACGCGTGACAAGTACAATCTTTCCGCGGTTGTCGTGGATTTTGGGATGCGAAACAGCTGTCTCGGGAGTAAATCAGAGGTTTTAATTCAGAATTCCTATCAAAGACAGTCCACAAAGCGCGAGCGCGTCGGTCAGTAGAATCGGCCACAACACCGAGGCAACGGTTGGGCAGTTTTCCTGGGCAGCTGAGTAATCATCAGCGGCCGGGATCGAATACGCCACGGCCGTTGCCATCACAATCTTGGGCAGGGCGGCCATGATCGCCAGCGAAGCCCCGACGTTCTGCAGTCCGACCATGACAAGCACCGGGTAGCCGATCGCAACCGCCGCTTGTGCCTGGCTGGTGGCAAATAGGGCGCTTGCGCCGGTGTTCGAGCCGGCCAGAAACCCGCCCAGTGCGCCAACCCATGGCGCGATGGCCGGATAGGCAGGGCCCAGGCGAGCACCGGCATCAGCCAGCGCATGGCTCATGCCGCTGGCAGAAAGCACGGCCCCAAGCGCCAGAAAGAGTAGCGTTGTCATCGCGACCAGGCGTCATTGCCTGAGTGTATTCAACATCGTTGCGGAGCGCGGTGCGCTGCCCGGGGTGAGCCACGGCGCCGCCGCGGCAGTAATGATCAGCCAGGTCGCAGGGCTGGCGATCACCGATTGCCAAGGCCGGACAGCGTCCCAGGTCGGACAGCGTCCCAGGTCGGCACGATGTGGGTGATCAGCAGGCCGGATACGAGCATCAGGTAAGGCCCGCAATCGGCCAAGGGCCAAGGCGTCGACGCTGTCTGTTTGTGATCAGAAAGCCTTGCATGGATCAGCGTGACCGCAATCGCGAAGGCACTGCCCAGTACGCCAGCCATACGCCCAGCCAGAGCGAGATCGCGGTCCGCAGCAAATCGACGAGCGCTGTCCGAAGCGCTGACCGACCCAGCCCAATCAGCAAGGCCGCTGCGCCCATCACAAAAAATACGACGCCCGACAACAACGCACTCATGGTGCCGAGTGCCTGATAATCCACGTTGGCAAGCCTTGCGGCGACCAGCGTGCCAGGGCCCAGCGATCCCCAGGGCACAATGACGAGTCCGAGCAATCCGCAGATCGCAGCGCGCCCTGGACTCAGGCCGATCGCACGCAATAACGGTATACCGATGATGGCACCGACGCCAAAGCCGGTTACCGATTCGGCGAACGGGATAATCCCCAGCACCACGAGCACCGACGCTCGCTCGGGACGACAAGTTCGCTCGATCAGGGCACGGCCGAGCCGGGCCTGGCTGCCGGCGTGCTGCAAGATCGCGTTGAGCCAGAGCCCGCCGAAGAGAATCAGCGCTACCTCAATCATTACACCGGCAAGATCGGCTTCTGCGCCAAGCAGTTGCGAGAGGCTTGTACTGAACGCAACCAACGCAATGATGACGGCAGCAGCCAGCGCGAGCGCACCGGCCTTGGCCGCTGTCATGCGGGCCGCCATACAACCGAGCGCCAGAACGATTGGAAGACCGCTCATAGGGCGTTCATCGATTTCCTCCCGCATGACGGATACTTAACGGTTGGCGTTAGCCTGGCAATGCAATTCTCCGATAGAAGATTTAATCTCGCTCTATCAAGCTAATCGAGGGAGTGAAATAATTCTACTAATGGAGAAAATATTCTCCGAGGCGGTACGACGCGTGCGCCGCGAACGTGGACTGACGCTTGAAGCACTGGCGGATCGGAGCGGCGTTTCCCGGGCCGCGCTATCCAAGATCGAGCGCGGTGAGCGCACGCCGAGCCTGGCGAACGCTTTGAAGATCGCAGAGGCGTTGGCAGTACCGCTCGCGGAACTCATCGGCCAGAGCGTCGAGCCGGTATCGGTCACGCGGGCGGGTGAAACACAGCGCATGCGCCAGGATGACGGTGGCGCATTACGTGAGGCGCTCCTGCGGCCGTATCACGGCACCGAGATGGTGAAGTATACGATTCCCGTCGGCAGTCATGCCGGGCCGTTTCCGGCGCACGAATCGGGCACTCGTGAAGCGTTTGTAGTGATGGACGGGGAGATAGAGATCCAATCCGGCGACCATGTCGTTACGCTCGCCACCGGCGACGCTGCGGCCGTGCCGGTCCACTGCTCGCACACGATCGTGAACGCAGGCAAGGTCGACGAGGTGTATCTGCTGCTTATCGGGCGGCCGCGATGATTCATGCACGCCTGCACGCATCGCAGGTCAGATGGCGTCAGGTGACAGGGCCACGGCAACCGCGCGGTAAGCGGCTCGCGGAAACCCGTTGAAGCGATTACATGTCGATTAAATCCAGAAAAATCGACATATATTAGCTTCATGTTTATCGCATCGACACGTCCAACGCGGAATACGACATCAATGTCGATCCGGCGACCGGCAAGTTCGTGCGTATAAGCTTTATTTGGCAAACAGTTGGCTCATATCGGCAAACGCCTTGAATTCCAG
>JAQIBT010000048.1 GCA_027858915.1 Salinisphaera sp.
GTGAAGCAGTGGATAGGACGACGCATCGCTATTTGCCTCCGGCGCGCTGTTTTGCGACATCGTCGGCGGTGACGGTCGGGGCGTTATTGCCCCAACTGGTGCGCTCGTGATTGATGATCGCGGCGATCTTGGCATCACTGAAGCGACTGCCGAAGGGCGGCATCGAGGCGCCATAGGTTTTGCCGTCTATGGTGCGCCCGTGCGCGCCGTTGAGCACGGTGTCGATATGCTCGGTGGGATCGGTGGCGGTCACGACCTCATCGCCGGCCAGGGACGGGAACGCGCCGGGCAGGCCCCCACCATCGGCCTGATGACAACTCGCGCAGTTGTTGCTGTACAACGTGGCGCCATTGGCCGAAGATGTAGTCTTCTTCGCTTGCGGCTGACTTTCCTGCGCGGTCCCCTTTGCCGCCGCCTGGGCTGACTTTTGTGGCGATCGCGTCGTCTTTGCCTCCTGATGCAGCGACAAAAGATAAGCCACCAACGCCTTGGCGCGCTCGGTCGGTACAACCTTGCCATTGCTCGGTGCGTACGGCGCTGGAACCGGCACCGCGGTGGTATTGACCGCCGGGTGATCCGTCACTTTGAACAGCCAGGGAAAGGCCGGCATGATCGACGGCTTGACCACCGAGCGCGGATTGTAAAGATGCATGTACTGCCAGGTCTTGCTCGGCTGACGGGAGCCGACATTGGCAAGATCCGGTCCGGTGCGCTCAGTACCCAGCACCGCGGGCGTATAAGGCCGCCAGACGTCCATCGGGCCGCCCAGCTTCGCGTAGTCGCGCGACGTGGAAGGCCGGCCCCAGACCCGGTCCATGGCAATCGGGCGCACCTGCTGAGTGTGGCACGCCGCGCAGCCCTCGGAGATATACACATCGAGGCCGCGCTGTTGCAATGGCGTCAACGACTGCGGCGCCGGCCGCGCATTGACTTTGGCCTGGACCCAGTAAGCCGGGCCGATGGCAATAATGAGCCCCAAGAAGATGAAGCCAAAGAAAATCGTGCCCAGTAGCAGCCAGTGGTTGCGATGGAAATTCATACTGCGGCTCGCTGCGCCGCCGCCTCATCGACGTGTAGTTGCCCCGGCCGCATGCACCAGATGTTATAAGCGAAGATCAGGTGCGATAGAAACATCAGCGTGCCGCCGATCGCACGCCACAGGTAAAACGGCGCCATCAGTATGACCGACTTGATGAAGGGCGCGTCCGACATCCAGCTCAGGCCCTGAAGCGTACCGCCGATCATCAACGCGATGCTGTACAGGGCCAGGCCGACCAGCGCGAACCAGAAGTGCACGCCGATCAGCAACTGCGACGGTTCGCGGCCGGTCAGGCGCGGCAGTAGGCCGTAGATGCCCCCCCAGATCAGAAACACCACGAAGCCGTACATGGTCAGGTGCGAATGGGCGATGGTGTAGTTGGTGAAATCCCACAGATGGTTCGACGAGCGGAAGGCTTCGAAGGTGCCCTGCAGCGAGAACACAAAATACGAGATCACCCCCACCAGGATGAAAGGCAGGCTGTAGCTGCGTCCAACCGCGTGGAAGCTGCCCTTCATGGTCATCAAAAAGTTGCCAGTGCCGGCGACCAGGGTAACGACCATGCCCACGCTGAAGATGATGGCGATGGTCTGCAGCGCCCAGGGAGTCGGCGCGTAAATAAAATGATGCGCGCCGAGCATGCTGTAGAACACCATTTGAGTCCAGAAAGCCAGCACACCCAGGGAATAGGAATAAATGGGCTTGTTGAGCAGCTTCGGCAGGAAGTAGTAGGTGAGTCCCAGCACTATGGGCGTAAACCACATCCCCACACCCATGTGCATGTAGAATCCTTGAATGACCGTCTCGCTGATGCCGGTGCGCTGGTAAGTGGGAATATAGGCGATCACCATCAGTGCGATGGTCCAGAGAAAACCGCCCATGATGTACCAGTTGGAGATGTAGATCTCCTCGACTGCGCGGTCGATAATAGTCCGAACGAGATCATAAGCCAAGACAATGATGCCGGCGACAAACAGTCCCATCGCCGGCCAGATGTATTCCCGGTACTCTTGGGCCGCGTTGTTGATGCCGGCCATCAGTAGCAGGTCGCCGGCAAGCACCGACACGTTGATCAATACTAGCGAAAACCATGCCAGCGGCAGGCTGTAGAGCCGCCGCTGGCTAGTCTTGGGCACCACATATAGCGCTAGCGCGATCATCGCCAGCGACGCCCAGCCCCAGAACACCGTATTGGTGTGCACCGGGCGCAACCGGCCGAAGGACAACCAGGCAATGTGATCTATATCCGGCCATACAAACTTTAACCCAAGGTACTCGCCCGCCAGCGTGCCGAGGAGTAGCCAGAATGTCGCGAAGGCGATATAGGCGTAGATCAGTCGGACCCAGGCGGCGTCCGCTTCCGGCTCCACCTCAACCGACGATTTGCTGACGACCAAGGGACGCTTGGAGGGAAGCAGGATCGAGTTACCGACCATGGAAGCATTGCCTATTATCGAACGGACCAATCAACGTTAGCACATTGGCCAGACGTTGGTAATTGATCTATTTCGCATTTTGCACAAATTCCAGCGGCTGAGTCCAAAGAGTTGGTTTTGGCAAACCGACGGCACTGATGCGTTATATTGCTGGCTTCTAGGAGTTCGTCGGACTGAGCCTTTAGCAGAGTCGGAAGTCGGGCCGATTGTGCGTCGATGTGTCAATTGTCCACTGGTGACCGAGAATTGACTGTTTTGGTGAAGACAAAAAGAGGCATATCGCCTCTTATCCAGCCAAGGTGTGGAGTTTTTTTAGGTTGAAGGCGATACAGACCAGATTCCATTCGCCGTTGACCGCGTTCAGGCCCCGCAGCAGAAATTGTCGGAAGCCCAGCACGTGTTTGATGATCCCGAACGTCGGTTCGATGGTGCACTTGCGTCGTGCATAAACCTTCTTGCCGGCCGGCGTGCGCATTCGATAACGCATCTCGTTGACCGGTCCGTCAAAATCGGTTTGAACCGGCGGCTCTTCGATGCGTTTCATCAGCGGTGGATTGTGGCGTTCGCGTTCATCCGAGATAAACGGCACGATGTCGTTCGCGGCCACCGCTTTGATGTTGTCTGCACTGTAATACCCGGCATCCGCTAACAGCGCGGTCGGCTGGCCGATCATCTCGCTCTGGTCACTCAGTTGCGCCAGGGTGGGCTCGACCTCGTGTTGATCGTTGCTCTGCTGGGTCACGTGACCACTGACGATCAAGCCGGTATCGACGTCGACGCTGGCCTGAGCGTTATAGCTTTGCTCGAAGCCGCCGCCCGAGGTCGGCATGATGCGCGATTCGTCATCGGTCAGATTGACCTGATC
>JAQIBT010000052.1 GCA_027858915.1 Salinisphaera sp.
GCGTCCTGGGATGGATGCAGCCTCTCTAAAACCCCTGCCACACCGGTATTCGCGCGCTTTTTCCTGGCCCAATCTTGAAATCAGCCAGCGATACGGCCAATCAGCTCGCCGTCAGACCACTCAGCCAATTGTTCGCAAGCCGTCGATGGGTTTTATGCAAAATGCGGGCTAGCTGTCGGCGACGACAGGAAACATCTCGCCTTGGTCCGGATGGCGCCAGCAACCGGCGTTCCGGTTGGCCGGATGCCGCACGACGCCCACATTCAACACATGTCGTTGCGCGGGATAGCGGCATACTTGCCGGCATAGCCGTTATCGACAAACAAGGTCTCGCGAGCGATGTGCCCATGGCCTCGGCTACCGGCAGGTGGGCCGCATCGCGATCGCGACCACGCTCGCGGCGGTCACCGTGACCGCCAGCAACAAGCCCAGCGTATCGGCGATCAGATTCCGTTGGCGGCCTTTGACTTTCTTACCCACATCAAAACCGCTGGGTCCGCCCTGCGGTGAACTCCGGGTCGATTGCGCATCAAGCACGGCCGCGCTGCTCGGGCGCCTGGTCTCGATAGTGGGCTTGATATCCATACCGCTTGGGCGGTTCATCTTTTTCGTGTTCGCCAATTTTACCTTGGCGACCGCCTCTCGGCACAACGCACTCCGGATAATCCACTCATATAGCGTTGTCTATCATACGTTTTTTTGTAAAAACCCTCTCAGGGTCTGCGCACGGTTGACCCGCGGATGAAAACCGATTTTGCGAGCTGGTATCGTGTGAGCCAGTGACGGCTCGTTCATCCCTTGGAACCGGCAATCGGCTTGGCAGGAAGTGGGTTGAAAAGCGTAACCTCTTGTCAATCATCTAGCCCATCGACGATCTCTTGGATCACTGTACATATGGCCCGCAAGAAAAAGACTGCCCACTCGAAAAAAGCCAAGGCGCCAAGCTTGGAAGAGACGGCGCGCACCGCCGCAGAGCATCTTGAACGAGGGCGTTTCAAGGACGCGGCGACCGATTATAAGCAGCTGCGCAAGATCGAACAGCGGCCGGAATGGACCGAGGGTCTGGCCCGTGCCTATGCGGGACGTACCGCTCAGTTAGCCGAGCGCGGCATGATCAAGGAAGCGATTGCCTTGTGGCAGAATCGTGCTGAAACCTGCGATAAAGCGCTGGCTGATCCGTGTTATCTGCGGTGGCTCATTGCCGCCGACCGTACTCAGGAGATCGCGCGCCTGTATCGTCAGAATGCGACCGCGCTGGCCGGCGCTGACGGCGTGGCCCATCTGCAAGCGCGTCTGGCGGCAGCCGCACTCGCAGACGGTGGTGAACTCGTCGAGCACATGTCGGCTGATGACCCGGTCGCGCGGGATTTTCCCGCTGCTGACGCTGCGCTGGCCGCGTATGTCGAGGCCGACGACGAACGCCTGCAGAGCGCGCTGGCGCGGATTGCGTTTCGCTCCCCGTATCGCGATTTTCGTCAGCTTTTGAAGGCACTGCAGCGATATGAGACCGACCCGGCAGCGGCGGCCGAGCTGACGGCGCGAGTGCCGGCCGATACGCCGTTCATCGGTATTCTGCAAGTGCTGGAAACCGCCGGAAGAATCGGTTCGGCCACGCCGCCCGAGATCACCAAGCTGGCCGGTCTCCGTCAGGGAGCACAGGATTTGCTGGCAGCCTTGTGCGGCTGGAGCGCGAACCAACGCCAGCTTCTGGCGCCGCTGGCCCGATTAGGCGCCGATCCGGATCATAAAACGCTGTTCGATTTCGTGATTGCGCATCGCAAGATGCTGGACAAGCGTTATGCGCGCGCCGTGGCGTTTATGCTCGCCGGCGATGACGACAATCTGCATCGTCGGCTTGTCAAGCTATACGGCGCGTTGTCTGAATCGGAAACCGCGCGCCTGTTGGCGTTGACATTCGAAGCCAGTGGCATGCTCGGGGATGCCCTGAGCCAATGGCATCGGATGATAGACAGCCTGGCCGCCGAACCCGCGCCGGACGAGCACAACAAGCTGCGGCGTGCCCTGATCCATCGTCATATCGCCGATGTGATCCAGCCCAGCACAACGAGTCTGCCGCTGGAGCCTCCGGTCGTCCATCAACTGACAGCCAGCCTGGATCTCGACGCGGCTGATCGCGACAGCACGCTGCGGCTGTTGGACCATTATCTGCACGTCGGCGATCTCAAGGCCGCGCGCGGCTGGGCCGACCAGGCGCTGGCCCAGTTTCCCGACGATACCGCCTGCCTGTTCAAGGCCGCCGAGACCGCGACCGCAGGCAAAGCGTATAAAAAAGCGGCGCGGTACACCGAGCGTATGCTGGCTATTGATCCGATCAATGCGGGCGCACGGGGTCTGCTCGTGGACGCGTATCTGGGCCATGCCCGCAAACAGATCCAAGCTGACAAACCTAATGCGGCCCGGCGCGAGATCGACCATGCTGCCGATTACGCACGCAGCACGGTGGACGTCGCTCGAGTGGCGATCCTGAACGCGCTGACGACGTTTACCGACCACGGCGCGAAGACCCCGGCGCTGGCCGCGGCCGGGCAACGCATCGGCGATGCCCTGGTCGCCCGGTTCTTTCTGCTGTTGGAAGCCGGCCGTGCTGGCCAGAACCTCACCACGGTCATCCGCGCGGCCGGGCTGCCTGCGATCAAGACCTTGGGCGAGCGCGTGCACGTGCTCGCCCTGGTCGACGCGCTGGGCGCCCTGCGGCCGGGCCAACTACACCGGCCGTCCGTGGAAGCCGCGCTGGACAAACTCTCGCCCGCTCTCAATCAGGCTGCCAAGACCAAGCTCGATCGCGGGCGGGCCGAGCAGGTATGCGAGACGCTGCTGCGTTATCACCAATACGGCCCGCTCAAACGCTATGCCGTGACAGCGCTCAAGCGCTGGCCCATGGAGCCGCTGTTCGTCTTTTATCGAATCAAGGGGCACAAGCGCGGCGAGCGTATCCTGCCCTGGGACGAGGAATGTACTCAGCTCAACATTGCTTGCATGCGTGCCCAGGGGACTGGCGACGAGCGCACCGCCGAGCGTATCCGGGCGACGCTGGAAGCGATATTGCCGCCCATGCCTGGGCTCGATTATTTCGACCCGTTTGAAGACGCTATGGCGCCAGAGCCTGCGCCAGAATCGATCCCCGTGCAGATCGACGGGACCATCAATCCCGAAATTCGGGAGATCTTTGAACGATTCCTGAGCCCGGCCGACATGCGCCGTCTTGACGAGGAAATGAAGCGCGGCGAGTCGATTCCGGCAGATATTTCGGTCAAGATACAAGCGTTTATCGATGGCGATAACCAACCCCCGCCACCACCCAGCAGATCGCGCTCAAACAACCAGCGGTCCGGGCAAGACAACAGCAATCAGGCCGATCTGTTCGGAGACGACTCATGAGTGATCCTTATAAGATTCTTGACATGACGCCGGAAGCCGCGGACGACGACACCGTTCGTCGCGCGTATCTCGACGGGCTGCGCACGCACTCGCCGGAACGCGACCCGGCGGGTTTTCAACGTCTGCGCGACGCCTACGAACAGATCGCAAGCCACCGGCGTCGTATCGCACACGCTCTGTTTCACGCTGAAACGCCGAACACGACCGATCTGGCCGTCCAACTGCTTGCGCCCGGCACACCGCGCCGGCCGAGCGTTGACGCGGTGCGGGCCGCGCTGGCCGCCGGCCTCAAATCCTCCTGATTAGCCGATAATGGACGAGCAAACCAAACAGCGGTTGGTCACCGAGCTACGCGGCTATCTCGACGGGCTGCCAGAAACGCCAGAGCATTCTGGCCCTAACGATGACAGCCGAGACTCGCGGGAGATCGATCTCTACACCCTGTTCACTGAGCTGGCCGGGCTGAGAAACGAGATCCGGCTGGAATCGCGCCAGGTCAAGCGCGCGCTGGATGAGTTCAGCGGCGTATTCTCGACGTTGGAAGACAACGGCAAGCGTCTCCAGAGCGAGCTCAACGATCGTCGAGACAAGCAGGCAGCGGTTACCGCAAACGCCGAACGCGGGCTCCTTCTGGAACTGATCGAGCTACGCGATCGCCTGGCGCAAGCCCAGGCGCTGGCTTCGAGTCATCAACCGGGCGCGCTAGCGCGGTTCTTTTCGCCGCGTCAGCACGCCCTGGTTCAGGATATGGCCGAAGGCCTGGGCATCACTCTGAGACGCCTTGATCAAGCGCTGGCGAGCTATGACGTCAAACCAATCAAGGCTGTCGGCCAGGTCATCGATCCGCACCGCATGCGCGTCGCCGCAGTGCGTACCCAAACCGAACAGGCCGACGGCTTAGCGCTCGAAGAAGTCCGCCGCGGCTATCAGCGCGCTGGCGAAGTGCTGCGCCTGGCCGAAGTCGTGGCCAACAAGACCCGCGACCCATCATCAAATTAAATAGAGCAAGACGTATGAGCGACACGATCATCGGCATTGACCTGGGCACCACCAACTCAGAAGTGGCGGTGGTCCACGAGGGCCGCGTGGAAGTGCTGGAAATCGAGACAGGCACCCGGCTGCTGCCGTCAGTAGTTGGTCTGGACGACGCCGGGATGCTGCTGGTCGGCCAGCCAGCCAAAAACCAGGCCGCGCTGTACCCCGAGCGCACGGTGCGATCGGTCAAGCGGCGCATGGGCAGCGACGAGACGATCGCACTCGGTGACCAGCACTATAGCCCGCAGGAAATTTCGGCCCTGATCCTGCGCCGTCTCAAGACGGTGGCCGAAGCCTGGCTTGGCAAGACCGTTATGCGCGCGGTCATCACGGTACCGGCGTATTTTTCCGATGCCCAGCGCCAGGCCACCCGCGAAGCCGGAGAAATCGCGGGCCTGGACGTCGCCCGCATCATCAACGAGCCGACTGCGGCGGCCCTGGCTTATGAAGCCGGCGCCGAACAATCCCGGCAGTTGTTGGTCTATGATCTAGGCGGCGGCACCTTCGATGTCTCGGTGGTCGCCATGGAAGCCGGCGTGGTGGAAGTCCGTGCCAGCCACGGCAACAACCATCTGGGCGGCGATGATTTCGATACCCTGATTATCGAGCATCTGCTGGCCCATCTACAACAAGAACACGGCGTCGACGCGCGACAATCCACGGCCGCCATAGCGCGTCTGCAGCGTGCCGCCGAGAACGCCAAGATCGCGCTGTCTGACCGGCCGTATGCCAACATCGAAGAAGAATACCTGCTGGAGAAAGACGGCCGGCCGGTGAATTTGTCGCTGGAACTTGCGCGCAGCGACTACGAGGCGATGATCGAGTCGTACGTCGAAGAAACGCTAGAGGCCATGCACACCGCGCTGAGCGATGCCGGGCTGACCAGTTCGGATCTTGACGAAGTCCTGCTGGTTGGCGGCGCCACCCGGACGCCGATCATCGCCCAGCGCCTGGAAGCCGAACTGGGGCTCGCGCCACGCGGCGATATCGATCCGGATCTGTGCGTGGCCGCGGGCGCGGCCAGCCAGGCGGCAGTGATCGCCGGCGCCCCGGCACGCACGGTTCTGGTCGATATCACGCCCTACACCTTCGGCACCAGCGCGATCGCCGAGTTGAACGGCCAGTTCCACAGCTATTGTTTTGTCCCGATCATCCGCAAGAACACGCCGATCCCGGTGACCAAAAGCGAAGTCTTCTATACCGCCTACGATGGTCAGGAGACGGTCGATGTCGAGGTTTATCAAGGCGAGGATCCAGACGCCCTCAACAATACCCAGATCGGAAAATTCCGGATCGAGGGGCTACGCGACGCGCCTGCCGGCAACCCGGTCATCATGACTTGCGCACTCGACCTGGACGGTATCCTGAGCGTCACCGCCCGGGAAAAAGACACCGGCCTGGAAAAAAGCATCCGTATCGATAGGGCCGTCGCCGGCATCGAGCCCCAGGGCATCGACGACGCCCGGCAGCGCATCGGGCGTCTGCTGGAAGGCGAAACCATCCCCGACGGCGATATCGGCGCCAGCGCTGATCAACCGACCGGAAAACAGGCGGCTGATGCTCGCGCTTTGATCGACAAGGCCGAGCGGCTGATGGAGAACGCCAATGCCGAGGACCGCGAGGACCTGGTCGACGGCGTGGAGCAGATCAACGAAGCGCTCACTGCCGGCGACGCCGCCGCGGTCCAACCCGCGCTTGAGCAGCTGTCGGACCTGATCTATTTTCTCGAAGCATGACGATAATGCGCTGCCCACTGTGCCGGGCTCGACTATCGGATGGGTCTGGCTGTCCACGCTGTGGCGCCGATCTGGCGCAGGCCGGGGCCGCGCAAAGTGCCGCCGTGCGACATCTCGAGCGGGCGCTGACTTGTCTAGCCGCCGACGAGCACGACCGCGCTGCTATGCATACCCATCAGGCTCTGCGACTTCACCACACCGAACTCGCCCAAGTTATCGCGGATTGGCTGCGCGGACCGGGATCCGCCCGCGCGTTAGACTGAAATCAGTCGCGAGGTTGTCGTCTATGCTGGCGTTCACAGGATAGTGGACTACTAACGCTGATGAGCGCGTAACCAAGGAGCTCAAGCGCCGAATCCGGGTAGCGGCGTTATTCCCTAACAGCGAAACCCCGTCACATTCTTGCGGCGTCCAAATTTCTGATTCACCAATATCGCCGATTTGCCCTTCAACTTCCCGACCGCATTGGCCACGCTATATTTCTGCGGAATGCTCAAGCACATATGCACATAAGTCGGGCATCACGTGACCCGCGACCAACTGTCGAATGAAAATAAAGATCCGCATTGACTCGGATACAAAGGCGCGCGCCACTGATGCACTTGACGCCATGGGTTTGTCCGTGTAGAACGCCATTCGCCTGCTGATGCTACGTGTAGCCGATGAGCGGCGTTTGCCTTTTGATGTCAAGGTGCCGACCGTCACGACACGCAATGCCATTGCCGAGCTGGAAGCTGGAAAGGGAAAGCGATTTAGTAACGTCGATGACCTGATGGCCGATCTGCGTGCGGACGATTGAGCGCTCTTCCCCCTTCAAACGCGACTACAAGCGTGAAGCGAAGGGAAAGCATCGAGCGACGCTCAACGACATCCTAAAACCCGTCATCATGGCACTGGCGACCGATGATCAGCCGCTGGATACGCCATACCGCGATCACGACCTGAGCGGGAACTGGGCTGGCTATCGTGAATGTCCCCTCGTCAAACCTGATTTTCTGCTGATTTACCGGAAACACGACGCTTGAAGTCTTCGACTGGCGAGACTTGGCTCACATAGCGCACTTTTCGGATGAAACATATGCTAACGGCAGGCGAGACCGTTATCCAACGTTACGCCTCGATGCGCCGGCAAACGAGGTCGCATTGCTTCCTATGCTACTCGCTTGTGGACACTTTATTTTCATCCCAGACTAGGGCGTGTTGCCGTTTCGCTCTAAGCTATTGATTTCAGGAAAAGCAGGCTCGTATTGTCAAGTCCAGTATCAGCGATCGACCATCTTCATCATGCGTTCGCCGTAGCGCGGTCCAGAAATGGCATCCGGGCGGAGCGCGTCGTCCAGGCGAACGATGTCGTCGGCGCCGAGCGCGATATCGGCGGCGGCGACATTCTCTTCGAGGTACTTAGTGCGCTTGGTACCGGGAATCGGCACGATGTCGTCGCCCTTGTGCAGCAGCCAGGCCAGCGCGATCTGGCCACCCTTGACGCCCTTGTCAGCGGCGATGGCATGCACCGAGTCAGCGGCCGCCTGATTGGCATCGAAATTCTCGCCCTGAAACCGCGGATCGCCGCGGCGGAAGTCCCCTTCCGGATATTCCTCGGCGCGTTTCGCCGTGCCGGTGAGAAAGCCGCGGCCCAAGGGGCTGTAAGGCACAAGCCCGATACCAAGTTCGCGTAGCAGCGGCAGAATATCGGCTTCCAGATTGCGCTCCCAGAGCGAATACTCGCTCTGCACCGCACTCACCGGATGCACCGCATGAGCACGCCGAATATTGTCCATGCCGGCTTCCGACAGGCCGAAATAGCCGACCTTGCCCTCCGCCACCAGGTCAGCCACGGTGCCGGCCACGTCTTCCATCGGCACGTCGGGATCGACGCGATGCTGATAGAACAGATCAATCCGATCGGTATTCAGCCGCTTGAGCGAAGCTTCGGCCACGGATCGAATCTGCTCCGGGCGGCTGTTGGTGCCGACCATGGCGCCGTCCTGAATATCCATGCCGAACTTGGTGGCGATGATCACCTCGTCGCGCCGATCAGTCAGCGCTCGACCGAGCAGCTCTTCGTTGATATAAGGGCCATAGACCTCGGCCGTATCGAACAGCGTGACGCCCAGATCGATGGCGCGATGGATGACCGAAATGGACTCGCTGTCATCGGCCTTGCCGTAAGACTGGCTCATGCCCATGCAGCCGAGACCCAGTGCCGATACTTCGAGGCCCTGGCCGCCCAGTGCGCGTTTTTTAATCATTCTATGCCTTTGGTCGATAACAGTTTGTGCGTTGAATATACACTCGTGCCCGTGCCGGATGCCGAGATTGTCGGTCCGGCCGGAGTTAGCCCAGCAGCAGCCGGCCGGCCAACGCCTCATCAGAACGGCAGCGACGCTATCGCGCACCTCGAAGAAGTACCTGGACCCAAACGAGAACTGAGCAGCAACTCCGTATCGATTTAGGCGTGCGGGTTGAAGCAAGCCAGACCTACGAGAACCACATATCGGCAGATTGGATAGAGTAGAGATCAGGTTATCAAGTCCGTAGCTGTAGCGGTTTGAGATCATCGCCGCTCGGCGCGAGATCATCGGCAATTTGAGCTCAAATTATTTGAGACTATCCGCGCCTCTCGGCTCGGATTATTTGAGACTGAGCGGACATTAGCTGAGACCAGCACAAAATACTGAGACTGAGGCACGGGACGCGATATGGGTCGTTGGGCTCAGAGGCCCAGCTCGCTGTGCAGTGATCTTTCCAATCGCCGGTTAACGCGTGGTCGCGGTGCTTATCGGCCAACGGCTGGTCACTGGCCAGGGTATTGACGAGGGCGACGAAACCACGTTTTAGCGTTTTCCTGTGCGGGCCTTTGGCTTCTCGTTTCAAGTCTCGCTTGAACTGGCTCGATTGCTTAATCGTCCGCATCAAGCGCGACTTGAAGATCGTCGAGTGTTACGGTTTCAAGCTCGCCGCGACGGGCTTCTCTCATAGCTTCGATGGTGGTGGCATTCAAAGGCTCGAACGGCAAGGCTTTCTCGCGAGCGACGCGCGTCAGCAGCATTCGGAAAGCATCCGATACGGTCAACGCCATTGACGCAAGCACGACACTGGCCTCTTCCTTGATATGCGCGTCGATGCGGGCGCGGACGACGGCATTTTCAGTCATGGCCTGTTCCTTAAAGAATGTTGTGCGACCTTGTAGCCCATTCGCCTATTGAAATGTGCTCGCTTTGCGTGACCACGCCCTTCGGAAAACGCTCGTTTTTCTCGTCGAGAGATACGGTCGCCCGGATGCCAATTTCGATGGCGGCCGGTAACACAACTGTTGGGTCTACCCCTTTTAGTTTCCCGCCGCGCCTGGGGTCGCCGCCCTCATGGCGCTCAGCCGGACGTCGAATGCCTCGGCTGACATCGGGCGATCAAATAAAACCCCCTCGCGGGCTCGAAGTCCCGGACATGGCACGCAGCATCTGGGTGTATCGCAAACTGCGCAACTTCCGCGCCGGCATCGAAAGCCGGGATTTCCTGCCTGAAACGCGCTTAT
Organism: Salinisphaera sp.; assembly: GCA_027858915.1. Taxonomy (GTDB): domain Bacteria; phylum Pseudomonadota; class Gammaproteobacteria; order Nevskiales; family Salinisphaeraceae; genus Salinisphaera. Next base: position 9,703 of record JAQIBT010000052.1, read on the forward strand.
GGTCTGGCCCGTTGAACCTGGAAAGGGCTGGCGCATTTCCAGGCCTCTGTCTGGTCGTCGGTGGTCGCCCACAACTTGGCGCTGGTGACTCGCCTCCAGCCCACGTAACGCGTACGCCGCTCTACAGTTCATCCGCCCCGAAGGCCCGGCGCGGTTGACCTGTGCCTGCCTGCCTTCCGTCAAAACACGCCCATCATCACGGCGCTCTTGGGTTTTATCGCAAATTTGCCTTTCGTGCGCCTCGTCGGCACGCGATGGGCGGCTCACCCACGCCGAAAACATCTGGTTCTTGACGGACACCCGAAACGTCTAAACATCCCTCCGTTTTTCCGCAATTCCGCTGACGCAGTGACCGGGATCGCCGAAACGCGCATCATGCACCGAGAGTCTTGCGTGTCTGCACCACTACAGGAGCAAACGATGAATCCGCCCGTCTGCGCTATTCCCGGGGCCGGCCCCGGCAACGGTCTTGCACTGGCTCGGCGCTTCGCCGCGGCGGGTTATCTTGTCGCGCTGATCGGGCGCAGCGCAGGCCGGCTGCAAACTTTCGCAGACGGAATCGAAGGCGCGTCGGCCTATCCTTGCGACGCGGCGGACGAGCGTCAGGTTGCCGAGACCTTTGCGGCGATCGAGTCGGATCTGGGTCCGGTGGATGCCTTGCTATACAACGCCGGAGCAGCGATGTTCGGCAATATCGACCGGATCGGGGCGCCCGACTTCGAAGCCGCCTGGCGGACCAATGCGCTCGGCCTCTTCCACTGTGCGACGGCAGTGGTGCCGGGCATGCGTAGCGCCGGCAAGGGCCATATCGTGGTTACCGGCGCGACCGCGAGCAAAAAAGGGGGGGCGAATTTTGCCGGTTTCGCGGCCGCGAAGGCTGCTCAATACAGCCTGGCCCAATCGCTGGCGCGCCAACTCGGGCCTGAGGGCATTCACGTGGCGATCGCCATCGTCGACGGCGTCATCGATATACCGCGTACCCGCGAGATGATGCCCGACAAACCGGACGAATATTTTCTCGCACCCGAGGCGATCGCTGAGTCGATCTACCAGATCACTTGTCAGCCACGCTCGGCCTGGACCTTCGAACTGGATCTTCGGCCGTTCGCCGAGAAGTGGTAGCGGTGCTCGACGCTCCGATCTGCTGCTCCGCCCGAATGATACGACGTCAACTATTCTGTTTGGCCAGCCAGAGTTCATTGTCGTCGTATAAAAATTCAGCTCCGGGGTAAATTGTCATACGCTGCGGCATGGCTTGGGTATGCTACGGCTCGATGCGGTCGTTCGATCCAGCGTCGCGCCTGTTGAGAGAACATTCCGCTTATGACCTGCGTTCTTTTCTGGGAGACATTCGAACGCATACAGTGCGACGAGCGCCATTCAAACGCCACGATACTGCTATTCGAGCCATCCGAAAATCGGGCGTTTTCCAACTGGGCAATGGCCTACGTCGGCCAGAACACAACCCGCTTGCAGCAGTTCGCCGTCGTCAGCGGCGAATCCGGCTTGGATCTCAGTATGCTCGACGGGGACGAAATTTATCGCGCGCTCAAGGAGAACCTGCGCGAAGCCGAGTCTGTCTAGGGAGTACGTTTCTGGATGTCACTACGTCTTATCCAAGATTTCTCAACCGCGGCATTGAACTACTGATTTTCACTAGCCGTAAGTTCCGGTAATGAATTCAAGGGCTGAGGTCCAGCGGATATTCAAAGCAGATAGCCGCGTAGATTCTTGGTCTTTATCACACGCTCGGCCGCTACAGTGTACGCAGCCAGTCGAAAATTTATATTGTTGTCGGCCATGCGACTTTCCAAGGTGGTCCAGGCGGCTTCCAGATATTCGATCTGTGCCTCGCGCACGATCTCTTCGGTCCATTGGCGCCCCTGGCGATTCTGCACCCATTCCAGATAAGAGACAACGAAGCCGCCAGCGTTGGCCAGAATATCCGGAATAACAGCAATGCCGCGCTCTTTCAGCACGTCATCCGCATCACAGGTGACCGGCAAATTCGCTGCCTCAACCACAATATCAGCGCTGATATCGTGCACGTTGTCGCTGTTTATCGCTGCGCCGAGCGCGGCGGGAATAAGGACGCTCACGTCCAGAGTGAGCAGTGCCTCATTGCTGATTTCTTTGCCCAAATTGCTCGTCTCGGTGACCGATTTAGTGCTGCCATCCTCGTCTCGAGTTTGCTCGATCAGCGCGGCCACATCGAGCCCATCTTCGTTGAACAGCCCGCCGCCTACATCAGACACGGCTACGATCTTTGCACCTTTCTCGGACAGAAACTGCGCCGCGTAGGTCCCGACTTTACCGAAACCCTGTATGGCAATGCGGGCACCGTCCATGTCGATATCGCGTGCACCGCAGGCGCGTTCGGCGGAGAATGCAACGCCAAACCCTGTGGCCTCTACGCGACCATGGGAGCCTCCCAACTCCAGTGGCTTTCCGGTGACGACATCCGGATGATGGCCGTGGATCTGCGTGTAAGCGTCGTAGATCCATGCCATTTCACGGCCGCCGGTGGCCACATCCGGCGCGGGAATATCACGGTCGGGGCCGATGAGCGCTTCGATGCGCGTAATGAACATTTTGGTTAGCCGCTCCACTTCGGCGACCGATAATTCGCTTGGATCACAGTTGATGCCCCCTTTCGCGCCCCCCATGGGTATATTCATCAGCGCCGTCTTCCACGTCATCAGACTCGCCAGGCCCTGCGAGTGATCCGCATCGAGTTGCGGATGAAATCTCAGCCCACCCTTGAACGGGCCGCGGCTGTTGTCGTGCTGAACGCGAAAACCGGAATAAACCGCGAGTTCGCCGTTATCCAGACGCAACGGCAATTCGACTTCTACTGTGCGATGTGGTGTTTCGAGTAGATAGGCCAATTCAGGTTCGATATCCAGCTCACGCAGCGCTTGGTCCAGAAACGTTTTAACGCATTCGCGAGGAGTGTGCTCAGTTGTGCTCATAGTGATGACCTGCGATTAGTGATGACCTGCGATTCGGCGGGCGTTCGGATTCGAAAAATATGAATTCACTTTTCAGCACATCATTACCAAATGGCAAAGCATCGGGCAAATTACGGTTTACACACATCCTGCCCAGTGGCCAGCCTGCTGCAGCGCGTCGCCGAGATTCTGTATTGCGTCCCATCTCAGCCGCCGGGCCGACCACCCGCCTGACCTTGATCACGGCCCCGATCATTTGATCTGTTTGACTCCAACCGACGTTTTCGGGCCAGTTTTCCTACACCTGGGGATGGATGCGGCCTCCGTAACATACTGTCAAGGTGACGTTTTGGCACTTTTTTCCTGACCAAGTTTCAAAATTAGCCGACAATACGAGAAGTTCCCGGTCCGTAGCTCAGCGAACTGTGTGGACGCCGTCGCTCGGTTTTGTGCGAAATGGAGGCTAAGTCATTCCCATATGAACATGCTCTGCCCTTCGACCCCGGCGGCCGATGTTGCCTGACCTTGACGGCAACACGCGCGCCGCGTCCCGTTGTCTTGAAAACGTCGGCTCTTGTACTGCGGCCATTTCGAGTTTCTATCACTCGGCCTGCACACTCGCTCGTCCTGGCTCCGCAACGCTGGTTTACCCGGACACTGCGCAGAAGTCGCTTCCGGCTGCTGGCTAAGCTATGCGGTGTAGGATTGGCAACCTGCTGGATAACGAACGCGATTTCAGAATAGGCTTTTATCCGTTCCGGGCGCTCAAGCTTCGCTTGCACACCAAAATCGGACCCCAATTGACGTGCAGTGAACAGCACCATCTTTGCCCGATACAGTCGTCGCGGAAAAGCGCCAGCGTCGTCATATCGCCGAGCGGGTGCGCATTCGGGCTAAGATGATGCAGGTGCATTGTCAGCCCTTCAGGGCTAACGCCGTATAGCGCCATCCGGAATTTCTGGCACAGAAACGCAATCAATAGATCAACCATGAGCGGATCGAGTTGTGCCATCGCCGCGCTCAACCCCGCCGCTGCTCGGCGCGTCCATTCAGCCACTCCGACGCTATCCGGAGGGGCGGCAATCAAAACGACTCCCCGAGCCCGAGTTCAACCTACGGCACGCCTGTGGCTCGGCGCTACGCTGTAACCGGTGTCGATTCATCAGCAAGCGGTGACAACGCCCGCCCATCGTCGCCAAACAGGTGACAGAGCCGGGTACGAATCGCGACTTCGAGCCGATCATCGTGAGTGACGCTGTCATGGCCGGTGCTTTTTATCTCTATTTGATAGTCGTCGAACAGCTTGGCGTGCACCAGAATCTCGCTGCCTAGATGCTCGACCAAATCCACCTGGGCAGACAATCGCACATCGGCCGGACCATCCACACCGTCGCGGATGCCTACGTGCTCGGGACGAACGCCAAAGGTGAGCGCGCTACCGACCTCGACACCTTCTCCGTCGACGGGTACGGTGAGTTCAACGTCGCCCGGTAGCGTCACGGTCACCCCGCCGTCGTCCACGCGGCTCGCCGATACTTCCAGGAAATTCATTTTCGGCGAACCGATAAATCCGGCCACAAAGCGGTTGACCGGCCGACCGTAGAGCTCCAGCGGAGTGCCGAGCTGCTCGACGCGGCCGCCGTTGAGCACCACGATCCGATCAGCCATGGTCATGGCCTCGGTCTGATCGTGGGTGACGTAGATCATAGTCGCTTTCAGGCGCTGGTGCAGTTTGATCAACTCAACGCGCATCTGAACCCGGAGCGCAGCATCCAGATTCGACAAGGGCTCATCGAATAGAAAGACCTTGGGATCTCGTACGATCGCACGGCCGATCGCTACCCGCTGGCGCTGCCCGCCGGAAAGCGCTGACGGTTTGCGCTCAAGCAACGGCTCGATCTGCAGGATCGAGGCCACATCGCGCACCGCCGCGTCGACATCGCTACGCGATTTCTTGGAGAGCCTGAGACCGAAGGCGATGTTCTCGAACACCGTCATATGTGGATACAGCGCATAGGACTGGAACACCATGGCCACGCCCCGGTGCGCCGGATGTGCGCGCGTCACATCGGCTTCATCGATCAATACGTGACCAGCGCTGGGCCGCTCCAAGCCGGCGATCGTGCGCATCAGCGTGGTCTTGCCACAGCCCGACGGACCAACGAACACCATGAATTCGCCGTCGGCGATATCGATCTCGACGCCGTCAAGTACCTGCGTGTTGCCGAAGACCTTGTCGATGCCCTTGAGTTTGACTTGCGACATATGCCTGCTCCTCCTCCGCGAACACTGGCCGTAAAATTACGAATGCGCGCTCGGCCGGATCCGCGCGTGTTCTATCGGCTTACGCCGATTGTTTACAACTGTACCGGGATGGGCCCCGCAAGAGACTAGTTCGAAAGTCGCGTTGACACGCCCTAGCCTTGAACTTACGTATGTAATACACGTTGCTCAATTGTTCAATCAATCTTCAGTCGAGGTCTTCAGTGCTAGCCGCCTTCATTCACGGCATCCGGCACGTGCAGGTCGCTCACAAGAACGATCCCCTGCATGCCCCCGAAAAAGTGCTAATTCGGGTTGGCGGTGTGGATGTGCGCGATAGCGATCGGCACTATTATCTCGAAGGTGGCATCGATTCAGTAATCATTCGCGAGCCGTTCGTTCCCGGCTCTGAGTTCGCCGGCTGGGTAGCTGGCGACCATCCGACGCTCGACCTGACTCGCAATCAGCTGGTGGGCGTCGACCGCGCGCAGCCGTGTGCCGACTGTGAGTGGTGTCGGTGCGACCATGTCGATCTCTGCCCGCAAGTCATTTTTCTGGGCGCATCACCGCAGGACGGGGTGATGACCGCGACCGTGGCAGTACGCGCTGAGCAGATATTCCCAGTGCGGGAAAGCTTCGATGTGGCCCGCGCCGTGATGCTTGAGCCTTTGGGCGTGGCTATTCAGGCCCCAGACCTGATTCGGCCACAGCTTGGCGACACGATTATCGTGCTTGGCTGCGGCCTGGATCAGGCCAGCCTGGCGCTCGAGCTGCAAAGCACCTGCGCCGACGCTGCGATAAAGAGACTGATATTGCCCAAAGGCGACGCGTTGCCGGCGCATTAGCGAGAGATTCACCCACCGTTCTGATGATGAAGTTCCTTAACCCCGGTCGACAGAAGCTCAATACGTTTCTATAAGTATCTCGAAGGCCAGCACAAACTCATACGGGAGGAAAGCAGAAAATGAACCCAAAACACATCAAGATAGGGGCCATGAGCGCCGCATTGCTGGGGCTTGGCGTTTCTGGCAATGCCCTAGCCTGGAATCTCAAGGAGGCAGCCGCGCCTTACAAGGGCACGACGGTCAACATCGTCGGCCTAGAACGGCCAAGCTACAAGGCGGCCCAAAAGCTGACACCGGAATTCGAGAAAGAGACCGGCATTCACGTCAACTGGACCATCTTTCCCTACGAAAGCACGCTCAAGGCGGAAACGCTGAACTTCGTGTCGCACAGCAACCAGTACGACGCTATTCTGAGTGACGTGGTGTGGCCGGTCACGTTCTCGGGTGCGGGCTGGGTGTTGCCGGTGAAGCATTTTCTCGACAACCCCAAGCTGAAGAATCCGAATATCGATATCGGTGATTTCTTCCCGGTATGGACATCCGCGTTCACGGTCCACAACAAACTCTTTGGCCTGCCGTTCGACAGCTATGCGGGTCTGCTTTATTACAATAAGGATATGCTCAAGAAGGCCGGGTTCGACGGCCCGCCGACGACCTGGCAACAGTTGCTGCAGTACGACAAGAAGCTGACCGACAAAAGCAAAGGTGAATACGGCTATATTCTGCAGTCAGCGCACAACGAGACCCAGACCGCGGACGCTTTCGCGCGCTTCCTGTGGCCCTGGGGCGGCAAGTTTCTGGACGTGAAGACCCACAAGGTCATGGTCAATTCACCCGATTCGATCAAGGGCATCGAGTTCCGCCGCAAGCTGGTCAAGATGATGCCGGCAGGTATTGTCTCCTACGATCATCCGCAGGTGGTGCAGGCCCTTGTACAGGGCAAGGCCGCGATGATCACCGAGTGGTCGGCGTTCTACACCAGTCTCAAGAATTCGCCGATCGGCGACAAACTGGGCATCGCAGTCGAGCCCGCCGGGCCCAAGCGTTCCGCGTCAGCCTTCGGCGGCTTCGCCTATATGATCAGCTCGCAAGTGCCGACCAAGCAGCAGAACGCGGCTTGGCTATTCGTGCAGTGGCTGACCTCAAAGGAAATGGCAAAGCCTTTGATCCAGAACGGCGCGGTGGTAGCGCGCAAGAGCTCAGATACCGATCCGGCGATCCAGTCGCAGTATCCGTACCTCAAGCCGATGGTGAAGACCTGGGAGCATGCAAGCATTCCGGATTGGCGTCCGCAGATCCAATGCTACCCGCAGTTCTCCAACATTGTCTCGGACGATGGCTCTCGTATGGAACAGAAACAGTTGCCGGTCAAGAAGAGTCTCGACCAGATGGCCCAGAAGCTGAGCAGCTACATGAAGTCGTCGCACTGCTGGAAGACGGCAAACAATCCCGAGAAATACATGAGCCACTACAAAAATATGAACTAGGAAAATGGTGATGTACCCGGCGACGGCGGCCCGCCGTCGCCGGGTCGGGGACTGCCTGCACTGGAGGGCAATGGCATGGCAACAAACACATCGACCGCTGGCACGAATCCCGGCGACGGCGGGAAACCGCCCGTGAAGGACCCACCGGCTCCACTTAGCGAGCGGTTACAGCCTTGGTTCTTCGTTGGGCCATCATTGATTCTTCTGCTTTGCGTAGGCCTTTACCCGGTTCTGTACACGGCCTATTTCTCGGTTCACAGCTGGACGATGGGCTTCGGTGCCCCCACCTTCAACGGCATCGATAACTTCGTCGCTGCCCTGACTTCTAGCGACTTTGGCTGGTCGGTACTCCGCACACTGATTTTGCTTGTCATTACCCTGCCAATCGAACTGGCGCTGGGCATGGCGATCGCACTCGCGCTGGATTCCCAGCACAACCGTGTGCTCAAGCGGCTGCTGCAGATTTGTCTGGTGATTCCGATTGCGATCACCCCGGCGGTCATCGGCCTGCTTGCACAGCTCATGTTTAACACCCAGTTCGGGATCATCAATTACCTCTTGGGCGGCATAGGAATTGGTCCCGTCGACTGGCTCGGCGGCTCGGTGAGTGCGTTCGCGACCGTGGTGATTACCCAGATCTGGGAATGGACGCCGTTCGTCGCACTCGTACTGTCGGCAAGTCTGTCGACCGTACCCACTGACATCGAAGAAGCGGTGATGCTGGAAACCGCGCGCTGGTGGCCACGATTCAAGGGCGTCGTCCTGCCCTATATGTGGCCAGGCATTACGGCCGCGCTGGTATTCCAGACCGCGTTCACGATCAAGGCGTTCGGGATGATCTACTCGATCGAGAAAGGCGGGCCGGGCACGTCGACGATGTTTGCCATGCTGCATATAGAGAGGGTGGCGTTTCGCGGCTTCAACATCGGCCTCGCCTCAGCCGAATCGATTCTCATGCTGATCATGTCGATCGTGCTAGCTCAGATCTACATCAAGGCTTTCTACAGCGACATGGAATGACCGGCCGCCGGCGGATGCATCGCCTGCTGATTTGACCGCTGCTTGCCGCGCATCGCTATACAAAGAAGGAGAAAAGCATGCTCCGTGAATATCTACTGAGGATCGGCCACGCAGTGACCATCCTGATCATTCTGACAATCATCCTATTCCCGATGTACTGGATGCTGGCCGGCTCCTTCAAGACCGCCGACCAACTGTTCAAGATTCCACCGGTCTGGCTGTGGCACCCCACGGCTTCCGGTTATCTTGATGCGATTGCCAGTTCGGGAATCGTTCGGGCATTGCTCAACTCCGTTCTGGTCACCGCCTGCGCGATCGCGCTGGGTCTGGCGGTCGGCGCACCCGCCGCCTACGGCATATCCCGCTACCAGTTTCGTGGCCGAAAACAGGTCTGGTTCTGGTATGTCACCAACTGGATGCTAGTACCAGTCGTGGTGCTGCTGCCCTTTTATCTGACCGCCAGCAAGCTGCACCTCATCAACAACCCGATCGTGCTGATTCTGGTTTTCCAGGTTTTCGTCGTACCGCTAATTGTGTGGCTGCTGGTCGACCAGTTCAGCTCGGTGCCGATCGCACTGGAGGAAGCCGCCCTGCTGGACGGGCTCAGCCGCTTTGGGATTTTCTGGCGGATCGCACTGCCGCTCGTCAAACCCGGCATTGCCGTATCCGCCATCCTGGCCGGCATTTTTGCCTGGAACAATCTGCTGTATGCGTTCGTGCTCACCCCGGGCAACGCGTCGCGCACCGCGCCCACAATCGCGATGGCTTATCTCGGCGGCTATTCGGTACCCTGGACCAAAGTCATGGCGAGTTCCGTGATGATCAGCGCGCCGGTCATCGTCGGCGGCATCATCGTGCATAAATATATCGCGCGCGGGCTGACTCTGGGCGCAGTGAAATAATAGTGAATCAACCGCGTGCCTCCACGATCATGATCGCGCCATGCCAGATACTCACGCCCACTGTTTGAACAAGCAAGGGCTCGTGCATGGCAATGAGCCGTAGCAATCTCCACAATGCAGGCGTCGACGCCGAGGAACAGCTGCAGACCCGAGTTGCCTGGTACTCTACTACGTCGGTCGTCTCACCCAGCAGCAGATCGCCACTCGACTGGGCACTAGGCGGGCGCGCATCAATCGCGTGCTGGCCAGCGGCCGCGAATCGGGCGTGGTACAGATCAGTCTGAATAGTCGGCTGGCCGACTGCGTTGAGCTGGAACAGGCACTGATCGCAAGAGCTACCACCTGCGCGACACGGTGATGGTGCCCACCCTGGAAGAAGGAGATCGTCTGCGCGCGGCGCTAGGAGTGGGTGCCGCACGCTACATTGATCGGCCAGTGCGTGACCGCCAGACCGTCGCCATTGGCTGGGGACGAACGCTAACGCACACCATGCGCGCAGTTGAGGCGCATACCCACCGCGGCATCTCCGTAGTATCGATGCAGGGCGGATTACCACGCTGTGCGGACCTGAATACGTTCGAAATCGTGTTCGATTTCGCCAACCGCTTTGCCGTGGACTGTTACTACTTCGCAGCCCCATCTTTGCCAACAGCGAATCGGCGCGCGACGTCATTCTGGCGCAGACAACAATCCGCGAAACCTACGACCGAGCGCGACACGCCGATCTGGCGGTGGTTACCGTCGGCGACATGGCCCGTTCGCTGATCGTCGAATACGGTCTTAGCAATGAAGCTGACGCGCACACGCTGTGAAAGGCCGGCGCGGTCGGCGATCTGCTCAGCCATTTCATCGACGCCAACGGGCAGCCGGTCGCACATGAACTCAATCGGCGAACGGTCGCGGTCCAGCTTCGAGATCTGGGATCAATCGCCGAGGTCGTACTCATTGCGGGCGGTCGAAGTCGGCTCGCGGCCACTCGCGCTGCTGGCGGCTATATCAACACGCTTATCACCGATGAGCAGACCGCGCGCGGACTGATCGACCGGCC